>DATLRX010000001.1:0-11612 GCA_035534435.1 Candidatus Acidiferrales bacterium
GCTCCGGCTGAGCACGGCCGACACCGGCTCTATACTGCGAAACGCCTCGGTGTGACCCACGTCTCGGGGCGGTAGCTCAGCTGGGAGAGCGCTGCCCTCGCACGGCAGAGGTCAGGGGTTCGAATCCCCTCCGCTCCACCAATTCGATATCACCGGGTGACCGCTGCCTTCGTGGCGAGAGTCAGCTTTGCCTAAGAGGGCAGAGGTCGAATGGCCGCCTGAGCACGTGCCGTCGGGCGGTCACGGTTCGCGGAAGATGCGGTGAGTTCCCAGCCCGCGCCAGCGCACTGCCGGCCACTGTCGCCCGTCAGTGTCGATCACTGTGGTCCACTCCCATGTGGCTCGGCCCTCAGGCCCGCTGAAGCTCCAGGTCATCTCGAAGATGCCCGGGGCGTTGACGACCGCCTTCACGCGCAAGTTGTGCGGCCATGACAACGGGTCGTTGGCCTCGAGGAAGTGGTTGCAAGCCGCGTTCAAATTGCGGGCCGCGGTGCGGAACTTCTCGCGCTCATCCTCGGATCGCCGCTGGTAATCGGACTTGAACGGTTCGGTCCGCTCGAACCTCACGAATCGAGGTCGGCCAGGAGTTCCTCGACACCTTCAACGGTCGTGATGCGCCCCGCAGCGACGGCGTCGTCGGCCCCGCGTTCCATCTGCTGCCAGCGCTCGGTCCAGAACCACGCCTGGTCGGCCGGCACGGCGACGTGCGGGCGCAGCACAATCTCCCCTTCTCGCTCGATGACCTCGACCTGCGCTCCGGGCTGGTCCAAGCCGAAATGGCGCCTGATGGCCGTCGGGATAGCGATAAGGCCTCGGCCCTGCACGGAGACGAACGTATGATCCTCTGCCATTGGCGCAGTATAGCAGGAAGTCCGTAATACAGCTGAGCTGCTATCGCGTCGCCGCTCAGACCGCCTCTCTGCATCCCCATCCACTCAGGGGATCGATACGGTGGTCACGCTATCGGCGGTGGGTGATCCCGCAACCAAGCACGTCTCGGCGGCGGTGCAGACCACTTCAGGGTACGTTGTGCCGCCTTCCAGAATTCGCGAAGCACCGATCCTGCCCTGGTGCAGCGCCACTACCGCTTGAGCGGGGCCCGATACCTCCGGTTGCGTAGCCCGCAACGGCACAGAGGTCTGCAGTGGGGCATGAAATGGAATAGGCGTCGTAGATGTCTGCAAGAACCTGGAGGGCGCCGGCACTCCCGTTGGTGATCGCCACAAGGCCTGCGTAAGGTCCCGCCCACATCAACCAACACAACATGGGGGTCCGCTCTCATGGCTTGCAAGGCCTGCTTCGTGCGGAAGGGTGACGAGTGTGGTGCTTCACTCGAAAACTCGGCTCAGGACGGCGGCCTCGGCTTGGTGCGATGCGATGTCGTGGATGTCGACGCCCGACGCTCCAGGCCGGAGACGGACTCCTCGAGCATGCGCTTCATCAGCCGTTGGTAAGGCATGTGACGTTGTGCAGCCATGTGCTGGAGACGCAACAGAAGCGCCTCTGGCATCCGAACGGTGACCGACCGTGTGGGGCCTTGCGGCTGATCGAAGAGCCGCCCCATGTAAGCGTCGAAATCGTCATCGCTCATGGCGTCGTACGGGTCGTGAAAGTGCTGCGCAGAAACGATTGTCTCGTCGGCCTCGCGGTGTCGTGCTGTCATGGCTTGTTCCTCCTATCGCTGTGCCGTACCGCGGCGAGCGTGAACCGGAAAGGCACTCCCGTCTGACAGCTCGAGGAAGGCGACGACGAAAGCAACACCGTCCCGGTTCTGCCCCTGTGCGACTGTGGTTCCGTGTAGAGGGTCGTCCTCCTCCTGGCGTTCATTGTCTGCGAGTACATCCTCGACGTCCTCCCGTGTGACGCGTCGCTCAGGGTGATCCTGGGTGACGTGGCGCAGGTTGTGCCCGTGCCAAATCACCCGCCTCGCCTCCATAGTTAACAGTATGGACGCTGGTACATACATTCGTCAATACGAAGGCTGATCGAAATCTCGGGAAGGCATGGACCGGGCCACGGCCGGTGCGGAGCCGGGATTGACGACGTCGATGTTCAGGAGATAGGATTCATCAATTCACTAGATCACTACTGAAATGAGGCGGAACGCGAATGCTCGACTTCTATCTAGATACCCGCTCTGGGGTGTCCACGTATATGCAGATCGTCCATCAGGTCGAGCGCGCTGTCCGCTGCGGACTTCTCACGCCAGGTGACCGACTACCCGCTGCGCGTGAGGTTGTGGCAGCGCTCGCCATCAATCCGAACACCGTTCTCAAGGCCTATGCGGAGCTGGAGAGCGGAGGTTGGGTAACCAGCCGAGCCGGGGTGGGCACCTTCGTGGCTGATACCGCGCCTCGTGGTGTCGCCGCGGACGTCCACGACCGTCTTGTGCGCTCGCTCCGGGACTGGCTTTCGGAGGCGAGGAGGGAGGGCCTCGATCAGGGTGCAATCGAAGCGCTATTCACCCTCACCGTGGATGCGACCGCCAAGGAACGGGTGGCGTAGTGGCGATCGCTTTGGAGGCGTCCGGCCTCGGTAAGCGGTATGGCTCAACCTGGGCGGTCCGAGATCTCTGCATCTCCATCCCCGCTGGCCGGGTCGTAGCCCTGGTCGGCCCTAACGGAGCCGGCAAGACCACCCTTCTTCAGCTTGCCGTTGGCCTCCTGACACCGGATGCCGGAGACCCTCAGGTCTTTGGCTGGTCGCCGAGGCACAACCCCACCCTCGTGCTTGCCAGGGTGGGTTTCCTGGCGCAGGACCGTCCACTGTACAAGGGCTTCACAGTTGCCGAGACATTGCGGATGGGCCGGGAGTCGAACCCAAAGTGGGACCAGGCGCTGGCTGATTCGCGTATGCGCCGGCTCGAAATACCTCTGAATCGTCGAGTTCGCAAGCTCTCCGGCGGCCAGCAGGCGCAGGTCGCTTTAGCGCTGGCGCTGGGCAAGCGTCCAGAGCTCCTGCTGCTGGACGAACCCGTGGCAAATCTGGACCCGCTCGCCCGTCGGCAGTTTCTCGCGGAACTGATGGAGTCCGTCGCTGCCGAAGGCCTGACCGTCGTCCTCTCCTCCCATCTCATCGCTGATCTCGAACGCCTGGCAGACCATCTCGTGATTCTCGCGGGCGGACGTCTCCAGGTAGCCGGGGATCTGGAGCCGCTGCTGGAGGACCACAGTTGGTTGGTCGGGCCCACGGAGGAGATCGGTGGGGTTGGGGGCACCGTCGTTCAGGCTGGCACCGGCGAGCGGCAGTCCCGGATGCTTGTCCGCGGCCCGGCTGTCCCGCGCGGGTGGACGGCGGAGCCGGTGACCCTCGAAGACTTGGTCCTCGCGTACCTTGGCAATCCGGATGTAAGTGCTCTCGCCCAGCCCGAGGCTGTCCCGGCGTGACGGTGTTGTCCGGGGCGACGTGGCTTGCTTGGCGAAACAATCGTCAGGCGGCGGTGATCGGCGGCTTGCTTGCCGTGGCCGCCGCTGCGGCGCTGGTAGTGGTGGCGATCCTGGAGATCGCCGAGCCGACGGGATCGGTGCACACAATGAGTACCGCGTTCCGTGCAATCCTGATCAGCGCTCCGGCAGTGGCAGGCGTATTCATAGGCGCCCCTCTCTTGTCCGCTGACTTTGAACGCGGCACGTACCTGCTGACCTGGACGCAGGGGATGACGCGCCGACACTGGGCGGCCGCCAACCTGTCGCTGCTGATAACGCTTTCTGCGCTCGCGGCAGCGGTCATGTCGGTTGGTGCTCAGATATGGATCGCGCACCTGCCGAACACCTTCGACTCAACGTGGGGGATGTACGACCTCTATGCGCCGGTCGTCTTCTCATACGTGCTCTTCGCCGTGACCCTTGGCGCTGCGGCTGGGGCCGCGCTCCGCCGCACTGTTCCCGCGATGGCCGCCACCCTCGGGATCTTCATCGCTGTCCGGGTTGCCTTTGTCGAGCTGGCAAGACCGCACCTGCTACCCACGATTACTCGGGTGGTCGTCGGCGGTACCGGCGCTAACTCTGTCGTGCCTCCGGGTGCCGGGTACGTAGACACGACCTTCCTCGATTCGCATCTGAGTCCGCTGCCGCCGGGCAGCCTCCTCGGGCCGAATACTCCGATCAGCCTTGTCTATCAGCCAGCCGCTCACTTTTGGCCAATGCAAGGGATCGAGGCTGGGATCTTCGTGATCTTGGCTTTAGCACTCGTGATAGCCGCCCTGAGGTTCACGACCCGCGATGCCTGAGTATTCCCGCAACGCTCAGCCGGGGGTGTTTGCGCGTGACGAGTGTCGCGTCCTCGATAGATCAGTCACTCGCTTTCCGCGCCTGTCTCGCCGTGTCCACCGTGGCGAGGGAACCGATCAAAGTGGCCTCCTTGGGCCACCCTGAATTCGAATTCCTACCCGCGCCCTCGCACGGCAGAGGTCAGGGGTTCGAATCCCCTCCGCTCCACCACTCTGAGTGCCGCAGGCCCCGCTCACCCCTGCACGCGAATGGCGCCAACGCCGTAATAGGTTGCCTCTCCGACGTTGATCCACCATTTCGGGTCGGGGAGCATCTCCTCATAGCTTGGATGGCTGAAAACGCCAAGGCTGGCCCCTGTGCTCGTTGAAGGCACTGCCACCGACGCCTGTCCCGCGGCGCCGGCTGCTCGCGCGAGGGCTGCCTGAGCGTCCTTCGTCGTGGCATACGCGTTCAACGCGCCCGTGCTGTCCCAGATGCTGGTCGCCGTATGAATGGGAACCGTCGCGATCAGACCGCATAGAGCTACCGATGCAGTTGCCGGCGCTATCGAACGCCACATCGGGCTCGCCTTCGACCCATCGGCAAGGCGCTCGAACGACGCCTGGATGTAGCGACCACACGCCCAAGCCACAACGGTGACGGCACCAATCCCGATGAACACGGGGACGATCTGACCGTATATCGGTGCAATCCGGGCTTCGACGTAGGCCGTTGGAGCGAACGATCCGACGATCGCCACCACGGCTGCGCCGACGACGTACAGCACCTGCAGAAGCCCTCGTCTCGGGTTGGTCCGGGAGAGCGACGGCGTGCGCATCGCGATGAGAGCAGCCAGTCCGCCGACTGCGAGAAGAGCGCCCCAATGCGCGACGAAGACCTGGTTGAAGAACTGCCAGGCAAAACCAATGGTGACCCCAGGCAATTGCTTGAGTGATGGGCGCGTGCCGATGATGCCTGTGATGACATTGAAGCGGGCATAGTTCCCGGGAGCTGCCGCCAGAACGATTGCAGAGAGTACCGAACCCACGAGGCTCGAGACCAACACGGATCGCGATCGCCGCCAGTCTGGCCACGGTTTGACGATCATCGCAAGCAGCATGCATACGAGTCCGACGAGTTGACAGAAGGCGTACGCCTCGTTGAACCCGCCGGCCACGAACGCGATCATCCCGGCTGCAACGATTCGCAGACGGCCGGCCTGCCGCCGCGACGCAAGAAGCGCAATGAGCACGGTTCCGAGCACAAGCGGCGCCGTGTACTCGAGGGATCCGGCGGTCCAGTACACGGAAAGGAATGGACTTGGCGTGATGTGCAGGGTGGTAAAGACAATTCCTGCCGACAGCCCCACGCACGCCACCCGGCTGACCGTGGGTACCAGCATCTTGACGGCCGCCGCAATTGCAACCACCCATATGACGATGATCAACCCAGGGAGCAGATGTACGAAGCCTTCATGCAGCGACAGTGCGGCATCCACCAAGGCTATGTACGCAAATCGACCAGTCCAGTGCAGGTACTCCCAGACTTGCTCCGCCAGGTACCCGCGGGCGTGGAGATTGTTGCTGAGGGTGTAATCGTCGGCCGCATACCTGGCGTATTGCCCGAGGGAGGCGTACAGAGAAACGGTCAAGATCAGAACGGCGGCCAGTGCCCATTCGGCTGCCGTCGCGATCACTGCTACTCGGTCGAGAATCGAATGCCGAGAAGCTTCTTTTGGGACCACCACGGTGGGCGAGGCGAGATTATCGACGCTGCTTGGCGTGGTCATGCGTCGGCCTGCGGGCATGACTGCGCGACATGCGTCGCTCCCGTTGCGGCATCACGAATCGGACACACCGCGACGTCATCATCATCGGTGCGGACGGTCAGTGCCACGTTGGGACGATACCACCCCGATACCGTCAACGGGCGCACCGCGGGCATGCTATCCGTAACGCCGCCGCAGCCTTCTCTACCAACAGAATACCGCACGGGTGGGGACTTGCCGCAAGCGGGCCAGCGCGCTCACGATGACGCTCGTTCACCCACCGCTTCGCGGCCAGAATGATGCAGCCGGGAGTGCAATGACCAACCATTCCGTCGTCATCGCCGGAGGTGGCCCCACCGGGCTCATGCTCGCGGCTGAGCTGGCGTTGGCTCACGTCGATGTCGTCGTCGTTGAACGGCGCGCCACTCCGGATCCCGACCGCGCACGCGCCGGCGGTCTGCACGCGCGCACCATCGAAGTGCTCGATCAACGTGGCGTCGTCGACCGGTTTCTGGCTGAGGGAAAGGCGATGCAAATCCAGGCGTTCGGCCGGATCCCATTGGACATCAGCGATTTCCCTTCGCGTCACAACCACGGGCTCGCCATCCCGCAGGGTGAGACCGAGCGGCTGCTCGCCACCTGGGTCGAGGAGCTCGGGGTGCCGGCGATGGTCGAACGGGAGGTGACCGGCTTCACCCGGGACGGCACAGGCGTCGACGTCGCGCTGTCCGACGGCACCTCGATCCAAGCGGACTATCTGGTCGGGTGCGACGGCGGCCGCAGCGTGGTCCGAAAGGCGGCCGGCATCGAGTTCGCCGGATGGGAACCGTCGACGAGCTGGCTCAATGCCGAGGTCGAGACGGCGGAGAAGCCGGAGTTCGGACTGCGGCCGGGCGGTGGGATCGGCCCCGCCGAAAGAGGAGACCGGATCCGTGTCGTTCTCACCGAACGCGAGGTCGAGCACTCCGGCGAGCCCACGCTTGAAGACGTCCGCGAGGCACTGATCGCGACCGACGGGACCGATTACGGCGTGCACACGCTGATCTGGAGTTCGCGCTTCACTGACAACACCCGGCAGGCGGTGGCGTATCGCAGGGGATGCATCCTGCTGGCCGGTGATGCGGCACACGTGCACCCGCCGCTCGGTGGTCAAGGGCTGAACACCGGTGTCCAGGATGCGGTGAACCTGGGATGGAAGCTGGCCCAGGTGGTCAAGCGGACATCGCCGGAGAGGCTGCTGGATACCTACCACGACGAACGTCATCCGGTCGGCGCCCGAGTGCTGCGGACCACCATGGCCCAGGTCGCGCTGACAACCCCCGGCGAGCGTCACCAGGCGCTTCGCGAAGTCCTGGCCGACCTGCTGAGCATGGACGAGCCTCACAAGCACCTCGCCGGGTTGATCTCCGGCCTCGACATCCACTACGACCTCGGGGAGGGCCACCCCCTGATCGGACGTCGGATGCCCGACCTCGACCTGCAGACCGCCGGCGGTCCGACCCGCGTCTTCGCCCTGCTGCACGACGCCCGGCCGGTCGTCCTCAACCTCGGCGAACCCGGGGGAGTGGACATCGCCGACTGGGCGGACCGAGTCCGGTTGGTCGAGGGCACGCACGACGGCGTATGGGAGCTCCCGGTCATCGGTGCGGTCTCGGCACCTGAGGCCGTGCTGGTCCGGCCGGACGGCTATGTCGCCTGGGCGGGGGACGCCGCGGACCCGCAGCTGCCTCGAGCGCTCGCGACCTGGTTCGGAGCGGCCGCGCCGGCGTAGCGAACCGGCGGTGCTACCCGGCCTTGCCGGCGCCGGCGAGACCCTTCAGGAGCGCGGCGCCATCCGGCGAACCGAGCCCGGTGCACGCGTCCCAGCCGGGAGCGGCGGCGTACGCGCCGTTCGACCCCGACACGATGTCGTGGAGCCCACCCTCAGGCGCCGAGTACAGGTGCGGGTGGAGGAATCCCACCGGCGCCCCGAGGCCCTCGTTCAGCAGCGCGATCAGCCCCGCCCAGAGCGGAGCCACGGCACTCGTGCCCCCGATCGGGATCGTCTCGCCGTCGACCCGTACGGTGTATCCCGTGTCCGGGTCGGCGTCGCCGCAGACATCCGGAACGCCGCGGCCGGCGTGACCACCCGGGTTGGCGGACGGCGGGATCGACGCGTGCTCCTGGTACGAGGGGACGGGGAACACATCACTGATGCCACCGCCGCCGGCGCCCTGGCCGGGACCGTCGTTCCAGACCGACTCCGCGGCGATGGCTCCGTTGACGATCTCCAGGCGTGTGCCCCCACAGGCGAGCGCATGTGGTGCGGACGCGGGAAAGTCGGCGTGCTGCAGACCGTCGGTCGCTCCGTCGGATGAGCCGTTGTCGCCGGCCGCGACAGTCACGGTCACGCCCATCGCAGCCGCGGCCACAAACGCCTGCTCCATCTGCGTCATCGCCTGGTCCGTCCACGTGTTCTCCGCGCTTCCCCAGCTGATGGAGACGACTGACGGCCGGTGCGTGGTGTCATGGACTGCAGTCGTGACCGCGTCGATGAATCCGCGGTCGGTGTTCGGCGCGAAGTACACCGCGATGGTGGCTTCAGGGGCGACGCTCCCTGCGACCTCGATGTCGAGCATCACCTCACCGTCGGGACCGTCAGGCGTACCGGGCGAGTTGTTGACGCCATCCACCGGTACCGCGACGACCGTCGGACGCGTGATCTTCAGCATCGCGAAGTACGCGGAGAGATCGGTCGCGCGGAACCCGCCGCCGAGCTCGATCAACGCGATGCACTCCCCCTTCCCGGCGAGCCCGGCCGGGAACGAATATGCGGCGGCGACCTGCGGCGGCATGTACTGCGACGTCGCGTTCAAGCGCGGCCGGAATTGCGGGCGCGCTTGGGGCCGCTCGTCGAGGCCGAAGACACCTGTGACGATGCCGGCGAGCTCAGCCGGTACGAACAGCGGACCATTCCGTGCTCGGTACTCGAGGCCGGTCCCGTCCTGGAACAGGGACAGAGTCGTGCCGAACGCTGCGGCGAGCGCATCGAGCCTTCCGGTGAGCTCGATGCTGCGCCGTCCGCTGTCGACATGGCCCACGGTTAGACCGCGACGTGAGGCGAACCCGCGCACGGCGTCGATATCGCTCGTGGCCGCTCCATGGGCGGCTGCGTACTCCTCGCGTGTCAGGCGACCCGGCACCGGATCGGCGCCTCCGGCTCGCACGTACAAGGTGACCGCCGTCGAGGTCGTGGGGTCGCATGCACCGGTCTCCTGGTGCACCGGCGCCGGGCGAGTGCTTCCGGGCAGTGGGACGAGGGGTGTCGGCTCGGACACGCGTCGTATGGTGCCTCGCGGTGTGCGGATTGTCGAGCGCGATGGCGACGCGGCCGCCTGAACCTCCCGTAGGCTACCCGCGACTCCATGTCCGACAATGAGGACCGACTTTGAACTACTTCGAGGGCCGCACCATCCTGCTCACCGGGGGTACCGGCTCCTTCGGCCACCACTTCACGCGGACCGCGCTCGATCACTGGAAGCCCAAGACGATCCGTATCTTCAGCCGGGACGAGCTCAAGCAGTCAGAGATGCAGCGCTCCTTCGACGACGACCGGCTCCGCTTCCTGATCGGTGACGTCCGCGATCGTGATCGCATGCGCCGTGCCGTGGCGGGCGCGGACATCGTGATCCACGCGGCAGCGATGAAGCAGGTGCCGGCGTGCGAGTACAACCCGTTCGAGGCGGTCCAGACCAACATCCTCGGTACCCAGAACGTCGCCGAGGCCTGCATCGAGGCGGGGATCCCTCGGGCGGTCGCGCTCAGCACCGACAAGGCGGTGAGCCCGGCCAGCCTCTACGGCGCCACGAAGCTGTGCGCCGAGAAGCTGTTCGTCCAGGCCAACGTGTACGCCGGAGCCGCCGACGTCCGCCTGTCGTGTGTCCGCTACGGCAACGTCGTCGGATCGCGCGGGAGTGTCGTCCCGCTCTTCCGCAACCAGAAGCACACCGGCGAGCTGACGGTGACCGACGAGCGCATGACCCGCTTCTGGATCACCCTCGACCAGGCTGTGCAACTCGTTGCGGACAGCGTTGCGCATATGGCTGGCGGTGAGGTTTTCATCCCCAAGATCCCGAGCACGCGCGTCACCGACCTGGCGGAGGCGATCGCGCCTGGCGTGTCGATCCGATACACCGGCATCCGGCCCGGCGAAAAGCTCCACGAGGTGCTCATCACGTCGGACGAGGCGCGCCACACATACGACATGGACTGGTGTTACGTGGTCGTCCCCGAGCATCCCTTCTGGGGCACTCGCGCCACCAGCCATGGCACGCGCGTTGACGAGGAGTTCTACTACAGCAGCGACAGCAACACGGAATGGCTGGACGTCAATCAACTTCGCGAGCTCCTGGACAAATGGCCCGCGGAGGCGCACGCCGGCACGGGCGGATGACTCGCGAGAGCCTGCCGGCCATCGCCGGCGGCGCCCCCGTCAGATCGCAGCCGCTTGCCTACGGCCGGCATCGGATGGATGACAGCGACGTCGAGGCCGTTGCCGCCGCCCTTCGGTCGGGCACGCTCACGGGCGGCGCCGGCGTCGCGGCCTTCGAGCACGCCCTGGAAGCGCGGTGTCAGGTGGCCCACGCCGTGGCGGTCGCCAACGGCAGCGTTGCGCTCGACCTTGCGGTCGCGGCCCTCGGCGTCGGACCCGGGGACGAGGTGGTCACCACCCCGCTGACATTCGTGGCAACGGCGAATGCTGTCCTGAGGCTTGGTGCGACCCCGGTCTTCGCCGATGTCGGCGACGATCGCTGCCTCGACCCCGAGAGCGCCGCGCATGCCGTGACCCCTCGGACGAAGGCGGTGATCACCGTCGACTACTCGGGGTTGCCCGCAGACATCCCGGCGCTTCGTGCGGCCCTCCCCCGTCCCCTGCCGGTGATCTCGGACAGCGCCCATTCGCTCGGTGGCTCGCTCGCCGGGCGACCGGTCGGGTCGCTCGCCGACATCACGACGCTGAGCTTCCATCCGGTGAAGCAGATCACCACGGGCGAGGGCGGGGCGTGCCTGACGCCTGATGATGCGATCGCCGGCTCGATCCGTCGCCGGCGCAACCACGGCATGACGAGCACCGCGGATGAGCGCACCGGTGCTCGCTGGAAGTACGACGTCACCGTGCTCGGTGACAACTACCGGATCACGTCGATGCAGGCAGCACTCGGGACATCGCAACTGCGGCGTCTCGACGAGATCGTCGCCGAGAGAAGCGAGTTCGCGGACCGCTACGACGCGCTCCTTGCGGACATCCCCGGCGTTGGGTTGCCTCCGCGCCCCGCCGGGCGGCGAAGTGCCTGGCATCTCTACGTGATCGAGATCGACCCCGAGGCGTTCGGGTGCGAGCGTGATGTCGTCATCGACGCGCTGCGCGCTGAGGGTATTGAGGCGACGCTGCACTATCCGGCGGTGCACCTCCTCTCGCTGTACCGCGAGCGCGGCGGCGTTCCAGGCACAGCGCCGCGAGCTGAGCGGATGTGCGAGCGATTGGTGACTCTGCCGCTCTACCCGACCATGACGGAGTCCGATCAGGACGATGTCGTCAGTGCGCTCCATCGAATCCAGGCCTGGGCTGCGACCGGCGCGTCCGCGTCGTGACCTTG
>DATLRX010000002.1:0-75560 GCA_035534435.1 Candidatus Acidiferrales bacterium
GTGGCGTCGAGGTCGACGCCGGCATCGGTGACGCGTTGAGGGATGCCGGGATGGGCACTGCCCGCGTTGGCGATGTACCAGAGCCCGAAGTTCCCGTCGGGGTTGGACGCGTTCATATACAGCAGGTTGTCGCCACTCGGCGACCACGACGGTGCGTTGCAGAGACAGCCGGCGACGACGATGCGGGGAGTGCTCAGTGTCGTGCCGTTCAGCGTCGCGACCTCGAGATCCGCGGTCTGGCCGAGGTCGCACACCATGGCGACGGTGACGCCGTCGGCCGCAACCGCCGGCGCGCCGCAGTCCTGTGCGGGCGTCGTCAGCGACACCATCGGGCTCCGCGGGCCGGTCTGGACGCCGAGAACGGTCACGACGGTGCCCTTCCCCGTGTTGGCGTAGCTGCTGTAGAGGACGTCTCCGTCCGGCAGCGGCACCGGCTCGATGTCGCCGCCGGTGTACGCGTCGGGGACCGACCATCGCGTCCCGCCGGCGACGCCTTCGTCCCCGATGCTCATCTCGCCGGGGAAGGGGGCCGACCAGAGTGAGAAGTCGACCTCGTAGCTCTGGCTGGGAGCGGGTTTGGGTGCATCGGTCGCGAAGTAGACGCTCGTACCGTCGGCACCGATCGCCGGCCAGAGCACCCAGTGGTCGAGCTGGAGTGTGCTGTTGCTCGTGGCCTGGTTGTTATCGGTCAGCTGAGCGATGACCCTGCCTGCCGCGCTGACGTGGTACAGGTCCGAGTACTCGTCGAATCGCCGGACGACGAGCAGGCTGCCGTCCGGCAGTGCCCGGGGCTGGGTCCAGGCCCCGCCGGCGGGCAGCGTGAGGCGGCGCACGTGTGATCCGCCGATCGCGTAGATGGCGCCGCCCTGACTGACGAAGATCGTCCCCGGCAGCTGCACCTGCGGGCTCGTCGAGCTGACGAGACTGTCGGAGCTGCCGTGCGTCTGGAAGGCGGCGAGCGCGCGGTTGGCGGCGAAGCCGCTGAACGCCATGAACCCGATGAGGATGAGTGCCCGCTTCATGTCAGTTCGCCGGGAAGTACTTGTCGACCACCGGACGTATCAGGGTCCAGTCGGGCCGGAGCGCTGACTGGTGGTCGATGGTCTCGGTGCTCGTGTACGGAGGCAGCAACACGACCTGCGTGATGGAGGACAGCGGCACCGACCCGGCGATGGGGAGCAGCCCACTGACCCGGCTGATGCTCATGTCCGTCTGGAAATCGGATCCCAACGACGTCGCGAGATTGGGAATGTCAGCGATCGTCAGCGTCTTGGTCTTGGCGCGGAGCGCGATGAGGATCTGCTGCTGTCGTTGCGATCGCGCGAAGTCACCGTAGGCGTCGTCGTGGCGAGCACGCACGTACTCCAGTGCCAGCGTGCCGTCCATGTGCTGCGCACCTGGAAGGACGAGAATCCGCTGGTAGTCAAAGGGATTCCCACCGGAGAGATCGGCCGGGTAGTAGTCGTCCATCACCGGGTTGTTGGCAATCACGTTGACGCCGCCCACCTGGTTCAGGACCGACACAAGTCCCTGCAGACCGATCCAGGCGTAGTAGTCGACGTGGACGCCGAGGTCCTTCTCGACGGTCTGGATCGCGCACTGTGCCCCGCCGTGGAGAAACGCCTGGTCGATCTTGCCGTAGCCGCCGGTGCAGAGGCGCACCCAGAGGTCACGCGGAATCGAGAGCATGGTCACGTGCTTGGTGACCGGATCGACCCGTGTCAGGATCATCGACTGGGTCAGGTAGTCGCCCTTGAACTTCGAGTCGCTGTCGGAACCGAGCAGGAGAAGGGTGAACGGCGACGTCGATGAGAGGCTCTCGCTCGCCGAAACCGGGCGCAACTGAGGGTTGCCGCCAAGTGAGGTATTCGTCTGGCCCGTGTCGCGCAGCGCAACCTGGATTGCCGGAAGGAAGTACAGCAGGACACCCGTGAGGATCGACACCGCGAAGCCGGCGACGACGAGCGAGGCGCGAGCCGCCCGCTGACGGCCGGTCTTCAGTGATGCCCGCCGGCGCCGCTGGGGGCGCCGGCCCATGAGATCACGCGAACGAGGCAAACCTCGAACCTCTGTGGAGACGTTGAGTGGAACGACGAGTTCAAGGACGGCCCTGCCGGAACGACTGGGCTGTCAGATGGTACCCCGAGGTCGCCGTGCGCGACCGCTCGGCGCCTCATGGCCCGCGGGTCTCTACTACGTTTTCGCCCCGCTCCCGCGGGTTGCGCAGGAGGTCAAGGAGATCTCAGAGTAGATGGCCGGCAGCGTGCGGGACCCTCCCCGAGGTCTCAGCAATGTCACAGACACGGCTCAGGTCACACTGAGCAACCGGCCCCATGCTGAGGGACTGTCACCAAACAGAAAACCTCGGAGCAGGATCATGAGCAGCGACATGGAACACCTATCCGCCGATCCCCCGCCGCCGCCGGTCGACCCGGCCGGCGCGGTGTACGGTCACTGGGCGCCGGATCCCAACTGGGGACCGCCCGCGTGGCCGCCGGCAGCTCCTGCGCGCCATCGCTCCACCTTCATGCGCCGCACGCTCATCGCCGGTCTGGCGATCGTCTGCGTCGGCGCCGGAGGCGGCACCGCCTGGGCGATCACGAGCGCAACGCTCGCTCGTACGCCGGCAACCGCATCGCTGCCCACGGGGAGCTCGCAGTCCGGCGAGGCCCCCAACAGCACCGGTGACAACGGCAACGGCAGCACAGCGACCGGCAACGGTGGAACAGCCTCGAGTGCCGCCATCGCGGCCATCGATGCTGCCACTGTTGACATTAACGCCCTGACCGCCGCGCACACCGGCGAGGTGGCGGGCACCGGGATGGTCATCTCGGCGTCGGGGCTCGTGCTCACCAACAACCACGTCATCGACAACACCGTGAACATCACGGCGCGGATCGACGGCGCCGGCACGACATACACGGTGAAGGTGATCGGCTATGACGCGCCCGACGACGTCGCCCTCGTCCAGCTGGTCGGCGCGTCGGGTCTCGCCACCGTCCCGATCGGTAACTCGGACCAGGTCAACGTCGGCGACTCCCTCACCGTCATCGGCAACGCGCTCGGCAAGGGCGGCACGCCCGCCGTCGTGACCGGCGTGGTCGCACAGCTCGACCAGCAGATCACCGCGAGTGACGAGAGCGGCGACACCGAGAACCTCACCGGCATGATCCAGGTGCAGGCGAACATTGAGCCCGGCGACTCCGGCGGCCCGGAGATCAACGCGGCAGGCCAGGTCGTCGGGATGACCACGGCGGGCTCGACGTCGGGCAACCCGAACCAGGAAACCGGTGCCACGACCGGCTTCGCGATCCCGATCAACAAGGCGATGCAGATCGTGGCCGAGATCCGTGCCGGCAGCGGCCCGAACATCCACATCGGCAACGCCGCCGAGCTCGGCATCCAGGTCGCTCCGGCGACCTCCGCGCAGACCCTGCCCGGTGCGTACGTCTCCGGCGTCATCGCCAACACACCGGCGGCCAGCCTGGGCGTGGCCAAGAACGACCGGATCGTGAAGATCAACGACATCACGATCACGTCCTCGAACGACCTCCACAAGGCCATGGAGGGGCTCAACGCCGGTCAGACGGTGCCCCTCACCTGGATCGACCCGAACGGCACATCACACACCGGTCCGCTGACCCTCAGCCTCGCGCCCTGGGCGGACTGACGACCGTTGTCTGCCCCGGGTGCGGGGCCAAGGTGGCCGACATCGCCGGTCCCACCCACGCGTATATGACCTCGGCGCCCGGGTGCTGGAACGCGTACGGAACGCTCCTCGCCCGGGGCGTCGAGAGGACCGCCGACCCGGGGACCGTCCAGCTCCGGGTCGACGCCTACGCCGCCCAGCACGCGACCAACCCGGACCCCCGCAACCGCCAGTCGGTTGCGGTCCACCTGATGAGCCTCTGCGCCACGTTGGAACTCGGGCTGGCACCCGGAAGAACCACCGCCCTCCTCGGGGGGTGGACCCATCGGCCGGATGGCTATCCCGATCTCATCTCGGGCGATCGCCACGGCACCGTGACGGTGGTCGACATCCTGGATGCCGAAGGAGCCGAAGCTCACCGGCTCGCCGTCGAGCGATGGGCACGCTCGGTCTGGGACGGGTGGGCCGGCCGTCACGCCGAGATCCGGAGCCTGCTGGCGGAACAGCGCCTGCACTAGGGCCGGCCGACTATCCCATCGGCCGTGACACCAGCGATGCCGGAGCGTGATGACGCGTTTGGAGCGTCGCGATATAACTCTGACAGCCCCTGAGGGGGGTCCGCCGGGGGCCGGCGCAGGGCCAACGCGGAGAACTCGCGATGCACAGGAACCGTATGGCGTCTCTCGGTCTGTCGTGACCAGCGAGTCACTGGTCGACGACCCGCGAGCGGGGCCGGCCACAGAGCCGGAACCACGCGGGCGGAGCCGCCTGCCGGCAATCTGGGCGTTCAACGCTCTCGTCGTGGCGGCCGCCGTCGGCGTCTACGTGCTTGCGGTGGCGCCCCTGGCGCAGACCGGCGCCCTGTCGCTCGCGCCGATCATCGTGCTTGCCGGGCTCGTCGCCGCGTTCACGGCCACGGAGTGGGGGCGCGTGTTCATCCACGTCCGGCAGGAGGCGCAGTCCTACTCGCTGAGCGAGATCCCGCTCGTGATCGGATTGTTCGTCGTCGCACCGGATCAGCTCGTGCTCGCGCGGGTGCTCGGCGCGGCGATCGCTCTCGGCCTGGTCCGCCGTCAGGACCCGAAGAAGCTGGTCTTCAACCTCGCGAGCTTCGCACTGGAGGCCGAGACGCTCACGGTGCTCGTGCATCGCGTCGCCGGCGCCGCGCCCAACCCGAGCCATCCGATCGTGTGGCTCTGGGTGCTGCTTTTCATGAGCGGTGCCTCGCTGCTCGGCTTCGGGCTGAGCGCCTCGGTGATCTCCATCGCCGTCGGGCGTCAGTCCTACCGCCAGTGGATCCAGCCGGTGGGCTTCGCGCTCATCGGTGGGTTCGCGAACTGCAGTCTCGGCCTCGTCATCGTCGCGATGCTCGAGCACCAGCCCGTCATGCTCCTGCTGCTCTTCACGCCGCTTGCGGCGATCGGCGCCGCGTACGTGCTGTACACGCGTGAGCACCAGAAGCACCAGCGCCTGCAATATCTGTACGAGTCGAGCGACATGCTCCAGCGGGCGAGCTCAGACGGTGCGGCCATCCCCGAGCTGCTCGATCAGCTCTGCAAGGTCTTCCGAGCCGACATCGCCACGGTGACGCTGCTGCCGACCGCGACCGGGAGCGGGTCGCTCCGCGTCATCAGCGCCAGCGGCCACCGCCATGAGAGCAACGACAGCCCGCTGCACGCTGCCGCGCTCGAGCACTTCGTGCCACTTCTGGACGAAACCAAGCGCGGGCTCATCGCCGTCCAGACGACGACCGACTCCGAGGTCCGCGAATGGCTGCGTGGTCATGGATTCAGGGACGCGATGGGCACGCTGCTCCAGGGCGAGGGCATGCTGCTCGGGTCGCTCGTGGTCGCGAACCGGCTCAGCGACGTCGAGATGTTCGACGGCGACGACCTCCGGCTTTTCGATGCGTTTGCGGCGCAGACGAGCGTGGCGGTCCAGAACACGCGCCTCGGGCATCGCCTTCGTGTGCAGGCATTCCACGACACGGTCACCGACCTCGCCAACCGCGCCCTCTTCATGGACCGCCTCGCGCACGCGCTCACACGGCGCGAACGTGACAACGAGTCGCTTGCCGTCATGTTCCTCGACCTCGACGATTTCAAGGAGATCAACGACAGCCTCGGTCATGTCGCGGGCGACGAGCTGCTCACGCAGGTCGCGGACCGCCTGAAGGATGTGCTGCGCGCCTCCGACACCCCCGCGCGGTTCGGCGGCGACGAATTCGCGATCCTCCTCGAGGAGACCGCCGATCCCGAGGACACGATCAGAGTTGCCGAACGCATCGTCGCCGCGTTCAAGCGCCGCTTCGTCATCGCCGGGCGTGAGGTGACGATGAGCGCGTCGATCGGGGTGGCGCTCACGGCTTCGCGCGACATCAGCGCTGAGGACCTCGTCGGTCAGGCGGACGTCGCGATGTACCGCGCCAAGGTGAAGGGCAAGGACACCTTCGAGGTCTTCGAACCGGGCATGCAGGATGTCGTCGCGCGCCGGCTCGAGGTGCGCAGCGGCCTCGAGACGGCCATCGACCGCCACGAGCTCATGGTCCTGTATCAGCCGATCGTCGACCTCGCCACGAGCACGCCGATCGGCGTCGAGGCGCTGGTTCGCTGGCAGCATCCGCGCTGGGGCATCGTCGTCCCGTCGGAGTTCATCGGCATCGCCGAGGAGACCGGGATGATTCGCGAGCTCGGGTTCTATGTGCTCGAGGAGGCGTGCCGCCAGTGGGTGGCCTGGCAGGTGGCGTCGATGGACGAGGCATCGTTCACGCTGAGCGTCAACGTCTCGCCCCGGCAGCTGCGCGACCCGAGCTTCGTCAGGGAGGTGGGGCGTATCCTCACCCGTGCCGGGCTGCCCCCGTCACACCTCACCCTCGAGATCACCGAGAGCTTCATGGTCGAGGACCCCGTGAGCGCCCGTTCGCGCCTCCACGAGTTGAAGGCGCTCGGGGTCCGCATCTCGATGGACGACTTCGGCACCGGCTACTCGTCGCTGGCATCACTGCAGGACCTGCCCCTCGACATCCTGAAGATCGACAAGGTGTTCGTCGACCACATCGCCGAGGACCCGAGGCGGACGGCGTTCGCCCAGGCCATCATCCGGATGGGGAAGACCCTGGGCCTCGGCCTCATCGCCGAGGGCGTGGAGACAGCCGAGCAAAGTGAGCGCCTGCAGAGCCTCGGGTGTCGGTTCGCGCAGGGGTTCTACTTCTCGCGACCGGTGCCCGCCAAGGACATCCAGCACATGCTCAACGCCTCGCATGCCACGCGGATGGCCGGCGGACGGTGGTCGGACGGCACGACCCAGGACCCCCGGGCCTGGTTGCGGGTGCTCGACAACACCGCATAGCCGAGGGCTGACGTCCTGAGCGTCAGAAGATGGCGTCGATCCGGGCGAGGATCTCCGGGGTGAGGCGCTCGATGACGGGGAGCGCGCCGAGGTTCTCGTGGACCTGCTCGACGCGGCTCGCACCGGTGATCACCGTCGAGACATGCGGGTTGGCAGCACACCACGCGATCGACAGCTGCGCGAGGCTGACGCCGAGCTCCTTGGCGATCGTCTCGAGCCGGCTGACCCGATGGTTCGCATCCGGGTCCGTCACCATGGACTGCAGCCAGTCGTATCCAGGCAGTGCAGCCCGGCTGCCCTCGGGAACGCCGTCCCGGTATTTGCCCGTGAGCAGGCCTGACGCGAGCGGGCTCCAGGTCGTGAGGCCGAGACCGATCGTGTCGTACAGCGGGACGAACTCCTTCTCCACCTTGTCGCGCGCGAAGAGGTTGTACTGCGGCTGCTCCATGACGGGCTTGTGGAGGTGATGCCGTTCGGCGATGTCCCACGCCTCCCGGATGTCCGCGGCGCTCCATTCGGATGTGCCCCAGTACAGCGCCCTGCCCGACGTGATGATGTCGTGCATCGCGCGCACCGTCTCCTCGATCGGGGTCTCAGGGTCGGACCGGTGGCAGAAGATGAGGTCGAGGAAGTCGAGCCCGAGACGCCGCAACGACCCGTCGACCGCGTGCAGAAGGTACTTGCGATTGAGCGTGTTCCTGGTGTTGACGGACCCCTCGATGCCCCAGAAGAACTTGCTCGAGATGACGTAGGTGTGGCGCGGCCAGCCGAGCTCGGCGATCGCGGCACCCATGATCGTCTCCGACTCGCCGCCCGAGTAGACCTCGGCGTTGTCGAAGAAGTTGATGCCGGCGTCGTATGCCGCCGCGAGGCAGTCCCGCGCGGTGGCGCCGGCCAGCTGAGGGCCGAAGCTGACCCACGACCCGAACGACAGCACGCTGACGCGGAGCCCCGAATGCCCGAGGCGTCGATACTGCATCTCCATGGTCATCGAGCATAGAGGCATGACGCGGAGTCGCCGCGCCGTTCGCGGATGAGCCTGGTCGACTCCATCACCGGGTGGGTCGCGGCCGCGCTCTTCGGCGTCGCCATCGGGGCGTCGCTCATGAATCGATGGCGAGTGGCCGGTGGTCACGGTTTCTCGATGGCTTGGTTCCGCGCACATAACTGGTCCGGCTCGGTGGCGGCGCTCGCCGGGATCGGCCACTGCCTCTCCTCGGTGGGTCGCGCGACCCTCCCTGCCGGCGAGGAGATCGGGATCTGGGCCGGCGCCGCCGCCGTGGGATTGCTGGTCCTCACAGCGTTCGCCGGGAGCGGCCTGTCCGGCGCCAAGCGCGAGTCGCGCCGGCGCATCCGACGCAACCACGTGGCGACGATGTTCGCGGTGCTCGCGGTCGGGATCGTCCACACCGCGCTGAACGGCCCGCTCGCGAGTGGCTGACTCGGTCGGGCGGAGTTCGAACGGGACTCTGGCAAGATGTTCGCCCGACCTGAACCCTGCTGGAGACCGCGCACGAGATGACTGAGACAACGGAGATCGCACCGTCGCCCGGAGCAGGGCACGATCCCACCGCCGCCCCGCGCACGGGCGACGTCGATCCGCGCCGCTGGCTTGCGCTGGGGAGCGTCATGACCGCGCTGTTCATGGTGCTGCTCGACGTGTCCATCGTGAACGTCGCGGTCCCGGCCATCCGCAGCAACCTCTCGGCCAACAACGCCGACATCCAGTTCGTCGTGGCGGGGTATGGGCTTGCCTACGCCGTGATGCTCATCACCGGCGGTCGACTTGGTGACATCTTTGGCAGGAAGAAGCTGTTCCTCATCGGGATGTCCGGCTTCGTGATCGCGTCGGCGCTGTGCGGTCTCGCCCAGAGCGCCATCATGCTCGACCTCTCACGAGTGCTCCAGGGAACGATGGCGGCGCTCATGTACCCGCAGGTCCTCTCCGTCATCCAGGTGAGCTTCCCGCCGCAGGAGCGCGCGCGGGTGTTCGGCCTGGTCGGCGCGGTCATCGGCATCGCGACCATCACGGGGCCGCTTGCCGGTGGTCTGATCATCCGCAACGACATCACCGGCGGATCATGGCGGTGGATCTTCCTCGTCAACCTGCCGATCGGCATCGCGGCGCTCATCGCCGCAACCCGTCTGGTCACGGAGTCCCGCGCGCCGAATGCCAAACGACTCGACCTCGTGGGAGTCGTGCTCGCGACGGCCGGGATCCTGCTGCTGGTCTACCCACTCGTCGAGGGTCAGGTCGCCGGATGGCCGGCGTGGACGTTCATCTGCATGGGACTGAGCCCGTTCGCGCTGCTGGCGTTCATCCTCTATGAGCGGGCACTGCCGTCGACGCGGTTCCCGCTCGTACAGCTGTCGCTGTTCCACATCCCCTCCTTCCGCATCGGCGTCGTCATCTCCGCGGTCTTCATCGCCGGCATCCCCGCGTTCTTCTTCACCTTCAGTCTCATGCTCCAGGTCGGGTTGGGATACAGCGCTCTGAACGCCGGGCTGACCACCATCCCGTGGAGCCTGGGATCGGCGTTCGCGTCCGCGATGTCGGCGCGCGTCGCACCTCGCCTCGGGAAGTGGACGATCGCGATCGGATCCACACTCCTCGTCGTCGGGATCCTCGGCATCATGCTGACGCTGCACGTGGCGGGCACGAGCGTCACCGGATGGGACCTGATCCCGTCGTTCCTCATCAGCGGGCTCGGGCTCGGGACTGTGATCGCGCCGCTGCTCAACATCATCCTTGCGGGTGTGCCGGGGCGCGACGCCGGGTCGGCGTCGGGCGTGCTCACCACGTTTCAGCAGCTCGGTGGCGCCATCGGCGTTGCCGTCGTGGGCGTCGTCTTCTTCGGGTTGCTCTCGAGCCGCGCCACGACCGCCATCGCAACGGTGACGCCCCAGCTGCAGACGCAGCTTGCCGCTGCCGGCGTACCTCCCGCGCAGTCCGAGGCGTCGGTCGCGACATTCACCCGATGCTTCAAGGCACAGGCGTCGTCGAGCGATCCGTCTCAGCCGATCCCGGGCTGCCCCGCAGCCAGCACGTCGCCGACGACGAATCCGGTGGCCAACGCCTTCAGGAGCGCGGCGGAGGTTGCGCTGGCCCGCACCTTCGTCTCGTCGGTGGAGCGCATCCTGCTGTTCAACGTCGGCTTCTGGGCGCTGACAGGCATCCTCTCGATGTTCCTGCCACGGGCCCGTCCCCATCCGGCGCCGAGCCCGCAGCCCGCAGCCGCGCACGCAGGCTGAAGTCCTTAGCTCGAGAGCCCTTTGCTGACGTTCGAGAAGACGTTGTTCACGCGGTGGCCGAGTGTCGTGAGGATCACGATGACCACGATGGAGATGAGCACGAGGATGAGTGCGTACTCGACCATGCCCTGACCCTCTTCGCGAGTGTTGAGCCGATCGAGCACTGCCCGGATACGCTCGCTGACCTCTGTAACCCTGTCGACCATGATGATGTCTCCGATGAATGCTGTTCCCCGGTGTACCGAGGCGATATCCTCAGATTGAGCCGGGAACTCAAACCCTTTCGGAAAGCTCCGTAACAGGAAGTCGGACAACGATTCGCGTTCCGCCAACAGAGTTGTCATCGATTGCGATCGTGCCCTTGTGGGCGGAAACGATGGCCGCGCAGATGGAGAGCCCGAGTCCGGCGCCGCCGGTCCGCCGCGAGCGCGAGCTGTCACCGCGTGCGAAGCGCTCGAACACGACCGGGCGCAGCGCTGCGGGAATACCCGGACCGCTGTCCGTGATCGACACCGAGCAGCCCCCCGGCGGGGACGCCGTCATCGCGAGGTCGACGACGCCATCGTGCGGCGTGTGCGCGAGCGCGTTCTCGAGGAGGTTGTCGAACAACCGGCCGAGCAGCAATGCGTCGCCGGCGAGCGACGCCTCGCAACGCAGTGACTTCGAGATATGGACGCCCATCGCCGCCGCGTGGCCCTCCCAACGCGCGTACGCCTCCTCGAGGACGTCACTGAGATCGATGCGCACCACCGATGTCATGAGACCACCGGCATCGCTGCGCGAAAGCGTCAGCAGCGATTCGGAGATCTTCACGAGCCGCCGGGTGTTCTGCAGCGCGAGGCGAACGGTGGCCGTGAGCTCGTCACAGGTGCGCTCCTGGCGCAGCGTGATCTCGAGCTCGCTCTGCAGCGCCGAGAGCGGATTGCGCAGCTCGTGGGCGGCGTCCGCGGTGAACCGGCGCAGCTGATCCGTCGTCGCCGACTGGGCTTGCTCGCGGGCCACCAGGGACCGGACGGTCATCTCGCTCAGGCACGCGGTCACGACCACGGCGGTGAACTGGAATTTCGCGGTCAGCGGGTCGATGGCGCCCACCGTCGCGGTGAAGACGGTGACCGTGATCGCGAGGAGCGTGACCGTGGCCGTGAAGGGTGTCGGCAGCAGCCACGCGGAGAAGAGAACCGTGAGGAGCAGGAAGCCGCCGAGGGTCGGGTTGTTGGGGACGACGACCTCGACGATCGTGACGAAACCGAGCAGGAAGAGACAGCCGAGGAAGATGGCCAGGCGCCCGACACGACTGGTCAGCTGCCGCGGCGTGAACGCATCGCGGTTCCAGGGGATGGCGACCATGGTCAGGCGACCGCGGCGCGGTCGCTGATCAGGCGGTACCCGATCCCGCGGCACGTCTCGATGATCACGTCGGCGCTCGCCGCCGTGAGCTTGCGGCGGACCTTGCCGGCGTAGACCTCGACGAGCCCGGAGTCGACGGTCTGCCCGTCACCCCAGACGGCGTCGTGGATCTGCTCCTTGCTGAGCACCTGCCCGGGATGCCGGAGGAACAGCTCGAGCAGCTCGTACTCCCGGCGGGTGGTCGGAAGAACGTCTCCGCCGACCATGATCTGTCGCGCAGCGCTGTCCATGCTGAGGTTCCCAGCCTGGAGCACGCGGACCTGCGGACCTCGCTGCCGCCGGCTGAGGGCGCGAACGCGTGCCAGCACCTCCTCGAAATGAAACGGCTTGGCGAGGTAGTCGTCGGCGCCGGCGTCGAATCCGGTCAGGCGGTCGCGAACGTCGTCGCGTGCGGTGAGCATGAGCACCGCGGTCGGCGCGCTCTGCGCTCGCAGCCAGCGGCAGAGGTCGGTGCCGTCGAGATCGCCGCCGAGCATGACGTCGAGGACGGCCACGTCATAGGGCAGGCTCGTTCGAATCGTGTCGAGCGCCTCCTCCGCGGAGAGCGCGACATCGACCGACATACCGGCCTCCGCCAGTCCCCGGGCTAGGCTGCCCGCGACCTCGGGTTCGTCTTCGACGACGAGCACACGCACGCTTGGCATCGTATTCGCGCGGCCCCGGCGTATCGTCATCGCGAGTGACTCGATACCCGCTCTTGTGAATGACGTCATCGCAACGGACGGGGGCGTGGCCATCCGGCGCATGCGGAACCAGCCCGCCGACTACGAGCGGATCGTGGAATGGCGGAACCGGCCCCACATCCGTGAGTGGTGGGATCCCGACGATCCCCCGCTGACCCTGGAAGGCGCGATCGCGGAGCTGCGCCCGCTGACGCAGCCCGGGGATGCGACGATCGCCTGCATCATCGAGGTCGACGGGAGACCGGCCGGCTACCTCCAGTTCTACCCCTGGGACGAGGAGCTCGAGTACCTCGCAGAGGTCGGGATCACGATCCCCTCCGGCGCCTGGGGGCTCGACATCTTCATCGGGGAGCGCTCCCTCGTAGACCGCGGCATCGGCTCGCGGACCGTACGCCTGATCTCGGACCACCTCTTCACGGAACACGGAGCGACGACGGTCGCCCTGGCCACCGAGGCCGGCAACCTGCGAGCGCAGGCCGCATACGTCCGGGCAGGCATGCGCGTGGTCGAGCGCTTCCTCGACACCGACACCCGCGATGGTCGGCGCGTCGAATCGCTCCTCATGATTCGCGACCGGCCCGGCGGAACAGCTGCCGCGCGATGATCTCCCGCTGCACCTCGGACGCCCCCTCGTAGATCCGGATGCCGCGCACCTCGCGGTAGAGGTGCTCGAGGAGATGTCCGTGCTCGAGCGCCCCCGCCCCATGGACCTGGATGGCGACATCGACGGCCAGGGCGGCCGTCTCGGTCGCGAAGAGCTTCGCCATGGCGGCAGCCTCGGTGATCGGGGTGATCCCGGCGTCGTGCGCGGCCGCCGCCGAATGCACGAGCAGCCGCGATGCCTGGACGCGGGTCGCCACGTCGGCGAGCTGGTGGCTCACGCCCTGCAGCGCCGAGAGCGGGCGTCCGAACGCCTCGCGCTCCTGCGCGTGGAGCACCGCAGCATCGAGCGCGGCCTGTGCCATGCCGACCGCCGCCGCTCCAACGCTCGGGCGGAAGAGATCGAGCGTGCGCATGGCGACACCGAAGCCGTGATCGACCTCGCCGAGGACGTGGGTGGCGGGAACCGGGACGCCGTCGAAGCGCAAACGCCCGATCGGGTGATCGGCGACGAAGGGGATCGGGTTCCCGGACAGGCCGGGGCTGTCTCCGAGGACCGCGAAGGCGGTGACACCGCGCGCGCCCGCACCAGCGGTGGTTCGCGCAAAGACCGTGTAGATGTCCGCCTCGGGAGCGTTCGAGATGAACACCTTCTCGCCGGAGAGGCGGAAGCCGCCGCCGTCCGGCTCCGCGGTCAGCGACAGCGAGGCCGCGTCGGACCCAGCGCCGGGCTCGGTGAGCGCGAACGCGGCGACCGCCTCGCCGGCGACGACTCGCGGCATCCAGACATCGGCCACCTCCTGACGGCCCGCGGACAGGATCGGATGCGAGCCGAGGCCCTGGACGGCGAAGGCGATCTCGGCCTCCGTCGAGTGTTGCGCCAGCCCTTCTCTGATGAGGCAGAGGTTGACGACGGAGAGATCGCGTCCGGCACCGAGGACCTCGGGGACCAGGCCGTGCGACGACAGCGCGGCAACCAGCGGGCGGTTGACACGACCCGGCTCGCCGTTGCGGGCAAGCGGCGCGAGCACGTCACGCGCGATGCGCCCGCTTCGAGCCAGCAGCTCCCGCTGGGCCTCGGAGAGGTGGGCGTAGGTGGTGCTCATCCCCGAACGGCGATGCCGACGAGCTCAACCAGCGCGCGCGGATCGAAGAGCTCGGTGACACCGATCAGCGCCATCGCCGGATAGCGGCGGCCGAAATGCTGCCGCCAGACCGTTCCGATCTCCGGCATCGCGAGGCGGTACGCGGCGAGATTGGTGACGAAGATCTGCAGCGAGACGAGATCGTCGGGCTCGCCGCCGGCCGCGGCAAGGGCCGCGAGGAGGTTGCGCGCCGCAAGGTCGAACTGCTCGACGATCGTCACTCCCTGGATCGTTCCGTCGGGAGCCTGCGCCGTCTGGCCGCCCAGGTAGATCGTCGTTCCGGACGCCGCGACGACCGCGTGCGAGAAGCCGGCCGGCGGTGCGAGGCCCGGTGCGACGACGATCTCGGGCTTGGGTGTCATCGACCCTCCCATGCGGGCTCGCGACCCTCGGTCCACGCGCGGTGGAACTCGGCGTGGTCATGGCTGCCCATGAGCAGCGCCTGGGTCATCGCCTCGAGCTCCAGCGCGCCGCCGAGGTCCATGTCGAGCTCGCGTGTGAGCAGCACCTTGGTGGTCGAGTACGCAAGTGCCGGTCCGCCGGCGAGACGGGAGGCGAGCTCGCGGGCGGCAGCAGGCAGGGCCTCGTCATCGACGACCGTGGTCGCGAGACCGATCTGCAGCGCACGCTCCGAATCGACGGTGTCGCCGAGCATCAGCAGCTCCGTCGCCCGCCCGAGCCCGATCACACGTGGGAGCAGATACGCGGACCCCATGTCCGCGCCCGCCAGCCCCACCTTCGTGAAGAGGAAGGCGAATCGCGCTGAGCGCGCGAGGAGCCGGAGGTCGGACGCCAGGGCGATCACCGCGCCGGCCCCGGCGGCGATGCCGTTGACCGCAGCGATCACCGGCAGCGGGCACTCGCGAAGCGCCCGCACGACTGATCCGGTCATCCGCGTGAACTCGAGCAGATCGCCGGACTCCATCGACCGGAGCGCTCCGATGATCTCGACCACATCGCCACCCGAGCAGAAACCGCGGCCGCTACCGGTGATGACGAGCACGCGTGCATCGCCTCGGTGCGGCAGTTCCGCGAGCAGGTCGCGGAGGTCGGCATAGACGTCGAAGGTCAGCGCACTGAGCTTCTCGGGTCGCGCGAGCGTGATCGTGGCGATGCCATCGGTCACCGCGAAGTCGAAGTGCTGCCACCGGTCGGTGAACCCGGCCGATGCCCGGAACTTCGTCATCGCGCTGCGCCTCCTTGGTCGACTGCCGGCGTCGCGATCGCCGCCTCGCGAAGCGATGCCCGGTCGATCTTGCCCGAACCGGTGCGCGGGAGGTGCTCCACGACACGCACCTCGCGCGGGACCTTGTGCGGTGCCAGACGCTCGCGAACGAACGCCTGCAACGCTTCGGGAGTCGCCGTGGCGCCCGGCCTGGTGACCACCCAGGCGCAGCTCCGCGTCAATCCTTCGCGGTCCGCGGCGACGACCGCGCACTCCACGACGTCGGGGTGCGTCGCCAGGCAGCGCTCGATCTCCGCCGGCGCGACGTAGATCCCGCCGACCTTGAGCAGGTCGTCGGCCCTGCCCCGGTAGAGGAAGAATCCGCCGGCGTCACGCTCGGCGAGGTCGCCACTCATGACGAGGTTCGCCGCGAAGGTGCGCGCGGTCGCGGCCGGATCACCCCGGTACTCCGTGGCGGCACTCTCCCCCCGGATCCAGAGGCGCCCGATGGTGCCGTCCGGCACCGGCGTGCCGTCGTCGTCGACCACGGTGACGTCGTAGCCCGGAACGACCTCGCCGATGCTCCCCGGCCGCGACCGGCCCGGGCGGTTCGAGATGTAGATGTGGTACGCCTCGGATGACCCGATCCCGTCCAGCACCTCGACGCCGAACACGTCGTTCCAGCGGTGGTGCAGTGGTTCGGGAAGCGCCTCACCGGCGGAGGTGCAGAGCCGGAGACAGCTGAGATCCTGTTCCGCGGCACTCGGATGATCGAGCATCGCCTGCATCATCGTCGGCACATTCACGAGGATCGTCGGACGGTGCCGCGCGATCAGCTCGAAGATGCGCTCCGGCGTCGTCCGCTCGGGGAAGATGAGCCCGGCCCCACCCACGCCGAATGGGAAGAGCGCCGCGAGGTCACGCGCGTAGCCGAAGAACAGCTTGGGCACCGGCAGGACGATGTCGTCCGCGCGGATGTCGAGCACGCCGCGCGCGTACCCGTCGTAGCTGACCATCGGGCTGCGGGCGCGATGGACGCACGCCTTGGGCCTGCCGGTGCTGCCGGTGGTGAACTTCCAGAGCGCGATGCTGTCGAGCATCGTCGCCGCCGGCGCCAGCGTCGTCTGCTGGCGTCCGACCAGCGTCTCGAAAGACACCTCACCGTCGCGGAGGTCGCCGGAGGCCGCACCGAGCACCAGCAGCATCGGCTTCACACTCGAGTCCCGGGTCGCCCCCCGCACGCGCTCGAGCGTTGCGCCGTCCACGACGACGACGGTCGCGCCGGTGTAGTCGACGTAATACGCGTAGTCCTTGGGCTGCAGGAACGTGTAGACCTCGGCAGTGACCGCACCGATCTTCTGCGCCGCGTACCACGTCGCGACGAACTCCACGGAGTCGGTCAGCGCAAGGAGCACCCGGTGCCCGGCGTGCACACCGAGCTCGAGCAGAGCGTTGCCCGCCTGGTTGACGAGCGCAGCGAGGCTCGCATAGGAGCATGAGCGGTCGCCGTCGATGAGCGCCGTGCGATGGCCACGACCCTCGGCGACGTTGCGATCGACAAAGTGCGTCGCCAGGTTGAGGCGCTCCGGCGTCGGGGTCACCGCCCAGGCTCGGGCTCGATCTGTGCGCGGATCAGGTCGATGAGCAGGGCCGCGAGCGTGGCGAGGGTCGTGTCGCCCTCGCGGGCCGTCGCCTCTGCGGGCGCCCCGCAGTACGCCCGGTCCATGCCCATCGCGAGAAAGTCGGTCTGTCCCGCGGCCATCGCGGCCGGCATGTTCACCCGTAACGCCGGGAGCATGCGCATGACGTCCGTCTCGATGAGCTCGGGCTGCGTGGCGAGGATGAGCGAGGTCTCGTAGCGTCCCGCATGGGAAGCCCCGCTCTTGAACTCATCGGTGAGCTGCTCGGCGACCACCCGGCGCGTCAGATCGAGCAGGCCGGCGTGCGCCGTTTCGGCCGCCCGTCGCAGGGTGGCCACCTGAGCAGGCTCGAAATGGCTGTTCACGATCACCTGGTGGCGGAAGCCCTGCGCACGCAGCGAGGAGCAGACCTCGACGACCAGCGCGTACAGGGTCTCCTCGCTGATGGTCACCGCGCCCGTGAATGCCGCTGCGTATTGGGTGACACCGAACCCGATCTCAGGCAGCACCAGTGCGCGGATCCTCGGGTCGCCGGACAGTTCGATCGCGGCTCGCTCGCAGACGGCGGACGAGATGATCGAATCGGTCCGCAGCGGCGCGTGCGGTCCGTGCGGCTCCACGGCGCCCACGGGAAGGAGGAGCACCGGCACCGGCCCGGAGTCGAGCATCGCCCGGGCCCGCGGCGACGTCAGATCGGCGAAATGGATCGACGACGGCATGCTGATGACGGCACACTCACGACGCTCGACACTCTACAGTTGCGCACCGACTCACATGCGCATTGCGGTTGTCGGGGGTGGACCGGGCGGACTCTACTTCGCGGCGCTCGCCCGCCAGCTCGATCCGCGCGCCGACATCACGGTCTGGGAGCGCAACGCGGCCGACGACACATTCGGCTTCGGCGTGGTCTTCTCGGACGAGACGCTCGGCGGCATCGAGCATGCGGACCCGGCGATCCGTCACGCGATGTCGCGGGAGTTCGCGCGCTGGGACGACATCGACATCCACTTCAAGGGCCAGGTCATCACCTCCGGAGGACACGGTTTCGCGGCCATGAGCCGCCGGCGCCTGCTTCAGATCCTCCAGGAGCGATGCATGACGCTCGGCATCACGCTGCGGTTCAACACCGAGGCGCCGCCGCTCGACACGCTGTCCGCGGAGTACGACCTCGTCGTCGGATCGGACGGTGTGAACTCGGCGACACGTACGCGGTACGCCGATTCATTCCGACCGCAGCTGGATGTGCGCCGCTGCAAGTTCATGTGGCTCGGCACGGACCTCGTCTTCGACGCATTCAAGTTCTACATCGTCGAAACGCCGCACGGCGTGATGCAGATCCACGCCTATCCGTTCGACGCCACCGGCAGCACCTTCATCGTCGAGATGAACGACGCGGTGTGGCAGCGCGCGGGGTTCGCCCGGCAGGCGGCGCGCCCCTTCACCCCCGGCGAGAGCGACGGCGCGAGCATCGCCCAGATCCGCACGCTCTTCAGCGACATCCTCGGCGGCCACGCGGTCCACGCCAACAACTCGCGGTGGATCAGCTTCACGACAGTGCGCAACGAGGCGTGGTCGCACAACAATGTCGTGCTCCTCGGCGACGCAGCGCACACCGCGCACTTCTCGATCGGTTCGGGTACGAAGCTCGCGATGGAGGATGCGCTCGCACTCGCCGCATGCCTGCACGAGCAGCCTGGCATCGCGGACGCGCTGGCGGCATACGAAGCCGAGCGCAAACCGGTGGTCGTCTCGACACAGCGCGCCGCACAGGCGAGCCTCGAGTGGTTCGAGAACCTCGGCCAGTACGTGCATCAGGACCCGCTCCAGTTCGCGTTCAACATCCTGACGCGAAGCAGACGCGTCACGTACGACAACCTGCGCCTCCGCGACCCGGAGTTCGTCGCCCGCGTCGACGCGTGGTTCGACGCACGCGTGGAGCGTGAGGTCGGCAGACACGCCGGACCCGATGCGCCACCGATGTTTCAGCCGTTCAACCTTCGCGGGCTCGAGCTGAAGAATCGCGTGATCGTCTCGGCGATGGACATGTACTCGGCGACCGACGGGATGCCCAACGACTTTCACCTCGTCAACACCGGCAGCAAGGCGCTCGGCGGCGCGGGCGTGGTGATGACGGAGATGGTGTGCGTCTCCGCGGAGGGACGCATCACGCCCGGATGCGCCGGCATGTACCGCCCCGAGCACGAGGCGGCCTGGCGGCGCGTGGTCGAGTTCGTGCACGAGCGCACGAGCGCGCACATCGGCCTGCAGCTCGGCCACTCGGGGCGGAAGGGTTCGACCAAGCTCATGTGGGAGGGCATCGACGAGCCGCTCCCGGACAGCAACTGGGAGGTCGTGGGGCCTTCAGCCCTCGCGTACTCGCCGCTCAACCAGGTGCCACGCGAGCTCAGCACCGCGGAGATGGACGCGATCCGCGAGCAGTTCGTCTCGGCCGCCGAGACCGGGGACCGCGCCGGCTTCGATCTCCTCGAGCTGCATTGCGCGCACGGGTACCTACTGTCGAGCTTCATCTCGCCCATCACCAATCAGCGGACCGACGCGTACGGCGGGTCGCTCGATCACCGCATGCGCTATCCGCTCGAGGTGTTCGACGCCATACGCGCCGTCTGGCCACCGCGCAAGCCGATGACCGTGCGCATCTCCGCAACCGACTGGCACGAGGGAGGCATCGACGCCGACGATGCGGTCGAGATCGCCCGTGCGTTCGCGGCGCACGGCGCCGACGCGATCGACGTCTCGTCCGGACAGGTGCTGAAGGACGAGCGGCCGGCCTTCGGCCGGTCGTACCAGACGCCATACGCCGACCGCATCCGCAACGAGGTCGGGATCGCGACGATCGCCGTCGGTGTCATCTCGTCGTATGACGACGTCAACTCGATCGTGCTCGCCGGCCGAGCGGACCTCTGCGCGCTCGCCCGCGCGCACCTGTACGACCCGCAGTGGACGCTGCATGCGGCCGCCGATCAGGGCTATTCGGGTCCCGGCGTCGACTGGCCGGATCCGTTCAAGGCCGGGAGCCGCAAGCCGCAATCAGGGCGCACCGACGGTCCCAAACCGAGGTTGCAGCTCATCCGCGAAGGCGAGGTCCGCACCCATCACAGCCGGTGGAGGCCCGAGCGACGGCGCTAAGCCGGTCTGGTTCGGCGTCCGTCGAGGCGGATCGTCCAGCGATCGACGGTGTCGATGCGTAGGTGCGTCTGGTCCCAGGGATCGCGCACCAGCGTCTTGCGCACCGCGTCCTCGGACTCGGCGTCGACGACGAGGACAACCCGGTGCTCGTCACCAAGCGGCCCCCCGAGCACCACGAACCCGGATGCGACGAGCCCGTCCATGAACGCGGCGTGCTCGGTCCAACCGCACTGCTCTTCCAGCGGACGTCCCTCCCTCCACGCCGGGCCCGTGCGGCGCAGCACGACGAAGAACGTCATGTGGCGATCACGCCGTCAGGTCGCGAAGCCGCACGGTCGTGTTCCAGTTCCGCGTCGTCGTCTGTACTCCCAGCACCTTGTCCCAGTCGGGCAGGCGAGACCCCATGATGCCGTTGCGCAGACGCATGTAGATCACGCGGTCGCCGACCGCGAACTCGTCCGGAGCGCACGCATCGCGGTCGACAGTATCGATTTTCGCGGCGGGTGGTGCCGTGGCGACGAAGGTCGCGTGCAGCTCACGCGTTTCGGCGCCGCGCGCGACGAACGGATTCGAATCGACGACCGACGCGATCTCGGCCGCGGTTCGGACCATCACGGCAACGTCCATGCCGAACGTCGTCCTGATACCCGCCGAGATGTGCTGCTCCAGCGTCGTGTCCTTTCCCGCGCCGGCAACGAAGATCACGTTGCCGCTCTGGATGTGGGTGCGAACATCCTCGTATCCGAGCGACTGGATCATCGCGCGCAGATCCCCCATGGCGATCCGCTTGTTGCGCCCGACGTTGATCCCGCGCAGGAGGGCGATCCGGGTGGTCATGCCAGCTTCACCGGATCCCCGAAGGTCAGCGCCGAGTCGAGGGAGTCGAAGAACCACTTGCGCTCCTTGCGCATGAAGAAGAGATGGCCACCGCGGAACGTCACCAGCTGCGAGCGCGCGATACCCTGGCGCATCTCCTCGGCCCGGCGCAACGGGGCGATCCAGTCATTGCGACCGTGCATGATCGTCGCGGGCACCTGGATCTCATCCAGGCGGTCGATGCACTCGAACACGCGCGACGCCTGGCGCTGGCGCTCGCGCGCAAATGCCGGCTGTGGGTACTTGCCGCGGAAGAGGAAGCTGGCGAGAAACATGAGCATCTCCATGCGCGTCGGCCCGTTGTCCGGTCGCGCGGTCGCGGACGTGCTCACGAGGATCAGGCGTGCCACCAGCTCCGGATGTTCGAGCGTCAGCTGCATCGCGATCTTGCCTCCCATCGAGATGCCGAGGACGGTCGCTGCGCTGATACCCAGTGCCCGCATGAGCCCGGCGGTGTCCTCGGCCATCATCTCGATGGAGTACGGGACGTCCGGCTTGTCGGTGCGTCCCGCGCCGCGGTTGTCGAACGCGAGCACACGGTTGGTGCGCGCAAGCCTCGCGATCAGCTGCTCCGATTCCGAGAGGTCGTTGGCGAGACCACCGATCAGCACCACGGGATCCCCTGCTCCATGGAACTCGTAGTACATGTCGATGTCACCGACTCGCTGGACTGGCATGCTCGAGACGCTAGCGCGATCCGTTGCTGCTGTGGCGGAGGTCCTCCTCGATGCCGCGCGCCGCTGCAAGCAGGTGTGGAAGGAACTCCTCGCGCACGAGATCCGGGCTTCCACGGCTCACAGGTGACGACACGTTGACCGCGGCGGTGACACGCCCCGAGAGGTCGTGGATGGGGGCGGCGATGGCGCGCAATCCCTCTTCGAGCTCCTCGTTGACGAAGGACCACCCCTGACGCCGCACGAGCAACAGCTCGGCACGCAGCGCGTCGACGTCGGTGACGGTGCGCGCTGTCAGGCGGCGCAGCTCCACAGACGCGAAGTAGCCGTCGAGCCACTCGTCGCTCTGCCCGGCGAGCAGCACGCGCCCCATCGACGTTGCATACGCGGGGAAGCGCGTGCCCACGCTGATGGTGATCGTCATGATCCGCCGGGTCGGGACGCGGGCGACGTAGACGACATCGTCGGCGTCGAGGACCGAGACCGACGAGGACTCGCGCAGCGTCGCGACGAGGCGCTCGAGGTGCGGCTGCGCGACCTCGTGCAGGCTGAGGCTCGAGAGGTATGCGTATCCGAGCTCGAGGACGCGCGGGCGCAACGCGAACAGACGGCCGCTGCTGCGCACGTAGCCGAGCTCGGTGAGCGTGCGCAGGAAGCGGCGCGCCGAGGCACGTGTCAACCCGGCTGCGCGAGCAACGTCGCTGAGCGTGAGCTCGGGGTGCTCAGCGTCGAAAGCACGGATCACCGCAAGGCCGCGCGCGAGCGACTGCACGAAGTCCGCTCCAACCGCATGCTCCGCGCGCGAGTCGGTCATGCCGGCTCGCTGGGCGCGGGCTGCGGCGCACCGCCGGCGTCGAGCACACCACGGGCGATGCTGAAGGCACGGTTCGCGCGCGGCACACCCGCGTACACGGCAACCTGCAGGAGCACCTCCTTCAGCTCGTCGGCGGTGACCCCGTTTCGCAGTGCGGCACGGATGTGCATCTCCAGCTCGTGCTCGTTGCCCTGTGCGGCCAGCATCGCCACGGTGATGCAGCTGCGTGTCCGGCGATCCAGCCCCGGTCGCGCCCAGACAGCACCCCACGCGTAGCGCGTGATGTGCTCCTGGAAGTCGTTGGTGAACGCGTTCGCGTCACGCATCGCCCGGTCGACATGCGCGTCTCCGAGCACCTCGCGGCGGGTCGTCATCCCCTGCTCTCGGAGGTCGTCCGCCATCAGGTCTCACCCCGCTCTTCAGCCAGATGTTCGCGGACCAGTCTGCTGACGATGTCGGGTTGCTCGATGTTGACGAGGTGCGCGGCGTCCGGCACGACGGCGACGCTCGCGTCGCGGAACGACGCGCCGAAGAGCACCGCCGCCGAAGGTCGCACGATCGGGTCATCCGCCCCGGCGATCAACAACGTCGGCGCATCGATCCGATGTATCCGATCACGCAGATCGCAGGCGACGATCGCATCGCAGCAGCCGGCATATCCCTCCGCGGACAGCCCCGCCAGCTCTCGCGTGAGACGGCTGACCGTCGCTGGATCCCGCGCGAGGAACGCCGGTGTGAACCAGTGCGACACGACGTCTGCGGCGATCGACTCGAGGCCACCGGCGCGCACCGCGAGCGCTCGCTCGCTGTACCGGCTCACCGGCTCCAGACGCGCGAGCGCGCACATCGCGACGAGACGTTCGATGCGCTGCGGATGATGCGACGCGAGCCAGAGCCCCACCATGCCGCCGAGCGACAGACCGCAGAAGGACGCGGACTCGACACCGAGATCGTCGAGCAGCGCGATGACGTCGTTGCCCAGATCGTCAATGCTGTACGGGCCGTTCGGGGCCGGCGACTCACCATGACCGCGGTGATCGTAGAGGAGCAGGCAGTACTCGGATTGCAACGGGTGCTGCGGTTCCCACATCGACCGCGTGGTTCCGAGCGAGCTGCTCATCACCAGCACCGGCCGGCTCCGGTCCCCGAGGATGGTGTACGCGAGTGCGACCGTCACCCCGACACCTCGATGGCGGCGTGCGCGCGTTCCGCACGCCTGATGAACTCCTGCGCCGAACCGAGGTATGCGCCGGGGTCAAGCGCCGCAGCGATCTCCGCCGCGGTCAGATGACCGCACACCGCCGGGTCGGTCGCGACCACGGTGGCGAACGCGACGTGACGCTGCGCGGCCTCGTCGCTGCAGCGCCGGACGATGTCTCGCGCCGCCCCGCGTCCGCTCCGTACCGCCAGCACGCCGGCGAGGCTCTCGGCCATCACCAACCCGCCGTCCGACCCGAGGTTCTCGGCCATCCGCGCCGGATCGATGGACAGGGTGCTCAGCAACCGGGCTGCGTGACGGCCGGCACCACCTGCGAGACGGAGCAGTGCACGGACCGTCTCCCACTCGGCATGCCACGCGCCGGTGGCCCGTTCATGCTCCTGCACCATCGCGTGGAACACGGTCGCGACCAGCCCCGGTGCTCGCTCCGCCGCGGCGATGACGAGCACGGCTCTGACCGGGTTGTGCTTCTGCGGCAGCGTCGACGACGTCCCGTGCTCGGCATCACCGCCTTCGCGGGCCTCGGCGACCTCCGCCTGCGCGAGCAGCGTGACGTCGCGCGCGATCTTCCCGAGCACGCCGATCGCGGTTCCCAGTGCGGCGGCAAGCTCCGCACTGCGTGTGCGGTCCGTGTGCCACGGCATCACCGGCTCAGCCAGCCCGAGTCGCTCCGCGAATCCGTGCACCACGCGGGCACCTGACTCGCGGAGCGGTGCCAGCGTTCCCGCCGCGCCGCCCAGCTGCACCGCAAGGCGTTCCGATCTGACATGAGTGAGCAGCTCGCGTGCTTCATCGATCGCCACCAGCCACCCCGCGGCCTTGAGACCGAAGGTCGTGGGAACCGCGGGCTGCAACAGGGTGCGCGCCGTCATCAGCGCCTCGCGATGGGTCGCGGCGAGAGCCGCGCACGCGGTAGCCGCGTCTCGCAGGTCCGCGAGGATGAGATCGAGCGCGCGCTGCGCGATGAGTGAGAGCGCGGTGTCGATGATGTCCTGGCTGGTCGCGCCCAGGTGGACATATCGCTGCGTGGCGGGTGAGACCGCGGCGACCAGGTCGCTGACCAGCGGTGCCGCCGGGTTGCCCGCCGCGACGGCACGGCGTCCGATGTCCGCGATGTCAAAGCGCTCGGCACGGCACGCGGACGTGATCTCCGCGGCAGCCTCGGCGGGGACGAGCCCCGCGGCCGCCTCGGCGCCCGCGAGCGCCGCCTCCGCGTCGAGCATCGCCTGCAGCCAGGCCACGTCCCCGGCTGCGTCATCCACGTCCGCGCTGCCGAAGAGCTGGTCCACGAGCCCGTCAGCAGTCGAAGAAGACGGTCTCACGCTCGCCCTGAAGGTGGGTGTCGAACCGGAGGCCAGCGCCGTCATTCGCAGCGATGAGCGTCGCCCGTTCTTCAGGTGTGAGCACGCGCAGCGCGGCGTCGTTCCCGTTGGCGGTGCTCTCGTCGGGGAAGTACACCCTGGTGACGAGGCGGGTCAGGAGTCCGCGTGCGAACACCGACACGTCGATGTGTGGCGCTGCGCCCGCGGTTGCGCCCGACGGCTTGATCACAAGCACCGCGACGTGCCCCTCGTCATCGGTTGCGGATCGAGCCACCCCTTCCGGCTGCCATGTCTCGACGAGCGCATCTCGCACGGGTTGTCCTTCACTGTCGAGCACGTGCCCGGAGATGCGCACCGCACCCGGCGTTCCCTCGGGAACGACCTGCGCGCCGATCGTCGGGCCGGGCCCGATCGCGAAGTACGGCCCCACGGTCTGCGACGGCGTGAGCGGGAGCGTCATTCCTCGCCATCATCGTGCAGCGGGGTGGCGTCCCGCCCGGCGACGACGATGTCCCATGCGTACCCGAGTGACCACTCGGGCCGGGTGAGCTCCAGCGACCAGCGCGCGACCAGTCGCTCGCGCACCGCGGGGTCCGGCATCGCGTTGTCGAGCGGATCGAGCGGCAGCAGCGGATCCCCGGGACGAGCGCCCCGGACACGGGCTCGCCGTCCTCGTCGCGGACCGACCCATTGATGGTGATGCGCTCGCCGATCGGTTCGCCCTCGTGCTGACGCGTGAGGTCGTGCTCCAGGGGGCCGATCGTGATGCCGGTGAGCAGCGGCGCCGAGAGGTCGGGGAAGCGTTCCGGCAGCACGCGAAGCGGGCGTTTCGGGGCGCGCAGCTCGCTGGAGCGGTACGCCGGTGTGTTGTTGGGTGGATGCACCGAAGGCATCAGCGCTCCACCACGACCGCGAGGCCCTGACCGACGCCGATGCAGATCGCCGCGAGCCCGAAACCGCCGCCGCGCCGGGCCAGCTCATGAGCCAGCGAGGCGATGATCCGCGCTCCCGAGCAGCCGATCGGGTGGCCGATCGCGATCGCTCCTCCGTTCGGATTGACCTTCTCGGGGTCGAGCTCCGGCCAGAGGTGCAGGCAGGCGAGCGACTGTGCCGCGAACGCCTCGTTGAGCTCGACGACCGCGACGTCGTCCCAACCGATGCCCGCTTTGCGAAGCGCCGCGTTCGCCGCCTCGACCGGTCCGATCCCGTACATCGGTGGCTCGACTGCGCTCACACCTCGCGAGACGATGCGGGCGAGCGGTTCGCGGCCCGAGCGACGCACGCCGTCGGAGTCCGCGAGCAGCACGGCAGCCGCGCCGTCGTTGAGCGGGGACGCGTTCCCGGCGGTGACCGTGCCATCGCCGCGAAACACCGGTCGAAGCCTGGCGAGCGCTTCGAGCGAGCTGTCGCCACGGATGCACTCATCGCGGATGAGGTCGACGCCATCGATCGGAACGACCTCGTCCGCATAGCGGCCGGCGTCCCACGCAGCGGCCGCCATGCGATGGCTGCGCAGCGCGAACGCGTCCTGCTCCTCACGCGTGATCCCATACGTGGACGCGAGCAGCTCCGCGCCTTCACCGAGCGAGATCGTCCATTCCGCCGGCATGCGCGGGTTCACCATGCGCCAGCCGAGCGTCGTCGAGAACAGCGTCTCGTTGGTGCGGGGATACCCACGCTCGGGCTTGAGCATCACCCACGGTGCGCGGCTCATCGACTCGACGCCGCCGGCGATGCAGACCGAATGATCACCGACCTGGATCGCGCGACTCGCCTGGATCACCGCCTCGAGCCCGGACCCGCAGAGGCGGTTGACGGTCGTCCCGGGAACGGACGGCGGCACGCCCGCGAGCAGCAGTGCCATGCGGGCGACGTTACGGTTGTCCTCGCCGGCGCCGTTGCCGTCACCAAAGACCACGTCGCCGATCTGCGCCGGCTCGAGCGACGGAGTGCGCTTGAGCAGTGCGGTGATCACGTACGCGGCGAGATCGTCCGGACGCTGCCCGGCAAGCGCGCCGCCGTGGCGGCCGATCGGCGTGCGCACCGCGTCCAGGATGAAGACCTCACCGCTCACGACGCGCCCTTGGTCGCCTCCAGGCGGCGGAGCACCGCGAGCTCCTCAGCACTCGGTGGGTCTGTGGTCGACAGGTCCGGGGAGGTCGCGAGCGGCCATCCGGTCGCCGCCCGTGCCTGCTCCGCGGTCGCACCGGGGTGGACGCTCACCAGCGTCAGCTCGCACGTGTCGGGGTGGGGCGTCAGCACGCCGAGGTCCGTAATGACGACTCGCGGTCCCGCGCCGCGGAGGCCGAGGCGCTGGCGGTCACCCGGGCCCTGACCGAAACCGACCGACGTGACGAAGTCCACCCGGTCGACGAACGTGCGCAGCGTCTGCCGGACCACGACGACACCCTCGCGACACGAGGCCGCGATCTCGGGCGCGCCTCCAGCCCCCGGCAGCCGGACGCCGGGATGCCGATAGTCCTTGCCGATCACCGTGGTGTTGATATTGGCGTAGCGGTCGATCTGCGCCGCGCTGAGGAACCCGACGTCGATCCTGCCGGGCTGCAACCAGTAGTTGAAGACCTCGGGAACGCTCACGACGGTGTCGGCCGTGTCTGCGAGCATGCCGTCGCCGATGGAGAGCGGCAACCGGTCCGGCTTGGCGCCGAGCGTGCCCGACTCGTAGATGAGCACGACATCCGGCGCGTGCGTGAACCGCGCCAGGTTCGCCGCGGTGCTCGGCAGACCGATGCCGACGAAACAGACCGTCCCGTTGTGCAGCTGCCGGGCGGCGGCCACGGTCATCATCTCGTCGGCGGTGTATTCCTCGGTCACGCCGCGGGTGCCCTGCGCAGGACGTTCTCGTCCATCCAGCGGAGAAACGTCTCGCGCTCGCGGCTGATGCCGTCCCACTCGGTGTAGAACGCGTTGTCCCGATACGAGTATCCCTGCGCGTACGACGGGTGCGCGCCCCCCGGGGCGAGCGCGATGTAGTTGGTCGCAAACGAGGGCAGGACCACATCGTGGGGCCGCGGATCGAGGCTGTCGACGATCTCCTCGACGGTGATGAGCGATCGCTTCGCGGCGAGCACGGCCTCCTTCTGCACGCCGAGGATGCCCCACATCTGCACGTTGCCCTTCCGGTCGGCCCGTTGCGCGTGGATGATCGTCACGTCGGGTGCCAGCGCCGGCACCGCGGTGAGCACCTCGCCGGTGAAGGGGCACGTGATCGGCCGGATCGTGTCCGTGTGCGCCGGCAGGTCGGTGCCGACGTAGCCGCGTAGGACGGCGAACGGGAGGCCGCTCGCTCCTGCGAGATAGCGATTCGCCATCCCCGCGTGGCTGTGCTCCTCGAGCTCGAGCGGCAGCGGCCACGCGTTCTCGACCGCATCTCGGAACCGGTGCAGGGATCCGACCCCCGGGTTGCCGCCCCAGGAGAAGATGAGCTTGGTCGCGCATCCCATCCCGATGAGCTGGTCGTAGATCAGATCAGGCGTCATCCGCACCAGCGTGAGGTTGCGCCGGCCCTGCCGGATGACCTCGTGCCCGGCCGCGAAGGGGATGAGGTGGGTGAAGCCCTCCATGACCAGCGTGTCGCCGTCGTGCACCACCTCGGCCACGCCGTCGGTCAGCGAGACGATCTCAGCCACGTCGGATCCTCATGATGTCCGCAGAGCGAACACTCGTCCTCACTTCCATAGTAATTCGACGGCGCAGTCCCTCGTCAATCACCGTATTGCCTGTTGCCACAGGGATATGATACGTTCATCCACAGAACGTGAGTTCGCTATGCGAACATTAGCCGGATCAGTACGGGGTGCGGGCCATGGCGCAAGAGGACACCCTCGTCAAAGCGGACGGGGTATCAATCGTCGACCGTCTCATCGGCGACCATCAGGTGTCTCGACGCACCGTGCTCAAGGCCCTCGGCGCCGGTTCGGTCTCGATGGTCGCCGGGGGGATCCTCGACGCGTGCGGCTCGCTCGGCAACACGGGCGGAAGCTCGAGCGCCGGGACGATCAAGATCGGATACGTCAGCCCGCTGACGGGACCGGCAGCAGGGTTCGGCGAGCCGGATCCCTACGTCGTCTCGCTCGCCCGCAAGGCGTGGGCAAACGGCCTCACCGTCGGTTCGAAGAAGTACGACGTGCAGATCATCACGGAGGACAGCCAGTCCGGTCCGCGCGCCCAGCAGGCTGCCGCGGACCTGATCAACACCTCGAACGTCGATCTCATCCTCACGACATCCGCGCCTGAGACGGTCAACCCCGTGTCGGATGCCGCCGAGGCCGCGGGCGTGCCCTGCATCTCGACGGTCGTGCCGTGGGAGGCGTGGTATTTCGGGCGCCAGGCCAACCCCGCGGCGCCCGTTCCATTCAAGTGGACATACCACTTCGCGTTCGGCGTCGCGCAGTTCGCCAACGCGTACACGAAGCTCTGGCCGCAGGTCACCACCAACAAGGTGGTCGGCGTCATGTGGCCGAACGACGCCGACGGCAACGCGATCCGCGGAGCACTCGGACCCCTGCTCAAGAAGGCCGGCTACACGATCATCGACCCGGGCGCGTACGCCGACGGCAGCACCGACTACACGGCACAGATCTCGCTCTTCAAGCAGAAGAATTGCGAGATCTTCAACACCTTCCCGATCCCGCCCGACTTCGTGACGTTCTGGGAGCAGGCGGCGCAGCAGGGCTACAAGCCGAAGATCGCGCAGATCGCCAAGACCGGGTTGTTCCCATCGCAGGTCGAGGCACTCGGCTCGATCGGCAACGGTCTCGCCAGCGGCGTGTACTGGGCGCCGACCTGGCCCTACAAGTCGTCGCTCACCGGCGTCAGCTCGGCGGACCTCGCCACCGGGTACCAGGCGAGTTCCGGCAAGGAGTGGAACCAGCAGGCCGGCGCGAGCCTGGCGCTGTTCGACGTCGCGAACGCCGCGCTCAAGGCGAGCGGCAATCCCAAGGACAAGCAGGCTGTCGCCACGGCGATGAAGACCCTCGCCGTCGACACACCCCTCGGTCATCTCGCATGGGGCACCGGTGGGACTCCGCCCAACGTGGTCGCGACTCCGATCATCGGTGGTCAGTGGGTGGCGACCCCGGGAACCGCGTACCCGATCAACTTCGTGATCTGCGAGAACTCGAACGATGCCAACGTCCCCATTGCGGCGACACTGACCGCTTACAGCTAAGACTGGGGCGCGTATCGTCGTGCCGGTGTCGGATCCTCTGCTCGAGGCGAGCGGCATCGCTCAGCGATTCGGCGCGCTGGTCGTGCTCGACGGAGTCGACTTTGCGCTCGGATCCGCGGAGTCGGTTGGTGTCGTGGGACCGAACGGCGCCGGCAAGACGACGCTGCTGAACATCCTTGCGGGCTCGCAACGTCCGACGTCGGGACGTGTCCGCTATCAGGGCGCTGATGTGACCGGTGTGCGCGCCGATCGCCGCTGCCGCATGGGCATCGGCCGGACGCACCAGATCCCGCGTCCGTTCGTCGGCATGACGGTCTTTGAGAACGTGCTCGTCGGCGCGATGCTCGGCGCGGGCCTGCGCAGCACGGCCGCGTTCGAGCGAACGGTCGACGTGCTGCGGACGTGCGGTCTCATCGATGTCGCCAACCGCAGGGCCGCCGATCTGGGCCTGCTCGATCGCAAGCGACTCGAGCTCGCGCGAGCGCTCGCCACAAACCCAAAGGTGTTGTTCCTCGACGAGATCGGTGGAGGTCTGACCGACGCCGAAGCGCTCGAGCTCGTCGCGACGATCCAGCAGCTCCGCACACGCGGCATCGCGATCATCTGGATCGAGCACATCGTGCATGTGCTCGTGCAGGCCATCGACCGGCTCGTGTGTCTCGACTCGGGCCGCATCATCGCCGACGGCCTGCCCAGGGATGTGCTCGCCGACTCGCGGGTCATCGACGCGTATCTCGGAGCGGCCGCACCGTGAGCCTGCTCGAGGTGCGCGCGGTTGACGCGCAGTACGGGTTGCTCACGGCGGTCCGCGGCGTGACGCTGTCGATCGAGGATGGCGAGACACACGCGCTGGTCGGCGCCAACGGTGCGGGCAAGACGACGCTCCTCCGTACCATCGCCGGGGCGCATCGTCCCGCGGCCGGGACCATCGTGTTCGACGGCGCCGACATCACCAGGATTCCCGCGCACCGGCGAGTGAGCCTCGGGATCGCGCTCGTCCCCGAGGGTCGCAGGCTCTTTCCCGGCCTGTCGGTCGAGGAGAACCTCAGCATTGCGGGCGGCAAGCGGCGCCATGGGGAATGGACTGTCGATCGCGTGCTCGAGGCCTTCCCGATGCTTCGGGAGCGTCGCAAGCAGCGCGCCGCGACTCTCTCCGGGGGCGAGCAGCAGGCGACCGCGATCGGCCGCGCGCTGATGTGCAACCCGCGCCTGGTCCTCCTTGACGAGGTGTCGCTCGGGCTGTCGCCGATCGCCGTCGCCGCGGTTTACGACTCGCTGAAGTCGCTCATCGCCGGAGGGACGACAGTCGTGCTGGTCGAGCAGGATCTCGGCCGTGCGCTCGGCGTGGCGTCGCGCGTCACCTGCATGCTCCACGGCGAGGTCGTCCTCGAAGGAGCCGCGAGGGAGCTCACGCGCGACCAGATCACCGCCGCCTACTTTGGAACGCAGCGCCCCGCGAGCGCCGGAGCTGCGTCGTGACCTGGGTCAACGTCATCGTCCAGGGCGTGCTCCTCGGCGGCTTCTACGCGCTGCTCGCGTGCGGGTTGTCGCTGATGTTCGGTGTGATGCGCATCATCAACCTCGCTCACGGGGACATCGCTGTCGTCGGCGCCTACCTCGTCTGGTACCTGGCGACGCAGCTCTCGATCTCCCCGTTCCTCGCTGCGCTGCTGGTGATCCCGGGCATGTGGGTCGTCGGGTATGCGATGTACGTGTTGTTGCTCGAGCGCAGCCGGCGAGCCGGCCTCCTCGTCCCGCTGCTGACGACGTTCGGGCTGGCGATCGTCATCCAGAACGTCCTGCTGCAGGTGTTCTCGCCCGATGTGCACTCCCTGCTGAGCAGCACAGGCTCCCTCGCGACGGCGAGCGCGAGCTTCGGCGGTGGCCTCTCCATCTCCGCGCTCGGAGCACTCATCTTCGCAACCGCGGTGGTGGTGCTCACGGGCCTGCAGCTCTTCCTCTCCCGCACGAACGCGGGCCGTCAGATGCGCGCGACCGCAGAGGATCCTGACGCAGCCGAGCTCGTCGGCATCAACGCGCGCGCCGTCTACGCGCGGGCCACCGCAATCGCGGTGGCGACCGCAGCGCTCGGCGGCGTGTTCCTCGCGATCCGCTCCACGTTCGATCCTTCGACCGGACCGACGCAGCTCATCTTCGCGTTCGAGGCCGTCGTCATCGGTGGATTCGGCTCGGCGTGGGGGACGCTTGCCGGCGGCGTCGTGCTCGGCGTCGCACAGGTGATCGGCGAGCAGGTCAACCCACAGTACGCGGTGCTGTTCGGTCACATCGTCTTTCTGGCGGTGCTCGCCGCGCCGCGAGTCGGGATCCTCGCCCGCCGGGGGCAGACCCTATGATCCGCCGGCGCGGCGCACCGCTCGCCGCGGGGTTCCATGTGCAACGCTGGACGCGCGTGTCGATGGCGTCGGTGGCCGTCACGCTGCTCGTCATCGCGCTGCTGGCCGTGGTGCCGTTCCTCTTCGGTGCGGACGTCGACGAGCAGCTGACCGTGCTGCTGACGCTCGTGATCCTGGCGGTGATGTGGAACGCGCTCGCCGGCTACGGCGGCTTGATCTCGGTGGGACAGCAGGCGTTCATCGGGCTCGGTGCCTACGGCACGATCTTCCTGACACAGCACGGGTTCACGCCGTACCTCGCGATGATCATCGCCGGGCTCGGTGCGGGCGCGGTTGCCATCCCGACCTCGTTCCTCATGCTGCGCCTGCGCGGTGGGCAGTTCGCGATCGGCATGTGGGTCGTCGCCGAGGTGTTCGCCATCCTCGTCTCCCTCGACTCGAGTCTCGGCGGTGGGACGGGCGTGTCGCTCGTCGGCCTCAACGTGTTCGCGCCCGGCTACCGTCAGGCGTACACGTTCTGGATCACGCTCGCGTGCGCGACCGTGCTCCTCGGCCTGGTGTTCGTGCTGCTGCGCCGTCCGATCGGCACGTCGCTGCAGGCAGTGCGCGACGACGAGCAGGCCGCGGCGTCACTCGGGGTCAACGTCGCGCGCTCGAAGCGCGTGCTGTTCATCGTCGCCGCCACCGGCTGCGGGATCGCGGGCTCGCTCTACCTGGCCAACACGCTCTTCATCCAGACCGGGTCGGTGTTCGGTGTGCAGTGGACCGCGTACATGCTCTTCATGGTGCTGGTGGGTGGTCTCGGCACGTTCGAGGGACCGATTCTCGGCGCGGTCATCTTCTATCTGATCCAGGCGAACTTCGGCAACAGTGGTGCCTGGTACTTCATCGGGCTCGGAGCCGTCGCGATCGCGTTCGCGCTCTTCCTGCCCCACGGGCTCTGGGGCGCGATCGACCGGCGACTCCGGTTGCGGCTGCTGCCCGTCGGTTACACACTACGATCCCTGAAGGCGACTGCGCCGGCCCAGCCCCACGCCGACGCCGGCGATGGGTGAAGGGGAGAACGCGAGCCGGACGTCAACGAGAGAGCGCGAGGACATGAAGCGACACATCAGGATTTGGAGGTTGGCAGCATGACGACGACGGTCAACGGCAACGTGCGCACATGCACGCAGTTCATCGGTGGCGAGTGGGTCGGCGCGTCCGACGACCGCACCTTCGACGACATGGACCCGTATACGGGACAGACCGTCGCGCGCGTTGCCGCGGGCACGCGTGCCGACGCGAAGCGCGCGATCGACGCCGCGGCCGCCGCGTTCCCGGCGTGGTCCCAGACCCCGGCCGCCGTCCGGCAGGGCATCTTCCTGCGGGCTGCGGACATCCTCGAGTCCCGCCGCGACGAGGTCGTGGGCTGGCTGGCCCGCGAAACCGGCGCGAGCTTCGGGTTCGGCATGTTCCAGATGGGGTTCGTCCCCGGTCTCTTCCGTCAGGCGGCGGGCGCTGCGTACGCGCCGCTCGGCCAGATCCTTCCCACCGACATGCCGGGCGCGATGGCGATGGCCGTGCGCAAGCCCGTCGGCGTCGTCGGCGCGATCGCACCATGGAATGCCGCGCTGATCCTGTCGGCACGATCGATCGCCGCGCCGCTCGTGTTCGGGAACACCGTGGTGCTCAAGCCGTCCGAGGAGTCGCCCTACAGCGGCGGTCTGCTCTGGGGTGAGATCTTCGCCGAGGCAGGCCTTCCCGCCGGTGTCCTCAACGTCGTCACCCACGGTCCCGGTGAGGCGGGGCCGATCGGTGACGAGCTCGTCGAGAACCCCAGGGTCCGGCGCATCAACTTCACGGGATCGACGGCGACAGGACGGCGCATCGCCGAAGCCGCGGGTCGCAATCTCAAGCGTGTCGTGCTCGAGCTCGGCGGCCAGAACCCGTTGATCGTGCTCGACGATGCGGATCTCGACTATGCCGTCGACGCGGCCGCGTTCGGCGCCTTCCTCCACCAGGGACAGATCTGCATGTCGGCGCGGCGGATCATCGTCGAGCGGCCCATAGCCGACGCGTTCGTGGAGAAGCTGACCGCGAAGACCAAGGGCCTGAAGCTCGGTGACCCGAAGGAGATGGACACGATCATCGGGCCGCTCATCAATGCGTCAGCGCTTGCCACGGTGCAGCGGCGAGTCGATGCGGCCGCAGCGGCCGGAGCACGCGTGCTCACGGGTGGCGGCACGACGGGAACCTGCTTCCAGGCAACGCTCGTCATGGACGTTCCCGCGGACTCGGAGCTGGCGAACACGGAGACGTTCGGACCCGTCGCGACCATCGAGGTGGTGAACAACGAGGACGAGGCGATCGCTCGTGCCAACGACACGTCGTACGGGCTTTCGTCGGGCATCATCACGAGCGATCCGGACCGCGGAATGGCGCTGGCGAACCGCATCGAGGCGGGCATCGTCCACGTCAACGATCAGCCGGTGCACGACGAGCCGCAGATGCCGTTCGGTGGCGTCAAGGACAGCGGGTGGGGTCGCTTCGGCGGCACCTTCGCCATGGACGAGTTCACCGAGCTGCGCTGGATCACGGTGCAGACAGGACGGCGACCATTCCCGTTCTAGCGACCCAGGTCGGTATCGTCGGCGCAGGGCCGGCCGGGCTGATGCTGGCGCACCTGCTGCGCTTGCAGGGCATCAGCTCGGTCGTCCTCGAGTCGCGCTCGCGCGACTACATCGAGCACCGCGTGCGCGCAGGCGTGCTGGAGCAGGGCAGCGTCGACCTGCTCGAACGAACCGGCGCCGGCGAGCGGATGCGCCGCGAAGGGCTCGTGCACCACGGGATTCAACTGCGCTTCGCGGGCGGCGACCACCGGATCGATTTCGGCACGCTGACCGGTGGTCGCGGTATCACGGTGTACGGCCAGCAGGAGCTCGTGAAAGACCTGATCAGGTTGCGTCTCGAGGCGGGGGAGCAGATCCACTTCGAGGTCAGCAACGTCCGCCTGGACCGCATCGACGGCGAGCGTCCGCGCATCACGTTCGCCCATGACGGCGATGAGATGACGCTCGACTGTGACGTCATCGCCGGCTGCGACGGCTTTCACGGTGTCTCGCGGGCGACGATTCCCGCCGGGGTGCTCACCGCGTACGAGCGTGAGTATCCGTTTGCGTGGCTGGGGATCCTCGCCACCGTCGCTCCATCGTCGGAGGAGTTGATCTACTGCTTTCACGATCGCGGGTTCGCGCTCCTGAGCATGCGCTCGCCGACCGTGAGCCGTCTCTATCTCCAGGTACCGGCCGACGAACGCATCGATGACTGGTCTGACACGCGGATCTGGGCGGAGCTGCAGACCCGGTTCGCGCTGCCCGGCTGGACTCTGCGGGATGGCCCGATCACCGAGAAGGGGATCTCGGCGTTGCGCAGCTACGTGGTCGAGCCCATGCAGTACGGGCGTCTGTACCTCGCCGGGGATGCCGCGCACATCGTTCCGCCGACCGGTGCCAAGGGGATGAACCTCGCGTTGCGTGACGTCAGCGTGCTCGCGGACGCCCTCACCGCGTTCTATCGCAGCGGCGACACCACAGTCCTCGACGGGTACTCGACGCAGTGCCTGCGTCGCGTCTGGCGGGCACAGCACTTCTCGTGGTGGATGACGTCGATGCTGCACCGCTTCCCTGACAGCGACGCGTACCAGACTCAGCTGCAACTCGCCCAGCTTGCGTACACGGTGAACTCGCGGGCGGCGGCGACCAGCCTCGCCGAGAACTATGTCGGCTACGAGTGGGGCTTGTCATGACGGCATCCCGCGAGACCGGCAGCGAGCTGACCGCGCAGGCGATCGACAGCCTCGCCGGCTGTCCCGACCCGCGGCTCCGCGAGCTGCTCAGTGGTCTGATCCGCCACCTCCATCAGTTCGCCGTGGAAACGTCGCTGACCGAGGCGGAGTGGCTTGCGGGCGTTCACTTTCTCACCGCGGTGGGTCAGATCTCGAGCGACCGCCGGCAGGAGTTCATCCTCCTCTCGGACACACTCGGCCTGTCGATGCTGGTCGACCTGATCAACCACGGCGGCGGCAACGATGTGACCGAGTCCACCGTGCTCGGCCCGTTCTACGTCCCTGACTCCCCGTGGCGCGCCAACGGTGATGCGATCACCGGCGACCTCGGACCAACTCCACTCCTGGTCAGCGGTCACGTCCGCGAGGTGACCGGTCACGCGATTCCGGGAGCCGTCGTCGACGTCTGGCAGAACGCGGCGAACCGCCTCTACGCCGTGCAGGACGAGCATCAGGCACCCGACAACCTGCGCGGTCGCTTTCGCGCAGGACCCGACGGCGCATTCGCGTTCCGGACCGTGCGACCCGTCGACTACCCGATCCCCGACGACGGGCCGGTCGGGCGCATGCTCGCGGCGACCGGCCGGCATCCGTGGCGTCCGGCGCACGTGCACCTGATCGTGTCCGCGGAGGGCCATGAGCGTGTCACCACGCACATCTTCGACGCGCAGAGCGCGTACCTCGGCTCCGACGTGGTCTTCGGCGTCAAGCCCTCACTGGTGCGCACGTTCACCGAACACGACCCGGCGGTCGAGACCTCGCCTCCCGGCATCACCGGGCGCTGGCTGACCGTCGACGTTGACGTTGTCCTGCGGTCGAGCGCGGAGGAGTCGCGAGGCTAGCCGGTCGCCGGCTCGGATGACTCCATCTGCTCCTGCAGCCGCCGCATGCCGCGGAGCCAGCGCTCCGTGTCGCCGGTCTTCCGCTCCATCCACGTCTGCGCGATCGGATCGGAGAGGACGAGAAACCGCTCCGCGCGAAGAGCGTCGACCACGGAGGCGGCCACGTCCTCCGGCTCCTTGATCGGGCCGGCGACCATGGCCGCGAACGCGGGATCGGCCTCCTCGAACATCGGCGTGCGCACCCCGAGCGGCGCCACCAGCGTCACGCGGATGCCGCGGTGGTGGTATGTGATCGAGAGCCACTCCGCAAGCCCGACGACGGCATGTTTCGTCGTCGCGTACGTGACGTTGCCGTGGCTCGTCAGGATGCCGGCCATCGACGCCGTGTGCACGAGGTAGCCGCTCCCGCGCGCGAGCATGCCCGGCAACACGGCCCGCACGGCATGCACGTGCGCCATCACGTTGATCGCCCACTGATCGTTCCACACCGCGGTCGGCGTCGTGAGGATGTCGGCGCCGGTCGCGACCCCCGCGTTGCTGAAGAAGATGTCGATGGGACCGAGGCGCGATTCCACGTCCGCGACCATCGCTCCCACCGCCGCCTCGTCACTGACGTCGCACGTCAGCGCGATGCCGTCGATCTCCGAGGCGACGGCCTCACATCCTTCGCGGTTCCGATCGACCACTGCGACATGCGCGCCCGCGGCGGCGAACGCGCGGCAGGAGGAGGCGCCGATGCCGCTCGCGCCGCCGGTGATCACCGCGACCTTGCCCGTCAGTTCGATGGCATGGTCACCTCAGTGCCGGACTTCCTCGGGCGTCTCGTACCAGCGAAGGCGCTCGCCGACACGGCTGCGCAGCCGCCAGGCTCGCGACTTCGGCGCGTCGTCGACCGCCTGCAGCAGGACGCGGACCTGGTCGCCCACGCCGTGGGCCGCGTCCGGCACCTGGTCCTGCGACGAGAGCTCGGCGACCTTGCGCGCGTTTCGCTCGAACGTGTGGCAGAAGCCCCAGTCCTTGCCGAGCACGGATCGCAGCCTGGGCAGGCTCACGCCGTCGGTGTCGGAGTCGTCCTCACTCAGCGGATGGTCGGCGAGGAGACAGGCCGCGTCACCGAGATCCTTTCGGTTGATCTCCCACACCTGCAATTTGCTGAGCAGCAGGTCCGCGAGCGGGACGGTCAGCGCCGGTCTGTCGAGGCGGCCGCGAAAGTCGAGCTTGTGCGACATCACCAGCTCATCGATGACGACGTCGATCGACCAGCGTCCCGCCGGCTCCTGGTAGTACAGGCGTGTCGCTCCGTGCAGGCCGTTGAAGAACTGATCGGGCAGGTATCCCTGGGTCACCAGCAGTGCCTTGAATTTCGTCGTGGCGGCAGAGGCGACGACGAAGTCCATGTCGTCGTATGACCTGGCGAACGGGCCCGTATGCGAGCTCGGACACCGTGCCCAGATCGCCAGTCCGCCGATCAACCGCCCGGGAACTGCGAGGTCGATACAGGCAGTCGCGAGGCGGAGCGCCTCATCGCGAATGTCCGCGACGATCGTCGATTCGGCCTCGGACGTCATCGAACTCCGCTCACCATGCGGACATGGTAAGGGCGGCCGGTGCCCTCACCGGCCGCCCTCCCAGCCACGGGGGACGTGGGTCACTCCGGCGGGAGCTCCTTGTACACGAATTTGATGTTGACGCCCTGGCTCGAGCGGATGGCGCTCGGGATGTAATAGAGCAGCATGCCGCCGACGATCAGGCCGGCAAGCCACGCTGGAATCCACCACCAGTCGTCGCGGTTCCCGTTCATGACCGAGAGCGGGTTGATGAACGAGATGGCGATGATCCCGACGAACTCCGCGATCGACAGGCCCCCAACGATGTAGAGCAGTGGAACACCGAGGAATTTGACGTTCGCGGGCGAACCTTGATACAGGTCGGGCCGGCGGACCGGCAGGGCAACAGCCGCGACGCCGACGATGATCACCGCCAGCGCGCCGGCGAGCACGATAAGCCCGAGCACCAGCTGGAACTGGTTCCCGAACACGCTCCAGACAACCAGTCCCGCGATGATCACGTTGGTGACGAGGATCGCGTTGACGGGGGAATGGGTCCGTTCGTTGACGTTGGCCAGGCCCTCCGGCATGAGGCGGTCGAACGACCATGCGAAGAACGATCGGATCGGCATGAACGTGTTCGCGATCATCGAGGGCAGCGACCAGAACAGGAACGACCCCATGATGATGATGGTGAGGATCGGCGTGTTGAACACCAGCGCGGCGAGGAACGGGTAGAACGGACCCGATGGGATCGCGTATGCCGAGCTTGCGGCGTTGAGCGCGTACACGAAGTCGTATCCCGCGACCTTGAAGAGCAGCAGCACACCGATGACGAGCAGGACCGTGTCCCACCCGAGCGCCCCGAACATCACCGACAGCTGACGGCGGCGGTTCGATGCGCTCTTCAACTCACCGGACATGTACACCGACCAGAAGTTCCACATCATGAACCCCTGGATCGAGAACAGCGTCGGCAACGTCGCGCTCGCGTTCCAGAAGTTGGGCGCTGCCGAAGCCGCCCCAGGGACTCCATGGATCACGGCCGCCACGTTGCCACCACCGAAGCTCTTGTTCAGCGCGTCGAAGTGGGAGAAGAAGTCCGTCTGACTGCCGACGAGCAGCACCAGGAACGCCACAAGCGTACCGGCCATCGCGATGATGAACGAGTAGTTCTGCCAGCGGAAGGTGGCTTTCGTGCCGCTGATGAGGATGAGCGTCTGCAGGGCGACCATGAACAGTGACGCGCCGACAATCCACCATTGATCCGTCTGGAAGGCGTTCCCCCAGTCAACCAGTTGGTGGTTGCTGAAGATCGCGCCGAGCGTCACGAGCACCGGCCCGAGCGCGAGCACCGAGAAGAACTTTGCGAAGAAGGCGGCTCCCAGGAGACCGCCCATGATCATGCAGAGGTTGGAGATCAAGGCGAGCGGGGGCGAGAGGACTCGACTGACCCAGACGTAATCGCCGCCAACTCTCGGCATGCTCGCGCCGAGCAGGGCGAACATGATCAGGACGGGAATGTTGATCAGCGCGACGAGAATCAGGACTCCCACAACGTCGGCGCCGGGGAACGCGACGAGGGCGAAGAAGATCGAATACGCAATTGTCGAGCCGACCGGCGCGGAGATGACGGCGTTGAAGATCGTGGCATCGACGGCCGACGCCGAACGCACGAGCCCCGTGCTGTTGCGCACGAACAGCCTGCTTGCGGTTGCCATGGCGACCCTCCGGCGGCTGTACCGCCCCCAACTTGACACACGCGTCGAAAGCAGGCAGAGTTGAACACAATCGAACATCAGTGTCAAGTAGGGCTTGCACACGGAGGGACACCCTCCCGATCAAGACCTCACAAGCGCAGCAGGACCTGACAGAGGCGAGGAGATGCGCACGTGTTAGCGGTGGAACGACGCCTGAAGGTGCTCGAGCGGGTCGCCGAGGACCAGGCCATCGAGGTCAGCACGCTGGCGCGGGACTTCCAGGTCTCGGAGATGACCATCCGACGCGATCTCCGTCGCCTCGAGCGCGACGGCTTCGTGCGCCGCACATACGGGGGAGCGACGACTCACCTCGTGCGCACGTTCGAGGTCGGCGCCAACGCTCGCACGCTGCGCCATGCGAAGGAGAAACGGCTGATCGCGCGCGGCGCGGCTGAACTCACGGTCGGCGTGCGCTCGATGTTCCTCGGGATCGGCACCACGGTCGAACATTTCGCGCGCCTTCTGCCTGCGCGCGAGGATCTGATGGTCATCACGCCGTCGCTCGCGGTGGCGAGCCTGCTCGGAACGCGGAACGTTCGGGTGATCATCGCCGGCGGTCTCGTCCGTCAGGACGAGCTGACGTGCATCGGCGCGTCCGCTGTCGAGGCGGTGCGGCGCTACAACACCGACACGGCCGTGATCGGAGCGGCCGGTCTTTCCGCGAAGCGCGGGGTGACCGAGCTCGACGACCGTGATGCCGACGTGATCAGGGGCGGCCTCGAGCGGACCGAGCGGATCATCGTCATCGCCGACGGATCGAAGTTCGGCAGCGTCGCGATGAGCACGGTGGTCCCGCTCGAGGAGGTATCCGTGATCGTCACCGATGCCTCGGCAGATGCCGCTGAGGTCGAGAGGATCGAGAGCGCCGGATGCGAGGTCGTCGTCGCCACGGCGGAAACCGCGACGTCGCGCGCGTCGCGAAACGACGTATCGGAAGTCCGAGGATCCTCGTGAGCCTTCTGCATCGCCTCTTCGGCGTCGACAAGCCGATCATCGCGATGCTCCATCTCCCGGCGATGCCGGGCCGGCCGCGCCACGATCAAGCCGCCGGCATGGGTCACCTCGTGGACACCATTGGTCGCGATGTCGGCGCGCTGCAGCAGGCAGGCGTCGATGGCTTCCTGTTCTGCAACGAGGCTGATCTCCCCTACCAGATCGGCGTCGGGCCCGAGATCGTGGCCGGCATGGCGGCGGTGATCGGTCAGGTGCGCTCGACGCTCAGGCTGCCGTTCGGCGTCAACCTCGTCTGGGACCCGGTCGCGAGCCTCGCGGTCGCGCGCGCGACCGGTGCCACCTTCGTGCGCGAGGTGTTCGCCGGCGTCTTCGAGAGCGACCTCGGGCTCATGCACCCCGACTTCGGCGCCATCGCCGCCTATCGCGAGCAGATCGGCGCGGGATCGGTCGCGCTGTTCACCAACATCACCCCCGAGTTCGCCAGCACGGTCGGCACGCGCTCGGTCGCGCAACGGGCACGCAGCGCGGCCCACCTGGGTGTCGACGCGATCCTCATCAGCGGCCAGATCACCGGGACATCCACCAGCGTTCGCGAGCTGCTCGAGGCCAGGACGGCGGTACCGGACATGCCGGTGCTCGCCAACACCGGTGTCCGCGAGGACACGGTCGACGAGATGCTGGCAATCGCGGACGGCGTCCTCGTGGGGACGAGCCTGAAGCGCGACGGTGTGACCTGGAACGACGTCGACCCGGAGCGGGCCGACCGGTTCATGGCGGCGGTGCAGCGCGTGCGCGGCGCGGTTCTAGTCTGAGATGGCAAAAACACGGATCTACTTCGTCAGCGACCTGCACGGCTCGAACGTGTGCTTTCGGAAGTTCGTCAACGCGGCGAGGGTCTACGAGCCGCAGGTCATGATCCTCGGCGGCGACGTCGCGGGCAAGGCGATACAGTCGATCGTGCGCGCGCCCGGCGGTCACTGGACATGCAGGTTCGTCGGCACCGATTACGACGTCGTCGACGGTCCCGAGCTCGTCGCGCTCGAGAAGCTCATCTCCGATCACGGCTACTACCCGTACAAGGCGGACCCGGGTGAGCTCGAGGCGATGGAGGCCGCCGGAAATCTCGAGCCACTCTTCGTCGAGCTCATGCGCGCACGGCTCACCGAGTGGCTCGAGATCGCCGACGAGCGCCTGCGACCGATCGGCGTGCCGCTGTATTTCATGCTCGGCAACGACGACCCGGCGGAGCTCGGTCAACTCCTCGACAGCGCGCCGTGGGGGACTCACGACGACGGCAAGGTCGTGTGGCTCGACGACGAGCACGAGATGATCAGCTGGGGCTACTCGAACGTCACTCCCTGGCACACGTATCGCGAGCAGAACGAGGACCAGCTCAAGGCGTCGATCGACGCGATGGTCCCGCTCCTGCAGCACCCCGAACGGGCCGTGTTCAACCTCCATGCGCCGCCGTATGGGACGCAGCTCGACGAGGCACCCCTGCTCGACGAGAACCTCGTCGTTCAGGCGTCGCTCGGCCAGGTGCGGATGGTCGCCGTCGGCAGCACGGCCGTCCGCGACGCGGAGCAGACCTATCAGCCGATGCTCGGGTTGCACGGACACATCCACGAGTCGTCCGGGATCCGGCGGATCGGCCGGACCGTCGTGATCAACCCTGGCAGCGACTACTCGACCGGGGCGCTCAACGGCGCGCTGATCACGCTCGACGGCCAGAAGGTCAAGGCGCAGCAACTGGTCCGCGGGTAGCCTCACGGATGAACACCACCCACGTCGACGCCCTTGTCTCCATCGACGTCGGCACGTCAGGCGCTCGCGCAACCGCGTTCGACACCGCCGGTGCGCGGCTGCTCGAGGTGCGGCGCTCGTATCCCACGCGGATGCCGCACGACGGGTGGGCCGAGCAGGACGCGACGAGCTGGCGCGACGCGTCGCTCTCGGTGCTCGGCAAGCTCATCGCGGATCTCGGACCGCTCCACACGATCCACGCCATCGGCCTCACGGGCCAGTGCCCGTCCCTGGTCCCGATCGATTTGCGAGGCACGCCGCTGCGCCCGGGGATCATCTACCGCGACAATCGCGCGGTCGCGGAGGCGGACGCCTTTCGTGGTCGCTTCGGCGCCGCGTACCTCCACAACCGCACCGGGCATGTCCCCGCGGCGTTCCACGTGGCCGCGAAGATCCTCTGGATCCGCGCGCACGAGCCCGAAGTGTTCAAAGCGACGCGCCTCTTCCTCGAACCCACGGAGTTCCTCGCGCTCGCGTTGACTGGCGAGGCGGCGACCGACTGGACGATGGCCGCCGCGAGCGCGCTGCTCGACCTCCGCAAGCGCGCATGGGCCCCCGAGCTCGTCGACGCGCTCGGCCTTGACCTGCAACAGCTCCCGGTCCCACACCCCTCGTGGACGATCATCGGCGAGCTGCGGCCGTCGCTGGTGCGGCGGTTCGGGCTCGCGCGCACGATTCCGGTGGTTGCCGGAGCCGGCGACAGCATCGCGTGCGCGTTCGGCGCGGGCGTCGCATCACCGGGACCGGCAAGCGAGATGGCCGGCAGCTCGACCTGCCTCAACACGGTGGTGAGCGAGCCGACCCGTGATCTCGCGATCACTCACTACCCGAGCGCGGTCGGCCCGAACGGGTACGTCACCGAGGTCGGGATCAACACCGCCGGCGAGGCCGTGGACTGGATCGCCGCATTGATGTACGGAGGGCGGTCGGGCCACCCTCGCACTGAGGATTTCGAGGCGCTCGACCGGGAAGCCGCAGAGGTCGCTCCCGGCGCCGACGGTCTGCTGTTCATCCCGGTGCTCGGCGACGGCGAGCGCGACGATCCCATGCTGCGCGGCAGCGCGCTCGGGTTGTCGATCCGCCACGACCGCAAGGCCTGGGCGCGCGCGACGCTCGAGGGTGTCGCGTTCGGCATCCGCGCGCACCTCGAGGCACTCGGCCGTGCGAGCACACCGGTGACCGAGTTGCGCGTCTCGGGCAGACCGGCTGCGCTGCAGACGTGGGGCCGGATCAAGGCGGACGTGCTCGGTATCCCGGTGGCACGCGTCCCCGGCGACGCGACCGCAGCCGGCGTGGCACTGCTCGCCGGTCTCGGGGTGGGTCTGTACTCCAGTCCCGAGGTGGCGATGGCGACGGCGTGCAGACGCGATTCGCCGATCGAGCCCATCGCCGCGAACCACGAGCGGTATCAGGGTATCTACGAGCGATATCGCGACGTGGCGGCATCGGCGACACTGCGCGTCCCGCCACCCGAGGACTCCACGTCGCCGCACTCGTCACGTCATCCGGGAGGTCATGGATGAACGTCACGCTCGGCATCAACACGTGTTTCGCGCTCAAGCGATGGCCGCGACCCGCGGACTGGGCGTCGGTCGTGCGCAATGACCTCGGCCTCGACTTCGTCGAGCTCTCGCTCGACCTCATCGAGGGTACCGACACGTTCGCCGGCCGCCGCGACGCGATCGAGCGGACTCGCGCGGCCCTCGACGCCCACGGCCTTCGCGCGCGCGCAACGTTCACCGGCCTCGCTGCGTACTCGCTCGACCTGCTGATGCATCCCGACGCGGCTCGACGCGAGAACGCGCTGGCCTGGTACCGAGAGGTCGTCGATCTCACCGCGGCACTGGGATGCAACGCGACGGGCGGGCACGTCGGAGCGATGAGCGTCCCGGACTGGTCGGACCCGGCGCGCCGCGACGAGCGCTGGCAGGAGTTGAAACGCGACCTCACCACGCTCGCGGGGCACGCACGCAACGCCGGTCTCGACTACCTGCTCGTCGAGAACCTCGTCGCGGTGCGCGAGCCGTCGATGATGGCGCAGGTCGAGGATCTGCTCACCGACGGCGACGCCGATCACGTCCCGTGGAAGCTCTGCCTCGACGTCGGCCATCAGTGCGTCCCGGGCACGACCGGGGACGAGCGTGATCCATACGCGTGGCTGCGGCGATTCGGGAACCGCCTCGCGGAGGTGCAGTTGCAGCAGTCGGACGGCCTCGCCGACCACCACTGGGCGTTCAGCGCCGAGCACAACGCGACGGGCATCATCGACCCGGGGCGCGTGCTGACGACCCTGGCCGCGAGCGGCGCCGGTGACGTCGACCTCATCTTCGAGATCATCCCGGGGTGGGAGGACCCGGACGGCGGGGTCGTCGACGACCTCCGTGCGTCGGTCGAGCTGTGGGAGACCGCGATTCGCGACCACGCACCGGCGGGTTGACGCGATGCCTGTCACACACGCAAACGGCCTCGACATCCATTACAGGATCAGTGGCGAAGGCGACGAGGCGGTCGTGCTCGTCAACGGCGTCGGCGACGACCTCGAGGGATGGGCGATGCAGGTCGGAGACCTCGTCGCCGCGGGGCTCCGTGTCGTGACGTTCGACAACCGGGGTGTCGGCCGTTCGGCTCACCCGCCGGGTCCGTACACGAGCCGGGAGATGGCGCAGGACACGAAGGCGCTTGTCGACTCTCTCGACCTGGTGCCGTTCCACCTCGCGGGCGTGTCCATGGGTGGGCTCATCGCGCAGGAGTACGCCCTCGCGTATCCGAAGGACCTGCGCTCCGTTGTGCTTGCCAACACGTATGCGAAACCCGATGCCTACACGCGCGCGGCCTTCGATGTCTGGGGTCAGATCGCAATGACGTCGGGCATGCCGGCGATGATGCGCCAGCAGGCGCCGTGGGTCTTCAGCCCGAGCTTCTACGAGCACGACCCTGAGCGCCTCGCCACGTATCTCGCCGAGATGGAGCGCAGCGTGCAGCCGGCCGCGTCGTTCTCGGCGCAGATCAGCGCGCTCCTGACCCACGACTGCAGCGACCGTGTCGGAGCGTTGCGCACCCCCGCTCTCGTCATCGCCGCGGACGACGACATCATCATCAGGTTGTCGTTGTCGCACCGTCTGTTCGAGGAGCTGCCCAACGCTGCCTGGGCGATCGTGCCGGGCGGCCACGCCGCGTTCCTGGAGAATCCCGGGCCCTGGAATCGGGCCGTCATCAGCTTCATCGGTCAGCACCGCGCGGCGGTGCGTTCAGGAGAGAGGAGATCCACATGACCATGTCGCTTGCGCAGCGCTTCGGCACGGCGAAACCGGTGATCGCGATGCTGCATTTCCCCGCCCTCCCCGGCCGGCCGCGGCACAACCGCGAGCTGGGGCGCTCGCATCTCGTCGATGTCGTCGGTCGAGATCTCGAGACACTGCAGGAGGCGGGTGTCGATGGGGTGCTCTTCTGCAACGAGGCCGACCTTCCCTACCAGCTCGCCGTGGGACCGGAGATCCCCGCAGCAATGGCGGCGGTCATCGGCGAGCTGCGCTCGGCGGTGAGGGTCCCGTTCGGCGTCAACATCCTCTGGGACGCGAAGGCGACCCTCGCTCTCGCGCGAGCGACGGGAGCAACGTTCATCCGCGAGGTGCTCACCGGCGTCTACGAGAGCGACCTCGGCATCATCGCTCCCTCGATCGGTGACCTCGCCGGGTATCGCACGGCGATCGGCGCCGACGATGTCGCGCTCTTCGACAACATCTCGCCCGAATTCAGCAGCGCGTTGGGCACGCGAGGAATCGCGGATCGAGCCCGCGGAGCCGCATTCCTCGGGCTCGACGCGATCCTCATCTCCGGGCCGGCGGCCGGCGTGCCGTTCGCGATGAGTGACCTTGTGACCGCCAAGGACGCGGTGCCGGACGTCCCGGTCTTCGCGAACACCGGTGTCAGCGCCGAACGTCTCGAGGAGATCTTCGCCGTTGCCGACGGCGTGATCGTCGGCACGAGCCTGAAGGTCGACGGCGTGACGTGGAGTAAGGTCGATCCTGCGCGCGCGGGGCGCCTCATGGAGACGGCCCGCGCCATACGTTCGAGGAGCTCCTGAGCGAGAGAGGTTGCCGTCATGGACTTCAGAGCCGCGCGTGATTTCCTCCTTGCGCACCGGCACGACTATGAGACGGCGTACCGCGACTTCCGATGGCCGGAGCCCGAGCACTTCAACTGGGCGCTGGACTGGTTCGACGTCAACGCCCGTGGCAACGACACGCCTGGACTCTGGGTCATCGATGAAGACGGCACCGAGACGGTCCTGAGCTTCGACGCGCTGTCCCGGCGCTCGGACGCACTCGCGGTGTGGCTGCGCGCCAACGGTGTCCGCCGCGGCGATCCGACTCTCCTCATGCTCGGCAATCGCGCCGCGCTGTGGGAGTGCATGCTCGCGCTCATCAAGCTCGGAGCGGTGATCATCCCGTCATCGACGCTGCTGACGCCTGCCGACCTCAGCGACCGGGTGACGCGCGGCAACGTCGCGCACGTGATCGCCGAGTCCGGCCAGGCTGATCACTTCGCCGGCGTCGCAGGAGACTACACACGCGTCGCGGTGGGCGAGCGTGTCGACGGCTGGCTGCACTACGACGATTTCGTGACCAATGCGGGCGAGTTCACGCCCGACGGACCGACGCCTGCCGACGATCCGCTCTTCCTCTACTTCACATCGGGGACGACGGCGCGTCCGAAGCTTGTCGAGCACACCCACGCCAGCTATCCGATCGGCCATCTCTCGACGATGTACTGGATCGCGCTGCAGCCCGGCGACGTCCACCTGAACCTGGCCGGCGCGGGTTGGGCGAAGCATGCCTGGAGCAACATCTTCGCGCCCTGGAACGCCGAGGCGACGGTGCTCATCCTCAACACCGCACGCTTCTCCGCCAGACGCCTGCTCGACACGCTGACGCGCTGCTCCGTGACCAGCTTCTGCGCGCCGCCCACGGTGTGGCGGATGTTGATCCAGGAGGACCTCAGCGCCTGGAAGCCGGCGCTGCGCGAGGCGCTGAGCGCCGGTGAGCCGCTCAACCCCGAGGTCATCGAGCAGGTGCGCCAGGCATGGGGCATCACCATCCGCGACGGCTACGGACAGACGGAGACCACAGCGCAGGTGGGGAACTCGTCAGGGCAGCCGGTCACGGCGGGGTCCATGGGCCGGCCTCTGCCAGGATATGCGATCGAGCTCATCGATCCCGCAAGCGGTGGTCACGGCGACCAGGGAGAGATCTGCATCGACCTCGCGCGCCGGCCCGTCGGGCTCATGGTCGGATACCGCGACCGCGATCAGAACGATGAGGCGATGCGTGACGGCTACTACCACACGGGAGACGTCGCCTCGCGCGACCGCGACGGCTACATCACGTACATCGGGCGGTCAGACGACGTGTTCAAGTCCTCCGACTACCGCATCTCTCCGTTCGAGCTGGAGAGCGTGCTCATCGAGCATCCCGCCGTGGCCGAGGCGGCCGTGGTGCCGTCACCGGATGCCATACGCCTCGCAGTGCCCAAGGCATTCATCGCGCTCGGAGCAGGACACGCACCTTCGGACGACATCGCCCGTTCGATCTTCGAGCACTCTCGCGGCAACCTCGCCGGCTACAAGCGGGTCCGGCGCATCGAATTCGCGGAGCTGCCGAAAACCGTGTCAGGAAAGATCCGGCGCGTCGTCCTGCGCTCGCGCGAGAACGCGCTGCGTGAGCGGAGCGCGGATCACCGCGCAGAGCACGAGTACTGGGAAGAGGACTTTCCGGAGCTGCGATGACGCGGCGCGATCACGCGTAGAAGCGATACATCCCCTGCGCGATGCAGCACGGCTTCTCGCCACCTTCACGCTCGACGGCGAAGTCCACGACGATCTGGGTGCTGCCGTCGGCAACGGATTCGACGGAGACCAGCGTGGCAGCCGCCCTGATCTTCGAGCCGACCGGAACGGGGGCCGGGAAGCGCACTTTGTTCAGCCCGTAGTTGATGGCGAGGCGGACACCGTCGACGTGCAGGATCTCGCTCCACATCGGGATGATCAGCGAGAGCGTCAGGAACCCGTGCGCGATCGTGGTGCCGAACGGCCCTGCCGCGGCACGCTCCGCGTCAACATGGATCCACTGATGATCGTCCGTCGCATCCGCGAACGTGTCGATCCGCTGCTGCGTGATCGCGATCCACTCGCTGTATCCGAGGTGCTTTCCCGTCAGCGCCTCCAGCTCCGCCACCTTACCGACTGTTGTTGTCACCGGTCTCCTCTCGTGGTAGTTGCGACTTCAGCACCTTACCGGAACCCGTGTGCGGCAAGGCGTCGACGAAGACGAACGACCGCGGAACCTTGTATCCGGCGACGCGCCCGCGCAGATACGCGTTCAACTGCGCGGCGTCGACGGGTTCGCCGGGCGACAGCACGACGAAGGCTTTGCCCACCTCGCCCCAGGTGCCGTCCGCGACACCGATGACCGCCGCCTCGGAAACCCGCGGATGGTCGCAGAGCGCCTTCTCCACCTCCGCCGGATAGACGTTCTCACCGCCCGAGATGTAGACGTCCTTGAGCCGGTCGACGATCGTGATCACGCCGTCCTGGTCGGCGACGGCGATGTCGCCCGAGCGAAACCAGTCGCCGCCGACAAACGCCCGCTGCGTCGCGTCCGCCCGCCCCCAGTAGCGCTGCATCACGTTCGGTCCGGCGATCACGACCTCGCCCGGTTCGCCGGGTGCGGCGTCCCCGAGATCTTCACGCACGATCCGCACGTCGGTGAAGAAGTGCGCGACCCCGGCCGCGCCCGCCACCTGGCGACCGAGTGCCGGATCGACCATGAGTGCCCCAGGCGCGGTCTCGGTCATCCCGTAGCCCTGTACGAACGCGAGCCCCCGCTGCTGGTATGTCGTGATGAGCGATGCCGGCACCGGCGCACCACCACACAGCAACAGCCGGAGCGATGACAGGTCGGCGTTCGCCCATCGTGGCGACTCGGTCAGCGCGGCGAACATCGTCGGGACGCCGAAGAGCAGCGTGACGCCACGCTGCTGGATGACGTCGATGACCGCTTCGGGGTCGAACCTGGGCTCGATGACGAGGCGGCCGCCTTTCAGCAGCGTCGGCAGGCACGTCATGTTCAGCGCAGCCGTGTGGAACATCGGCGCCGTGACGAGCGTCACCTCGTCGCTGCGCAGGTCGACGTCGACGAGCACGTTGAGGCAATTCCAGATGATGTTGTTGTGCGAGAGCACCGCGCCCTTCGGGCGGCCGGTCGTGCCGGACGTGTACATGATCATGCACGGCGCGTCGAGATCGACTGCCTCGTGCATCGGCTCGTGATCCGCACCGGCGAGCGCGCTTTCGTAGTCGAGCGCAGCGCCGTGTCCGCCCTCGACCGCAATGAGCGAAGGACGTGTCGTGGCGTCCAGCGTGTCCACGATGCCAGCGCAGCTCATGCCGAAGATGAGCAGCGAGACGCCCGAGTCGGCGAGCATGAAGTCGATCTCGGGCACGGTGAGGCGCGCATTGAGCGGCACGAAGACCGCGCCGAGCATGGCTGTGGCGAAGAGGCTCTCGAGGAGCGCCGGGTGATTGGCGCCGAGATACGCGACTCGCGCGCCCTCGCTGACGCCCGCCGCGCGCAGCAGGTGCGCGAGACGTGTCACCCGCGACGTGAGCTCCCCATACGTGGTGATGCGATCGCCGAAGATCATCGCCGGACGGCTCGAGGCTCTGCGTGACGCCCGCTCCGGCCAGGATCCGAGCCCGGTGGCGCGCGCCGGCAGCATCAGCCGAGTCCGAGCAGCGCGATCGCGTTCTGCTTGAGGATCAGTGGACGCACCTCGGGCTTGATCTCGAGCGTGTCGAAATCCGCGAGCCAGCGATCGGGCGTGATCAGCGGGTAGTCGGAACCGAACAGCACCTTGTCCTTGAGCAGGGTGTTGGCGTAGCGGATCAGCTGCGGTGGGAAGTACTTCGGTGACCAACCCGAGAGATCGATGTAGACATTGGGTTTATGGGTTGCCACCGCGAGCGCCTCGTCCTGCCAGGGGAACGCCGGGTGCGCCATGACGATGCGCAGGTCCGGGAAGTCGACGGCGACGTCGTCGATGTGCATCGGGTTCGAGTACTTGAGCCGGATGCCACCGCCACCACGGACTCGCGCGCCGATGCCCGTCTGCCCCGTGTGGAAGATCGCCGGGAGTCCCAGCTCCTGCAGCACCTCGTAGAGCGGAAACGCCACCCGGTCGTTGGGGAAGAACCCCTGCAGGCTGGGGTGGAACTTGAGCCCCCGTATACCGAACTGGTCAACGAGTCGCCTCGCCTCGCGCGCGCCGGGAGCGCCCTTCGCCGGGTCGATGCTCGCGAACGGGATGAGCACATCAGCGTGTTCCGCGCACGCGGTCGCTATCTCCTCGTTCGATATGGGCGGATGCCCGGTGGCCGCCTCGGCGTCGACGGTGAACACGATAGCGGCGATGCGGCGCTCGCGATAGTGAGCGGCGAGCTCGGGCACCGTCGGCATCCGATGGTCGGCGCCGAAGTAGGCGGCAGCCCCCTCAGCGAGGTGCACCGGCAGGGATGGATGGCCGGTCGCGGACACCTCGGCGTGCACGTGAACGTCGATCGCGACCAGTGCGTCGAGATCCATCACGTCTCCGGAGTGTGCGAGTGGGCGCGCCGCGTAGGAATGGTTTTCGAGTGTAATTTACCGGTGCGCTCTGAAGATCCGTGCTGCTTCCCGCCGAAGTCGATCCGGTTGATCTGAGCGTGGGATCGAGATTCGGGACACTGATCGGTCGCATGGGCGCTCTGGCGGTGGCCGTCGCCGCGGCGATGTGGGCGGCGGACGCGTACTTCCGGCCCGCGCTCACGCGCGAGCTCTCCGCGAGCCAGATCGTCTTCGCCGAATCGCTGCTCATCGCGCTCTGCTTCCTGCCGGTGATCGGCCGCGTCCGCCGCGAGCTGCGCGACCTCTCGCTGCGCCAGTGGATCGCGATGGCAATCATCGCGCTGGGCGCGCAGGCGTTCGCGACCGTGCTCTTCACGCAGGCGATCAGCTATGCCTTCCCCGCGCACGCGGCCCCGGATTACAATGTCGAGAACGAGGTCTACCTGCTGTATCTGCTCCAGCCGGTCTTCGGCATCGCGCTTGCCCGCCTCGTGCTGAAGGAGCGCCGCAAGCCGTACTTCTGGCCGCTTGCGGCGTGCGCTCTCGTGGGTGTGTATCTCATCGTCTTCCCGCAGAACCCGCTCGCGCCGTTCTCCTCGGTGCAGCACGGCCAGCTGCTCGCGGCGATCCTGATCCTCGGGGCGGTGCTGCTCTGGGCGTCGGGGACCGTCTTCGGACGCTACAGCCTGTCCAATGTGTCGTTCGTGACCACCGCGGCGATGCGATTCACGCTCGCACTCCCGGTGCTCTTCGTGCTCATGATCATCAACGGAGGCGCGGGCGCACTCGGGCAGTTCTCCCTGCATCAGATTCCGAGCTTCATCGGCATCGCGCTCATCCCCGGCCTGCTCGCGATGCTCCTCTACTACCGCGCCCTGTCGAACACCCCGGCGTCGATGGCATCCATCGCGGAGCTCGGATATCCGTGCACGCTCTTTCTCGTGTTCTCGCTGCCGCCGCCGGTCGGCCTCGGTTTCCCCTTCTACGGCATCGAGATCGTCGGCGCCGTCGTGCTCGTGACGGCGGTGACGACGCTCAACCTGCTGAAACACAACGATGTCGTCGTGGCGCCACAGCATGTCGAGCCGGTCCTGGCACGCGAAGGCAGCGGGTAATGCATCAGGGCGCGCTCTGGATCGTCGTCCTCATCAAGGATTTCAGCACCGCCAAGAGCCGTCTCTCGCCGGCGATGCGCCCGGACCAGCGCAGGGCGCTCGCGGAGATGACGGCGGCACGCGCACTTGACGCGGCTCTGGCGGTGGCATCGACACTTGCGGTCTGCGGCTCGGAGGAATCGGCGCGTCTCGCCCGGACCATCGGCGCGGAGGTCCTCGTGGAGCAGTCACCCGGCGGTCAGAACCCCGCCGCGCGCCGGGGACTTGATGACGTCCTGCAGCGGGGGGCCGGCTCGGCACTGCTGTTGAGCTCCGACCTGCCCCTGATCGACCCAGCGGGGCTGCGCCGCCTCCTTGCGCGCACCGACACGGACGGGCCGTTGGTGGTCGCGGCACCCGCGGTGGGCCGGCAGGGCACCAATGCGCTGTACCTCAGGCCTCCGGGTGACTTCGAGCTGCACTTCGGTGCGGCCTCGCTGCCACGCTTTGCGGCGGAAGCACACCGGCGCGGACGGGGCTTCCTCGTCCACGACGACCCGAGCCTCGCGCTCGATCTGGACGAGCCGGGCGACCTGTCCGCCTGGCGCGTCCTCGAGCCGACGGCGTGAAGATGGAGCTGCGTGGGGTCGAAGGGCTTCCGGAGATCCGTCCCGGCGACGACCTCGCAGCGTTCATCGCAGAAGCGGCCGCTCCACTCCTGAGCGGCGATGTTGTCGTCGTCGCCCAGAAGGTGGTGTCGAAGGCCGAGGGCCGTCTTCGCACACTCTCGGACGTCGTACCGTCGGATCGCGCCCTCGAGCTGGCTCGAAGCCTCGATGCTGACGCGCGCCTGGTCCAGGTGATCCTCGATGAGAGCACGCGCATCGTTCGTGCCGACCGAGTCCTGATCGTCGAGACGCACCAGGGATTCGTGTGCGCCAACGCAGGTGTCGACAGGTCCAACGTCGCAGGCCAGGACGAGGTCTGCCTCCTGCCGCTCGACTGCGACTCGAGCGCGCGCGTCCTGCGGGAGCGGATCAGCACGCTGACCGGTGCACACGTCGGAGTCGTGGTGAGCGACACCTTCGGCAGGGCATGGCGCATGGGACTGGTCAACGTGGCGATCGGCGTCGCGGGCCTGCCGGCGCTCATCGACTACCGCGGTCGCCCCGACGACTTCGGGATGCCGCTGCGGGCGACGGTCGTCGCTGTTGCCGACGAGATCGCCGCGGCCGCCGAACTGCTCATGGGCAAGACGCGGCGCGTTCCGGTCGTGATCGTGCACGGGCTCGACGTGTTCGAGGGAGCATCCGGGACCGGACAGGAGCTGGTGCGCCCGCCGGAGCTGGACCTCTTCCGTTGAAGGTCGCGCTGCTCTCCGGTGGCACCGGCGGCGCGAAGCTGGCAACGGGGATGGCCGCCGTCCTGCCGGCGGCGGACCTGTCGATCATCGTCAACACCGCGGATGACGACGAGTTCTGGGGCCTCCTCGTGAGCCCCGACGTCGACGCGATCCTCTACCGGCTCGCGGGGTTGTTCAACGACGTCTCCGGCTTCGGCGTCCGCGACGACACCTTCCACGCGCTGGACATGCTGCGCACGCTCGGCGAGGACACATGGTTCCAGCTCGGCGACCGCGACATCGGCGTGCATCTGCTGCGCGCCACGCTGATGCGCGGAGGCCTGCGTCTCACCGAGGCCGTCGCGCGAATCGCAACTGCCCTGGGGATCGGCGTGGCGGTGCTGCCGATGAGCGACGACCCTGTGCGGACGCGGATCCGCACGGCACGCGGCGAGGTGAGCCTCCAGGAGTGGTTCGTGCGGGAGCGTTCGCTGCCCCCTGTGCTCGGCATTCGTTTCGCGGGCGTCGGGACCGCGCGGCCGGGTCCCGAGGCGCTGACGGCGGTGACGGATGCCGACGCCGTCGTCATCGGCCCGTCCAACCCGCTCGTGAGTGTTGACCCCATCCTCGCGGTGCTCGGCAGCTCGCTCGACCGTGCGCGGGTCACGGTGATCTCTCCGGTGGTCGGTGGGCGATCGCTGAAGGGTCCGACGGTCGAGATGCTCCGCCAGGTCGGCGAGGAGGCGACCGCGCTCGGCGTGGCTCGACGCTACGCCGGGATCGCGGCGACGATCGTCATCGATCGCGCCGATGCCGGCCTGCGGGAGTCGATCCGCGGGCTCGGCATGCGCGTGCTCGTCGACGATACCGTCATGGTGGACAGCGCCGGCGAACGGCGTCTGGCGGCGGGGCTGTTGCACCGCATAGAGTCGACCGATGGCTCATGAACGCGCCCTCGAATTCATCCGCAAGCAGCATCGGGGCGTGCTTGCGACATATCGGCAGGATGGACAGGTGCAGATGTCGCCGGTCGCGGTCGCCGTCGACGACGAGTCGCGTGTCGTGATCAGCACCCGCGAGACCGCGATGAAGACGCGCAACCTGCGCCGCCACCCGCGCGCCGGCGTGTGCGCCATCAGCGACCGCTTCTTCGGCGCCTGGTACAGCGTCGAGGGCGACGTCGAGATCCTCAGCCTCCCCGAGGCGCTCGAGCCGCTCGTCGACTACTACCGGAAGGTGTCGGGCGAGCACCCGGACTGGCAGGAATACCGCGAGGCGATGGTGCGCGAGCAGCGCGTGCTCGTGCGGATCACCGTCGATCGCAGCGGTCCGACCCACTCGGGATAGGACGGCGGTCAACCCGTCAAGCGGCGGAGGCGAGGAAGGATGTCGCGTTCGTACAGTTCGAGGAAGCGCCGCTGATCCGTCCCGGGCGCATGGAAGATGAGGTGGGTGAAGCCCAGGTCGAGGTAGGGACGGATCCGCTCCACATGCTCGTCCGGGTCGGTCGAGACGATCCACCGGCTTGCCGCCCGCTCGGCACTCAGCGCGTCGGCGAGGCGCTCCATCTCGATCGGGTCCTCCACGCCTGTCTTCTCTTCGGCTGACAGCGCGAGCGCGGCCCAGTGCCGCGTGTCCTCGAGAGCACGCCGCGCGTCAGTGTCGAACGACACCTTCATCTCGATCGCAAGGTCGAGGTCGGCCGGGTCGCGGTCCGCGGCTCGGGCACCCTCGGTCACCGCCGGCAGCAGTGTGTCCGCATAGAGTTCCATCCCCTTGCCGCTCGTGCACATGAACCCGTCCGCGACGCGACCGGCGAGGCGCGCGGCGGCCGGCCCGGACGCCGCGACGTAGATCGGCACCGGCGTTGCAGGGCGGTCATATACGGTCGCGTTGCGTGTCCGGTAGAACGCGCCGTCGAACGTCACGCGCTCGTCCGTCCAGAGCGCCTGAATGAGCGTCACGGCTTCCTTGAGCCTCGCGAAACGCTCCTTCTGATCCGGCCAATCGACACCGAGCGGCGCCTCGTTCAGCGATTCGCCGGTTCCGACGCCGAGCCAGACGCGCCCGGGAAACAGACACCCGAGCGTGCCGAATGCCTGCGCGACGACAGCCGGGTGATAGCGAAACGTTGGCGTGAGCACGCTCGTGCCGAGCTGAATCCGGCTCGTCGCCTGACCCGCTGCACCGAGCCACGCAAGCGAGAACGGCGCGTGACCGCCCGTGTGGCGCCACGGCTGGAGATGGTCACTGATGGCCGCCGTGTCAAAGCCGGCCCGTTCCGCGGCGACGGTCAGGTCGAGCAACGCTCGCGGTCCGAACTGCTCGGCCGAGAGCTTGTAGCCGAACCGGACCGCCTGTGGCACCCGGCCATTCTCGCCGAAGGTGCCTGAGGAGAGGATCAGCCGGCGACCGCGGCCGGGTGCGCAATGTCGCTCGACGAGGATTGCAGCGCGCCTGCGGACTCGTGAGCGACGATCCGCTGCGCCGACTCGAGCTTGGCCAGCAACGCCTGAGCAGCGAACGGCTTGCCGAGGTACTCGCAGCGCAGGTCGTACGCCCGATTGAGCACGTCAGCGCTGTCGAGCAGCCCGGTCATGACCACGATGGGCATATCCGCATTGGCGGCCGACGCGCGAATATCGGAGATGAGACTCCAGCCGTCGCCGTCAGGCAGGCCGATGTCGATGACCATTGCATCGGTGTCGTGCGACAGCTCCGCCATCGCCTCTCTGATCGTGACCGCGAGCACCGCGCGGGCACCGCCCTGCACCAGCACGCCGCAGGCGACCCCACCGACTGCCTCGTCATCATCGACGACCACGATGCGCCGTGATGCGCGTGGTTCGACGACCGGCTCCGCCTCGGAGGTCAGCGGGAAGTGGACGAGCCCGCTCGGTTGGGCGAGCGCGAGCGCTTGCTCGATCGCTGCGCCTGACATCGGCATCGCGAAGTGGAAGCCCTGCGCCAGGTCGTAGCCCATGGCCCGCAGATGCTCGGCCTGATCAGCACGCGCAACTCCCTCGATGACGGTGCGCAGCTGCAGCGCGTTGACGACACCGATGACGGCGTCGAGCACCCTGGTCGCCACATGGCCGTCGGGCACATGATCGACCAGCGACTTGTCGACCTTGACGATGTCGACAGGGAGGCGGCGCAACCGAGCCAGCGATGAAGCGCCGACGCCGAAGTCGTCGATCGCCATCCGCACGCCGAGTGCCTTGAGGCGGCTGAGGATGCGGATCGCACTGTCCGTGTCGTCGGTCATCGCCGTCTCGGTGACCTCGAGGATCAGGCACCGTGGATCGATGCGGGTGATGCGAAGCGCCTCCTGGACGATCTCCACCAGGTCATCCGAGTAGAGCTGGCGGGGGGAGACGTTGACGCTCATCGCCAGGTCGGCCGTGCCCCCGTACGCCGCCTGCCACGCAGCCAGGCAACGGCACGCCTCGTTGAGCACCCGCGCGCCGATGGGAATGATCAGACCTGTGCGCTCGGCGATCGGGATGAAGACGCTCGGGGGAATCATGTCGCCGTCCGGATGGCGCCACCGCGCGAGCGCTTCGACCGACACCATGCGCCCGTCATTCAGGTCGACGATGGGCTGGTAGTGCACGACGAGATCCCCGGTCAGCCAGGCCGTGCGCAGCGCAGTCTCGACGCGCACGCGTTCCGCAACGGCAGCGTGCATGCTCGGCTTGTACAGCGCATATCCGCCGCCGCCGGCATCCTTCGCGGCGTACATGGCGAGGTCGGCGTTGCGCAAGAGCTCGTCAGCGGTGTCGCCCAGTCCCCCGGTCGCGATGCCGATGCTGGTGGCGATGCCGGCCGTCGTCATGCGCAGCGTGATCGGCAGCTCGAGCGACGCCAGCACACGACGCGCGATCGCGATCGCCTGATCGACAGGGCTGTCGGCAAGCACCACGGCGAACTCGTCGCCGCCGAGGCGCGCGACGAGGTCGATATCACGGACGCTGTTCACCACTCGCTCCGCAACCTGTACCAGCACCTGGTCGCCGGCACTGTGTCCGAAGGTGTCGTTGACCTCCTTGAACCCGTCGAGATCGAGCATGAGCAGCGTCACGTGGTGCTGTGACGTCTCGATGTCCGCCAGCGCGCGGTCCAGCCGTCGCTTCAGCAGCGTGCGGTTGGGAAGACCGGTGAGCGCGTCGTGCGACGCCTGACGCTCGAGCGCCCTCCCGAGCCCCAGGTTCATGTACAGCGCGAAGTACATGCGCAGCAACGTGACACTGATGAGCGCGAGCATCACCCATACGAGCGCCCGCGTGATCTGCGCGTCGCCGGCGCGTAGCCCGACACCGATGAAACAGGCGACCGCCACCGGGACGATCGGCACCCACATGACCGCCCAGCTTCTGGTGGGGTCCGCAAGTGGCGTCGCCGGCTGGCGGCGAAAGCAGAGCGGGAAGAGCGCGGCGATACCGAGGCAGAGCAAGCCGACGGTCCATCCGGTTGCGAACGACGACCCGGGGTCCAGCTGCTGCAAGCCCGTCTGGTGCGCGAGCTGCGTGTCGGATACTCCGATGAAGGCGACCGCGGCCGCGAGCAACAGCGCGACCGGCCGCGTCCTGCGCCCGATTCGCGCCGTGATGGCGGCGATCACCGTGAGCACCACGACGTCCGTGATGGGTTGCGCGAGGCTGACCACACTGACATCGATCGGCGTCCGACCGTCGAGGGCGGAGTAGTACCCCGACGCGAGGCCGAGCACCAGGACGGCACCACCCATGAGCAATCCGTCGCAGTACGCGACAGCCACCGCGAGGCGTGGCGCACGCACGCGCATGAACGTCAACGCCGCAGCCACGCCAAAGGGCACCTGCGCGATGATTGCGAGGTTGGTCCAGGACGGGAATGCCGTGACCGTGTGCGCGGCGAGCGCGTTCCAGTCCGAGACCGCCTCGAGGAGCGCATAGACGCTCCAGCAGCACCACGCGACCCGCCGGCGGCCACGAGATCTGAGCGCTGCGACGAGCGAGATCACGCACGCGAATGAGCCGGCGCAGACCTCCGCGACGTTGTGCACGGAATCCTCGACCGCAACCCCACCCAGACCGAGCAGCGAGGCGCCGACCAGCGCGATGGCGAGCGCGGCAACGACCGCCGAAACGACAATGAAGAGCCGCCGGGAGTACACCCGGTGCCTAGGCCCGGTGGCCTGTCCGGGACGGCAGGCTGTGGATCGTCACGCGTCAGTCTCCGTTCATCGGGGTTCGAGGGCGCGCGTAGGTGCCGCGTTGTCGGATCTCGTTCAACACCGTCACAAACATCGAAGGGCGGCCCGACTAGACTCGATGCATGGCCAAATGGGTTGTCCTCCATCTCAACGATGGAGACGCGTCGACGTACATCAACGTGGACGAGGTGACCCAGGTTCGCCAGATCTCGGCCGGCAATACCAGGATCTGGTTCACCGACGGCACGGACGTCGAGGTTCGAGAGGACGCCCCCATCGTCATCGCGGCCTTCCGCCGGGATTCGATCTAGGGCGGAGCAAGGGTGGAACCATCGACGATCTGAATGTCGCGATCGTCGGGTACGGCCTCGCCGGCCGGGTGTTCCACGGACCGCTCATCGCGGCAACCCCGGGAATGCGGGTGGGCGCAATCGTGACTGCAAATCCCGAACGTCGGGCCGAGGCGCGCCGCGACTTCCCCGAAGCGCTCGTTCTTGCCCACTCCCAGGACGTGTGGGACGCCGCCGATCGATTCGACCTCGCCGTGATCGCAACGGCGTCGGGATCGCACACGGCAGTCGCAACCGCGGCCGTCGATGCAGGGCTTGCGGTCGTGGTGGAGAAGCCGATGGCGATCACCGCCTCCGCGGCGCGATCGCTCACGGACCACGCCGCCGCGCGCAACGTCCTCCTCGTTCCGTTCCTCAACCGCCGCTGGGACTCCGATCACCTCACGCTCAGCAACCTGCTGGCGGCGGGGCGGCTTGGGACGGTCCTTCGCTATGAGTCGAGATTCGAGCGCTGGCGACCGACTCCGGGGTCCGGATGGCGGGACGACCGCGCGCCCGAGACCGGCGGCGGGCTTCTGCTCGACCTCGGGACCCACCTGATCGACCAGGCGCTGACCCTGTTCGGCCCGGTGCGCCACGTCTACGCCGAGATCCTCTCCCGCCGCGGGGGCTCCGATGACGATGTGTTCCTCGCGCTGCGGCACGACTCCGGCGTGCTCTCCCACCTCTGGGCGGGCGCGCTTGCCGCCGCGCCCGGGCCCCGCCTCCGGGTGCTCGGCGATCGCGGGGCATTCGTGATCACGCTCCTGGACGGTCAGGAGGACGCGCTGCGTGCAGGCCGGCGACCCGATCAACCGGAGTTCGCGGACCCCCCGCGCGATCGCTGGGGACGCCTCGTTCACGGCGATGACGGTGAACCGGTGCCGAGCATCCCCGGCCGATGGAGCGAGTTCTATGTCCGTGTCAGGGATGCCCTCCGCGAGGGCTCGCCACCGCCGGTGAGCGCCACGGACGCGATCGCCTGCCTGTCAATCATCGATGCCGCACGCGAAAGCGCCCGAACCGGAACGCTTGCTCAGCCGGTCTCGACAAAGGGGTAGATCCAGCCGGATTGTTCGACGCCGCGGTCGACTCGGGAACCACCGCGGTGGTCGGGACCCCATCCCCCGGCACGTCGGTATGGCAGCATGAATCGCCGCATGGCCACTCCCCCGCTGCTCATGATCCCGGGTCCGACGCCGGTTGCGCCGGAGGTGCTGGCGGCGCTCGCAGAACCGGTCCGCAGCCACATGGGTCCCGAGAACGCCGCGAGCATGCTCCGCATCCAGGAAGGGATTCGAACGCTTGCAGGCTCCTCGACCGCGCGTGTGCATTGCTTCGCGGGGGCCGGCACGCTTGCCATGGAAGTCGCGCTCGTGAACCACTCGTCTCCGGGCGATCGCATCATCGTGGTGAGTCACGGGTTCTTCAGCGACCGGTTCACGCAGATCGCTGAGACGCTCGGCCTGCGCGTCGACGTGCTCCACGTCGCGTGGGGCGAGCATGCCGATCCCGCGGCAGTGCGCCAGATGATCGCCCGGGGCGACGCTCCCGCGGTCGTGTGCATGACGCACGTGGAGACGAGCACCGGCGTCCTCGCGGACTGCGCGGTGCTGGCGGCTGCGGCGCGCGACGTCGCGCCCGACGCGATCCTCGTGGTCGACGGCGTGTGCGCGACCGGTGGTGTCGAGGAGGCGATGGATGGGTGGGATGTCGATGTCGTGCTCACCGGAGCGCAGAAAGCGCTGGGTGTACCACCCGGCCTCGCCATCCTCGCGGTGTCCGAGCGTGCGCGACAGCGTCGCGAGTCCCTCGGCGACATTCGCGCGTACTACGCCGACCTGCGACGCTGGGATGTGTCGGTCGACGACCCGAAGCGATACTTCTCCACACATGCGGTGTCGCTGATCCGCGCGCTCGAGGTATCGCTCGACGGCATCTTCGACGAGGGACTTCCGGCACGATTCGAGCGCCATCGCCGCGTTGCCGCGATGGTTCGCGACGGCATGAGCGAGCTGGGTTTCGAGCCACTGACGGATGCCGCGTACCTCGCGCCCACGCTCAGCGTGTTCGCGCTGCCGGAGGGGGTCGAGGATGCCGCATTCCGGGCAGGCATGTCCGAACGCGGGGTCATCGTCTCCGCGTGTCTCGGGCCATGGGCTGGGCGCGGCATCCGCATCGGACACATGGGGACGGCCGCCGAAGCCGAGGCGACACGGACGATCGACGTCGCCGCCGCAACGCTCGGTAGGTGAGCCGCGATGACAGGCGATGCTTGACGTCGCGGTCCTCGAGCGACTGCGCGCGGCGGCCGGCGATGAGGGGCTCATCACGGCCCCGGCAGCGCTGCGGACGTACGCCTGCGACGGGCTGACCGGACACCGCGTGACGCCCGCGGCAGTGGTGCTGCCGCTGACTACGGAAGCCGTCGCCGAGGTCGTGCGCACCTGCGTCGCCGCGGACATCCCCTTCGTCGCGCGCGGCGCGGGGACCGGCCTGTCCGGCGGCGCGCTTCCGGCGGCCGACGGAGTCGTCGTCTGTCTCAGCCGGATGCGCTCGATTCTCGACATCGACCTCGACAATCACCAGGTCACGGTGCAACCCGGTGTGACCAACCTCGAGGTGAGCACGGCGGTGCGCCCGCTCGGGTACTTCTACGCGCCGGACCCGTCGTCGCAGCAGGTCTGCACGATCGGTGGGAACGTGGCGGAGAACTCGGGCGGAGCGCATTGCCTGAAGTACGGGTTCACCACGCATCACGTGCTCGGTGCGACGTTCGTCACCGCCGGCGGGCGCATCGCCAGGCTCGGCGGCGCCGTCCGCGACTCGGCCGGCTACGACCTCCTGGGTGTCGTCATCGGCAGCGAAGGCACGCTCGGCATCGTGACCGAGGTGGTGCTGCGCATCGTCCGCGTCCCGGAGTCGACGCAGACCGTTCTCGCGGCGTTCAACAGCATGGGCGATGCGGGCGAGGCGGTCTCACGGATCATCGCCGCGGGGATCACGCCCGCCGCCATCGAGATGATGGATCGGCTCGCGATCATGGCATGCGAGCAGACGGTTCACGCGGGGTATCCCGACTGCGGAGCGGCGCTCATCGTCGAGCTCGACGGACCGGCGGTCGAGACTGAGACGGGTCTTCGGGAGGTCATCGACACCTGCACGGCAAGCGGGGCGATCGAGATCCGCGTCGCGGCCGACGACACCGAGCGCGCGCTGATCTGGAAAGCGCGCAAGGCGGCCTTCGCGTCGATGGGCAGGATCAGCCCGAGCTACTACGTCCAGGACGGCGTCATCCCGCGGACGCGTCTGCGCGACGTGCTCGAGCAGATCGACGCACTGTCCGCGTCGTACGGCCTGCGAGTCGCCAACGTCTTTCACGCCGGCGACGGCAACCTCCACCCGCTGGTGCTGTTCGACGACATGCAGGAGGGCGCCGGCGAGCGCGCGCTCGAGGTGGCCGGGAGGATCCTCGAGGCATGCATCACGGCAGGCGGCTCCATCACGGGCGAGCACGGTGTCGGATCCGACAAGGCGTGCTACATGCCGAAGATGTTCAGCCCGAGCTCCATCGATGTGATGGGCCGCGTGCGCGACGCGTTCGATCCTCACGATCTGTGCAATCCCGGTAAGGCGCTGCCGACGCCCCGGCTGTGCGGTGAGGTGCCGGGCATGTACCGGCCGCATCCCGTCGAGGCAGCCGGTCTCGCGGAGCGCATGTGATGGTGGCGGCTGCCGTCGACCTGCGCATGCTCGGCGACATCGTCGGAGCGCACAACGTGCGTGACGCGCGCGCCGGCGACGAGGTTCGTGGCATCGCGCCCGCCGCGGTCGTCTCGCCCGCAACCGATGCCGAGGTATCCGCGGTGCTCGCGGCTGCGACGGCTCGCAACCTTGCCGTCGTCGCCCGTGGTGGTGGCACGAAGATCGGCTGGGGCGCGCCGCCGGTGCGCTGCGACCTCGTGCTCTCGACCTCGCGGATCGAGGGCATCGTGGACCACGAGCCCGCCGACCTCGTGTGTGTCGCGCGCGCGGGCACCACGCTCGCGGACCTGCAGTCGCGCCTCGCGTCCACCGAGGGATTCCGCCAGCGCCTGATGCTCGATCCCCCGCAGGGCGCCGCGGCAACACTCGGCGGCGTGGTCGCAACCGCTGCCAGCGGCTCACTCCGCACGCGGTTCGGGACCCCGCGCGACCTCGTGATCGGGGCCGCCTTCGTGCTCGCGGACGGCACCACCGGACGCAGCGGCGGCAAGGTCGTCAAGAACGTCGCCGGCTTCGACATCGCGAAGCTGCTCACCGGTTCGCTCGGCACGCTCGCGGTCATGACGGAGCTCGCGTTCCGGCTCCACCCGCTTCCGGCGGCGTCGACGACCGTGGTGTTCGAATCGCGGTCCGTCGAGGAGCTGTGCGCGTTCGCCACGGCCGTCGGCCGGCTGCAGGTCACCCCGAGCGTCGTCGACCTGCACTGGCCCGAGGGCACCGTCGTCGTCCGTTTCGACAGCTCTGCCCGCGGCGCGGCCGTCCAGGCCGAACACGTGGTGCAGGCGGCGGGCGGGCGCGTCCTTCCTCCCCGGGATGCGGAGTCGATGGCCGCAGCGCTCGCCGGGACCCCATGGCACGGCTCCGGCGACGTCGCCGCGATCGCCGTGCTGCCGTCACGGAGCGCGGCGTTGCTGACCGCTCTGTCGGGTGGGACATGCGAGTCGCTCGTGCTCCGGCCGCTGCTCGGAACCGGCGAGGTGCGCTGCGCGCCCGAGGCGGCAGGCGACGTCGCGACCGCGGTGCGCCGCAGCGGTGGACGGCTGGTGATGCGCCGGGGCGACGGCGTCGATGTTGGCGACGATGACGACGTCGCGGTCGATCTGATGCGGTCGGTCAAGCGGCAGCTCGACCCGGCAGGGACGCTGAGCCCCGGACGGCAGCTCGGTGGCATCTGAGGTGGCGGCCGGCGCCGGGCCGCAGACGATCTCCGGCCATCCGCGGAACGGCGCGGCGACCGTCGCGTTCGACGATCACCATCGCCCGGACGCCGCGCTCATCGGCGATTGCGTGCACTGCGGTTTCTGCCTGCCGGCATGCCCGACCTATCTGCTCTGGGGCGAGGAGATGGACTCGCCGCGCGGCCGGATCCTCCTCATGGACCTGGCCGAGCGCGGCGACATCGGCATGGACGCCGAGGTCGTCCGGCGCTGGGACGCCTGCCTCGGATGCATGGCGTGCGTCGGAGCCTGCCCGTCCGGCGTGCAGTACAACCGGCTCATCGAGCAGGTGCGTCCGCAGGTCGAGCGGCGGTTCGCGCGTGACTGGCGGTCGCGTGCCGGACGCGCCGCGCTCTTCGCCCTCCTGCCGCATCCTCGACGGATGCGCAGTGTCGCCACCGCGGTGGCGGTCACGCAGGCACTCGGCCTGCGTCGCGCTCTGCAGTGGAACCTGGTGCGACGCGTCGTGCCGCGAACGCTCCGCCGGCTCGACGACATGGCACCCGACCTCCGGCTCGCGGAGCTCCGCACACGCACGCCACGCCACCTCACACCCGGTGGAGCGCCGGTGCGGCGTGTCGCGGTGCTCACCGGGTGCGTGCAGGACGCCTTCTTCTCGCACGTCAACCGCGCGACGGCACGCGTGCTGGCGGCACACGGGTGCGAGGTGCTCACCCCGCCGCTGCAGAGCTGCTGCGGCGCACTCGAGATCCATGCGGGACGCGAGGCGCCGGCACTTGCTCGTATGCGCGCGCTCATCGCCCAGATGGAGCGGATGCGCGTCGATCACGTGGTGGTCAACACCGCCGGGTGCGGTTCCGCGATGAAGGAGTACGGGGCGTTGCTCGCCGACGACCCGCAGTGGGCGGCGCGCGCGACCGCCTTCTCCGCCAAGGTTCGCGACGTCATGGAAGTGCTCGCGGATCTCGAGGTCCAGCTGCCCGCACGGCTGCATCCGCTCGCCGCGCGCGTGGCGTATCACGACGCTTGTCACCTCGCTCATGCGCAGGGCGTCCGGACGCAGCCGAGAACGGTGCTGCGCCGCATTCCGGGACTGGATCTCGTCGAGATCGTCGAGTCCGATGTGTGCTGCGGAAGCGCCGGCATCTACAACCTCGTCGCCCCGGACGCCGCCGATGATCTCGGGAATCGCAAGGCCACCAACGTCGCAGCGGCGCATGCGGATTTCCTGGTCGCCGGCAACGGCGGCTGCCTGCTGCAGATCCAGGCGGCACTGCGGCGCAGCGGTCATCCCGTGCCCGTGCTGCATCCCGTTGAACTCGTCGAAGCGTCGCTGCGTGGCATCCCGCCGGCGATGCTGCGCCCCGCGGCGCCGAGCTGAGCGCACAGGGGGCATGTCCGTGACCACCGGGATGTCGGTGCACCGAACCGCGTCTGTCGTGGTCGTCGGCGCCGGCGCCGCCGGCCTCGCCGTGGCCCTCCAGCTGTCCCGGGCGGGTGTCGGCGATGTGCTCGTGGTCGATCGCAACGCATCGCCGGGAATGGGCTCGACGAGCCGCGCAAACGGTGGTGTGCGCGCGCAGTTCACCACCGCGATCAACATCGCGTTCTCGCGTTTCACCATCGAGAAGCTGCGCGAGCTCGACGAGATCAGCGGTGGCAGGGTGGGCTTCCGCGCCAACGGCTATCTCTTCATGACCGGCACAGAGGCCGGAGAGGCCGCGCTGCAACGGGCTCGAGCCCTGCAACGCTCGCAGGGTATCGACGTCGACTGGCTGTCGCCGGCCGACGTGATGACGCTGGTCCCCTTCGTAGACCAGGAGGGGCTTCGCGCAGGAACATTCTGCTCAACGGACGGCCTGATCGACCCGCACGGCGTGACCAGCGCGTTGTGGGACGAGGCGCGGCGCCTCGGCACGGTGTTGCTTCCCGACACGGAGGTCATCGACGTCGCGCCGTTCGAGAGCGGAGTCGCCGTGCACACGAGCAGCGGCGACATCAGCGCCGAGTATGCCGTGAATGCCGCCGGACCGTATGCCGCGCCGCTCGCCGCCACGGCGGGCATCGAGCTCGCTGTGACACCACGCCGGCGGAACCTGGCGTGCACCGAAGCCATCGCCGGCATGCCTGATGTCACCCCGATGCTCGTCGACAGCGACACGGGGGTGTTGACGCGCAGGGAGGGTTCGGGCTTCCTCATCGGCTTCTCGGATCCCCACGACCCACCGTGTCTCGACACCAGCTTCGATCCAGCGTTCCTCGACGCGATCGCCGCGCGCACCGGCAACCGCTTCTCGTTTCTCGAGAGCGCGCACATCAACACGCGCAAGTGCTGGGCCGGCCTCTACCCGGAGACGCCCGACCATCACGCCATCGTGGACGTGCCACCGCAGGCGCCTCGGTTCATCCAGTGCGCCGGTTTCGGTGGCCACGGGATCATGCACTCGATCGCCGCGGGACAGGCGGTGACGGAGCTCATCACCGATGGGCGCTGCACGTCGTTCGACCTGCACCCGCTGCGCCTGCAGCGATTCGACGAGCCGGGGGGAGCAGCGGAGACCGCGGTGCTCTGAGGCCGGCTCGGGGCTGGTCAGTGCGCCGCGGTGGCCGCCGCGAGCATTGAGGCGATCTCGCCTGCAGGGTCATCGATGAGACGGTGCAGCGCTTGACGCTGCTGCTCGTCGACAGTCGGCAACGGCAAACGCACGGCATCGTCGATCGCGACGCCGCGGTGGTGGAGGACGCATTTCATCGCGGAGTGGAAGGGCGCGATCTCGAGCGACGTCCTGATGCGAGCCGCCCGCTCACTGGCATCGGCGGTGCGCGCCTTCACGGCACTGATGGTGACCTCGGGGAGTCCGGCGGCCAACCCTGACACGGATCCGGCAGCTCCCAGTGCGAGCCCCTGCGCGATCAGTCCCTCGGCCCCGATGAAGATGTCGAGCCCATCGAGGATGTAGGGCCGGACGGCATCGAACGTCGAGTCCGAGACCTTCATGCCGGCAAGGTTCGGCGCGCTGGAGCGAAGGCGCTCGATGACCTCGACGGGAACCGCGTAGCCGCTCCGTGCCGCGAACTCGTACACGTAGAACGGCGTCGGAGCACACGCGCTCGCAGCCGAGTCGAGATGACGCCAGATCGAATCGGCGTCGAGCGGGAAGTACGGCGGTGGAATGACGGCGACTCCGGCGGCACCGATGCCGGCGGCGTGCTCGGCGAGCAGAGCGGTGTCGTGCGTGGTCTGGGCTCCGCAATGGACGACCACGGCAAAACGATGGTGCGCGGCCGCCACGAACGCGTCGGCGGCGCGTCGCCGCTCGTCGACCGAGAAGAGGATTCCCTCGCCCGTGGTGCCGAGCGCGAGGATGCCGTCGAGGCCGGCGCGCACATAGAACTCGGTCACGGCGGCGATCCCGTCCTCGTCGATGGTGCCGCCGGTGCCCACGAGGGGGGTCACCGCGGCGGCGAGGGTACCGCGGACGTTCACGTTGGCTGCCATCTGCGGCATGAGTGTACCGGGGAACGCACCGCACCTCTCGGTGCAGGGTCAGCCGGCGGCGATCGAGGCGATGTCGTAGCGGTCCCGGCCTCTGGTCCGGCGCAGCAGCAGGTCCGCGACGAGGCCTGTCCAGCCGGTCTGATGTGAGGCACCGAGCCCCGTGCCGTTCTCCGCGTGGAAGTACTCGTGAAACGGTACGAGGCCGGCGAGGTCGGGACGCCGGTAGAGGTCGATGCCCGCGACCACCGGACGCTGCCCGTGCGCATCCTCGAGAAAGATCGTCGTGAGCCGCCGCGCGATGTCGTCGGCGACGGCACCGAGATGCAGCTGCGTTCCCGAGCCACGCGGGTACTCCACCGTCCACGCGTCGCCGAGGAAGCGGTGATACACGCGGAGCGCCTCGATGATCAGGTGATTGGGTGGAAACCACACCGGCCCGCGCCAGTTCGAGTTGCCGCCGAAGAGTCGCGTGGTCGACTCGGCAGGCTCGTAGTCGAGATGCGCGGTGACGCCCTCGATGTCCAGGTCGAGCGGATGCTCGGCGTGAAATTTCGAGAGCGCGCGCAGACCGTGATCGCTGAGAAACTCGCCCTCGTCGAGCACATGCTCGAGGATGCGGCGCAGACGATCGGGGTCCACGATGGCGAGGAGCCGGCTCTCGCGCTCGTCAGCCTCGACCGCGAGTGAGACAGCCGCGGCAAAACGGGGCTTGAGCTTGATGAACAGACGCAGCCGTTCCGCGAAGTCCGGGAGCACCTGCAGCGTTGTCTGACCCAGGGTGGTCGCTGCGCACAGCGGGATGAGACCGACGATCGAGCGCGCCCGGATCGGGATGCGCGCGCCACCGGGAAGGTGCAGGCTGTCGTAGTAGAAGCCGGCTGCATCGTCCCAGAGGTCCTGCTCGTTCATCGCCGTCGCGATCGCGGCGAAGTGTTCGAAGAACTTGGTGGCGACGTCCTCGTAGGTCCGGTCGTGCGCGGCGAGCACGAGTGCCATCTCGAGGAGGTTCAGCGAGTACATCGCCATCCACGCCGTGCCGTCCGACTGCTCGAGGTGGCCGCCGAGTGGAGCGAGTGCGGAACGGTTGAATGGTCCGATGTTGTCAAGACCCAGGAAACCACCCTCGAAGATGTTGTTCCCCTCCGCGTCCTCGCGGTTGACCCACCATGTGAAGTTGATGAGCAGCTTGTGAAAGACGCGGGCAAGGAAGGCATGGTCCCTCGCGCCGTCGATCTCGAACACACGCAGCGCGGCCCAGGCGTGCACGGGCGGATTGACGTCGTCGAAGGACCACTCGTACGCGGGCAGCTGGCCGTTGGCATGCATGTACCACTCGCGGCACAGCAGGATCAGCTGGTCCTTGGCGAACTCGGGGTCCACGTGCGCCAGCGCGACGCACTGAAACCCTAGGTCCCAGGCCGCAAACCACGGATACTCCCAGGTATCCGGCATGGACAGGATGTCGGCATTGTCGACGTGCCGCCATCCCGCGTTGCGTCCTGTCAAACGTTCCGCCGGCGGTTGCGGACCGGCAGGATCACCGTCGAGCCATCGTGTGACGTTGTAGTGATAGAACTGCTTCGACCACAGCATCCCGCTCAGCGCTTGCCGCGCAACGAGCTGCTCGTCGGCGCTGAGCGTGTCACCGAGCACCCTGGCATAGAAGGCATCGGCCTCGGCGTGGCGCAGCCGCAGGACATTCGTGGCATCGGAGGCCGGAAGCGCCGGGTTGTTGGGGCCGAAACGGAGGTGAATCGTCGCGGTGGCCCCCGGGTCCACGTCGAGGACATAGTGCAGCGCGGCCTTCGTCCCGGACATCGTGGGATTGACGCTGGCTGAGCCGGAGACGACGTGGTCGTTGATCGCGTCCTTTGGGAAAGCGCTGCGCGAGACCGATCCCCACAGCCGCTCCGCGTTCGTCTCGTTGTCGCAGAACAGGGGTGTCGGATCGCCGTCGCCGCGCAGGAACCGGCTGCCGATGACCGTGTGGTCCGCGACGATGCGGTCGCTCTCCCACCGCATGGAGGGGACGGTGCCGGTGATGCCCCACGCCCAGGTGTTGCGAAACCACAGCGTCGGGAGCACATGCAGGGACGCGGCCACGGTACCGGCGTTGCGCGCGCGCAATTCCATGGAGAAGTCATCGGGCATGTCCTTGGCGTAGTCGACGGTGATGTCCCAGAAACCCGCGTCGAGCACGCCTGTGTCCGCGAGCTCGTACTCCGGATCGAGCGTCGTGCGCCTTGCGTTCTCCCGGATGAGTTCGTCATAGGGGAATGCGGCCTGCGGGTAGAGGTACCGCCAGCGCATCCAGCTGTGCGTCGGTGTCGAGTCGACGAACCACCAGTATTCCTTTGCGTCCTCACCGTGATTGCCCTGCGGGCCGGTGAGCCCGAAGATCCGCTCCTTCAGGATGGGATCGACTCCATTCCAGAACGCGAATGCCATGCAGAGCAATTGATGCTCGTCGCAGATCCCGCCGAGACCGTCCTCGCTCCAGCGGAACGCTCGTGAGCGTGCATGCTCGTGGGGAAAGGAGTTCCACGCATCGCCGGTTGCGCTGTAGTCCTCGCGCACGGTGCCCCAGGCCCGCTCGCTGAGGTACGGTCCCCAACGGCGCCAGGCGGCGGGATTCTCGTCGAGCCGCCCGCGCTCGGGATCCTCGTTGCTCACGTCAGCGTTGCGACCATAGCACCCCGGCGGCACGGCCGCTCCGTCACGACCAACGAGACCGCGTTCGACGGGGTGTTGTTTGCTCGGGGCCATCCTTGACTCTCGCCCGGCGCCTGCCCTAGAACTGCGCCATGGTTCAAGACACTCAGACACCAACGGCAACGAAACGATGAACGCCGACGAGATCGTTCATCTCTCGCGCCGCTACACGCTCTACGACTGGCAGGCGCAGGACAAGGCCGATCCCATCCCCGTCGATCACGCCGAGGGAGTGTATTTCCACACCCCGGACGGCAAACGCTACCTGGATTTCAACAGCCAGCTGATGGGGGTCAATATCGGCCACGGCGACAAGCGCGTCATCGCCGCGATCGCGCGCCAGGCGGAGAAGCTCCCGTATATCAGCCCCTTCATGGCAACCGAGGCCCGCGCCGTCCTTGGACAGAAGATGGCCGAGATCCTGCCGGGTGACATCGAGAAGGTCTTCTTCACGCTCGGCGGGGCTGAAGCCAACGAGAACGCCATTCGCATGGCACGCGCAGTCACCGGGCGGCAGAAGGTCCTTGCGCGCTACCGCTCGTACCACGGTTCGACGAGCGGAGCGATCACCCTCACCGGAGACCCGCGACGCTGGCCCAACGAGCCGGCAATGCCCGGTGTGGTCCATGTCCTCGATCCGTATCACGGACCTGGCCGTCCCATCGACAGCGCCGAGCAGTCACTCCAGTATCTGGAGGAGACGATCCAGCTCGAAGGGCCGAACACGATTGCCGCCTTCATTCTCGAGCCCGTGACCGGCACCAACGGGATCCTCATCCCGCCGGACGGCTACCTCAGGGGTGTCAGAGAGCTGTGCGACCGCTACGGCATCGTCATGATCGCGGACGAGATCATGACCGGGTTCGGGCGCACCGGCGAGTGGTTCGCGGTGAATCACTGGGGCGTCGTGCCGGACATCATCACGATGGCGAAAGGGTTGACGTCGAGCTACGTGCCGCTCGGCGCGGTCGGCATGCGACCGCACATCGCCGAGTACTTCGAGAAGCACGTGTATTACGGCGGCCTGACGTACAACAGCCATCCGCTCGCGTGTGCGGCCGCGATCGCGACCATCGACGTCTACATCGAGGACAAGCTCATCGAGCATTCCTCGCAGATGGGTGAGTTGATGGGCGCGCATCACCAGGCGCTGCTCCGCGACCATCCGTCGGTCGGTGCGGTGAGGAACATCGGGCTCTTCGGTGTGCTCGAACTCGTGCGCGACCGGACGACCATGGAGCCGATGGCGCCGTTCAACGGCACCAGCGATGAGATGCGTGCGATCGACCGCTATCTCCTCGATCACGGCGTCTACACGATGGTGCGCTGGTGGGATGTGATGACCAACCCGCCACTGTGCATCACCGAGGCTGAGCTGGACGAGGGCTTCGCAGTCATCAACGAGGCGCTCGCGATCGCCGACACGTCCGTGGCCAGTGCCCAATGAGCACCCCGGGGACGTGGGAGGAGGGCATCCCACGGCCCTGGGCGTTGGGACGGCGGAGCGCGTCATCGCGGTCATCGAGGACGACGACCCGAGCACCGCGCTGCTGCCTCCGCATGCGGGTGTCCGCTATGTCTTCATCGAGCCCGGCTCTCCGGCGCCGCAGGACGCGTTCCAGTGCGATGCCCTGTTCACGTGGGATCCGAGCAATCCATTCCTGCGCGACAACTTCGCCCGGCTCACGAACCTGAGGTGGGTGCACGCGTCCAGTGCGGGCGTCGACCGTCTGCTCTTTCCCGAGCTCATGGACAGCGACGTCGTGCTGACCAACTCGCGGTACGTCTTCGACGAATCGCTCGCGGAGTACGTCATGGGCCTGATGCTCATGATGAGCAAGGACTTCGCGGCGACGCTCACGTTTCAACGCGAGCATCGCTGGGTCAAGCGTGAGAGCGACACTCTGCGCGGCGCCGTGGTGGTGCTCATCGGGGTCGGGCCGATCGCGCGACGGATCGCTCGTTTCGCGAAGGCGTTCGGCATGGTGGTGCACGGCATCGGGCGCACCGCGCGCAGCGGCGATCCGGACTTCGGCGACATCACCACCGCGGACAGCATGCAGGCGCTGTTCGCGATCGCCGACCACGTGGTGATGGTCCTGCCGAAGACGCCGGCGACCGAGAAGCTCGTCGACGCGGCCGCACTGGCGGCGCTCAAACCGTCCGCGCGCCTGATCAACGTCGGCAGGGCATGGTCGCTCGACCAGGACGCGCTGGTCCGCGCGCTGCGCGACCGTCTGCTGGCGGGCGCGGCGCTGGACGTCGTCACGCCCGAGCCGCTCCCCGCCGACGACCCGCTCTGGGACACGCCCAACCTCGTCATCTCACCGCACATGTCAGGCGACTACCGCGGGTGGCAAGCGGACATCGTCACACTCTTCGACACCAACCTCGAGCTGTGGCTTCGTGGCGAGCCGCTGCGCAACGTCATCGACAAACACCTGGGATATGCACCCGGTGATTGAGGGGGATCTGACATGGAGGGCGCTGTGATGCGGATCGGGGTCGTCGGGATCGGGAAGATGGGGCAGCCGATCGCGAGCCGCCTGCTCGCTGCCGGGAACGAGGTGTCGATCTGCAACCGCTCGAGGAATGCGGGCGTGGAGTCACTCGCGGCGCGTGGCGCCATCGTGCGCGCGTCGGCTGCCGAGCTCGCGGCCGGAGTCGATGTGATTCTCACCGCCCTTCCCACGGAGGACACCGTGCGCGACGTGTACACGGAGATGGCTGCGGTGGCGGTCGCCGGCCAGCTGTACGTCGACCACTCCACGGTGAGCATCGACCTCAACCGGTGGTGCGCCGAGCGGGTCGGAGCACGCAGTGCGTCCTTTCTCGACGCGCCGGTCTCCGGAGGCCCCGCGGGTGCCGAAGCGGGCACGCTCACCGTGATGGTGGGTGGTGACGAGGAGACGTTCAACCGAGCGGTGCCGGTCTTCGAGCAGTTCGGGTCCAAGATCCGTCTGTGCGGACCTGTCGGCAGCGGTCAGGCGATCAAGCTCGTCAACCAGCTGCTCGTCGCGGTGCACACGACAGCGTCCGCCGAGGCCGCGGCGCTGGCGGTGCAGCTCGGCGCGGATCTGAGCACGGTGCAGGACGTGATCGGCACGTCGTTCGGGAGCTCGGCGATGTTGCTGCGCAACCTGCCGCGCTTCATCGCGCAGGACTTCAGTCCGGCCACCCCCATCGGCCTGATCGCCAAAGACCTGTCGATCATCCATCGGGAGGCGGACGGTGCAGGGGTTCGGCTGCTGCTCGGCGGCGTCGCGGAACAGTGCTTCCTCGACGCCAAGGCTCGAGGCTGGTCGGATGAGGACATGGCCGCGCTCGTGAAGTTCTGGGACCGCGGCGGGTCGGACTCCTGACATGCCGCTCTTCGCAGCGAACCTCAGCATGCTCTGGCCGGAGCTCGGTCCCTATGACCGCTTCGCCGCCGCCGCCGCGGCCGGGTTCAGCGCTGTCGAGATGCTGTTTCCGCACGAGCTCGATGCCGACCGGCTGCAGGACACGCTCAGCCGCCACGACCTGGAGTTGGTTGCGTTCGACCCCGCGCCCGGCAACTGGTCGGGGGGCGAGCGCGGCATCCTGGCACTGCCCGGGCGGGAGATGGAGTTCCTGCACGGTGTCCGGGAGGCGATCAAGCTCGCCGGTCAGCTCGGTACCACGCGCCTCAACACGCTGGTCGGCATCCCGCCATCCGGCGTCAGCAATGCTCAGGCACGCGATACCGCGATCGCCAACTTGACGATGGCGGCGCCGCTGGCGCGGGCCGCCGGCATCACGCTGCTGGTGGAGGGGATCAACAACATCGACATCCCGGGATACTGGGCGGGCACGGTCGCGGCCGCCGTCGGGCTGGTCGAGGCTGTGAACGATCCCAGCGTCCGGCTGCAGCTCGACCAGTACCATGCGGGCATGGCCGGTGAGGATGCCATCCAGTGTCTGCACGCTCATCTGCCGCTCGTCGCGCACGTGCAGATCGCCGACGTCCCGGGCCGTCACGAGCCGGGAACCGGGTCGCAACCCATCGACGAGTTCCTCGATGACCTCGACCGCGTCGGGTACGAGGGCTACGTGGGGCTCGAGTACCGGCCCCTTGCGGACACCGAGAGCGGTCTGCGCTGGCTGCGGGCGTACCGGGCACGGCAGGCCTGAGGTGACCGAGCGCATCCGCCGGGTCCGTGCCAACGAGCTGTCAGATGGACCGGCCACGCCCGGCATGACTCGCCGGCAGGCAGTCGCGACCGACATCGTCTGGGCGGGGCTGGTGCACACCGAGCCGGGCGCGCAGTCCGCTTGGCACCATCACGGCGACCACGAATCCGTCATCTACGTGCTCAGCGGCGCGCTGCGCATGGAAGGCGGCCCGCATGGTCAGGACGTGTTCGACGCGCTACCGGGCGAGTTCATCTACGTGCCGCCGCACAGCGTTCACCGCGAGGGCAATACGACTGACCGGCTTGCGACGCTCGTGGTGACACGCAGCGGGCAGGGGGAATCGGTGCTCAACGTGGACGGCCCCGAAGGCGGCGTTCCCGCACGCGTCGAGGACCCCGCGAGCTGACCTCG
>DATLRX010000003.1:0-36275 GCA_035534435.1 Candidatus Acidiferrales bacterium
GGCGCTGAGGCGTCATGCCGCAGCGTGATCGACGTCTGGTCCTCACCGGCTGGATCCACACGGACCACATACATGGGGTTCACGTAGACCGGCTCGCTGTCGTCGGCAGCCTCCCCGGCGCGCTCGAAGTGCACGAGGCGATGCCCGCTCGCTGCCGCTGCGTAGCCTTGTGCGACGCCCCTCGTGGTCGTGAACCGGGTACTTCCAGGCTCCTCGACGATCTTGCCGGCCTTCCGCACTAAATCGATCTCCGCCCTGACGTTCTCGAGGTTGGCTCCTAGGTCGTTGAGCACGTGCGCGCCGATACCCTCGCCCTCGATGAGCAGTCCGAGCAGGATGTGCTCCGTTCCTACGAAATTGTCGCCCATCCGGCGCGCCTCGGTGAAGGAGATCTCGATGATCGTCTTCACCTGCGATGTCGGGATGATTTGCTGGATGACGATCCGCTCGTGAGCCCCAAGTATCGTGTCGATGGAGCGGCGAACATCGGCGATGTCGACCTTGATGCGGTCCAGTACCGTGCTCGCGACGGTATCGCGCTCGCGAAGTAGTCCGAGCAGGATGTGCTCCGTGCCGATGTAGCTGTGATGCGAGCGCTCGGCCTCCTCTTGCGCCAGCGTCAGCACTCGCTTGCTCGCCTCGTCAAAGCGCTCGAACGGATACACGCCTGCCCAACCTCGTCAGGGATCGCCATTGCCGGGCCGCCCAGTATGCCTGCGGCCCGCCTCGGTTTGACGGACACGTTTGTAGCCGAGACCCGGTGTGGCGGTGCGCTGAGCGCCCGCCGAGTGCAGGCACGCCACTCGGGGGACAGTTCTGTGGTGCAGGCAAGGGTCCGCCAATGTCTTTCGACCCGTGGCGTCTAACGCAGGACATGGCGACTGCTGCCGTCGGAATGCGCCACCAAGCAGCGTCAGTCGCCGGGTTGCTGGATTCGTTCGCCGAGCATGAAGCGCTGACCGTCGGGCGATCGCAACCCGCGGACCTACCGTCGTCATTGTCGCGCGCGCGACAATCGCAAACAGTCGCGCGAGAGGCATCCCTCCCCCAGGCCAGCGTCCTCCTGCCCGGCAATCCTTGCTACCGCGCGATGCTCGCCATTCCATCGGCACGAGGCGCATCCGCGTGTGCTACCGCTCCATACGCAGCGATGAATCCCTGTCGCCAGCTCGGATAGCGCAACGACCAACCGAGCTCGCGCTTGGCCTTCGCATTTGACGCGCCCCGTGATTCCGTGCCCATCACGACGGCCCCTTCCCCCGCGATGAGTCGCGCCACCCACGCTGGGATGTGCCTGGGTGGCTTCGCCCCAAGCGTCTGCGCGAGCACGGGTAGCCAGACGCGCGTCGGAGCAGGCTCGTCGTCGACGATGTTGTAGATGCCAGATCCGCCGTGCTCGAGCACGAGGACCGTCGCGGCGGCGGCGTCGTCGAGGTGGATGAACGACATGACGCCCTCACCGTTGCCGATGATCGGGAAGAAGCGCTTGCGGACCGGGCCGATGAGGCCGTCGTTGGCGGCGCCGTAGAAGCCCCCGTAACGAAGCGAGATACCACCTGCGGCGGTAACCGCCTCATCGAGGTGGCGCATCGCCGCATTGGTTTCGGTCGTTCCGGCAACCGGGGCCGGGTCGAGCAGGTCCTCCTCGGTCTTGACCGGACCACCGATGCGCGCGTAGCGATAGCTCGCGAAGCTCTGGGCGACGAACCGACCGACGCCGGCATCGGCTGCCGCAGCGAGGAGCGCGTCGGTTCCCTCCGTGCGGAGCCGGTTGGTGGGTGCGAACGTGCGGTCGAGATTCCTCCCGAAACGCGCGTTTGCCAGTGCGGTGGCCTGATGGATGATCGCGTCGGGCCCGCTCTCGAGGACGGCCGCCCGCACCGCGCGCGCATCGAGGAGGTCCACGCGGACCGCCGTCGCGCCCAGCCTGCTGACACGCTCCGCACTGCCCGGCGAACGATAGGTGCCGATCACCTCGTGCCCGTGGTTGATCAACTGAGGAACGAGCCGGCTGCCGATGGCACCGCTTGCTCCCGCAACAAATACTCGCATCACGTGGTCCTCCAGGTATTGCTCGTCGTCCGCTCGTCTTCCGCGGTCACTACTGTTGACCCGCGGCGCCGCCAGAATGTGACCGGTGGACGACAGTGGCGTGCTGGGCGGCGCGCTGGGCGACCTGTATCGAGGCCCGCTCGATGACTTCATCGCCCGGAGGACGCGACTGGTGCGGGAGACGCGCCGCGCCGATCCGACCACGGCCGCGGCGATCGCGAAGGCGCGGAAGCCGCCTGTGCCGGTGTGGGCGATCGACCAGTTGGGCGGCGTCGACAAACAGCACGTGCTGGCCGAACTGCTTGCCGCAGTAGCGGATGCGAGCGCGGCTCAACGCGTGGTCGCGGACGAGCCGGATGCGCGAGAAGCGCTGCGGCTCGCCATTGAGCGCCTGCGGGAAGCGGTCGAGACGGCTGCTCGCGCGGCGGACACGGTCCTCGAGAGCGCCGGCCACGCGAGCACCGACGATACGCGGCGACGAGTCCGATCGACATTGCACGCGGCGGCCACCGGCAGCCGTGTGGAGCGGATGGCGCTCTGGCTGGGAACGCTGGATCGTGAGATCGCGCCGTCAGGCTTCGGCACCACTGACGCGGCACCGGACGACACGCCAGAGCTTGCGGCTGTCCTCGCACCCTTGCGACATGTCACCGCGCACGCGAAGCCGCGCCCTCGTGTCCTGTCCCGCGAACGAGACGAACATGACGACAGCGCGCGCGCGGCGCGCGAGGCAGCCGAGCGCGAGGCAGCACGACTCACCGCAGCAGCCGCGCGTGCTCGCGAGCGTGCAAAAGCGAAGCGCCTGCACGCGGACACGCTCGCCGAAGAGCTGCGTGACGCCGAGCAGGACGCCGCAGCGGCAGAGACGGCAGCCGATGACGCCGAGGATGCCGCCACCGCGGCGCTATCGGCGCTGACGATGTGGCGCCGGACCGGGCTCAGCGAACCTCGCTGATCCGGATGAGGTTGCCGGCGGGATCACGGATCGCGCAGTCGCGAATCCCGTAGGGCTGATCCATCGGCTCCTGGACAACCTCAGCTCCATCTGCCTGGACCTTCTCGAAGGTGGCGTCGAGGTCGGCTGTGGCCATCAGGATCGTGGCGTAGCTGCCCTTGGCCATCATCTCGACGATGGTGCGGCGCTCGTCTGCGGTGATCCCAGGGTCGACGGCAGGTGGGTGCAGGACGATCGACGTGCCGGGCTGGCCGGCCGGACCGACGGTGATCCAGCGCATCCCGCCGTAGCCGACGTCGTTGCGGACCTCGAAGCCCAGGGTGTCGCGATAGAAGGCGAGCGACACCTCCGGGTCGGTGTGAGGGAGGAAGGTCCCGTGAATCGTGATGTCCATGGCGCCGCTCAGCGATCCTGAATCAGTCCGAGGACGTTGCCGTCGGGATCGGAGAACGTGGCGACCAGTCGGCCACCACCGACGTCGCGCGGGGACTCTTTCAACGTGCCGCCCGCGGCGGTGACCTCCGACAGCTTGGCCTCGATGTCCGCGACGTGCCAGTAGGCCACCGGCGACGTCATGCCCCCGCCCCCCGGCACCAGCCCGATCTGCTGGCCCTCGGCCTCGTAGCCGACGTAATAGGGAGCGTCGGCCATCGGCTCGACCCCGAGCAGCGCCGTGTACACCGGCTTGGCTTTCTCCACATCGGCCACCGGATGCAGGATGGTCTTGACGCCCTGCGTTGTCGTGCTCATGGTCACTCCTGAACGTGCATTGACGGGATCCATGGCGGCCATGCTACGGACGCCCCAGGACCGGCGCTTCTCGATTCCTGACCGGTCTGGTCACCTGCTTCACAACGCATGACGGCATCCCCGCGGTCGCGCGCGCCGCATGTCGCCGGTACACGCTTGGGGGCATACCGACGAGCTCCGTGAAGCGCGTGCTGAACGTGCCGAGCGATGAACAGCCCACCGCGAAACACACCTCGGTGACACTGAGATCGCCCCGGCGCAGCAGCGCCATCGCACGCTCGATGCGACGCGTCATGAGGTAGCCGTACGGTGCCTCACCGTAGGCGAGTCGGAACTCGCGGCTGAGATGCCCTGCGGACATGTTGGCACCGCGCGCGAGTCCCTCGACGTCGAGCGGCAGCGCATAGTCCCGATCGATACGGTCACGGACGCGGCGGAGCCGCGCGAGGTCGCGGAGGTGCTGCTCGGCGGCCGCGATCATCGTCACCGTGAAATCGTGCCACGTCGCTCCGAGCACGGCTCCGGATCGAACCAGCGCGGTGCCGACCGGAGCGGCCGCAACCGCCGCCGCTGATGATCCGTACGGCGCCTTTGAGAGCCGCGCCGACTACCCTGGACTGGCAATGCCGGCAGCCAGCGCCCCAGGCGATCACGGATGAACGTCCTGCTCATCTCGTGCTACGAGCTCGGCCACCAGCCGCTGCATATCGCGTCGGCCGGAGCCTTCCTCCGGGCTGCCGGCCATGACGTCCGTGCCACGGACCTCTCGGTCCAGACACTGGCGGACGCGGACCTCGACTCCGCCGATCTCGTCGCTATCGCCGTGCCGATGCACACGGCGATGCGTCTCGCAGTCCCGGTTGCGCGTGCTCTCCGCGCGCGTCGCGGGGCCGACGTGCGGATCGTGCTCTTCGGCCTCTACGCACCACTCTGCGGCCCGGCGCTCGAACCGGGTCTCGTCGATGCGGTGCTCGGTGGTGAGTACGAACAGGCTCTCGCCAGCCTGGCCGGTGGCACCGCCGACTCACGCACGATCGTGCTCGACCGGCTGCAGTTCCCGATCCCCGCTCGCGACCTGCTGCCTCCGCTCGAGCGCTACACCACTCTCCTGGTCGACGGTGAATCGCGCCTGACCGGCTACGTCGAGGCGACACGCGGCTGCGTGCACCGGTGCCGCCACTGTCCCGTTCCGGCCGTGTACGACGGCCGCATTCGGGTGTGGCAGCGCGACGTTCTCGTCGAGGACGTCGCGTCGCTCTGGGACCGCGGCATGCGGCACCTCACCTTTGGCGATCCCGACTTCCTCAACGCTGTCCCCCATGCGCTCGCAGTTGCGCGATCGGTACATGAACGCTGTCCGGAGCTCACGTTCGACATCACGACGAAGGTGGAGCACATCCTCGAACACCCGGGTGTCATCGCCGAGTTGCGCGACCTGGGGCTGCTGTTCATCGTGTCGGCGGTCGAGTCGACGAGCGCGCGCGTCCTCGAGATCCTCGACAAGGGGCACTCGAAGGATGACGTCCTGACGGCGTTGGCCATCTGCCGGTCCGTTGGTGTCGCGTTCCGCCCGTCGCTCCTCCCCTTCACGCCCTGGAGCACGATGCGGGATCAGATCGATCTCCTCGACCTGATCGCCGGCAACGACCTCATCGACAGCGTCGACCCGGTGCAGCTCAGCATCCGGCTGCTCGTCCCGCCGGGCTCGCTGCTGCTCGCCCGGCCGGAGATGCAGGAGCACCTGCACGGCTACGACGCGGCAGGTTTCAGCCATCTCTGGCAGCATCCAGACCCGGCGATGGACGCGCTGCAGGCCGAGATTGCAGCACTCGTCGCTCGCGACGCCGATCGCGAGGCTCCCCCGCGGTCGACCCATCGCGCGATCCGGACCCTCACCGCGCGCGCCGTCGAGGCGTCCGGCCTCACCTGGTCCGACGCCGGCCGGGAGCTCCCAGCTGCCCGGGATACGACCCCTCGTTTGAGCGAGCCCTGGTTCTGCTGCGCCGAGCCGACCAGTGCGCAGCTGGTGACGGCAGGCGCTCAGGCGCTGAACCCGCGCAGGACGCTGTCCACGACCTGGTCCGCGAAATCGAGGTCGAGCACGCCTCCGAACATCAGGCGGAAATAGACCGGTCCCACGAGCAGTTCGGTCGCGACGCCCGGGTCCGCATCGGGACGGAGATCCCCTCGCGCGATCCCGCGTTGGATCACTTTGGTGATCTCTCCGCGCCGAGCTTCCACGATGCTTGCGCGGAACGGGTCGCCGACGCGCGGGTTGCTCGCGATCTGCGAGAGCATCGCCTTGATGACCGGCCCGAAATCCGTCTCGATCACCGCGCGCATGGGATTCGTGACCGCGGCGAGCAACTCGTCCCGCGTGCTGCCGGAGTCGGCCACCTCGATGTGCGGTCCCGCGAGCTGTGTCAGCAGGTCCTGGGCGAGCGCCTCCTTCGAGGCCCAGCGGCGGTAGATCGTCGCCTTGCCCACCCCGGCGCGCGCAGCCACGTGCTCGAGGCGGAGCGAGGCGAATCCCTCTTCGATGAGCAGCGCACGCGCCGCCGTGAGGATTGCCTGATGAGCGCGCTCGCTCCGTGGACGTCCGCCGCGTACCGCCGCCGCCGGATGCGAGTGATCGTCTAAGGCGCGGTTATTGGGCATGAAGGTGCTATGATACGGAACGCATCGTATTGATGTAAAGGAGATCCCCCATGCCCACGACAGACAACACGCGCATTGTTGCGCTCATCGAGCGTGCCGAACGTGAGACACCGTTCTGCGAATGCGGCGAGCCGATGGCCGCCGTTGCCGAAGACAGCCAGATCTGGCTTGACTGCACAGCACATCAGAGCCGTCCGGAAGGCAGGGTCCGCCGCTTCCTCGCCAACCTGAGCGCCATCGGGCACACGCGCCTGTTGATCGTCGACCCGGCGTAGCCCCGGCAACGACGCCGGCCGACGAGCGAGGTCCGGCGCGGGCATTCGCGACGTGTGCTCCGACCCGCCGCGGCGTTGACGCTCAGATCGATCAGGTTTCAAGAAGCTCTCGCGCGAGGCGTTCTGTAGCCTGAGCGCCGTTCCCATCAGACTCCGAGGGCAACGGCGGACGGATGAGCGCACCGAAGGGCATTGGCAACGCGAAACTCTCGACGGGCACGCGCGCGTTCCGCGCCGCGAGCGTCGTGACACCGTACCGGCAGGCGCTGCACTCGCGGCCGTTTCGCCGCCTCCTCGCCGGGTACGGGATCAGTGCCCTCGGTGATGGAGCCGGTTACGTCGCGGTGGCGTGGCTGGCGGCGTCGATCGTCCCGGTGGCGCAGCGGCCCTACGTCGTCGGCCTCGCTCTTGCCGCCTACATCCTGCCAGGAGCGCTCGTCGGTCTCGGCGCGGGACGCAGAACGCACCGCATGGACCCCCGGGCGCTTATCGCCATCGACGCCGGCACGAGAATGCTCGCGCTCGGTGCAGTGTCGGTTCTGGCGTGGACGGGACGGTTGGGACTCGTCGCCTACATCCTCCTGCTCGCCGGTTCATCCGTCTTCCGGACGCTTGGGCTCGGCGGCTTTGTCGGTCTGGTTCCAACGTATGTCGCGCGGGAGCACCGATTCGCGGCGAACTCGGCGGTGGAAGCGATGAGCACGTTGTCCCTCACGGTCGTCGGTCCCGGGTTGGGTGGCCTCGGCGTGGCGGCGTTCGGGGCGCCCGCTGTGATCGCCATCGATGTCGCAACGTTCGCGGTGCTGCTGGCCGCCGTGGCGACCGTGCCCGGTCGCGCGGTCTCCGACGTGGCGGGATCAGAACCGGCGAGCGCGGCCCGCCACGGGCTGCGGATCCTTCTCAGCCGGCCGGCGCTTGCGTGGCTCCTGGCGCTGACGCTCGTGTTCTACGGGCTGTACGGACCCGTGGAGACGGCGCTCCCCATCCTCGTGCAACGCGACCTGCACGGAGGACCAGGCCTCCTGGGCCTGATCTGGGCGGCATTCGGCACGGGCGCATTGGTCGGTGGTCTTGTCGCCGGCACGCGCCGCATCACGAACCTCCGGCGATTCGCGCTCACCATCGTCGGTGCGTGGGGAGTGGCGCTCCTCGTGGTCGCGATGACAGCTCAGCCGGTCGTCGTTCTGCTCGGCATCGCGATGGGCGGTCTCGTGTACGCGCCGTATCCGGCCGCAGCGACGACATTTCTGCAGCAGGAACTGTCCGATGGCGAACTGACCGCGGGAGCAGTCGCATGGCACGGCGTGTCGAGCGGCGTGGTTCCGCTCGGCACGGCGCTCGGCGGTCCATTGATCGCGCTGCTCGGTCCACGCAGCACCCTGGCCGCGTCAGCGATTGCGACGGTATTGCTTGCCGCGGTGTTCACCGTCTTCATCCGGCAGCGTCAGTAGAAGGAGGCTGCTGTTTGCCGCGGAGGACGAGGGAGCCGGCCATGTGGTCATGCCATCCTCGTTTCCGTGGCTCGAATGCCGCCCAGATGAGCCCGATCGCAAGCGGTATCGCAGAGATCACGAATCCGAAGTACCGCGCGAGTGACCTCCCGAGACTCAGCGGCTCGTTGGTCGCTGCGTCCACGACACGGATCCGCAGCAGACGCTGTCCCAGCGTGGCGCCGGTGCTCCACATGAAGGTGAAGTAGAGCAGCCCGAGCACGAAGTAGATCAGGTAGCCCGCGCCGGTCGGGCTGCACGAGTAGTTGACGGCGCGAATGCTGATGCCTGAGGTGATCACGGTGTAGTTCGTCGACGCACACACGAAGCCGCTGTTGCCGAAGGCCACGAGGTTGAGTGGAATCGCGACCACGTTCAGCAGCACCGCATCGACGAGGTACGCGACCAGGCGGATCCAGAAGCCGGCATATCGGACCGATCGCAGAGCACCCCACGGTTGCGGAAACGACCCCACCGGCGATGGCGGCGCGGGAAGCCAGGTCGCTCCATTCCACCACCAGCGTCCATCCGGCGAGTACTGCGGGGGTGCGATCACGCACCGAGCGTAGCCGGGTGCATGTCAGCCGGAGCGGATGACTTGCAACGGTTCTGGGACAGATCAGCGAGCGACGAGGGAAACCGTCCAGCCCTGGGGATTGATGGGGATGACCACCTCGGTGCCGGGCGCGGCGACCTCGAGCCTGTGGACCTGTGCTGCCCAGTGTTCCTCGAGGTACGGCGGATAGGTCCAGTCCACTCGCACGCCGACAACGAGGGAAGCCGCAAGGGCGCCGGCCGCGGCGACACCCACCGCGCGGCCAATCCAGACTCCTGCGTGTGCCGGCGCGTTCATGATCGCCGGCGGTGCCCCTCGCGGCTGAATCGCGGAGCGCAACCAGGGGATCCCGTACGTGATCACAAACCAACCGAGTGAGAGAGCGAAAGCGAGCAGTGGGTAGAGGAAATAGCGCAGACCGCCTGGATGGAAGTTTGTGATGTCGGCGGGATCGCCAAGGCTTGGCCACCGGAAGCCGGCGATCGATGGAGCCACCAACGCGAGAGCAAACACCGCCAGCGCGAAGTAGCAGAATGCGCGGAGGATTGCCGGCCCTCGCAGCGCTGCCCACCCGCACACAGCGATCGGGATCAGGCTCAGAACCGTCAGCGCCACCCCGTTGGTCGCGATTGAAGTCCCGACGATCGCGGACAGCCCGTGAGCGCCGACGATCAGGCCGAGGGTGATCTGTCGGCCGACCATTCGGACCAACGGGTAGAAGCCTGCGGCCAGGGGCGTGCTGGAGCGCTCGACTGCCAGACGATCGACGATCACCACGAGCTGCGCCGCTGCGCACACCGTGTTTGCCACCAGCAGATAGATGAGCCGGCGATCGCCGGGGTTGCGGCGCCATCGCCAGATGGCGATTGGTTCAAGGAGGATGCAGTACGGGCCGCTGAGCCCGCTGATGACGATCGTTGCGGCGTCGAGCAGGTGACCCGCGATTCGGCGCGCAGGGCCGGCGAACATCACCAGGAACGCGAGCAAGCCGAGACGCCACTGCGTGCTGGTGAGATTACCCGGCGTGTCGTACGCGTTCGGAAGCGCGATCACAAGCAGTGCGATCGCGACCCGGATCGCGAGGTTTGGCATCGCCGCCTCCATGCGGCGTGACACGAGGTAGCAGATACCGACGATCTGGACCGCAAGCGCCACCGCGTTGAAGAACGTTGGGACGGCGATGATCGGCAGCAGCAACGACAACGAAGCGATCAGCCGTTGAAAGACCACGAAGTACCCGGCGGCAGGATGCGGCAACGATGCCAGGGGTCCCAGTGTGTAGGCGCCTTGGTACCAGCCGCCGTCATCCGCATACAGCTGCGCGTGAAACAGCAGTGCGGGCATGTGCGACACCCACAGGGCTGCGGTCACGACTGCAACCACGATCAGCAGCCAACGTGGCCGCGCCGATACCCACCCGCGCCGCCGCGCCGAGGCGTTGAGAGCCCCGGACGGGCTGTCTGAGACCGAGCCGTTGAGGCTGGAGGCCGCATCCTGACTCATCACGGCGACCATACGCCGTGTCGAGCGGAGGGAGTGCGTCGGTGCTCATCGCACCATGACTTCAGCGCGGAGGCGCCGCGAGCGGCGCCGTCGCCCACTCCTCCGCCAGCAACGCGTAGACATACTCGCTCTGCCACTCACCCTTCACCCACTCGTTCTCGATGAGATGCGCCTCCCGACGCATCCCAAGCTTCTCGAGGACGCGCGCAGACCCGGCGTTGCGCGCCTCCGTGCGGCCGATGACGCGGTGCAGGCGCATCGTGGTGAACGCGAACTCCAACATCCGCCGCGATGCCTCCGTGGCGTATCCACGCCGCTGATGCGCCGGGTGGACGACGAATCCCAACTCGCCCTGTTCGTGCCCCTCGCTGACGAGCCACAGCGAGACGTCGGCGACGAGCTCGCCGGTGTCGCGCAGGATGACCGCCGCGGTCACGCCGTCGCCTTCGCCGGCGATCGAGAGGGAGCCCATCTTTCGCGCGAGCGACACGCGCACCTCGTCAAGAGAGCGCACATCGTGGTACAGGTAGCGAACGACCTCCTCGTCCGATTGCATCACATGCAACGTGCTCAGATCACCCTCTGCAAAGGGACGGAGCAGCAGCCGATCGGTCTGCATCGGCCAGTCCGGCGCGTACATAGCCTGCGATTATCCCAGCACGCTGTCCGGATCCGGCGAGGATCCCCTCGGCATCATCGCCGATGATGCGTGCGTGTCGATCACCGAGGCCACGCTGTCGCCGATCGTCGAGCTCCGGCAGTACACACTGCACCCAGGTCGGCGCGACGCCCTGATCGAGCTCTTCGACCATGCGCTCATCGAGACGCAGGAGTCCGTCGGCATGCAGGTGATCGGCCAATTCCGCGACGTCGATGACGCGCACCGGTTCGTCTGGTTGCGCGGGTTCGCCGACATGACCACGCGCGCGGACGCGTTGCAGGCGTTCTACGGCGGCCCCGTCTGGAAGGCGAATCGAGAGGCAGCCAACGCGACGATGATCGATTCGGACAACGTCCTGCTGCTCCGCCCGCAACGACCGGGCTCCGGGTTCTCGGCCGATCTCGGCCCGCGCCCACGTCGAGATGCCACCGCGTCCGGACCTGGTCTCGTGACCGCGACGATCTACTCGTTGGATGCGCCCGCCGGGGGAGCGATGGTCGCCTACTTCGACCGCACCCTCGTGCCGGCATTGACCGGCTCCGGGGCGACGATTCTTGGGATCTTCGTGACCGAGCCAAGCCCGAACACGTTCCCGGCATTGCCCATTCGCCAGAACGAGAGCGTGTTCGTATGGATTGCAGGCTTCGCGGATGCAACGGCGGCCGGATTCGAACTGCGGGACGGAGATGCGCCGGGGGTCAATTCGTCGCCGCAGCGTCTGCGCCTGATTCCAACTGCGCGGTCCCGGCTGACCGGACGTTCGCGAGGGTGCCCAGCCATACCGGCGTCCCAGCGGCGTCATGCCTAAGACGTGCGGCATGCGAGGCAGGAAGACCTCGATCAGCTGATGAGGCACCATACCCTTGGAGAAGGATGTCGATCGCCAGGACCGTCGACGCAGCGAAGGAGTCAGAGATGACCGCGATGCCGGAGATCGTTTCAGCGGAAGCGTGGCAGGAGCAGCGCGACGCGTTGCTCAGGAGCGAGAAAGAGGCCACCCGAGCCATGGACATGATCGCGGCACAGCGGCGCCGCCTCCCCATGGTCAAGTTCGACAGCGACAAGTACACGTTCGACACGCCGAGCGGCCCGAAGCATCTCCTCGACCTCTTCGACGGCAGGCATCAACTGGTCGTCTACCAGTTCATGGACCGCGGCCCCGACGAGTACTGCCCCGGCTGCACCCACTTCACGAACAACGTCACCGACCTCGCGTCGCTCGAGTCGCTCGACATCGCGTGGGTGACCGTCTCGAACATGCCGCTCGCGCAGATCGAGGCGTACAAGGCACGCAAGGGCTGGACGGTGCCGTTCGTCTCATCACATGGAACAAGCTTCTCCGACGACTGTGGCGCCGGCCCCGGTTTCATGCTCTCCGTGTTCCTGCGCGACGGCGCCAACGTCTACCGGACCTACAACACGACGGCGCGCGGGGTGGACCGGGTGCTGTTCGCCAACAACATCGTCGACCTCACCCCGTTCGGACGCCAGGAGGACTGGGAAGACTCGCCTCCCGGATGGCCGCAGCACCCGACGTACGGGTAGTCTCGCGCTCACAGTTCGCGCCTCCGGTCACAGTCGATCGGTCAACCGCACGGTCACCGTATCGCCCGCGCTCTTGCCGATCACGATGAACTGCTTCTCCGGCGTGGTCATCGCTCCGCGACCTCAAGGATCTCGAGCCCGTTGCCGTCGCAGTCGCGGAACGCGAACATTGCCGGCGTGCCCGGCCACCGCAACACCTCATCGGCATCGATGCCGTGTGCGAGGAACTCCGCGTGGATCGCGTCGGCGTCGGGTGCCGTGAGGCGGATTCCCGTCTCCACGCCGGCAGGCAGGCCGTCGTGCGCTCGGATGAGCGCGATCGTCGTCACCGCATCCGGCGGAGCGACCTCGATCCAGCGCGCGCCATCGCCCATCGGCACATCGAGCCGCTTCTCGAAGCCGAGTGTGTCGACATAGAAGCGCACAGCCGCCTGCTGGTCGACGACGGGGATCCCAACCGTTCGAATGTCGCGGACACGACTGGTGCCCTGCACCTGTTGCATGACTGCTCCTTCTTCACTGCTCATGCGTACATCAACGATCCCGGGGTCGTGAGAGTCTCGCCGGTCTCGAGCCACGTCTTGAGGCCGGACAGGATCATCGGCCAGCCCCCGAAGAGCTGCGCGTTCGCTCCGTCGCGAAGCTGGTCGTGCGTCACCGTGAGGCGGCACGAGTCACCGACGGGTTCGATCTCCCAGGTGACGCGCGTCGTGCCCTCACGCTGCACGTCCTCACCCCAGAGTGCACGCGCGGTCTGCACCAGCTTGCGCGGTGGATCGACCTCCACGTTCTCGCCTTCGATGAGCGGCCCGCCCGCGCGTGCGTTCGTGACCTGGTACTGCGATCCCGCCTCCCACGTCGATTCGACGCGATTGCCGAACTGAAACTTGGTCCGGATCTCGCTGTCGGTGATCGCTTCCCACAGCCGCTCCGGCGTGGTGCGAATGTAGATCTCGAAGACTTTTTCCATCGTCTGCTCCAGGTGCTGTTTGATATCGCTGAGCGTTGCCACCCATGGTTCGGCGTACTTGCTCACCCACCGGTCGTGGACGAGACGGATCGGTACCGGATTGAGGAAGTGCAGCTTTTCCCGGCCGCGCCGCTTGGTGACGACGAGCCGCGCGGCCTCGAGGATCTGCAGGTGCTTCATGACACCGATGCGCGTCATCGGATAGTCCGCCGCCAGGGCGCGCAACGTCTGGCCGTCCTCGAGGTACAGGCGATCGAGGAGGTCACGGCGGGTCGGGTCCGCGAGTGCCCGAAAGACGTCATCCACCGCACGATCATAGGTAACCGATAGGTTACCTGTCAAGCGTGCCGGGCTACGCGGTGGAAGGATCCCTCCAGAGGTCGATGCCGCTCTCGACGGCGTGCTCGTCGATGCCGGCGAGCTCCGCGTCAGTGAAGTCCAGGTGTTCGATCGCCGCGACGTTCTGCTCGAGCTGGCGGACGCTGCTGGCACCGATGAGGGCCGAGGTGACACGGGGATCGCGAAGCGTCCAGGCGATCGCCATCTGGGCAAGGCTCTGGCCACGCCGCTGCGCGATGGCGTTCAGCGCGCGGACTCGCGCCAGGTTGTCCTCGCTGAGCATGTCCATGCTGAGCGAGCTGTTCTCTCGAGCCCGTGAGTCCTCGGGTATCCCATTCAGGTACCGGTCGGTGAGCAGCCCCTGCGCGTGCGGGGAGAACGCGATGCACCCGATGCCTTCGGTACCGAGGACATCCAGCAGACCGCCCTCGATCCAGCGGTTGAGCATCGAGTACGACGGCTGGTGAATGAGCAGCGGGGTACCGAGCCGGCGAAGGATGGCAGCGGCTTCCGCCGTCCGCTGATCGGAGTACGACGAGATGCCGACGTACAGCGCCTTGCCCTGCTGTACCGCCGTGTGCAGTGCGCCGAGCGACTCCTCCATCGGGGTGGTCTCGTCGAAATGGTGGTGATAGAAGATGTCCACGTAGTCGAGCCCGAGACGCTCGAGGCTCTGGTCGAGGCTGGCAAGCAGATGCTTGCGCGACCCGAGGTCGCCGTATGGACCGGGCCACATGTCCCATCCGGCTTTCGTGGAGATCACCAGCTCGTCGCGATGCGCACGGAAGTCGGACCGGAGGATGCGACCGAAGTTCGACTCGGCGCTGCCGTACGGCGGCCCGTAGTTGTTCGCCAGGTCGAAGTGCGTGATGCCGAGGTCGAAGGCCCGACGCAGGATGGCGCGCTGGCCCTCGAGGGATCGATCGCCGCCGAAGTTGTGCCACAACCCCAGCGACACGGCGGGCAGCATGAGACCGCTCCGCCCGCAGCGGCGGTACGACATCGATGCGTAGCGGTCAGCCGCCGGGCGGTAGCTGTTGGCGTCGATCACGCGCGGATTGTCGCCGATTGAGAAGCGCGCAGGCGCTGGCCGAAGCGCGCGCGCTGCGCGACGAGCACACACGCGAGAACGATGACCCCCGCCACGTATGTGCCAGCACCGGGTCGCTCGCCGAGCACGACCGCGGCGATGGCGATGGTGAGAAAGGGCTGCGCAAGCTGGAGCTGGCTCGCTCGTGCGATGCCTGCCCGCGCGAGCCCGCTGTACCACGCGAAGAACCCGATGAACATCGTGACCGACGCGAGATAGACGAGTGCCACCCCACTCGCGAGGTCCGGATGCGGCGGAGTGACGATGCCCGCCGCGATGGTCAACGGCAGCGACACCGGTAACGCGAGGACGACGACCCAGCAGATCACGCGCCACCCGGGCATCTCACGAGCAAGCCGCCCGCCCTCGGCGTACCCGACCGCGCCGAGGACCAGCGCGACCAGGAGCAGCAGGTCTGCCGCGTGGACGCTGCCGGCGTTGCTGCTGGTGAGCGCGAACACCGCGACCGCGCATGCGCCGGTGAGGCTCGCGGCCCAGAAGAGCACCCCCGGGCGCTCACCGGCGCGCCAGGTCGCGACGATCGCTGTTGCGGCTGGGAGCAGGCCGGTCACCACCGCCGCATGCGACGCGCTCACGTGGCCGAGCGCCACAGCGGTGAGCACGCCGTAGCCGATGCCGACGCCCGGCACACACGCGAGCAGCATCCGGAGCTGGCGTCCGCTTGGTCGCGGCGCTCGCGTCGCCAACAGTGTCGCTCCCGCCAGCACCGCGGCACCGAGCGACCTCCCCGCCCCGATGAACACCGCGTCGAACCCACGCAGGGCGATGGCCGTGGCGGGGAAGGTTGCGGAGAACAGGACCACCCCGACGCCGGCCAGTGTCATGCCGGACAGCGCCCCCCGGTTGGTCAGCAGGCTACGCACGAGTGTCCGGATGCATCGTCACCTCGCGGGCATCGTTGCAGAATTGGCCCCACTCGAAAAGAGCCAATTCATGCGAATTGGCTCCGACGACCCGCTCAGGAGGGAACCGGCTGACCTGCTCGATTGGCTCGGATCGGCGAGGTGATCGTGAGGGAATTGGCTCTTGCGGCGAAGAGCCAATCCAGCGAGAATTCGCCGGTGCCAACTCTCGACTCCCAACAGATCGCCACCCTGCTCGGATGGGATGACGAAGTCGACGGCCCACTCTTTCGCCGTCTCGCCGATGGGTTGCGCAGGCTTGCCGAGGAGGGATACCTCGTCAACGGAAGTCCTCTCCCGCCCGAGCGCCAGCTGGCACAGGCACTCGCGGTGAGCCGGAACACGGTGACCGCGGCCTATGCGTTGCTTCGGACTGACGGATGGATCGAGGCGCGACAGGGATCCGCCACCCGCATCGCAACGTCGCGCACGTCCGAGGCTGCGGTGCATCGCGCGGACTCGGTCATGGCGACGTTGCTCCGTGACCTCGGCAGCACCACGATCGACTTGACGGTCGCGGCACCGAGCGCGGCACCGATCGTCGCTCGCTCGATCGCCGATCCGAGCTCGTTGCTGGCCGACACGAGCACTCTCACGAGCGGTCACGGCTACTGCGCCGGCGGCCATCCGCGTCTCCGTACGGCGGTTGCCGCACTGCTCAGTGCGCAGGGTCTCCCAACGCGTCGCGAAGAGGTGATGATCACCAACGGCGTCCAGCAGGCCCTGTCACTGCTCGTCTCGGAGCTCGTGCATCCAGGGCTCGGCCTCGCCATCGAAGACGTTGCGTATCCGGGGGTCATCGACCTCGCGATGCGTTCGGGCGCACTCCTCCACCCGGTGCCCCTGGGGGCGGACGGAATGGACGTCGGTGCGCTGCAGTCGGCGTGCCGTCGAGGACGCGTCGACGCCGCAATCGTCGCCGCGGACTTCCAGAACCCGACCGGATCGCTGATGTCCGCTGCGACACGGCGTCGACTGGTTCAGGTCGCAAAGGACGAGGACGTTGTGCTCATCGATGACCGTACGCACAGCGATCTCGGTCACGGCGGCCCCCCGCCGCAACCGCTCGGATCGTTTGACGATCAGGGACGCGTCATCACGATCGGTGGGATGTCGAAGCTCTACTGGGGTGGCCTGCGGATTGGATGGATCAGGGCTCGCGCCCCGCTGATCGATCGCCTCATCGAGCAGAAGTCGGGCACCGATCTGGGCACGTCCACGCCGATGCAGATCATCGCCGCCGACCTGCTCCATCACCATCACGACGCCACACGCGCGTGGCGAAACGGGCAGTTGCGCACCTCGCTGGATGCGCTGGAGTCGGGACTGCGAGCATCGATGCCCGGCGCGCAGTGGGAGCGGCCACTCGGCGGCCCGAATCTCTGGATCCGGCTCCCCGGCACCAATGCGCTCGAACTGAGCCATCGGGCGCTTCGGGACGGCGTCGCCGTCATTGCTGGACCGTTGCTTTCGGCGCGCCGCGGGCGGGCGACCGACCGGATTCGGATCCCGTTCTATGCGGAGCCGGCGACGCTCACGGAGGCCGTCGCCCGTCTCGCACGTTGCTGGAAGCAGATGACCGGCCGGTAACGTCACGGGCTAGCATGCCGGACGTGCCTTTCCGGTCACGAGCGACCGATCCACGTCTGAAGGCGGTGGCGCCGCCGCCCACGAGGGGGTCGTGAGCGAGAGCCGGCGGCGTGGGGGAAAGGCGAGTCCACGGGGCGGGGTCGTGCATCGGCTGGGCATCGGCCGTATTGCGCTGCGACAGCTGTGGTCGCGCCCGGCGCCGGCGATTGCCGAAGGACTGATCCTCGCCGCGGCGGCCACACTCGTCGCCACCGTGGTCCTGATCCAGGCCAGCGTCACCGACCAGGGACTGCGAACCACCGTCGTCGCTGCCGGCACCTCGGCCGACGTCTTCATCGAGCAGGACGGCATCGCGCAACCCGCCGCGTACACCGCGTTCCAGCAACTCGCGGCAGGGCGCGTGCGCGCACAGCTCGGCAACACGATGGCTCCGGGAGCGCAGTTCGGCGTGTCCCTGACTCTTGCAGCCCAGACGCTCGACTGCACCGTCGAAGGGCCGCCGGTCAGATGCAGGCTGTCAGTCGCGACCTACGCGGGTATCGCCGATCATGCGCACATCGTCACGGGGCGATGGGCGAGCAACGCGCGTGACGGCGCTGATTGGGAGTTCACCGCCTCGACGCAGGCAACCGACCAGAGCGGCGTCCCTCTGCATCTGGCGGTCGGCACCGAGTACTGCTTCCAGAGTCTCAACCGCGAACGCAACGCGCCGGAGATCTGGTGCGGTCGACTCGTCGGGTTGTGGCTGCCCAACAGCGTTGCCGATCCGTACTGGGCCGGCAACGTTCCGGACAGCGATATCGTCGTCACGCAGAGCAGCTTCTTTCAGATCCTCGCCGAGATTCCGGACTCCGTCGGAGCCTCCGACCAGCAGTACACGCCGAACACGACCGCGATCCAGGCGTCGGATGCGGACAGCATCGTCGCAGGCATCAACCGGCTCCGCGGCTACAGCCTTGCGAGCAACGGTCTTTTCGTTTCCGCACTCGACTCCACGGTCAGCGGCTTCCTCGCTCGTCAGGATGCATCCTCGGGCCCGATCCTCGTGACGACTCTGGGGCTGCTCGTGATCGCGCTGGCCGCAATGGGGTTCGCCGCGATGCACCTCCTGCAGACTCATGTCCCCGAGGTGGCGCTCTGGCGGGCGCGCGGCTGGTCGCGGCCCCGCGTCTGGGGTCTGTACAGCACGGAGTTCGCCCTGCTCGCGGTGCTCGCGACGCCGTGCGCCATCGTGGCGTCGGCGGCGATCAGCTCGGCCGCCGCCGGTTCGTCGACAGCGCCTGGAACGGTCATATGGCAGCGCCTCGCCGATGCAGCGATTCCCACGCTCGTCGCAGCGAGCGCATTCCTCGCCGTCCTGATCGTGCTGGCCGCGGTGTTCAGCGGGCCCGAGCTCTCGGCGCGACGACAGGCTCGCGCTTCAACGCGTCGCCGCAGTGCGCGTCGCCGGGCGCTCGACCTCGCATTCCTCGTCGCCGGCGTCGGCATCCTCTGGTATGTCCACCAGGGTGGAGTCGGGACCACCGACTCGCAGAGCGGCGCCCTGGCGTTCGTGCTCTGCGCGATCGCCGTCGGACTCATCGCGTCTCCGTCGCTGCGTCTTGTGGGACTCGTCGGTCGCGTTCTCAGCGTCAACCGCGCGGTCGGAGGGCGGCTCGCCCGCTGGGAGATCGAGCGCGACCCGCGACAGTACTCGCAGCTGAGTCTTCTCGTGATGCTTGCGGTCGCCGTGAGTGTCTTCGCGACGACGTACGTCAGCAGCGACAACGCCGGCGCCACCGACCGTGCCGACTACCAGGTTGGCGCCAACATGCGCGCGACCTTCTCCACAGCCGCCGGCCCGCCACAGGTGGCGGCGCTCACGGCAGCACTCCCCTCCGGCGTCCACGCCGCGCCGGCGTTTCGCGACGACGGCCGGCCGGGACAGTCCGGCCTCGAGGCAACGGTGCTCGGGATCCAGGGAACGGACTTCTGGAACATCGCCTACGCCCGTCCGGACTTCGCGTCACAGCCGCTGCGCAGCCTCACCGCGAAGATGAGCGCTGCGGACCCGGACGGGGCGACGGTGCCCGGGTCGCCTCGTGCGCTCGTGCTCTCGGTCTACAGCTCCGGTGTGAGTGCGCGGATCGATGTGCAGATCAGCGATTCAGCGGGTGATGTACGAAGCGTGCCACTCGGCACCACCTCGGCGCCGGCCGGCTGGAATGACCTGCGCGCTTCGCTCACCGATGTGGCCTTCCCGATACGCGTGCGCGCGATCACCGTTTCGCCGACCGACATCGGCGTCGCGGGTGACGTGGCCTTTCGGAACCTGCGCACCGACTCCGGCGCCATCGTCGAGTCATTCGACCTCACCGACGGCTGGTGGCAGGAGGACTTCGCGCCCAACCCGGCAGCGCTTCCCGTCAAACCAACGTTCGTGCGCACCGACGGAGGGCAGCCCTCCGTGGACGTGCCCGTGAACAACGAGGAGGTGCTGCTCATGCCGCCCGCGTCATCGCGGCCGTTGCCCGTGCTGCTCGCGAGTCAATCGCTGGCCGACCTCGGTCTGACGATCGGTCAGCCGTTTCCGATCCACATCGAGACGGTGAACATCGAGCTGGTCGCCGTCGGCACCTTCAACGATTTTCCGACGTATTACCCTGGAGCCGAGGACTTCCTCGCCGTGCCGATGTCCTCGCTGCTCGCGCGCATGGGCAGGCTCGGCGTCGTCAGCCCGTGGGCCAACGAACTCTGGATGAGCGTTCCGAGCGGTGAGTCCGCAGCCGTCACGTCAAAGATCAACTCCGACCTGACGCTGCTGAACACGCAACTGTTGACCGATGCGCAGGCCCGGGCCGCCGCGCTCAACGATCCCCTGCGCAGCGGTTTCGCGGTGGAGCTCGGGATCGGCGCCCTCGTTGCGTTGCTCGTCGTCGTCATCAACTTCGCGATGCACTTTCTGGCCGCGGCGCGAAACCGCACGACGCAGTACGCGATCATGCGCGCCAACGGAGTCCCGCAGTCGACCTTGCGCAACGCACTCATCGGAGAGCAGATCGCTGTGCTGATCAGCGGGATGATCGCCGGAACGGTGATCGGCCTCGCAGTCGCCTGGGCGGTGCTGCCGGTGTTCCACCTGGGCAGCCTCCCGACGGATCTGATCCCGCCGTCGCCGTACACCATCGATCCACCGAGACTGGTCGCGGTCGTCATCGGCACGGGCGCGCTGTCGCTCTTGGCCGGTGCGGTGGTCGCGGGCCGCGGTGCCCGCGTGCATGTGATGACCGCGATCCGGGCACTCACGTGACGCCGAATATCGTGGACTGCGAAGGGGTGGTTCACATCTACAAGTCCGCCGACCTCGAGGTGGTGGCGCTGCAGGGTCTCGACCTGCAGGTTGCGCCCGGCGAGATGGTGGCGATCGCGGGACGAAGTGGCAGCGGCAAGACGACGCTGATGAACATCCTCGCCGGGCTGGAACGCCCCAGCGCCGGCTCGGTGCACGTGGCGGGCCACGATCTCACTCGACTCGAACGCGCGGAGTCGGACGCGTACCGCCGCGACGTCGTCGGCTACGTGCTGCAGCGAGCGCTCGGCAACCTCGCGCCATATCTGAGCGCTCTCGAGAACGTCCAGGCGGCTGCGGTCAAAGGACCGCCGAAGGGGCGCGCATCCGCGGCGGCGGCGCTGCTTGATCGCCTCGGCCTCGGGGATCACCTCTCCCGGCGGCCGGTCGAGCTCGCGGGGCACCAGACACAACGGCTGGCGCTGGCAACGGCGCTGGCCAACCGTCCGCGCCTCCTGCTCGCCGATGAGCCCACCGCCGAGCTCGACACCGCCGGCACCGTCGCACTGCTCGGCGACCTCACCGATGTGCTGCGCGAGTCGGGTACCGCCGCGGTCATCGTGACCCACGACACCCTCGTCGAGAAGTACGTCGATCGTGTGGTGATGATTCGCGACGGACGCACCAGCAGCGAGCGCCGCTGGGTCGAGCGCGGCGGGGAGCTCGTCGACGACGAGCTCGCGATCATGGACCGCGCAGGCCGTATCCAGCTGCCGCAGGCATACATCGCGCGCCTCGGTCTCAGCGGCCGCGTGCGCCTGCACCTCGAGGACGGCCGCATCGTCATCCTCCCTGCCTCGGGTGACGGCGGTGACTGACCTTGTCGTGGCAAGGGGTCTGACTCGCGAGTTCGTGGTCGGCGGAGAGCGGATCCGTCCCGTGAACGGCGTTGATCTGACGGTGCAGGCCGGCGAGTTCGTCATGATCGTGGGCCGATCGGGTGCGGGGAAGACGACGCTGCTCAGCCTCATCGGCGCGCTCGATGTACCCGACAGCGGCTCCGTCACCGTTGCCGATGTCCGTGTCGAAAGCCTCAAGGGGCGCGCGCGTGACCGTTTCCTTCAAGTGTCGGTGGGCTGGGTGTTCCAGACCGCCGGATTGGTCCCGATGCTCACCGCGCAGGAGAACGTGGAGCTGTCCCTTCGTGTCGCCGGCGTCGACGAGGATTCGATCACGCAGCGGGCGACGGAGGCCCTTGCGGTGGTCGGGCTCGAGGGCCGCTTCGCGCATACCGCCGCCGAGCTGTCGGGCGGTGAGCAGCATCGCGTGGCGCTCGCGCGCGCGGTCGCCAAGCGGCCCATCATCGTGATCGCTGACGAACCGACCGCGCAGCTGGACAGCGAAACCGCCGCGGGGATCATCCACCTGCTGTGCACGGTGGCGACCTCGGGCACCGCGGTCATCATGGCGACGCACGATCTCGCAGCCGTGGCATCGGCGGACCGCGTGATGCTCATGGAGGACGGCCGTCTGACGGCCTCGCCATCGATGAAAGCGTCATCCACCGGGCCGCGGATCACGTGATCGCGGCGTCCGGAGCATGTGACCTTCGGCACTGGTGAGGAGCGGCGTCCGCGCGCGATGCTCAGCACAGACGCCGCCGGCGCGGCGCGAGGTGGCACATGATGGACACGAGCACGGCGGACATGTGGGCCCCCGCAAGCGGGTCTGGTCCGCTGATTGCCGAGCAGCGCTTCCGCGACCGTGCCGAGGCGGGCAGCCTGCTCGCCCCCGAGCTCAGCGATTTCGCGCACCGACCCGATGTGGTCGTCCTCGGCCTTCCGCGTGGTGGTGTCCCGGTGGCATCCGAGATCGCGCGCGCTCTCGACGTTGCTCTGGACGTCCTCATCGTCCGCAAGCTCGGCGTGCCCGGCCAGGAGGAGCTGGCCGTCGGCGCTGTGGCCGGTGGCGGCATCCGCGTTCTGAATGATGCAGAGGCCGGGTTGGTTTCAGCGAAAGAGCTCGAACGGACGACGCGTCGGGTGCGCCACGAAGTGGAGCGTCAGGAGACCCTGTACCGCAAGGGTCGCACGGTTCGGCGGCTCAGCGGGAAGACCGTCATCGTTGTCGACGACGGTGCCGCAACCGGCGCCACCATACGCGCGGCGATCGCGGCTGTGCGCGCGCAGCACCCCGCCCGGCTCGTGGTCGCGCTCCCCGTCGCTCCGCCCGAGACGTGTGCCTCGCTCGCGACGTGCGTGGACAACCTCATCTGCCTGATGGCGCCGCAGCTCTTCTTCAGCGTTGGTCAGTGGTACGAGGACTTCTCACAGTGCACCGACGACGAGGTGTGTGCGCTCCTCAGCGCCGCGGCGGAGCCGGCGCGGCTCAACGCTTCTGTGGCGTGACGAAGCCGGTCACCTGAGCGCATCCGGGCGCCAGATCTCCCCAGCTCGTCGCGGGAATCTGCAGGCTGACGAGTGCGCACGTCGGGAACCGTTCGCGCACTGCGTCCGTTCCTGGATGACGTCCTGCCAGCATGACCGCCAGCTCCTGGAGGCCCGGATTGTGGCCGATGAGGAGCACTGAAGGAATCACATCGGGCAGCCGCTGAAGGCGTTGCAGGAGCGCCTCGGCCGATGCGGCATACAACCCGTCCTCGACCACGATCTCCGTGTTCGCGGGGAGCGCGCGAGCGACGAGGTCCAGCGTCTCTCGAGTCCGTTTCGCGGAGGAGCACAGCACCAGCGCGGGGGCGATGCCGAGCGGAGCCAGATGCTTCGCCAGCCACCTCGCATCCCGCTGTCCGCGGCGCGCGAGCCGTCGCTCGTGGTCGGCGGCCTCGGTCTCGGACCAGCTCGATTTGGCGTGTCGGAGCAGATGGATGGTTTTCACGTCAACGCTCCACAGCGTAGACCTCCCGCGAGTCGTGACCTTTGACCCGTGACTCCGAACCGAGCCCGGTCCACAGTGGTCTGGAGCGACGAGCCGGTGTTCGGCAATGAGGCGACCGATGAGTTGGGCGACGATTCACAAACCGACAACCGCCTTGAGGGTGACGCCCAACCTCGTCGACTACGACGACATCTGCAGACACTTCACCTGGGAAAGCGCCCGCTCGGCGCTCGACGGTCTGCCCGGTGGCCGCGGCCTCAACATCGCGTACGAGGCCGTCGATCGTCATGTCGCCGCCGGCAACGGCGAGCGGGTCGCCGTGCGCTGGCGCGGCCGGCGCGGTGAGCGTGAGGAGCTGACCTACGCGCAGTTGAGCGAGCGCAGCAACCGTTTCGCGGGCGCGCTGCGGGCGATGGGCGTCTCCGCCGGCGAGCGCGTCTTCGCGTTGCTTCCCCGCGTCCCCGACCTCTACGTCGCTGCGCTCGGCACCCTGAAGGCCCGATGCGTCTTCTCGCCACTGTTCGCGGCGTTCGGTCCGCAACCGATCGCGCAGCGACTCCGCCTGGGCCACGGCAGCGTGCTCGTCACCACGGAATCCCTGTATCGACGGAAGGTCGCCGGGATTCGGGAGAGCGTGCCGGATCTCGTCCATGTGCTCATCAGCGGTGGCTGGGGCGCCGACCCCGCGGCGGCGAACGTGCAGGAACTCGAGGAGCTCCTGACCGCCGCACCGAGTGGGTTCGAGATCGAGCCCACCGACCCGGAGGAGCCCGCGCTGCTGCACTTCACGAGCGGTACCACCGGCACTCCCAAGGGTGCCGTCCATGTCCACGCGGCGGCCGTGATGCACCACCACACCGGACGCTACGCGCTCGATCTGCATCCGGGGGATGTCTTCTGGTGCACCGCGGATCCCGGCTGGGTCACCGGGACCTCGTACGGCATCTTCGCGCCACTGCTGCACGGCATCACCATGGTCGTCGACGAAGGCGAGTTCGATGCCGAGCGCTGGTACGGCATCATCGAGTCCGAGCGAGTGAGTGTCTGGTACACGGCACCGACCGCGGTCCGGATGCTCATGAAGACCGGCGCAGATGTTGCGCTCGCGCATGACCTTTCCAGCCTCCGCTTCGTGGCGAGTGTCGGCGAACCGCTCAATCCCGAGGGCGTGATCTGGGGGCAGGAGGTGCTCGGGCTCCCCATCCACGACAACTGGTGGCAGACGGAGACCGGCGGCATCATGATCGCCAACTTCGCTGCACTGGACATACAGCCGGGGTCGATGGGGCGCCCGCTCCCCGGCGTGGAGGCGACCGTGCTGCGGCGCGACGCGCGCGGGAATCCTGTCGTCAACGATGGCGTCGCGGAGACCGCGGCGCCGGGCGAGGAAGGCGAGCTTGCGCTGCGCCCCGGCTGGCCTTCGATGTTTCGCACCTACCTTGGAGAGGACGAGCGCTATCGCGCGTGCTTCGTTGCCGGTTGGTACCGCACCGGTGACCTGGTGCGTCGCGGCGACGACGGGTACTTCTGGTTCGTGGGCCGCGGGGACGACGTCATCAAATCGGCGGGGCACCTGATCGGCCCATTCGAGGTGGAGAGCACGCTGATGGAACATCCCGCTGTTGCCGAGGCGGGCGTCATCGGCGTGCCTGATCCTGTGGCCGGCGAGGCGGTCAAAGCCTTTGTCTCGCTGCATCGGGGCTACCTGCCGACGGACGAGCTCCGGCTCGAGTTGATCGGATTCGCGCGGTCACGCCTCGGCGCGGCGGTGGCTCCCAAGGACATCGCCTTCGATGCGGACCTGCCGATGACGAAGAGCGGCAAGATCATGCGGCGCGTGCTGAAGGCGCGCGAGCTGGGACTGCCGGTGGGTGACCTCTCCACCCTCGAGGAGACAGCATGAGCATTCCGGCTCAGTCGCCAGAGCACGTGGCGACAACACCATCCGTGTCGCAGGAGCATGCGCTCGAGCTGTTTCGCAGCATGCTGCGCATCCGGCGATTCGAGGAGCGCTGCGTGCAGCTGTACAGCGCGGCACGCATCCGCGGCTTCCTGCACCTGTACATCGGTGAAGAGGCGATCGCCGCCGGAGTGATGCCGGCGCTCCAGCCCGACGACGCCATCGTGTCGACGTACCGCGAGCACGGGCATGCGCTCGCGCGCGGCATCCCGATGAACGCCGTGATGGCCGAGATGTTCGGCAAGGTCCAGGGTTGCAGCCACGGGCGCGGTGGCTCGATGCACCTCTTCGACATCGGTGCGCGCTTCTACGGAGGGAGCGCGATCGTCGGCGGGGGGCTGCCGCTCGCGGTGGGCATCGGGCTCGGCGAGCGCATGCAACAGCGCCACACCGTCACCGCGTGCTTCTTCGGTGACGGCGCGGTGGCGGAGGGCGAGTTCCACGAATGCCTCAACCTGGCAGCCCTCTGGAAGCTGCCCGTGCTGTTCCTGTGCGAGAACAATCGCTACGCGATGGGGACCGCGATCGACCGCGCACTCGCCAACATCGACGTGACCGCCAAGGCGGCCGCGTACAACATCGCAGCCGAAACGGTGGACGGCATGGACGTGCTGGCCGTCGAGGACGCGACGCGGCACGCGGCGGCGGCGGTGCGCGACGACGGCCCGCGCCTGCTCGAGTTCCGCACGTATCGATACCGCGCTCACTCGATGTACGACCCTGAGTTGTATCGGTCGAAGGAGGAGGTGGAGCGCTGGCGCGAACACGATCCACTCGTGACCTTCCCCGCCCGCTTGCGCGCCGCCGGTCAGCTGGACGACGTGCGTCTGAGCGCAATCGAACAGGAGATCGCAGCAGAGATCGACGCGGCCGTCGCCTTCGCCGACGAAGGCACCCTGGAGCCGGTGAGCGAGCTGACCCGCTTCGTGTACACCGAGACGGTGCCGGCGTGACCGAAACGCGCGTCTCCACAGCCGTGCAGGCGCCGGAGGCAGGCGCCGCGATCCACTGCTCGTACCGCGAGGCGATGCGCGCGGCAATCCGTGACGCGATGCAGCGCGATCCCCGCGTGTTCCTCATGGGCGAGGATGTCGGCCGCTACGGTGGTTCGTTCGCGGTGAGCATGGGACTGCTCGCCGAGTTCGGGCCGGAGCGGATCCGCGACACACCGCTTTCGGAGTCCGCGTTCGTCGGCGCCGGCATCGGCGCTGCGCTGGTGGGCATGCGCCCGATCGTGGAGATCATGACCGTCAACTTCAGCCTGCTGGCGCTCGATCAGATTCTCAACAACGCGGCGACGCTGTCGCACATGTCCGGCGGTCAAACCTCTGTGCCTCTGGTGATCCGGATGACCACCGGAGCAGGCCGCCAGCTGGCCGCGCAGCATTCACACAGCCTCGAAGGATGGTACGCACACATCCCCGGACTGAAGGTGCTCACTCCGGCGACTCTCGAGGACGCGCGAGGGATGCTCTGGACGGCCCTCGAAGACCCCGACCCCGTGCTGATCTTCGAGAACGGCGTCCTGTACACCATGGAAGGTGACCTCGCGGCGGACGCGGGCCCGGTCGAGATCTCCCATGCCGCGATGCGACGCCGTGGCGGCGATCTCACGCTGATCAGCTACGGCGGCACGATGCCGAAGACGCTCGAGGCTGCCGAACGCCTTGCCACTGAAGGTATCGACTGCGACGTGATCGACCTGCGAACACTGCGGCCTCTCGACACTGAGGCGATCCTCGAGTCGGTGCGAAGGACGACGCGCGCGGTGATCGTTGACGAGGGCTGGCGCAGCGGCAGCATCTCTGCCGAGGTGTCGGCGCGAATCGTCGAAGGGGCTTTCTACCGGCTCGACTCGCCCGTGATGCGCGTGTGCAGCGCGGAGGTCCCGATGCCATATCCGAAGCACCTCGAGGATGCCGCGCTGCCGCAGGTTGAGACGATCATGGCGGCTGTCCACGAGTGCGTCGGCAACCATGGGTGAGTTCCGCATGCCCGTGCTGGGCGCCGACATGGAACGCGGCACCCTCTCGCGCTGGCGCGTGAGCGTCGGTGACCACATCACCAAGGGCGACATCATCGCGGACGTCGATACCGACAAGGCGACGATGGAAGTGGAGGTGTTCGAGACCGGCGTCGTCGAACGTCTGCTGGTCCAGGAAGGCGAGACCGTTCCCGTGGGCACGCCCCTTGCGGTGCTCGTCGCGGACGGCGAGGCCGCGGCGGCTTCCACGCCGAGCCCGGCGCTCGCGCCATCCAACGACGGCGCGGCCATGCCCCCGGTGCGTGTTGAGGCGTCACCGCTGGCACGACGCCTCGCGGCCAAGCTGGGCGTTGATCTGAGTGCCGTGCGCGGGAGCGGTCCGCAGGGCGCGATCACACGAGTCGACGTCGAGCAGGCGGCGAGTGCACGCAGCGCGGCAGCGCCCGTGGCGGCACCACCCGTCGCGACGCCACCCGTGGAGGCGCGGTCAGCGGCAGTGCCCGCCGAGCCGCCCGCTGCCCAGGCGACCCAGCCGGCACGTCCAGCCGATGCCGACCGGCGCGCAGCGATGCGGCGCGCGACCGGCGCGCTCATGGCGCGCTCGAAGCAGGAGATCCCTCATTACTACCTGGGAACGCACATCGACCTCGGCCATGCCCTGCGGTGGATGGAGGAGGCGAACCTGGAGCGGAGCGTCGCGCAGCGGCTCATCCCGGCGGCGTTGCTCCTGAAGGCAGTCGGACGAGCGGCCCGTGACGTGCCCCAGATGAACGGGTTCTGGGTCGACGACGAATTCCGCGCGGCGGACGGCGTCCACGTGGGCGTGGCCACATCGTTGCGAGGTGGTGGTCTCATCGCCCCCGCCATTCACGACGTGGATCAGAAGTCACTCGACCAGCTCATGGAGGATCTTCGCGACGTCGTGGAGCGAGCGCGCTCCGGCACCCTGCGCACCTCGCAGATGTCCGACCCCACCATCACGATCACGAACCTCGGCGACCAGGGCGTCGAGACCGTTTTCGGTGTCATCTACGCGCCGCAGGTCGCGCTCGTCGGATTCGGTCGAGTCATCGAACGTCCGTGGGCCGAGAACGGCCTGCTCGGCGTGCGCCGTGTGGTGCATGCAACGCTGAGCGCCGATCATCGCGTGAGTGACGGGCATATCGGCGGCCGTTTTCTGACCGCCATCAGCAATTACCTGCAGGAGCCGGCATCGCTATGAATGAATCCGAGATCCGCGCCACGGTACTGGGAATCCTGGCTCGCATCGCACCCGAGGCCGACCTGACTCAGCTTGATCCGGACGTCGAATGGCAGGATCAGCTCGACCTCGATTCGATGAACCTGCTGAGCATGATGGTGGACATCGAGCGTGCCACCGGTATCTCGGTTCCCGAGCGCGATTACACCAAGGTGTCGACGCTCAACAGCTGCGTTGCCTATCTGATGAGTCACACCCCGGTCACGCACTGACAGCGCACCGCCGTCGGTTTCCCGACGACGGTATATCCGATGGCTTCGAGGACAATCCCGTGGCCCTCGGCACGTCTCTACGTGTTGGTGCAGGTGCTCACGAGACGGCGACAGGCGTGCCCTCGCGTGACGGCGCATCCTGGCGAGTGCCATCGTCGCGCTCGGGGACCGGCACGACGGGAGAAGTCTGGGTGGCTGCAGTGACGCTGCGTTCGTCGCTGATGAGCTGCCCGTCGCGCAGCCGGATGATCCTGTCCGTCCGGGCAGCGAGATCCAGGTCGTGCGTGACGATGACGAATGACACGCCGGACTCGGCATTGATACGGCGCATCAGGCCCAGCAGCGTGTTGGCGGTGTCGGTGTCGACCTCACCCATCGGCTCATCACCGAGGACGAGCGTCGGCTGATTGATCAATGACCGCGCGATCGCCACGCGCTGCTGCTCGCCTCCTGACATCTGCGTCGGCCGATGGTGGAAGCGCTTGGCGAGTCCGACCTCGTCGAGCAGGGCCGCGGCACGCCGCTGCGCCGCCTTCCGGTCGCCACCCGAATATCGAAGCGGCAGCAGGACGTTCTCGATCGCCGACATGGTCGGGAGGAGGTTGAACTCCTGGAAGATGAAGCCGATGCGCTTGCTGCGGATCTCCGCGCGCCGGTTGTCGGTGAGCGTGCCGGCATCGACTCCGTCGAGGAGGATCTGACCGCTCGTCGGATGCATCAGGAGTCCCATGCAGTCGAGCATCGTCGTCTTACCGCTGCCGGACCGACCGACAATGGCGACGAACTCTCCCTGCTCGATGGTGAGGGAGACGTTGTCGAGCGCCTTGACCCGCGAATCGCCTTTGCCGTATTCCTTGACCAGTCCAATTGCCTCGATCGTTGCCATCTCTCTGCTCCTATTGCGCCCGCAGCGCGGTGACAGGATCCATCCTCGCGGCGCGCATCGCGGGCACCACGCCGGCTCCGGCGCCAAGGGCAACTGCGAAGGCGAGTGCGATCAACGTCAGACGCGGCGTGATCAGGAAGATGCCGCCACTCGGATCACTGCCGTTGAGCGCCATGGTCAGCAGCAGGCCGAGGACGAAGCCGATCGCCCCACCAAGCAAGCCCATCGCTGTCGACTCGGCGAGAAACTCACCGAGAATTCGCCGCGTCTTCGCGCCGATTGCCTTCTTGAGTCCGATCTCGCGGGTTCGCTCCGTGACCGACATGATCATGGTGTTCACCACGGACAGGCCGCCGATGATCAGCGCCAGCAAGGCAGCCGCGGTGGTCATGAAGGTGAAGACCGCGCCACCCGACTTGAAGCTGCTCACCAGGTCGCTTGGCTTGGTGGCCTTGACACCCTGCACCGTGGCGGTGATGCGGTTGGCGAGCGTGTCGAGGTTCACCCCCGGCTTGCCGAACGCAACGGCGCCGGTGATCAGGGAGTACGGATCAACGTTGGTGCGGATGGCCTGCGGCAGGCTGTCCCCCATCAGCATCTGCGCGTCATGGAGGCTGACGAATGCGCCGCTGTCAGGCGCCGTCAGCGTCTTGTCGAGGATGCCGATCACCGTGAACTGATGATTGACGAAGTCCGCCGTGGCATCCTTGGGACGAACCGGCAAGTTGATCACGTCGCCAACATGCTTGTTGAACTCGGCCGCGAACGATGAACCGAGCGTGACTTGGAACCGAGATGAGTCGGTGGTCCACTGTCCGTCCGCGAGTGTGACCTTGAAGGCGGAGTACTTGAAGCTCGCGGGATCGTAGTTCATGACGTAATCGGGGACGCCGAAATTCACCGCCGATACGGAACCGGGTTTCGCCAGCACCTGCACAGCCGGACCGACGGCCCTCACGCCGTCGATCATCTTGATCTTGTTGACTGTGTCGAGCGACATGTAGCCGCCGCCGAAGCTGCCGCCACCGGTGTCACTCGCCACCTGGATGCTGCTGCCGTAGTAGGTGATCCCGCCGCCGAGCAAGACGTTGAAGTGCTCCGCCAGGGCCCCCATGGTGGTCAGGGCGAAGATGCCCATGACGATGCCTGCGACTGTCAGGACTGTGCGGACTTTGCGCCGCCACAGGTTTCGTAGAATCCCCATCGATCGTCTCCTCAAGATGGTCGCTTCTACGGTTCATGATCGCGAGGCGGTCGATCGCCCACCAGTGCCGGACGTCACGTGTCCTTCGGGCACTTGGTCAGAGGCTGCCGGGGAACGGTCTCGAGTCGCTCACGCCGCGAGATCGCGTCGCTCGTACAGCAGAATCGCGACCCCGAGCAGCACTACTGGACACACGACAAGCGCCACCATGCCGGGCCAATCAACCCCGGTGGCGAGCACGCCCGCACCACCCACCCAGTGAAACGGCGACACCGTGTTGGCAAAGCCGGTCAGCGACGAGACAAGCGACCCGAAGACGTTCAGCACATAGGCGAGCACCGCGAGACCTCCCGCGACGCCACCGCCGAGAGCCGTTGACCCGGTCGCCCCTGCGACGAGAAAAGCCAGCATGCTGAAGCTGACCGCGAGCAGTGCCACGGCGAGCAGGGCCACGGCCAGCGTTCCCAGGTTCACGCTGAGGCCCTGCGACGGGCCGACCAGCGCCACGACCGCCCAGAGGAACGCTGCCACGAGGAACAGGGGGACCTGCGCGCCGACGGCCTTCTCCGCCGCCACCCGTCGACGCCTGATCGGCGTCGCCAAGAGGAGGTCGATCGTTCCGTTCTCCTCCTCCTTGGCGAGCGCCCGGCTGCCGGCGAGGATACCCATCACCAGCATGAGTGCCGGGGCCAGGATGGAGAACAGCTCGGTGCCGAGGTATCCGGTGGGTGAGAGGAAGTCCACCCCGGAACCCAGGAAGGCGTCACGAAACGCTTTGGGCATGTTGTCAAGCATGGCCTGAATCCCCGCGCCGCTTTGATGGATGGTGGGGTAGAACAGGATGTACACCAGCGCGATCAGCGCCGCGCCGACGCTCCACACCGCGATACCGCGCCAGCGGTCGGTGAGGTCTCGGCGCAGGACGTCAGCGTGCATCGCCGGGCTCCGAGCGGTAATAGTCGCGGAACACCTCGTCGAGGTCGACCTCGGCGCTGTGCAGGTCGTGCACGCGATAACGTGCCGCCGTCTTGACCACCGGGTCGAGGTCACCGCTCACGGTGACCGTCACGGTGTGATCGGTTGCGTTGACCTCAGAGACGCCGGGGAGGCTCTCGAATGCCGAGGGCGCCACCGGCTCAAGGAACTGGATCGAGATCACGTGTCTCCCCCGATCGGCGAGGTCGCCGACATCGAGCACCGTGACGAGCCTTCCTTTCCGAAGGATCCCCGCGCGATCACACAGGTGGGCGATCTCCCGAAGGTCGTGCGATGAGACGAACACGGTCGCGCCGCGGTCGCGCGCCTCGCGGATGAGGTCGTGCACGATGCGCTGCATCAGCGGATCGAGCGTCGCCGTGGGCTCGTCGAGGATGAGCACCTCAGGGTCGTGCATGAACGCCTGGATCACCCCGACTTTCTGACGCTGCCCGTGGGACATGGCGCCGCAGCGCTGGGTCAGGTCAAGGTCAAGACGCTCGGCGAGCTCCGTCACGCGCTGAGCGGAGACACCGCCCCGCAGCCGACCCAGGTACCCGAGCATCTCTTTCGCCGTCAGGCGAGACCAGACACGAAGATCACCCGGAAGGTAGCCGGTCCGGCGGCGCACCTCCACGCTGTCAACGTGGCTGTCCAGCCCGAGAACGCTCGCGGTGCCCTCGCTGGGTCGGATCAGATCCAGCAGGCAGCGGATGGTCGTCGTCTTGCCCGCGCCATTGCTCCCGAGGTACCCGAAGATCTCACCGGCGCGCACCTCGAGGTCGAGATGATTGAGAGCTCGATGAGAGCCGTAGTCCTTCGTCAGCGTCGTGCACACAATCGCGTTGAGATCGCTCATCGATCGAATGCTGGAGCGCCTCGCACGAGCGCGCCAGTGCCGGCCGTCCTCAACGCGTTGTGACCTTGGTCACCAGGCACCGCCCCGCGTGCGCGGGCGGCGGAGACCGATGTATTCGCGGGCGAGCGTAAAGCCGGGCGTACCGGCCAAATTGTGGAGCCCAAGGTGAGGATTGAACTCACGGCCTGCGCCTTACCAAGCGGACATAGCCAGGACAGGATCGGCCAGGCTGAGACCGCAACGACGTCTGGTCGCGCCCCGACAAGAGCACCCGATGCGCCCTCCCCAATGATCCGATCCGGACTCAGGGCGCGGCCACTGGCGGACTCAATGCGGCGACATTGTCAGACGTGATGCGCATCAACCTCCCGCGATCGCTTGCCCATGTGATCGCTCGAGTCTCAACGAATCGCCAGCTGGCGATCGCCAGCGGCAACGTGGTGACGGTCAGCAACCCCGTCGCGAGCACCCAGTTGACCACGCCCGGCAGCGGTAGATCCACCCGCAGACCGGTCGAAACGATCGCCTCGAAGGCAAGCCAGTGCCACAGATACATGCCATACGACACGGTCCCGACGCGCGAGAAAAGGCGAGTGACGCGGCGCTCCGGAGCACGCAGAGCGAGCGTGCCGATGAGCACAAGTCCGAAGAGTCCCCCACATACCTGGTTCCGGACGACCATCTGCAGCTCGGATCCTGCCTGACCCGACCAGGCTGCGACGAACAGCCATCCAACGGCACACCCGGCGATCAACATCCAGGCGCGTTGCGGCGTCCTCACCAACCGAGTCCCGGCGCGCTCACATCGGATCTGGAGGAGCGCGACCAAGATGCCCGGGCAGAACTGGCACATGAAGCCTCCCGGACCGCGCAGCATGACGGTCGACCAGGGATTGCCGGGTGCAAGCGCCGCGAAGCCAAACGCGAGTGCTTCGCTGATCGCCCACACTCCGCACGTCAGCCCAGCGAGGGACCGTATCGACCAGACACGGCGACGCCGCAGGAGTAACCAGGTCGCCACGGGTACTCCTACATAGAACGCGGCCTCGATCGATAGTGTCCAAGCAACCACCAGCGGTCCACCAGGGTCGTCGGGGATCAAGCCTTGGAGCAGCGCAACCTGGGGAAGCAGCAGCCGCATGGGCGGCAGCGCGCCGATGCGAATCGCAACAAATGTGGCGGCGACAAGGGCAAGCCAGTAGCCGGGAAGAATTCGAGCGGCACGCCGTAACGCGTACCGGACTGTGTCGGGGACCTGGCTTCCGCACACCAGCGCCCGAAGAAATGGGAGCGCGATGAGGTAGCCGCTGAGCACGAAGAAGAGTTCGACTCCGCTGTCGGTGTTGTCACGAAGCCAGAGGACGCTCCCGCCTTGGCCGCCCACGAGGCCGTTCACGTGATAGCCGATCACCATCAGCGCCGCGATGGCCCTGAGCACGTCCACGTGCGTTGACCGACTGAGGTGGGTCGTAGCGCCTTCCTGACGTGGCATACGGACCGACGATGACAATGCCACCCGTGCCCGGCGCGAGAGCCTGCGGTCCGTCACCCAGCCGTCGCTGGACCGTCAGACGACGCCGGTCGCCACCGGCGGGTGGCCGCTGCCCGTGGCAGTCCTCCAGCCCCGAGGTGATTCCAATATGCGAGAGCGCCACGGGGATGTATCGCTCTGGTTGCGTCCAACTCGAGCAACAGAGCCCGCCCTTACCGTTCCGTGGGTGAGCTACGCGAAGGGACGCTCCTGGAACTTGACCCGTCTCCCTGCTCTGGACGGGCTCCGGGGGCTGGCGATCCTCATGGTCCTGCTCTGCCACCTGGCGTTTCCACTGAGCAATGGTGCGGGCGCGGCCGGCGTGACCATCTTCTTCGTGCTCTCCGGGTTCCTCATTACGAGCCTTCTTGTCCGGGGGTTGCAGAAGGGAGGGCGGGGCCACCTCCCCATGTTCTACTTCAGGCGGGTTCGCCGACTGTTCCCGGCGCTCCTCGCGCTGCTGATCTTCGTAACCTGCGTCGACCTGTCTACCGGAGATATCGCGCACATCGCGGGGCGTGTCGTGCCGGCGCTGTTCTACTTCTACAACTGGATCTGCGTCAACATCTGGGTGGGTGGCGACCCGATCGGACAGACGTGGTCGCTGTCAATCGAGGAACAGTTCTATCTGCTCTGGCCATTCGTGCTGCTCATCGCGCTCCGACGCGGCGGACCAGAGCTGGCTCTGCGCATCGCGATCATCGGAGCAGTGGCCGCGTTCGTTGATCGTGGCGTTCTTTTCGGTATGCATGCATCCATCTCGCGCATCTATTTCGGAAGTGACACCAATGCCCTCCCACTCATGGTCGGCTGCGCGCTTGGTCTGGCTCTCTCTCAAGGCAAGCTCCCGCGCGTTCCCCTCATCGCGACAGCGTTCGCGGGGGTCGCGCTCTTTGGCGTGTCTGTGGACACCGCATACGGCGGCGGCATCGACTTTCTTTTCATCAACCCAGTCGTGGCAACGGCCGCGAGCGCTGTGCTGATCGGATGGATCGTGACCAGTGGCGGCGGCGGCGCCCTGAACTGGCGCGCCTCCCGCGGACTGGGACGCATTTCGTACTCGCTCTATCTCTGGCAGACCCCGGTCATCGTGTGGGGCGGCGACGCACTCGGTGGGTATCCCCTCGCCATACGCGTCGCGGTGTTAGGAGGCACCGCACTGCTCTTCGCCGTCGCGTCATACCGACTCGTGGAGGGACCGATACGCCGCCTGGGCACGACCTCGGTGCCGCCGAGACCAGCGCCGACGCTGGCGACGGGGTAGCGCTGCACCCGCGGGGCGGGTTGCAGCGCTCATCCGACCGAGCCTGCCATGCCCGGAGCATGTCGCTGCTCTGGAAGTGGACGTAGCGATTGACCATCGCAAGCGTCGTATGCCCAAGCACACGCTGGAGAACCAGCGAGTCGATCCCGGCGGCCAGGGCGCGCGATGCGAATGTGTGCCGGAACTTGTGCGGATGCGCATGGATGCCCGTCGCCTCGCTCAACCGCTGCAGCATCGACGTCAGTCCGCGGACCTCGAACGGTGTGTATGTGCCGGTGTACGCGTTCCGCCGCGTCGAGAGCCAGAGGTGCGGATCGCCTGCGTCCTGCGGGCGACTCGTCCGGATGTAGCGAAGGAGCGTCCGTGTCCAGAGGCACGATGCGGTCTTTGCGCCCCTTCCCCTGGCGGACGCGCACGTAGGCACCGTCGTTGCCATCCACGATGTCGTCAACACGCACGTTGAGGACTTCGGAACGTCGCAGACCCGTCCTGATCATGAACTCGATGAGCATCCTGTCTCGTTCGTTGCGAAGGAAGGCGCCCATCAACTCTCGATCAAACGAGGGAGCTGGAGCCCAAGGTGAGGATTGAACTCACGGCCTACGCCTTACCAAGATGC
>DATLRX010000004.1:0-24672 GCA_035534435.1 Candidatus Acidiferrales bacterium
GAGAATGGTGACACCATTGAGCGCGGACGCCGTGATCACCATGACCACGGGCACTCCCCAAAGCCAGATGATGGACGGCGTGCGCGCCAGATCGTTCTTCGCCCCGCCGTGTCGGGCATCGACCAAGTCGGGCATACCAGCACCATAGACCCTGTACCGGGGTACAAAGTCAAGACTGGGAAATCTCGACGGAGTCCTGGGCCTTGACATGTCCCGGGTCTCGGGTGCCATAGCATTCCCCCATGCCTGCGGAACGGCCAGACAGCAAGTCGAAGCGGCGCGCCGATCGAGCGCTGGTTGCCGTCTATCACGAAGCCAAGCTTGCCGACCTTGTCGAGCATGTCCGTGCCGGGCTGGCACGGTACGACGCGAGCGAAATAACCGCGTTCGACGTCGACCAGATTATTCATCAGTACACGCTCGCGGCCCGCGAGTTGTGGAAATTCTGTGGCACGACGGGGAGCCAGGTACAGAGGACCGCCTCCCTGCTCTTGCAGATGCAGCGAGATGGCAACGAGCCCGACTGGTGGGCAGCGGGGCGTCGGGAGGGCTCGTGAATCCGACATTCGCCGACTCAGGCCGGACTGCGGATAACGATCCGGACACGTTTGGACGCCATGCGCCGTCGCACTCGATTGAGTGGGAGAGCGAATTCGAGAAGCGAGGCTGGGCCGGCCAGCGCGCGTATCAGCTGCTCGTGGAGTTGGCGGAGATCGAGCCGCGGATCTGGCGTCGGGTGGTCGTGGCTGACACGACACCGCTGCCGCTCCTCCACCGCATCCTACAGGTCATCTTCGACTGGAAGAACTATCACCTTCACGAGTTCAAGGTTGGCACGGTGAGCTTCGGCGTTCCCGACGACGAGTACCCGCCTCCTCACATTGACGAGAAAAGCGTGCGCCTGTACCAGCTGGCTCACGAACCTGGGGACCGTATCGTCTACGTATACGACTTCGGTGACAGTTGGGAGCACGAGCTGGTCGTGGAAGACATGAGCGCTGCGGAGAATCCCGTGGTGCCCGTCTGCCTGGCTGGTGAGCGGGCGGCACCGCCCGAGGACTGCGGCGGAGTCCCAGGTTACGAACAGCTGATTGATGCGCTTCGCGATCCCAGCCATCCCGAGCACCTGGACCTGAAGCGGTGGGCCGGAGAGTACGACCCCGAGAGCCTCAACCTCGACCTGATCAATCCCCGGTTGGCAAGGCTCCCCCGCGGTCGGGCTCGGGCCTGAGCATCACCGTCACCGCGCTCATGGCGGCCCTTGTCCACCGGAACGCCTATGGAGGTCACGTGATGTCCGGTGGGATGTCCTGACTTTCCTGGAGTCGGATTCCTGGTCAGTGTGTGAGCGTCACAGTCGACGTGACCAGGGTTCCGCGATCGATACGCAGGAGGGTCATGTTGGCCAGCCGCTGCCAGCCCTCAGCCTCCGGCTGGGGAAACCCCGATGATGCCACCACTACCGAGTTCGCATCGGCGCGGTACGCGAGCTCGTAGAAGGTCGTATCCGGCTCCATTGACGAGCTTGCGCCTCCCGAGGACGTGCGCACCATCGGGACCCGGGAGTGATCGTGCGCGCTGATCACGTACAGAGCGTCGGGGGTCAGTAGCATCGCGTTCAGGCTGGTGGGACTGAAGCCCTCGAAGATGCGGCGCACCACCGCGCCAACCACCTGCGGCAGCATCTCCCCCTCGCTGACGCGCGCCACGATCGAGACGAAGTAGCGCTCGCTGTCCGTCGTGCCCGCAAGCTGCGAGGTCCAGCCCGGTGGAACCAACTCGCCGATGCGGTCGAGCGGGTGGATGGCGCCGTTGTGGGCGAACGCCATCGACGTGTGCACGAAAGGATGCGTGTTGGCCGCGATGATGGGAAGTCCCGGCGTGGCCCATCGCAGGTGCACGACGCCGGCGTCGGCCGGCACGGACGTGGTCAGCTCGGCGAAGCGATCGTCATCGGCAGCGCAGGTTGTCGACCGCTCCACCTGTGGCGGGTCGACGCTCGACGCGCCGCGCGGCCACCACGCCATGCCCCACCCGTCGGCGTGCTGGCGGGAGAGGGCGGTGAAAGCGGCAAGCTCAGCGCCGCCCAGGGCATCGGCGACGGTACAAGGTCGTCGGGCCGCCCATCCGAGAAGCCTGCACATCAGACGTATTTGCCCATCCCGCCAGCGACATCCATCGAGGTGCCGGTGATGTAGCTCGCCCGGTCGCTCGAGAGGAACGCCACAAGGCCGCTCACCTCCTCGACGGCTCCGAAGCGGCCGAGTGGGACCTCGTCCCGTGCGAGGCCGGCGAAGAAGTCCTCGTCAGTCGTGTCAGGCGCTCGGCGCGCCTTGATGCGCTGCCATTGTGGCGTGACCACAAAACCGATGTTGACACTGTTGACCAGAATGCCCTCAGGTCCCAGCTCGCAGGCCAGCGCCTTGGTGAAGTTGAGACACGCTGCGCGGTTCACCGTGGTTGCGAAGAACGTAGGATCGGGATAGCGCGCATACACCGAATTGATGTTGATGATACGTGCCGTTTTGCTGCGCCGCAGGTGTTCGAGCGCCGCCCGCGTACAACGGATCTGTGAGAAGAGCTTGACGTCCAGGTCCGCCCGCCAGTCTTCGTCGGTCAGCGACTCGAAGTTGCCGGGATGAGCCGCACCCGCGTTGTTGACGAGGATGTCGAGCCCGCCGAGCGTCTCGACGGAGCGCGCGACAAGGTCGGTGATTTGCGCGGCGTCGGTGACGTCGGTGACCTGCGCGTACACCCTGCCCCCAGAGTGGCGCAGCTTCGCGGCAGCCGCTTCAAGCTCGTCCGGGTGGCGCGCGCAGATTGCCACGTGGACACCCTCCGCGACGAGTTCCTCCGCGATGGCCATCCCGATGCCCTTCGATCCCCCGGTGATGAGCGCTCGCCGGCCACTGAGATTGAGCTCCAACTACCCACCTCCACCTGGAGGCGACGCCTGACTGCGCGCAAGCTCGAGGAGCGAACGCCGTGGCGGGTTGAACACGTCGACCTCGCGGCACGCCGCGCCGCGCGTGCGCGCCCCATGTCGCACCCAGCTGGGGACGACCGCGACGTCGCCGGCCCGCATGGTGCGCACATCGCCATCGATGTCGAACTCGAACTCACCCTCAATCACGAGAACGATCTGCTCCTCCTCGTGCACGTGCATCGGCGCCTCGGTATGCGGCGCGAAGGACACGAAGTTGAGCATGGTGCGCTCGCCGAGCACCGGCCGGAAGATGAGCCCTGGGACGAGCTCGATCGAGCTGATCGCGTTGACGTCGACATAGCGGCCGGGCGCGGTCGACGTACCCGCCGCCTCTGTGCTGAAGTGGTGCGCGGCGTCGGTCATCGGTTCTCCAGTGCTGACGTGATCAGTTTTCCGAGGCGCGCGACACCCTCGTCAATGTCGTCATCGCCGGCGAGGCTGAAGGCAAGCCGCAGCTTGTTGGTGCCGTCTCCGCGCGGGTGGAACGGTCGCCCGGGGACGAACGCCACCCCGGCGTCGCGGGCCGTGCGGGCGAGGTCGACCGTGTCGAGCCATTCGGGTCCGCTGAGCCAGATGAAGAACCCGCCACGCGGACGGGTCCAGGTGATTTCGGCGGGCATGTATTCGTCGAGCGCGGCCAGCATGCGCGCGCAGCGTTGCGAGTACAACGCGTTCGAGAGGCGCAACTGCCGGTCCATGTGACCACCGCGGAGGTACTCCTCAAGCAGTCGCTGACCGAGTGCGCCCGCGCACTGGTCCGAGTTCTGCTTCGCGACGACCATCTGCGCGATCGCCTCCGTCGGCCCCACAGCCCACCCGAGCCGCACACCAGGGAAGAAGGTCTTCGAGGTCGTGCCCGCCTGGACGACGATATCGGGAGCAAGCGACCACAGTGACGGCATGGGCTCGGCGTTGAAGGTGAGCTCGCGGTAGGCAACGTCTTCAATGACGAGCACCCCGTGGCGGCGGCAGATCTCCACAAGCGTCGCGCGCCGCTCGGCCGACATGGTGATACCGGTGGGGTTCTGATGATCGGGGATGGTGTACACGAGCTTCGGTGGCGAGCCGCTGCGGCAGAGGCGCTCGAGCTCATCGGTATCGATCCCATCCTCGTCGACGGGGATGCCACGCACATCGGCTTCGAAGCCGCGGAAGCCGTCGATGGCTCCGAGGTACGTCGGCGACTCGACAGCGGCGACGTCGCCGGGATCGAGCATCGCCCTGGCGAGGAGGCCGAGGGCGTCGATGGTGCCGCTGGTGACCATCAGCTCGCCCGCTCCGGGACGCCGCCCCTGAGTCTCGGCGAGGCGGTCGGCGAACGCGCCGCGAAGCGCCGGTAGACCTGGGGTTGGAGAGTACTGGAGCGCGACCGCCGCGTCAGCGCTGAGCAACCCTACGAACAAATCCGCGAGCACCGCGACCGGAAACGTCTGCGGGTCAGGCAGGCCCCCGGCGAAGGAGATGAGGTCCGTACCAGCGGCGAGCTCGAGGATGGCGGCGAGCTCGCCGCTGACGCCGTGGGTGCGGCGCGCGAACGCCGACGACCAGTGGTGCGTTGGAAGCGTCTGCATGAAGCGTCTCCTGCCGGCGATCTTGACATCGCCTAAGCGCGATCGGTAGGATTTGGCCGCCGATACGGCGCGCCTGACAGGGAATGTTGCCGAATTGTGGCTCGAATGGCAAGTGCGAGGAGGCACTCAGCTAACACATGGCTGACGCGACAGCTCCCCTTTCGGGTCTTGTGGACGTCGTCGCCCGGCCCGCCAGGCCGGTTGCGCTGGACGCCGTTGATCTCGATCTCCTGCGCCTCCTCGCAACCGATGCGCGGATGTCACAGCGGCGCCTGGCCCGTGACCTCGGGATGTCGCCACCTGCTGTGGGCGAGCGCGTCGCTCGCCTCGAACGTTCGGGAGTGATCCGCGCCTACAGCGTCGAAATCGGCTGGGCCGAGGCTGGCTATCCGGTGAAGGTCTATCTGGCAATCACCGCGGTGCAGGGTCACCCACAGGGTCCGGTCATCGAGGCCCTGAGAGCGCTCCCTGAGGTGACGGACATCAACGTTGTCACCGGCACCATCGACCTGCTCGCGAGACTGCTGGTTCGCGACCACAATCATCTGCGCGAACTGCTCCTCGAGCGTGTGTGGCAGATCCCCGGTGTGCAGCGCACCGAGACGCTGCTGACGCTTGCCGAGATGCGCCCGAAGGCCTTCGCCACTCAGCTGATCGATTCGATGCGGTCAGCGCTCGACAGTCACGCGCTGCACGAGGGAGCCGTATGAACCGCGACAACGACCGCACCACGCACGACCACGGCATCGGGTCGCCGGGGTTCGTCGCCAAGCACGGACTCCACTCCGAGGAGCAGCTCGAGGTGGCGAGCAAGGTCGCGGCCGAGATTCGCGACAAGGGGTTGCGCACGGTGCGCGTCGTGCTTGTCGACCAACACGGTGTGCCACGCACCAAGTTCCTCTCGGCCGAGGCGGCGATCGCGGCGATGCGCAACGGGGCGGACTTCTCCGGCGCCATCTACAGCCTCGACACCGGCAACGCCGTGTTCCCGCCCGCGTTCGGCGCAGGCGGTGGCCTTGGCATCGAGGAATTCACCGGATTCCCCGACGTGGTCATCGTGCCCGACCCATCGACCTTTCGAATCCTGCCCTGGGCGGATCGCACCGGCTGGGTGCTCTGTGATGTGTACTTCAGCAACGGCAGGCCTGTGCCGCTCGACGGGCGCGCGACCATGCGCCGACAGCTTCAGCGACTTGACAAGGCCGGCTACGCGTACACCGCGGGGCTCGAGGTGGAGTACTACATCGTTCGCCTGACCAGCGATCGCATCGGCCTGGACCAGACGGGCGCCCCGCCACCCCCACCGTCGGTGGAGGTCTTCGAACAGGGATACCAGTTCCTCTCCGAAACCCGGCTCGATGGCATCGAGAGCACGCTCAGCGCGTTGCGCGACGGTCTGTACGACGTCGGCCTTCCGCCCCGGTCGATGGAGGATGAGTGGGGTCCCGGGCAGATGGAGTTCACCTTCAGTCCCTTGACCGGGCTGGTAGCGGCTGACGCCATGATCATGTTCCGGACCGCGGTGAAGGCGATTTGCCGCCGCCGCGGGCTGCTGGCCACATTCATGTGCTGGCCGGGACTGCCGAACTTCTTCCCGTCTGGATGGCATCTCCACGAGTCCCTCGTCGACACCGCCAGTGGAGACAACGCCTTCGCGTCAGAGACCGAGATGCTGTCGCCAATTGGGCGCCAGTTCGTGGGCGGCTTGCTCGAGCACGCCAAGGCGATGACCATCTTCACCACGCCGACGGTCAACGGTTACGGGCGGTTCCGCCCATACTCCTTCGCTCCCGACCGTATCGGCTGGGCGCTGGAGAACCGTGGTGCAATGGTGCGCGTTCAGGGCGGCACCGGCGACAAGGGCACACACATCGAGAACCGGCTCGGCGAGCCGGCGGCCAACCCCTACCTCTACATGGCGGCGAATATCGTCGCGGGGCTCGACGGCATCAACCGCGGCATAGTGCCGCCGCCACCGGTCGCGGCAGATCCGTATGCGGAGGAGGCCGAGCTGCTACCGACATCACTCGGAGCCGCCATCGATGCACTCGAGGGCGACGGGCTCTTCCGACGCGAGTTTGGCGAAGCGTTCGTTGACTACTACGTGATGATGAAGCGCGCCGAGAACGCCAGATACCAAGCCGCGGTCGCCGAAAATCCGGCTCCTGAGGGGCAGGGCGTATCCGAGTGGGAAATGCGTGAATACTTCGAGGTCTACTGACCGATGACGCTCCAGCACATCGTGCTGTTCTCGTTTCCCGAGGAGCTCTCGGATCCGGACGCGGCCGACATGCGCGCACAGGTGGCTGCGTGGCCGGCCGCGATCGGCGGGATGACACGGCTGCGCTTCGGCAGCGATCTGACCGGCGCCCGGACCAACGGCTACTCGCGCCTGCTCTATATGGAGTTCGCCGGCGCTGACGAACTCAAGGCGTACCAGCAGCACCCGGTGCATCAGGCGTTTCACGGCTGGCTGATGGAGCGGCGCTGCACCCCTCTGGCGTTCGACTACGTCCTGGACACCGACACGGTTCTCATCCCTGAGGATCGCAAACACTAGGTGGAGGAGGCGCGATGACTGTCACAAGGGGCCCTGAGCCGACGATGGCTGCCGGACCTGCCATCGTCACCGACGGGGAGAACACGCTCGCGCGCAGTGCGCTCAGCACCTGGGACGCGATCGCAATCTCGGTATCGGTGCTCGCGCCGGGCATGGCCATGCTCCTCAATGTGCCCGGCGTCGCCCTGGTGGCCGGGGGATCCACACCGCTCGCGTTCCTCCTCGGCGGGATCGGCGTGCTCGCGCTCGCCTTCGTCATCATCGGGTTCACACGGCGCATGGCGTCGGCCGGATACGCCTACACGTACGCTTCGCGGAGTATCGGCAAGGAGGGAGGATTCATCGCCGGGTGGCTCTACGCCTTTGGCCTGGCATGCTTCGTCCCCATGACCATGGCGGGCGTGGCCGGCCTGGCCATCAACCTGCTCGGCCTGAACACCAACCTCTGGTTCCTGTTCTTCCTCATCGGCATGGCGCTCCTCCTCGTGCTGTCGATCATCCGGATCAAGGTCACAACGACGGTCCAGCTGGTGGTCGGCGCGGTCACCATCGCGGTGATCGTCCTCGTCGACCTCTTCGTCGTCGGCAAGGGCGGCGCCAGCGGCAACACGCTCGAGCCCTTCACCTTCGGCCACACGGTGTCGGGCGGCTTCAACGGGGTGTTCTACGGGATCATCCTCGGGGTCACGTCGTACATCGGCTTCGAGACCGCGGCCGACTTCGGCGAGGAGACCTCCAACCCGCGCCGCTCGATCCCGATTGCGATCATCGCCGCCACCGGCTTCGCAATCGTCTTCTACCTCCTCACCACGTACGCGATCACAGTCGGCTTCGGCGTCAACAACGGAGCGGCAGCCGGGGCCGACTCCTTCGCGCTCAAGACAGTCGCCAGCAAGTTCATCGGTGGCCCGTTCCCGACGCTCATCGAGATCGGGGGCATGCTCTCCGCCTTCATCGTCTGTCTGGCGTGCGCCACAGCCGCGGCGCGCACGCTGTTCGCAATGGGCCGCGAGGGAGTGCTGCCGGGCTGGTTCTCGAAGACGAATCGGCGGTTCAAGACTCCCGTCAACGCCACCGTCACCGTCGCGTTGGTCGCCACGGCTGCCGCCGCCCTGATCGGATTCGTGTATCCGCAGGCCGCCTTCGGTGGCGCAACAACAACGATCTACTTCTTCTACGCAACGCTCGGGACGCTGGCGGTGATCCTCGTCTACGTCATGCTGTGCCTCGGGGGCATGGCCTTTTTCCGGCGCACCAAGGCCAGTTACAACCCGCTGCTGCATGCAGTTGTGCCGCTGATCGGTGCGGTCGTCTTCGGCGCCGCGTTCTACGGATCGGTGTACCCGCAGCCGCCATTCCCGCTGAACCTGACGCCGTACCTCACGGCGCTCTGGCTCGTGATCGGGATCGCCGCGGTGGTTATCTTGCGCGTGCAGAATCCGGCCGCCGTGGCGCGCATCGGCTCGATCCTCGGGGAGGAGGGTGGCGAGGACGCAAAGCTCCTTGGATGATCGATGACCACGTCCATCCGTTCCCACTCGCGTTCGAACCGCTGGACCTCGCCTGCTTCACACTCGACGTGGACGAGGGGGAGGACGCCGACACCAGGCGGCTGAGACTGGCGCCGACGCGGTTGGCGACCGAGATGCTGCGCGTGCGTCTGGCCCACCACCTCGGATGCACACCGGGGGAAGCCGTGGCGGCCCGCGATGACGCGGCCGGCGCGGACTGGCCAGCCTATGTGCACGCCTTGTTTGCCGACTCCGGAACCGCGGGGATGCTCATGGACGCCGGGTGGCAGGGTGCTCAGCCTGGCGGCTCTGCAGCGTACGCGGATCTGTCGGGTGTTCCCGTATGGGACCTGGCACGCCTCGAGCCCTTCATCGACGCGTTGTTGGCCGAGGGGTGCGGCGCGCGTGAGGTTGTGGACAATGTCGACGCCTTCATGGACAGCCAGGTGCGCGGCGGTGTGGTGGGGTTCAAGACGGTGCTCGCGTATCGCACCGGGCTGGCGGTGGACCCGTCTGCATCACTCGCGCAGGCGGAGCGCGGGCTGGCCACCGACCGTGCGGCTGGAATCCCCGTGCGTCGCAGCGGGAAAGCGTTGCGCGACCTCCTCTTCCGCCACGCGCTCGGACGCTGCGCAGACCTGAACCGGCCGCTGCAGGTGCACACCGGGTTCGGCGATTCGGAAATCCGCCTCGCCGAGTCGGACCCGCTGCTGCTCGAGGAGGTGCTGCGCACCGCTGAGGGGTCAAGCGCGGACGTTGTGCTCATCCATGCGTCGTATCCGTGGCACGAGCAGGCGGGATACCTGGCCAGCGTCCGTCCGCACGTGTGGACGGAGTTCTCGCTGTGCAACCTCTTCAGCCCGGCGACCACCGCAGACCGTCTATTGCGCCTTCTTGACGTGGCTCCGGCCGGGAGGATCACGGTCGGCAGCGACGGTCATGGTTTGCCCGAGAGCCACTGGTTCGGGTCGGTGGTGCTCCGTGACGCGTGGGAGACCGTGCGCGAGACGCTCGGCGAGACGGTGAGTGCGGAGTGGAAGGACGACACCGCCGCTGGCATCTTCGAGGGCAACGCTCGGCAGCTGTACCGCCTGGCCGACGTCTCGGCGCGCACGTCGCGATAACGCGCGCGAGTGCTGTGCTTTCGCACTGCCTGCGAACGCATGGTGGAACCTGCTCGTCGTCGCGCCGGCGATACCGGCTGGCGCGCGCGGTGTGGCAGTACGCTCGCCTGAGTGGCAACCTCACCTCGTCACCCGACGATAGCCGCCTCGGTCAGCCGGCCGTGCGCCTGATCTCATAGACGCGCTCCGCGAATCTCCAGCCCTCCGAGGTGCGCCGGTAGCGATCGTGGTAGATGGCGTACATCATCTGCGAACTCCCGTCGCGAAAGCGCCCGAACTCCGAGACATAGGCGCGGCCGACCGCGGTGTCGCCCTCAAGCGGGCCTTCGAGGTCGAAGTCGAACGTTGTGACGCGCCCCGCGCGCGGTGTGCGTCTCATGAGTCCGACGACAGAGCGGGCGAAATGTGAGGCGCCGCCCTCCCCTCACACTTCGGCTGGTTGTCTCGTCGAACTGATGCAGGCAGATGCGACCACGGGAGCATCGACACCATGACCACCCAACCGAAGCCGCCGGACGATCGGATCGATCCGAGCCTGCGCGCGATCATGGGTGAGCGGCGCCAGCTCATCAATCTCGCCTACCGATTCCTCGGCTCCCTGGCCGATGCCGAGGACGTCGTCCAGGAGACCTACACCCGCTGGTACGCGATGTCTCCGCAACAGCGGGGATCCATCGCCTCGCCCGGCGGTTGGCTCACGACAGTGGCCAGTCGCATCTGCCTCGATCTCCTTGGCTCGGCACGCCTCCGACGCGAGAGCTACGTCGGCGAATGGATCCCGGAGCCGCTCCCCGACGAAACCGAATGGCTGAACGGGCGATCGGCCGATCTCTCAGTCGATCCCGCCGACCGAGTCACTCTCGACGAGACGATCAACATGGCATTCCTCGTTGTGCTTGAATCGACGACCCCGGCCGAGCGCGTCGCCTTCATCCTGCACGACGTCTTCCGCTACCCCTTCGCGGAAGTGGCCGAGATCATCCGCCGCACCCCGGCGGCATGTCGCCAGCTCGCCTCGTCAGCCCGTCGTCGCATCCTCGCCTCTCAGGCCGGTGCGTCTTCGACTACCCAGCGCGCCGTCGTTGTCAGGGACTTCAAGGAGGCCTGGGAGGCAAAGGATATCGACGCGCTCATTGCTCTCCTCGACCCCGACGCCACCGCGACCGCCGACAGCGGCGGCCTCGCCAGGGCGCGCCTCCTCCCGATCAGCGGCGCCGAACGGATCGCGCGCTATGCCGTCGAGGTCGCCGCGATGGCACCGGATCTGATGCTCTTGGAGCGCACGGTCAACGGCCAGCCCGGCCTGGCGGGTCAGCAAGATGGCGTCACCGTGCTGGTGGTGGCGGTGGACGTCGCCGACGAGCGGATCAAGCACATTTGGGCTGTCCGGAACCCCGAGAAGCTCCGGTCCTGGACGATGGGCTGATGCGGCGTGGTACCCGTCAGCCTCAGCCCCGGTCATCGGCGTGTTGGCGACCGCTTGGCCTTCCGGCGGCAGACCCATGAAGACGTGTACGAGCGAGCCACCCATACGCGGTCGGCTGGCCAAAGGGGAACGGTATGAACAAGCAACGTGCTGATCGATTCGACTTCCGGCAGCGTGCCGGCGGGCGACTGCTCCGCCTGCTCAACCCGCTCGCACGCCGGATGATTGCTGCTGGCATGCCAACCGGTGCCCCGAATGTTCTCCTGACCGTGCAAGGAAGGCGGTCCGGCAAGCCTCGTACGGTGCCTGTGGGTATGGTCGAAATGGACGGTCGCATGTTTGTCCAGTCGTCCTACGGCGAGAGCGGCTGGGTGCAGAACCTTCGGGTGGCCGGTGAGGCAAAACTGACCGAACACCACCGCGACCTGCAGGTGAAGGCTGTCGAGCTGCCGTCCGACGAGGCGGCGGCCATCCTCAGGCGCATCCTCGCGCCGCACCGGCGCTCGCGACTGCTCCGCGCGTTGCTGGGCCCTCGCTTCAGGCCACCGATCGGCATCCTCAGCCGCTATGGGATCCGCGTCGATGACACGCCCGCAGAGTATCTCGCCGAGGCTCGGCGTCATCCGCTCTTCGAGCTCAAACGGATTCCCTCAGCGCCGAGTGGCTGAGGCTCGCTCAGAACGCTGCCGCGGAGTGGGAGCCAGGCCTGACCCGCGCCACGCTCTTCGAATCGACCTTCCGGCGCCTGGGGCAGGAGACGAGCCCTGACATAGTCAATCTGACGTCGGAAGGTCGAACCCTGACCTCATGAGGCCATTTGACCCTGGCGGGCCTCGCCTCCGCTGGGGCAAGCTCGGTGCATGGACGTCGCTGACGGTGCGGAGCCCGATGGGCAGGCGAATCTCGTCTGGGCGCAGGCGGACGACGTCGCTCGCCTCGCCCGGCAGCTGTGCGGCCACCGCGAGGACGCCGAGGACGTCGCCCAGTCGTCGCTCGTGAAGGCGGCCGAGCACATCGCTGGGTTCCGGGGCGAGGCGACGGTTCGCACGTGGCTACACCGGATCACCACGAATGAGTGCCGGATGCTGCGCAGACGCCTAATGGCCACGTCCCTCGACGGTTTGCTCGAAGAACATCCCGGCAACGCCGAACTCCTGCTGTTGGCGGCCGCTGACGCAGACCCGGAGGCTCTCGCCGAGCGGCGAACAGTCGGGAACGCGGTGTTAGCAGCCGTGGCTGCACTGCCCGAGCGACAGCGCCTCGCGTTTGTCCTCCACGAGGGCGGAGCCCTCGGCATCAGCGAGGTGGCGCGACGACTCGACACCACAGTCCCGGCGGTGCGATCCCTCCTTGTCCGCGCGCGGCGGGCTATCCGGGCAGAGGTCGCGGCCATCCTGTAAGAGATGCCTGCGCACCATTCGGCCGGGTCGCGCATCCGTGGTGATGGATCGAGCCGGTCCCATCGGGTCCTGTCACCCGGCCGGCTCCCCGTCGGAGATCACCATGACACAGAACATCGGCACCATTGATCGAGCAGCGCGAGTCGTGGTCGCGTTCGGGCTCACGCTCCTCTCGCTGTCGCTGGGATTTGGAACCATGATCGGCATCGTTTCGCTGGTCGTTGCGGGCATCCTCCTCGTCACCGCGACGGTTGGCTTCTGCCCGCTGTACGCGCTCTTGCGCATCAGCACGCGGTCACGGCGCCGTGCCACTCTCTGACGTGGCTGCCCATCCATCGTCGTGGACCACACCGGTGAGCATTTTGGGAACAGGGTCTGACGAATTGACACGGCGCCTCGGGCTTGGGGCCCGCGTGCTCGCCGTCGTGGCCCATCCCGACGACGAGTCGTTCGGGCTCGGCGCGGTGATCGTCGCATTCAGCCGGCTCGGGAGCGACACCGCGCTGCTCTGCTTCACGCACGGGGAGGCGTCAAGCCTGCACGGCGTTGACGGCGATCTTCACCGTGTGCGTCGGCGCGAACTCATCCGTGCAGCGGCAACGCTCGGGGTGGGAGACGTGCGTCTGCTCGACTATCCCGACGGGAAGCTCGCCATGATGAGCGTCGACGCCCTTCGCACGGATGTGGAGGCAATGATCGAATGCTTCCGCCCCGATATGCTCCTGGTCTTCGACGAGGGCGGCGTCACCGGTCATACCGACCATGCGCGCGCCACGGAAGCCGCAATCGCCTCGGCGCATGAAGATCTTCCGGTTGTTGCTTGGGCCCTCCCGCAGGACGTCGCCGGCGCCCTGAACCTCGAGTTCGGTGCCGCATTCTGCGGTCGTCCGCCGAGCGAGCTCGATTTCCGGTTGCCGGTCGATCGCGCCACGCAGCGCCGAGCAATCGCCTGCCACGCCAGCCAGGCGCGCGACAATCCCGTGCTCTGGCGACGCCTCCAATTGCTCGGCGATACGGAGTGGTTGCGCATACTGAACCGTCATGGATCGTGAGGCATGGAATCAGCGCTACGCGGATGCCGAACTGGTCTGGAGCGCTGAGGCGAACCGTTTTCTGGTTCAGGAGGTCGCGGCTCTCCAGCCGGGAAGAGCACTCGACCTCGGCGCCGGCGAAGGTCGCAACGCCATCTGGCTCGCGGAACGCGGGTGGCGCGTCACCGCTGTCGACTTCTCCAACATTGGCCTCCAGAAAGCACGACGTCTGGCCGAGGCTCGCGGGGTCGAGGTCGACTGGACCGAGGCTGATCTCCGCAGCTACTCGCCGGCGCGGGGTGCGTTCGACCTGGTCGTTCTCGTCTACATCCATCTCCCCGGCGAGGAGCGGCGTGCCCTGGTGCGCCGCGCGGCAGACGCCGTCGCGGCGGGCGGCACGCTCATCGTGATTGGACACGATCGCAGCAATATCGAGGCGGGATACGGTGGGCCCCAGGATCCGGCCATCCTCTTCAGCCCCGATGACATCAGCGATGACCTCGCCGGCATCGAGGGGCTGCGCGTGGTTCGGGCCGACCGTGTCATGCGTCCGGTCATGACCGACGACGGCGAGCGGAACGCCATCGACGCCCTGGTGCGCGCCGAGCGGCGCACCACGGACGACGATGCCCAGAGATCAGCCGCATGAGCACCACAGATGCGTTCGGCTTCAGCGTCGATGTCCCGATCGCGTATGCGGAGGCCGACTCGCGCGTTCGCGAGCTGCTCAAGGCCGAGGGCTTCGGCGTGCTCACCGAGATCGATGTGCGCGCGACGCTGCGGGAGAAGCTCGATGTTGCATTCCCGCGGTACGAGATCCTCGGCGCCTGCAATCCGCCGCTCGCCCACCGCGCGCTCCAAGCGGACCCGGACGTCGGGCTGCTCCTCCCCTGCAACGTGGTCGTCGCCGAGCGCGCCGAGGGTGGATCGCGCGTGTCGTTCATGGACCCCATCGCGATCCTCGGCCTCGTCGACAACCCAGCGCTCGCCCCGATCGCGGCGGACGCCGCTGAGCGCTTGCGCCGCGTTGCCGCGGCACTCGAGCGCTGACCGGCTGCCCGCTCAGGCGCGTCGAGCCGTGATGTCACGGATCACGTCAGCGAGCGCCCCCGTTTCAGGACGCGTCCGGGCACTCGCCGACGAGATGGCGTGGCACCGACCGGGTCGTTCCGGGGCTCCAACGTCCCCCTGGTCAGCGGGGTTGCCGCTACCGTCTCGCGTGTCGGCCGCTGCCAGCTACCCGACGAGTGGGGGGTGCAGATAATCGCGGTCAGCCGCGGCATGCCCATCGTCCCTGGCGGAATTGCCCACCTCTACCTGGATGGTCGTGTGCGAGATTCCGAATTGTCGGCGAAGTGCGTGCTCGATGGCGCGGACAGTGCGTTCGCTCTCAGCCATCGTGACCGCCTCCATGATGACATGACAGCTCAGCGCAAGTGATTCCGATGATAGAGACCACACATGGAGGTTGTGGACCGAAACCACGCCAGCGGCTCCACGGGTGGAAGCCTCCACCTGGACAACGTCCAAACCTTTCGGGACGCCCTCCAGAAGAATATTGGACGCGTCCAGGACGACGCGGCAGGCACTCCAGGTGACCAGCAACGCAATCGCTATCGATATCAGTGGATCTGCGTAGAGCCATCCTGTGGTGATGACAATGACACCGGCGATGACAACCCCGACGGAGGCGGCCAGGTCACCTCGAACGTGCAAAGAGGCGGCTTTGACGTTGAGGCTTTCGCCCTCGCCCCGCAGGCGAATGGTGATAAGCGTATTGACGCTGATCGCAACGCACGCGGAGATGATGACCAACAATGCATTGATGCCCTCCGGGTGCGCCAGCCGCCGAGTAGCCTCGTAAGTGATCGCGACGGCTATGGCGATCAAGGTCATCCCGTTCGCCAGCGCCACGAGGATTCCCGTCCGCACGTAGCCGTAGGTATGGCGGATATCCGCCGGACGTTTGGATTGTTCAACCGCGAACCAGGCGAGACCTAGTGCGATGACGTCCGTCACCACATGGCCGGCGTCGGCGAGAAGAGCCAGGGAGTGCGACGCCAAGCCGGCAACGATCTCGATAACGAGAATGACGGATGTCATCAGGAAGGACACCCGTAGGGCATTCCCCGGCATCGCGTGATCGTGTCTTGCGGTAATCATGACTTTCAAAACAGTGACCCATGGGTACGGGGAGCACGGCTGCTCCATCGCACGCTCAGTGCTGGCCCACCCCTTCTGTCGGCACCAACTCCAGTTTCGGCCAGACCAGTCCGGTTCCAGTAGCTGCCCAACCGATGTATCTCAAGGGGGCGGACCGTTCAGGATGATGAGTGTCGCATCGGTTCCGGTGTGTTCGTAGGCGTGGCCCGAACAGCAGTGCCACCCGCCCAACCCGCCACCTCTGTTGTGGGCTGCGTCTCACCGGTGGCCCCGATCGATCCCTGGCGACGCTGCGGAGAGAAGTGACGCAGCCGCAACGCGTTGAGCACCACGGTCACCGAGCTGCACGCCATGGCGAGTGCGGCAACGATCGGCGGCAGGATGCTCGCGATCGCCAGCGGGACGAGCACGAGGTTGTATCCAAACGCCCACGCGAGGTTCTGGCGGATGATGCGCAGCGTCGCCCGCGAGAGCGCAATCGCGACACTCACCGCCTCGATGTCGCCGTGCACGAGGGTGATGTCGGCCGTCTCCATGGCCACGCCGGTCCCGGTACCCAGCGCGATGCCGACGTCCGCGAGTGCCAGCGCGGGAGCATCGTTAATACCATCGCCGACCATCGCGACGGGCCCGAGACTCGAGCGCAGGCTGCGGATGAGGCTCGCCTTGTCCTCCGGGCTGAGTTGGGAGTGCACGTCGGCAATCCCGACCTCATCTGCGATCGCCCGCGTGGTTGCTTCGCGGTCGCCGCTGGCGAGGACGACGTGCAGGCCGAACTGGCGCAGGTGGTCGACACCCGCCCGGCTGTCGGCTCGGATCGGATCCGCCACCGCGATCAGCGCGGCGACACTGCCGTCGACCGACACGGCGATCGCCGTGCGTGCATGCTCGCCGATGGCTGCCGCCGGACGCTCGGCGTCAGCGGTGGGGATCCCCTGGCCCTTCAGCCACGCGAGCGATCCCACGAGCACCTGTGTTCCGTGGACCTCCCCGCGGACGCCACCTCCGGGGACGGCCTCCACCGACGCCGGCTGCACCAGTGCGCCGTTCTGCGCGGCGCTGGCCACGATCGCTCTCGCCAGCGGGTGCTCCGAAGCCTGCTCGAGCGAGCCGGCGAGAGCCAGAGCCTGGATCGCGCTCACCCGCCCACCGATCGGGATAACGTCCACCACCTTCGGCGATCCCTCCGTCAGCGTGCCCGTCTTGTCGAAAACGATCGCTCGCAACGCGTGAATGCGCTCGAGCGATTCCCCGCCGCGGATCAGCAGTCCCAGCTCAGCGCCTCGTCCCGTGCCAACCATGACGGCCACCGGCGTCGCCAACCCCAGCGCGCACGGGCAGGCAACAACGAGCACCGCGACCGCCGGGATCATCGACACCACGAAGCTATGCCCGCTGAGCATCCAGCCCACGAAGGTAGCCGCGGCGATCAACAGGATCGCGGGAACGAAGATGGCGGACACCTGGTCGGCGAGTCGCTGCACTGGTGCCTTCTCCGTCTGCGCCCGCTCGACGATGGCGAGGATGTGGGCGAGCGTTGTCTCCGATCCCACCCGGGTGACGCGGATCACCAGCGCCGAGGTGCCGTTGACCGTGGCACCGATCGCCTGGTTCCCCGGCCGCTTCACCGCCGGCACGCTCTCGCCAGTGAGCATCGACTCATCCACCGCACCCGAGCCATCGATGATCACCCCATCGGTCGGCACCCGCTCCCCCGGGCGGATGAGCACGATGTCACCGACCCGAAGCCCATCGACAGGGAAGTCGACCGGTGTCGCGTCCCGCCAGTCAGCCGACCTGGCCGCGCGAGCCAGCAGCCGCGCAGTGCGCGGCTGCAGACCTACCAACGCCTCGATGGCGCCACTCGCTCGACCGCGTGCGACCACCTCCAGGAGCTTGCCGACCGAGATCAACGTGACGATGAGGGCCGCGACGTCGAAGAAGATTGCCTGGCCGGGGAGCACGAACACTGCGACGGCTGAGTAGACGAAGGCGACGCTCGACCCCAGCGAGACCAGAGTGTCCATGTTCGCCGATCCATGCCGTGCGGCCCGCAGCGCGCCGCGATGGAACTTCCAGCCCACCCAAAGCCACACGGGCAGAGCGATGGCGAGTTGGAGGTACCCCGACCAACGCCATGAACCGAATCCGTAGCTGAGCAGCAACGTCACCCCGCTGAGCAGCACCCCGACACCAAGTTGGCGTGCACGCCGGCGAACGTCGGCCCTTCTGCGGAGACGGCGTTCGGCGGCGACAACCATGGCGTTGCGTTCTGGCGCGACAATGCGCGCCCCGTAGCCGGCATTTCGGACCGCTGCGGTGAGGCTTTCGGCGTCAACTTTCTCTCCCACATCGACCCCCGCCAGCTCGGTGGCCAGGTTGACGGTGGCCGAGACGACGCCGTCGACGTTCTCCAAAGCCTGCTCCACGCGACGTACGCAGGATGCGCACGTCATCCCCGTGATCTCAAGATTGACGTGAGGGTGTGCGCCTGACGCCTCATCTCCTATGGATCCCGCTGGGATGCGGCGTACCACTTTTGCTCCAGTCACCACGTCATCATCCGCCCACCTGCGGCGGGTGGCCAGGGGCGCTGGTACTGGGTCCGAAGGCGCTCCGGCCCCAACCGGAGGCCCTTTGTGCCCTTGACATCGGATCCGTGACTCCTCGATCAACGCAGTGATGAGCGCGCCACGCGGCCCGTCCGCGAGGAGGCGCGCGCCGAGTTGCGCCCAGCGCGTACGTGGCTGCGATGCGCCCGGCCCGCCGAGGCCATTGGGACGCTGCTGTCGTCCCCGTGGTCGATCACATCCGAACGCCGGACGCGCAGACTGATCGGCGTGTTGGTCCTCGTAACGTGACCCTGACCGCCCGTCCGCTGAGGGCGGACCCACCAGGGTCATCAGACAACCGCTCGCACGGCCTTCGGCGCTCGCGCCTGGTGGCCGCCTGGGCCGCCGCGCTGCTGCTCGTATGGGCGACGCTTCGTGTTGCAACCCCTCGGGTGCTGGCGCGCTTTTTCCGCGTTCCCCACGTTCCCTCCGGCGATACGCCGGCGCAGGTGGGGCTGCAGGCGGAGGACGTGACCATCGACGGAGCACGCGGACGGCGGCTGCGCGCCTGGTTCGTCCCCGCACCAGCGGGCGGCCCACAGCCGGCGGCCGTCGTGCTCCACGGGTGGACCGGCAGCGCCAGCCTCATGCTGCCCATTGCGAGGCCCCTGCTCGCGGCCGGGCTGCACGTGCTCCTCCTCGACGCCCGCTGCCACGGACGCAGCGACGACGACAGCTTCAGCTCCATGCCTGACTTCGCCAGCGATGCCGAGCACGCGCTGGCATGGCTACGCGCTGACCCACGCGTCGACGCGGACCGCGTCGTTCTCGTGGGCCATTCGGTCGGCGCCGGAGCATGCTTGATGGTGGCCGCGCGAGACCCGCGAGTTGCAGCGGTCGTCAGCATCTCGTCGATGGCGGATCCTGCTGCCTATATGGGCCGAGCGATGCGCCGTCGCGGAGTGCCTGGAGTCGCCGTGCGGTTCATGCTCAATGAGATCCAGCGCGCTCTTGGCCAGCGTTTCACGGACTTCGCCCCTCTCGCCACGATCGCGCGCCTGTGCGTCCCGGTGTTGTTGATCCACGGCGCCGAGGATCCTGTTGTGCCGCTTGCCGACGCCGAGGCGCTCCAGTCCGCGGCAGCTGCGGGGACCGATCTTCTGGTGATCCCGGGCGCCGGTCACAGCGCAATCGGTGACTTCCTCACCGTGGCCCCGGCGGTGACAGTCTTCCTGCACCGAGCGCTCCGGTTCGCACCCGAGGCATTGGCCGGCACCTCAGCCTTGAGCACGGTGCCCGCAGCGTCGCCGCTCTCTCCGACCCAACCCGCACTCGCCCGGCACAGGTAGGCAGACGAGGGTGGACGGCCCTCGGGGGTGGGGGTGCGCGCCCCCGGCTGAGGGACCTTCGGCCCTGGTTTCCGGCTCACGACGCACCTACGCTTGATCCATTCCGTTCAACGATTTGGGGATCGAGCCATGAGTGAGCGAGTCGATGAACTTCTCAAGGGACTGAGCGACAGCGAGAGGCAAGAGCTTGCCGAGCGGATGATTGCCGGGACACCGCGGCTGCGCGCCGGAACCGTCGAAGAGCGCGTAGCCGAGTTGGAGCAGGCGCTCTACTCGCCGCGATACCCGGGGCCGCACCACCACCATCACCACCAATGCCGCTGCCCGTGGCAATGACACCGTAGCAACCCGCGATGGTGCTGGTGACTACCGTAACGCGCGGATCCCTGCTCGCGGTCATGGCAGCCAGGACGTCCCGGGCTCAGGTCACATTCCCGTCGGGTCCTTCGGCTCTTGTGACTCGAGACATTGGGGTGGAAGCTGAGAGGCGTCCAAACAACTTGGAGACAACGGATGATCACCGCTGACAACCGCCGCGAAGAAGCGCTCGCGTCTGTGGAGCTCAATGAAGAAGGGTTCTTTGTCCACCCCGAGCAGTGGACCGAAGCGATGGTTCCCGCCCTTGCCACGCGAGTGGGCATCCGTGAGCTGGGCGACCGTCACTGGCAGGTGATCCGCTTCACCCGCAATCAGTTCCTCGAACACGGGATGGGCCCGACGGTTCGACTCCTGGGCAAGGCCTCGGGAGTCTCGGTCCGGGAGCTCTATCGGCTGTTTCCCCGAAGCCCGTCATATGCAGCAGCGCGCATCGCCGGCATCCCCAAGCTGTACCTCTGTCACAACGGCAGCTGGTTGAGTGCGGCTCGGGCGGCCACCTTGCAGGCCGCAGCGCACTGACGTCACCGAGCGTTCTTCACAACGAGCGCCCCCGTTTCAGGACGCATCCGAGCACTCGCCGACGAGATGGCGTGGCACCGATCGGGTCGTTAGGGGCTCCAACGTCCCCCTGGTCAGCGGGTTGCCGCTACCGTCTGCGCAGGCGGCTGAACCACGATGGCCCGGCCCCCTGGGAGACTGGCGTGGCGGCTGACCGGACATCGCATTGGCAGCGCTGATCACGAGGAACATGGCCAAGTACCTGCTCGACGTGCGCACCACACCCGGCCCAGGTTGGGCGCCGACAGGTCTTGCAGGTGACTGCCCTACACATGCGCGTCGCCCGTCACGCCACGCCGTTTGCGACTGATGCGCGCACGGTGTCCATGTCAAGTGCACGGATTTGCGCGATGAGATCCTCGAGCGCTGTTGCAGGCAGGGCGCCGGGCTGGGAGAACAGCAGGATGCCGTCCCGAAAGGCCATGAGTGTCGGAATGGACATGATCCCGGCACCACCGGCGAGCTCTTGGTTAGCCTCGGTATCGACCTTCGCAAAAACGACGTCTTCATGCTTCTGTGCCGCGGCCTCGAATGTCGGCGCAAAGGCGCGGCACGGGCCGCACCATGACGCCCACCAATCGACCAGCACGATGCCGTCTGCCTCGATGGTTCCTCGGAAGGTTTCCGCAGTCAGGTTGATCGTGGTCATCTGTATTCCTCTGTCAGTTCTCAAGACTGGTGATTGCATGGAAAGAAGTCGAGCAGCAGCAGTCCCGGTCGTGACCTCCGGCTGCCGGCATCAGGCGAGCTTGAGGAACATCTTCTGGACGTCGCCGATGTCGTATCCGGCGGCGGCGGACCGGCGTGGGTCTTCAAGGCACCACGTCAACCCAGCTGCAACGAGGACGAACCCGGCCTGTTCGAGTGCCTTGTTCGCAGCGGCGATCTGTGTCACCACATCACGGCAATCACGATGCGCTGAGAGCATCTGCTGCACCCCGCGAACCTGGCCCTCCACCCTGCGCAACCGCCGCTGCAGGTCAGTCAGTGTGACGTCATCGAGGTCGATGCCGTGTGATTCCGGCGAGGACGTGTGGCTCATGGTTTCAGTGTACAGCATACCCCCCAGGGTATGCTGAGGCGCATGCCCGCAAACGAGTCATGCGCCACCGCCGGCTGGTGACTTTCTCCCTCCTCACCCTGCCGCTCGGGTTGCTGATCGGCGTTTCGCTGGGGGCTCTCGGCGGCGGCGGATCGATCCTGACTGTCCCGGCGCTCGTCTACGTGATCGGTGAGAACCCACGCAGCGCCACCAGCGCGTCCTTGGTAATCGTCGGTGTGACAGCCCTCACCGGGACCATCGGCTATGCCCGCTCGCGACGCGTGCGATGGGGCAGCGGGCTGGTCTTCGGCCTCGTCGGTGTTGGCGGATCCCTGCTCGGGTCGGACCTCAACAAGTTGGTCAACCCGAATGTTCTGTTGCTCGCATTCGCCGGCCTCATGCTCTTGGCCGCGGGAGCCATGCTGCAACGGTCAGCGCGACCGAGTCCCCCGCAGCCAACCATCGCCCGGGCCGCCGGAAATGGACTGACCGCCAAACGGCTCGTCGGGGTCGCCACCGTCGGCACGGTGGTGGGCTTCATGACGGGCTTCTTCGGTGTCGGGGGCGGATTCGTCGTGGTTCCCGGCCTGGTTCTGGCACTCGGTTTCGGCATGCCGGAGGCAGTGGGCACCAGCCTCTTGGTCATCGCGCTCAACAGCGTGGTCGCGCTCGCTGCCCGTGGTGGTGTGACCGCCGTCGACTTGGGGGTGGTAGTCCCGTTTACGGCAGCGGCCATGGCAGGATCGGTTGTGGGCGGTGGCCTAGCCGCCAGGGTGCCGGCGTCCGCGCTGGAGCGAAGCTTCGCCGGCCTGCTCGTGCTCGTTTCGGTCTACACAGCGACCAAGAGCATTCTCGGCCTGATCTGACGACCGGTGTTCGGACTGAGCGGCGATGAACGCCCCTGCAAAGCCTTGTGACGAGACGTCGTATTCGGGAGAGCGCCGGTGAGGAAGTCGTCACCGATCGTCAGACATCAACCCCTATCACTCCCTCACGGAACGCCGGGGGGTGGCGCCGGTGCCGCATTCTCCTTGGTGCACCCGAGCAGCATGTGATCGGTGTTACTCGTCCAGCCCGTCGCCGATCCCGCACGCTCAGATTCTGCCGCGTCAGTGGGCAAGGCTCGGATGCGTGCGACCGCCACGGCTCACGGCACATTCGCCAGTGAATGCCGCGAGGAAGCTGCCGAAGTTGGGCGAAGATGGCAACGGACGAGCAGCTGATTCGCTCGCTCCAGCACGTCCAGTGCGAGCGAGGTCGCCCACCACATGAGAGCGCCGCACGCGAGCCCGAGCGCGAACCCACCAGCGACATCGGAGACGTAGTGCACGCCGACGTAGACACGCGCGAACGCCACTATCAGGGCGATGCCGGCGACTACGAGGCCGAGGCGACGTGACGTGAACCAGACACAAATGGTCACCGCTCCCAACGCAGCCAGATGGTCCGAGGGAAACGACGCGTCCGCTGCATGACTGATGAGCGGGGTGAAGTGTTCAGCAACGAATGGCCGGGGCCGATCCCAGAGCATGCCGATGGCGGCCGTGAGGGCGACTGCCAGCAGTGCTCCGAGAGCGGCGGCCACCACGGTCCTCAAGCCATCGCTGCGCAGCCACAGGGGGATCACGACCAGAGCAGCGGCGACGATCAGATAGACGGCTGCGAAGCGCATCGTGCCGTCGAGCAGGCCCGAATGACCCGAGATCGAGCGGATCGGACCACTCAGATCGGGGATGGAGGCTGGCACGAGGGCTGAAACGTGGGCAAGCGAGCCCACGTTACTGTGGGCGGCGGTGCGGTGACGGAGGTAGCAATGGCAGGCGACGCTCGGAGAATGGCCGTGCTACTCGGGCTGCGCCAAGCGCAGTGGACCTCGATCGGCATGCTGCTCATCGGCGTCCCGGCTTGTACCTTTTCTGGCGGTTGACGAAGCGACGAGTGGCGAACTGGACACGCAGGGAAGCGAGTGATACCGGAGCGGGGGCCGGAGAGCGGCCGACAGCATCGGCATCGCCGGCTGAGCGTGGTTGAGACGCAGGGGCTTATGGCGGCCCGCTCCCGCCCGCATCCGACACCGCGTTACGCGACCCCAATCAACAGGCGGAGGGCAAGGGCGGCGAGCGCTACCGCGAGCAGGCGATGGATCATCACTCCTTGAATTCGCTGCGAGATCCAGGCGCCGAGCTGCGCTCCACCAACCACGCCCACCGACAGCGCAACCGCCCGATGGACGCCGGTGCCGCTCGCGAAGCCACCGGTCACGATGTGCGTCACCGTGCCGACGGCTGCCATGTTGGCCAGGACGAAGTGGGATGTTGCAGTGGCGATATGGGTTGGAAACCCCAGAGCTCTCACCAGCAGGGGGACGTGGATGACGCCACCACCGATGCCGAGAAAACTCGACACAAACCCAACGCCCACGCTGAAGAGGACGCCGCGCCGAACTGGAACCGTGTATCGGTAGGTCGTCCCCTGGCGGTCGGTGATGGTTCGCGGGCTGCCGGCGCGAAGCGCCGGGAACTGTCCTCGGCCGTCGCGGTTGGTGATCAGCCAGACCGCCAAAGCGGCGAGGAGCAGCCCCATCAGCGCGTCGAAGAGACGCCGAGGGGAGAACGCGACCACCAAAACACCGAGGACGGAGCCGGGAAACGTGGCCACCGCGAAGGCGATGCCACTCCGGTAATCGATCCGGCGCTGGCGCGCGTACGCCAGCGAGCCCGAGAGAGCGTTGAAGAACACGACTACCAGGCTGATCGCCGTAATGGTGGTCGGACTTGCTGTCGGATAGAGGACCAACAGGACTGGTGTGAGGATGAAGCCCCCTCCCGCTCCGACCAGGGTGCCGAAGACGCCGACCATCGCACCCAAAAGGGCAAGCAAGAGCAGGTCTTCAACCGACACGTCCAAGGAAGGATCGCACTCGGACCCCGCGGGGGCGGTTGAAGGTGTGGTTAAGGTCGTTGCTGAACGGGCTGTCGGTGCGCTGGGCATGCGCTGCGCCACACCGTAGGGTCGCTGACC
>DATLRX010000005.1:0-2037 GCA_035534435.1 Candidatus Acidiferrales bacterium
TGCCGTGTTGTGAGCGCTGGTGCGATCCGCGCGTTTCGGTGCTGTCTTGGTCGCCGGCTTGGTTGGGGCCATGCGTTGCGCTCCTCTTCGCGAGTTGACGAGAACCATCGCCAGTCTATTGCCACAGCGCTCCACGACACGCATACGCCGTCGGGGCAGGCGATCGGACGGTTGTGCGTGGAAGCTGCAACGGATGGGCGGTCACCGGGCGGGGAGGAGTTCTGAAGACCAGGCTCTCACACGATGTCCGCAAGGATCAGCAGCACACCGCTCCCCGTGCCACGCAGCCTCTTCAGTGAGGGCGGACCTGCGCTCACCGCCAAGCCGGCCGCGACGATCCGCGGCAATCTCGCCGAGATCATGGCGATGATGGACCGCGATCGGACCGGAGCCTCCCCGGCAGAGGGACAGCTACTTCGGCTCCTCGAAGAGGTACGCAGACCGAGGGCGAAGGCCGCTCAACGCGGCGCGATCGATCAGCGCCGCACCGACGTCTTCGACTGCAGATGCTCGAGTGGGCTTGCCCAATCCGAATCCCTGGCCCAGTTCGATCCCGACCGCTTTCATCATGTCGGCTGCGTATTCGTTCTCGACGCCTTCGGCGATCACGATCGCCCCGCTGATGCGGGCGAATGTCGTGGTTGCGTCGATGACCGCACGCGAGGGCATTCGGGCCGAGGTCATCGTGAGGCTCCGCCCGAGCTTGAGGTACTCGCTGGCAGAGGCGGCCAGGAGCTTCAACGTCGAGTGGCCCTCCCCGACATCGTCGAGCGCGAACCGGAGCCCTTCCGCTCGGAATGCCGCAAGCACGCGATGCAACACCTCGTAGTCGCTGATCGACTCGTGCTCCGTGATATCGAGGACAACCGTCTGCGGCGCGCGTTGGTGCGCCCGTAGCACGTCCAGCAGCGGGTCGATCCCATGGATGGGATCCAACAGACTCGACGCGCTGATGTTCAGGAACAGCGTTGCGTCCGCAGGCAGCTCCTTCGCGTCCTCGACGGCCTGGCGACGGCAGATGCGGTCGAGATTACCGATGTGGCCGCTCGTCCGTGCGGCCTCGAAGATCTCCTCGACGGAGTCCAGCGCGGCGAACCCTTCGGGGCGTGCCAACGCTTCATACCCCAAAACGGTGCCGTCGATGAGATTGACGATCGGTTGAAACACCGTTATGAGGGTTCCCCCGCCGAGAACGTGCGTGATCACGTCGGAATACGATCGGTCGGCGATGTCACCCGACTCCCCGGTCACATAGGCGACGCCGACCACCTGATCGCCGCCGGCCTTCTTGGCCTTGTACAGGGACTCGTCGGCTCGCTGCCACACCGAAATGGGATCGGCACCGGCGGGTGCAGCGCTCCATCCCACGGTGATGCGCGCCGGCCCGCTCGGCAGCAGCAGCGTATGCATTGCCACTCGCATCCGCTCCGCGACGACCCCGGCGCCAAGCACACCCACCTCGGGAAGGAGTGCGGCGAACTCGTCTCCACCGACTCGAGCCATGACATCCCAGCCTCGAACGAGGAGGCCGAGCGTATGTCCGACGAGACTCAGCAATGCGTCGCCCGCAGCGTGGCCGTCGGTGTCATTCGTTCGCTTCAACCCGTCGACGTCCAGGGACAGGACCGCGAACGGCTGACGAGGAATCGTCCGCAGGGCGCGGTCGAACTCACGGCGGTTCTTCAGACCGGTGAGCGCATCGGTTGACGCCAGTGCGGCGAGTTCCGTGGCGGACTCGTGCAGGGCGATCGCAGCGTGTGCGCGGTCGATGAAGAGTCCCAAGTGCCGGGATACTGCCTGTACTGCGGTGAGCAGGTCCTTGGGTGGGCGGCCGGACGACTCGTGGAAGGCCACGAGCACGCCGGCGATGCTCCCGGTCCCTCGAATGGGGAAGGTCATGATGCAGCGGACGCCGGCGGCCACCGCCTCCGAGTCACGATCCGCTGCGTGGCCGGCCGCAGTGGGAGGAGTCATCGAACCGCGCCCGCTCTTCATGGCGCGTCCGATCATCGACGGACCAGAACCCGCGGCGATTCT
>DATLRX010000006.1:0-12942 GCA_035534435.1 Candidatus Acidiferrales bacterium
ACCGCGCAGTTTCTTACCAGGGCTGGTTCATCAGAGATGGGTCAGCCCCGGATCCCGTGAGGTGGCCCATCACCACACGGAGGATCCTTACGGTGACCATAGAGCCGCTGCTCCCGAGCGCGACACATCGTCACGCCACGCGCCGAGTCCGGATCGGCGACGTCGTCGTCGGCGGTGACTCGATTCCCGTCATCGCCGGACCGTGCGCCGTCGAGACGGGCTATGTCGAGCATGCGCTGGCGGCTCATCGAGCCGGTGCCAGTGTGCTCCGGGGGTGCGTGCTCAAGCCGCGCACCCGCCCGGGATCGTTCCAGGGGATCGGGCTCGCCGGTCTGCCGCTGCTCGACGAGGCACGACGACGAACGGGCCTGCCCGTGATGGCGGAACCGCTCGAGGTGGGCGATATCGCCGTGCTGCGCGACCATGTCGACGCGCTGATGATCGGCGCCCGCTCGATGCACAACACGCCGCTGCTGCGCGCCGCGGGGCGGAGCGGCATGCCGGTGATCGTCAAGCGAGGCATGTCCGCCACGTACGACGAGTGGCTCGCGGCCGCGGAGTACGTCACCGGTGAGGGCAACGCGCAGGTCATCCTGTGCGAGCGCGGAATACGGACCTTCGAGACGGCGACACGGAACACGCTCGACGTCAGCGCGATCGCGGTGCTCCGTGAGCTGACCGATCTCCCCATCGCGGTCGATCCGAGTCACGCCGCCGGCAAGGCCGGATGGGTCCCGTCGCTCGCGGTCGCCGCGCTCGCGGCCGGCGCTGACGCGCTGATCATCGAAGCCCATCCGGACCCGGAGCGATCGATGTGCGACGCGGCGCAGGCCATCACGCCGGCGGCTCTGGCGCGCATCGTCGCCGCATCCCGCGCGCTCTGCGCGATGACACGGCCGGCGGTCATGGAGACGGTCAGCGGCTGCCGCGCGGTGATCGACACCATCGACGACGCGGTGTTCCAGATGCTCGAATACCGCGCGGCCGTGGTCGAGGCCGTGCAGCAGCACAAGTCGTCGGCATCGATACCGATGCGCGACGTCGGTCGCGAGCAGGCGATCGTCGATCGTCTGTCAACCCGCTCCCCGCGACTCGGTGGTGAGCGTGTCGATCGGCTGGTGCGCGCAATCATCGACGAGTGTCTCGACGCGGCGACCGACGAGATCGCCGTACCGGCCTGATCAGGGGGCCGGGCGCGGACTCCGGCGCAGAAAACGCTGCGACCAGCGCCATATGCCAAGCGCGAGCGCGGCAACGACCAGCACAGGGATCGCGGTGACCAACACGTCGAGGACCACCCCGGTGACGGCAATCGCGTTGCGCCAGCCGCCGCTGATGCCGGAGGACAGGGCGCTCGGTGCCGCAGCCACGAGGCGTGGCGTGCCACGCTCCGACAGGGCGATCGTCGCGGTGGCCATATCGACCGACGCGGTCAGAGCGTTGAGCTCGCCCTGATCGGTGTCGATCTCGATCTGCACGGTTTCGATCTGCTGTTCGAGTGCGGTGACATCGGAGAGGGATGTGGCCTTCGACAGCAGCGTGTCCAGCGCGTGGAGATGCGCATGTGCAGACGCCAGCTCCGCGTTGACGTCGATGAACTGCGAGGTGTGATCGATGCTCGAGAAGTCGATCGATGACGCGATGAACGTCGAGGGCATGCCGTTCAGGAACGTGGCGATCGTCGTCGCGGGGATGTCGAGCGTGACGGAGCCGCCGACGATGTGGCCGTCGCGAGCGGGCTGGGTCGACGAGCTGGCGACGTAACCGCCGAGTGCGACGGCCCTGGCGATGACATTGTCGAACGAGGCGAGGAATGCTCCGGACGGGACTGTGTACGCGGCGTGGACCGATCGCTGCAATGCCGCGGTCGGCGGGGTGCCGACGGTGATGCCGGTCGGTGCGGGAGCGGACGCGCCGGCGGCAGCGTCGCTCGCCGGCACATCGGCTGGCCCGTGGACCGGCGCCGAACCCTCCATGACCGAGGAGGTCGAGCTGCTCGCGCATCCGGTGAGCGCAGCGGCGGCCGCGAGGATCGTGAAGACGGCGAAGGCGCGGCGGGTGTGCATCGGTGATTGTGAGACGCCGGCTGCGGCGCCGAGGTTCCCGCTGCCCCCTTTGCGCCGGGCGGGGCACAATGCGAGCTGGATGAAACGCTGGGAGTGGAGCGTGGCACTCGGTATCACCGCAGTCCTGATCGCGGGATGCGGCGAGACATCGACGGCTGCCTCGACGCCGACACCGACTGCGGCAGCGCCGGCGCCGCCGCCGGCTGCGGTCGTCAAGGCCGCCATGGTCACGGCCGGCGATGTCCCGGGATCGTCCGTCGGCCAGGCGCCAACCGAGGGCTCCGAAGCAGCGCTCGTCCGCAACGGGCTGGTTCCCTCAGCGTGCATCAAGGCCGGTGGCATCACATCAGGTGTGCGCGATGCGGTGGGGACGGATGTGAGCCAGCCGCTGACGTCTGCCGCAAAGGCGGTCACCGAGGCCGTGATCCTCGAGGCGAATGCGGCCGATACCGCGACCGACATCGGCCAGGCAACCGCTGGGGCGCGCGCGTGTCCCGCGAGTGATCAGAACACGGCCGCGCAGTTCGCCGATGCGTTGGTGACAACATCGACGATTACCATGGGTCGCTGGACGGGGACACGCACGTCGGCGATGGACACGTTCGCAACCGGTGTCACCCGGGTCGCAAGCTACGTCTACTTCCTCGGGTTGACCGGCGGATTGCTCGTGCTCCAGCTCGGTGTCGCGTTCGCGAACGTCGCACCCTCGACGCTGTACCAGCAACAGGCCGATGCGATTGCGACCAAGCTGACGCAGCGCCTCGGGGCACTGTGATCGGTTTGCGCAAACGCGACGCACGAGCGGCGGTCCGGGCATTCAATCCGGTCGACCTTGCGCAGATGGAGAGCGCCGCGTGGATCGGCTACTACCGTCGCGAATGGGGCCGCGTGCTCGCCGCCTCGGTCGGCCTGGTCCGCTGCGGATTTCGATTGCCGTGGCCGCAGACGCTCTGGGGCGCGTGGCTCGTGCTCCGCGCGAACCAGCTCTGGGCACCGTATCCCGACAACGACCCGGACGGGGCGCGCCGCCTCATGACCGGGTTCTACACGCTGGCCGGCGGGAGTGGAAAGGGATTCGATCCCACGCGAGCTGCGCGGCTCGAGGTGGAGTGGTGGCGCGCGCACCGCGAGTTGCAGCATGACGCCGCTCGGGACCCCGCTGAGCTCGGCGAGGCCGTGGCCGCGCTCTACGCGTACACGTATGACACGCCCATCGACGGCGTTCGCGAGAGCGGAGAGCTGCGCGCCGACGCGATGCGCATCTGCGATCGCTGGGTCGCGAGCGGGTGTGACCTGAACGATCCCATGGTCAACGACATGCGGCGCTCGCTGTTGCGCAGCTATCGCAGCTTGAAGGTTGCGGTGACGTGATGGCCCAGCTGCCGGATTGGCGGGGCGCTGGGTTCCCCGATTCCGGCGGGTCAAAACGGTGCACCCGGGGTAGGATTGACTCCACTGGAGTTTCGCTGATACCCAATATGTTCCGGCGGGAAGTTGATCGGCATCGCCGGACTTGCGGTGGCGCAGCGCGCGCAGGAGCGGCACAGCGCAACGCTCTATGGCATGGCCGTCGCACCGCACATGGCTCGCCGCGGCGCGCCCTCGTGCTGCAACTGATCGACGCGTGCCGGCGGTGCGGATCGGTAGCATGCGCCAGACGCGCACCGGTAGCGGTGCCGGCAGCGGTGGGAGACAGGCAAGTTGTCGGAGCGACAGATCCCGAAGTGGAGCGAGATCCGTCCGCTCCTGCGCGCCAAGCCCTTCTCGCTCAGCGCGACGCAGCGACGCCTCCAGCGTGCGCTGACCATCGGCGATCTTCGAAAGGTTGCGCGTGGCCATGTGCCGCGCGCGGTGTTCGACTACACCGACGGCGCCGCGGACGCCGAGATCAGTCTTCGCCGCGCGCGACAGCTGTTTCGGGAGCTGGAGTTCTCGCCGTCGGTGCTGCGGGACGTCTCGCGTCTCGACACGACCACCTCCATGCTCGGGCGGGAGTCCGCGCTGCCCTTCGCGTTCGCACCCACAGGGTTTACGCGCTTGATGCACCACGCGGGCGAGTGTGCCGTGGCGCGAGTCGCCCAATCGATCGGCATTCCGTATGCGCTCTCCACACTGGGGACGACGTCGATCGAGAATGTCGCCGCTGCTGCACCGGCGGCGCGCATGTGGTTTCAGCTATACGTGTGGCGAGATCGAGGCGCCGGCGAGGAGCTGATGCACCGTGCGCGCGACGCGGGGTTCGAGGCGCTCATGCTCACCGTGGATGCACCGGTGGCCGGCATGCGCTTGCGCGATGTGCGCAACGGTTTCTCCATCCCACCGACATTGACGCCGAAGACCGTGGCGGATATCGCGACCCATCCCGCGTGGTGGATGAATCTCTTGACCACGCGGCCGCTCACGTTTGCCTCGCTCAGCGCGTGGGACCGAACCATCGCGGAGCTCATGAACGAGCTGTTCGATCCGACCATGACCATGGCCGACCTCGCATGGGTCCGTTCGTGCTGGGACGGGCCGCTCATCATCAAGGGCGTCCAGACCGTCGCCGATGCGAAGCGAGTGGCGGACGCGGGAGTCGAGGCCGTCGTGCTCTCCAACCACGGCGGCAGGCAGCTTGATCGCGCACCGGTGCCGCTCCGGCTCGTGCCCGCCGTCGTCGCTGCCGTCGGGGATCGCACCGAGGTCTGGATGGACACGGGGATCATGAGTGGCGCGGACATCGTTGCGGCAATCGCGCTCGGTGCCAAGGCGACCATGGTGGGCAGGGGATACCTGTACGGACTCATGGCCGGTGGCGAGCGCGGCGTCGCCCGGGCCGCTGAGATCCTCACGTCGGAGATTCGTCGCACGATGAAGCTCCTCGGGGTGCGGAGCATCGCCGAGCTCGGTCCCCATCACGTGCGCATGCCCTGACGTGAGGAGGTTCAGTCGGGACTCACGCGCGCGCTGCACAACCGGTAGCGATTGCGCCGACGAACAGCGTTCATCGACAGTGCATACTTGCGTGAACTCGGTAGGGTCGGCAGTCTCGCCAAGGCCCTCCGTGCGTCCCGGAATGGAGGTTGGCATGCCGAAACTGGTGATGACTCACGCTGTGGCCGACATCGAACGGTGGCTCAGGGGCAAGGACGAGCGTGCCGCGGCAATTGGGGCGGTTGCCACGAACGTGACCGACCACGTCGCGGCGGACGGGAGCAATAACGTCGCCATCACCGCCGACGTCCACGACGTCGAGGCTGCGCAGGCGATGGTCACATCGCCATCTCCCGAGACGGTTGCCTTGATGGAGAGCCACGGCGTCCTCCCGCCGGTGACCACCTACATCGAGAGGTAGCGCCCGACTTCGCCCTCGTCGATTCAGGGGTAGGCTCTGGGAATCACAATCCTCCTCCCCAATCTCATCCTTTTCTCGGTGGTTGCCATCGCTGTCGTGGTGGTGGTCGTCGTGGTTTCTGCGACTCGCAACCCGCATCCGCCGCCGCCGCCGTTCCCTCCACAGCGGATGAGCAGTCCCGCGCTCAGTGAGCTGGATCTCCGATACGCGCGTGGTGAGATCGAACGTGATGAGTACCTGCGCCGCCGCTCCGACATCCTGGAGCGGTAGCGGGGACTAACCGCGCGTCGCGCTCGACCGCGTCGCGCGGACGTGTGCGGGCTTGCTCACCGCCTGAGGGTCGATTCACTCGCGAACGCGGACCGACCAACCGACGGGTGCGTGCTCGACAGGAGGGGGCTCCGGCGGCGCCACGACGTCAACCGGGGGTGGCAAGGCAGCGACCTCGTCGGCGCGCCGGCCGTCGGACATGATGAGGGGGGTGCCGCAGCGCTTGCACCCGTAGGCGGTTCCCAGTTCCGACCACTTCCAGCACGTCGGGCAGCAAACGTTGATGACCACCGCTCATTCTCGACAGGAAGGTCCTCGGGATCGCGGCGGGTGGCGGACGGTGCCACGACCGTGACCGATTCAGCGCAGAACGTCGCAGTCCTGGTCGCCTATCACCACTTTGCACGGGCTGGTGAATGCCAATCCAAGCAACGAGGGCGGATTGGTCATGCAACGGTATGATCTTTGCGCAAAGCCTTTACGCCGACTGGCGTTGTTTCGTATGGTGACCGCCATGGCGCTTGCTTCAGGAACGCGCGTCATCGCGGTCCTGGCGATCGGGATGACTGCAGGATGCGGCAGCAGCGCAGCCGGTTCCACCGCTAGCGGGACGGGTCCACCACATTCGACGTTCGCCGTGTTCTCAGCGCATGTGGTGCTCAAGGGTGAGATGAAGGTGACCGGCACGTTCACCGATGCAGTGACCTCACGCCACGAAACGTGCGGTGAGTATGCCGACGGCAAGGTGCCGGCGACGACGCTGTTCGTCGTCCCCACCCCGAATGACACGAACAATGTCAGCGGTCATTCGGTGATGTATACCGCTGGGGTTCCGATTACCAACACGGACAGCGGATACCACGGACCGGGGATGTACACGGGTGCGTCGGCACTCGTGTCGGTCCTGCTCATCGACAACGCGTCCTACCTCCCCGGCAACGATGCGGCGGCGACGATCACGGTCGGACCGGACGGCTCCGGCTCCCTCTCCTTCTCCGGTCTGATCGACGTCGATACCTACGCCGCGGAAGCGGGCGTCGTGACGTGGACCTGCGCCGGATAGGCAGGTGACGACGGTGATGCCGACGCGCTCATGGTGGATCGGCGTCGTTCTGTCACTCGTGTGCGCAGGATGCGCGGCCGGCCCAGCGGTGACCGTGACGAACGCGCCGTCAGGTGGTGGCGCCGGGGATGGAACCGCCGCCTCGCCGCGACTGATCGGATCGGCGAAGATCGACGGCGCCTACAAGGCGTCGGGGACCTTCAACACGCATCCCGAGGTACTCGTCGGGAGTTTGCCGCAGGCACCGACCGCGCCTGACACCTGTTCCGACTATGCGAAGGGGTTCGCGCAGAATCCAACCAGCTTCGTGGTCCCCGAGTTCAAGACGAGCGGCGCGACGACGCTGTATCTCACGACCAGCCTCCCAACCGGCTACCACGGCCCCGGCGTCTACACCAGCGCGACATCGCCGATGTTGGGCGGCCGCGTGGCAGTCGGTGTCGGGGATCTCAACGGCGCGGGGTTCATCGACACGTTCCGTTCCGGCTTTCCGGGGAACACGGCGCTCACCGTGCACCCGGACGGTTCCGGGACGCTCGAATTCTCGGGTTGGGGAAGCGACTCGACGGTCATCAGCGGGACGGTGCAGTGGACGTGTCAATAGGGCTGAGCCGGTTCCGTCCATCGACGGATCAGCTCGCGGCGATGGCGTCGATCTCCACCGCGGCGCCGAAGAGCAGGCCGGCGGCCTGGACGGTGACGCGAGCCGGCTGCGGCGCAGGAAAGCGTTCGCGATAGGCGCGGTTCATCGCGTCGAAGTCGTTCAGATCGCGCAGCCACACGGTGATACGCACAACGTCGGCGAGGCTGAGGTCCGCGCGCGTCAGGACCTCCTCGAGATGATCGAGCGCGATGGTGGTCTGCTGCTCGACGTCCCCGACCGGTTGATTGCTTGAGTCGGTACCGAACTGACCGGAGACGAAGCAGAGTCCCCCGGCGATTACGGCCGACGAATACGGGACGCCCGCGATGTGATGCTGCGCATTGATGGCTGTCTTCATGACCAGTCCTCGAATCGCGTGTTCTACAACGATGCAGATCAGCGTAGGCGCCGATCGCTTCGACGCCGGCCGAAGTGTTTCCCGGTTAAATGGGGACGTGAGCGTGACTCGCCGCTATCTCGTGCTCCATGGTCTCGAGAACCATCGGCCGCAGGCGCACTGGGAGTGGTGGCTCGTCGACCAGCTGCGACGTCAGCGAGAACAGGTGCTGTACCCGCAGATGCCGAACGCGGACACACCGCAACTCGAGGAATGGCTTGATCTGCTCGTCGCGGAGTGGGCGCAGATGGGCGAGGGTGAGCGGATCGTCGTGGCACACAGCATGGGATGCGTGCTCTGGTACGAGGCGAGCGCACGTCGGGCACTCGCGCCTCCGGCCGATCGGGTCCTCCTCGTGTCGCCGCCAGGACCGTCGTTCATCCGCACGCCCATCGTCGCCAGCTTCTTCAGCGGTTCATGGAAGGCCGCTTCACTCCATGCATCGTCGCGGCACCCGACGCGACTCGTGGCCTCGGACGCCGATCCGTACTGTCTCGACGGGCCTGCGGCTGCCGTCTACGGCGAGCCGCTCGGCCTCGATGCCGAGACGATCCCCGGTGCAGGACACATCACAATCGACGATGGGTACGGGCCCTGGCCGGAAGTGCTCGCATGGTGCCTCGATCCATCGGCACGTTTCAGCCGGGACGCACCACTGCAGTAGCGCGCGAGCGTAGCGGCGACGCTACGGTGCGGCGACTCTCGGTGTCACGACGCTGAAGGTGTCGAAGATGCCCGTGCGACCCGCCGGCGTCACCGTGATTGCGCGGCTCTGCGCTGAGCGCTGCACCCACCCGAGCGCGATCAGCCGATCGAGCAGCTCGCGCCCCGGCGTCCCCGAAAGATGATGCCGTCGCTCACTCCAGTCCAGGCAGTGGCGCACGACAGGACGGCGCGGCATGACCACGCCGAAGTCGATGAGGAATCGCATACCCAATGCCGTGAGCCGGTAGTCGACGTCATGCCGGTAGCCCGCGCGCTCCACGTCGAGCCCGCGGCGATCGTGCGCGCGCCTCGCATCGCAGAGTTGACCTGCACGGAGCATGCTCGCCATCAGGTCGACACCCAGGCGTCCCGCGATATGGTCGTAGCAGGTCCGCGCCTCGCGCAGTGCATCGCCGCGAATCCCCTGGCGGAGCGAGCGAACCGGTGTCGCAGGCGCGAGTTGTGAGAGCAGTTCGATGGTCCATCCGACGAGCGGTCCGGTGATGCGGTAGTAGCGATTGCGTCCCTGAGCCGTGACCGTCAGCAGACCCGCTGCGACCATCTTGCCGAGGTGACTGCTCGCGGTCGCAGGTGTCACGCCGGCCTCCGTGGCGAGCGCGTGAGCCGCGAGCGACCGGCCGTCACCAAGGGCGAGCAGCATGCGGCACCGACCAGGATCGGCGAGCACGCCACCGATGGTGGCGATATCGACGTCGCCGCGCTGCAGCGTGCTGTGGAGTGGAGCGAGTTCAGTGCTCATCGGATCCGTCGATTACGGCCGGTGTGAACCAGGACTGTCAATACCCAGTTCGCGATCGAGAGGGTCACCATCGGCGCCTCGACGCGAGTGATCTGCCGGGATGCCCGAAAGTGGTTCTACGGTCGAAAGGCGTTTCGGGTCACACTCGTCCCCATGGCCCGTGAGGCGCCGAACGCCACCGCTGCCGGAGTGCCCGATGCAGCGTGAGCGCGTGGTGGTCGTTGACAACCTCTGCAAGCGGTATGGCAATCACACGGCACTGAATGGCATCTCGTTCGCCGTGGAACCGGGTGAGGTCTTCGGGCTCCTCGGTCCGAACGGCGCCGGCAAGGCCACGACGCTCGAGATCCTCGAGGGTTTCCGCCGCCCCGATACCGGCCGCGCCGAGGTGCTCGGGGTCGACCCGGCGGCGCGATCGACCAGCACCGAGCTTCGAGAGCGGATCGGGATCGTCCTCCAGGATGCGTCAATCGAGCCATTCCTGAGCGTGCGCCAAGCCCTGAAGCGCAATGCCGGCTACTACCGGTCCCCGCGTGACGTGGACGAGGTGCTCACGCTCGTCGGTCTCAACGACAAAGCCGACGATCGCGTCAAGTCACTGTCGGGGGGACAGGTCCGGCGCCTCGACCTCGCGGTCGGGGTCGTCGGTGCGCCCGAGTTGTTGTTTCTCGACGAGCCGACGACCGGCTTCGACCCGGTGGCGCGCCGCGACTTCTGGACGCTCGTCCGCTCGCTCGCCGACGGAGGCACGACCGTGCTGCTGACGACGCACTACCTGGAGGAGGCCGACGCCCTCGCGGATCGCGTCGCGGTCCTGCGTGGTGGCCACGTGGTTGCGGAGGGCTCGCCCAAGTCACTCGGAGGCCGCGACATCTCCGAGGCGCGCATCAGGTTCCGTCTCGCGCTGTCAGTGGATCTCGCGACGCTCCCGGTGCAGCCGACGAGTCGGGAAGGGGAGACCATCGAGATCCTCACGTCCGATGAGATCGCGGTGCTTCGGACCCTCACTCATTGGGCGGTGAGCTCGGACGTGAGCATCGACGGGCTCACCGTGGAGCGACGCAGCCTCGAGGACGTGTATGTCGCGCTCACCGGCGGCAACAAGGTAGCCGCGACGGCAGAGCAGCATCAATGAGCGCGGAGCAGGGGCTAAGCCCCCAGCGCGGCTCGCCGATGACCGAGGCGACGCGCGATGTGCGTCTCATCGGCCGGCATCTCTTCTACGAGCAGCTGAGCTTCTGGCTGAACCCGATCGGCGCGTTCTTCAGCGTCGGGTTCTCGGTCGTGTTCCTGACGCTGCTCGCGATCGCAGGCGGGACCTCGAAGATCACGTTCCTCGGCGGCGTGCCGCTGATCGAATACTACGTGGCCGGGTTCTGCGCCTACGGCGTCATGTCGGTGTGCTTCTCCAACCTCGCGATCACGCTCGTCATCCGGCGCGAGAACCGGCAGCTGATGCGCCTGCGCCTCTCGCCGCTCCCGACCTGGATACTCGTTGTCGCCACAGCGCTGAACATGGCGATCATCTCGGCGGTCGACATCATCGTTCTGCTCCTGGTCGGCGCGCTCGCGTTCCATGTCGCACTCCCCGCGCAACCGCTCGCCCTCATCCTTGTTGTGCTCATCGGCGTTGCGTGCTTCAGCATGATGGGCGTCGCGGCGAGCACGGCCATTCCGAACCAGGAGTCCGCCGGCCCCGTGGTGAGCCTCGTGTTCTTCGTGCTGGTATTCCTGTCGGGGCTGTACTTTCCGCTCGCGCCAGGCTCCGGGCTGCTGCAGATCTCCAACTGGTTTCCCGTGCGCCACATGATCACCGCGGTATTTGCGACGTTCAGCAACCAGCCGGGCATCGGCGCGTTTCCCTGGCAGGACATCCTCGTGATGGTCATCTGGGCCGCGATCAGCGCCGTCGTCGCGATACGCCGCTTCCGGTGGGAGCCACGCCGCCGCTGAAACCGTCGCTGATGATTCCGGTACACCTGTGCTGAAATCTGAGGGCGGACATGGGTATCCTGACCATCCTGCTCAAGGGCGTCGTGGGCGGGTCGCTCGTGGTTGTCCCCGCGTTGCTCGGCGAGGTGATTCGGCCGCGTAGCCTCGCCGGCCTCACGTCGAGCGCGCCAACGATCGCGACAGCCAGTCTGCTCGTGACGCTGCTCACGAGCGGGGCGCTCATGGCGTTGAACCTCTCGCTGGGCATGATCGCCGGCGCGGTCGGGTTCGTGGTGTGGTGCACGGTCGGCGGTCGGGCGGTCGATCGGCTCGGCAGCATCACAGGTTCGTTGGTCGCGACCGTTGCGTGGTTCGTCGCAGCGGTCGTGTTGTGGTCGCCGCGATCATCGCGCACGTGGCCGGCGCGAAGGTCGGCGGACTGTTCCTCGCGTTCCCGGCGATGCTGCCTGCCACGCTGACGCAGATCGAACGCAGGGAAGGGCATGCGCAGGCGGTCTCGGATGTGCGATGGGCAACGCTCGGCGCCGTGGGGATGATCGCGTACGCGGGTGTGATGGTCGGCCTGGTTCGCGCTGCGCCTGCTCTCGCGGTCGTGTGCGCGCTCATTGCGTGGACCCTCGTCAGCGTCAGTCTCTACGCCGTGCTGCGAAGCCGGCCGCATCCGACACATCGACGCCGCTCCGTCAGCTGATGACGAACCACTGACCGCCGTCGATCAACTCGCGTACCGCATCCAGGTGCCCGGCGTGCACCGCTGTCTCCGTGATCACGTGCAGCATCATCTCCTGCAGGTTGTGGAGTCGCCAGTTCGACCATCGGGCGGGCCAGTTGGCGGGCGGCTGATCGAGCGGCGTCGCATCGATGACGGCGTTGGCACGTTCGATCTCGTGTCGGTACACAGCGATCACCGACTCGGCCGGCATATCGGCGGGAGGGTGCCACCCATCTTCGACGCTCTCGGCAATCGCCCTCGGATCGCCGGCCATCACCTCCAGGAACCAGAAGCGTTCGACGTCCATGGCGAGGTGATATGCGAGACCGAGCGGCGTCCACTTCGAGGGGAGGACCGACTGTCGCAGCGCCTTATCGGGAATGCTCTCGAGCGTGCCGAGGATGTGCTCCCGCTGATTGGTCAGGGCGCTTCGGAGTGATGTCTTGTAGGCGTCGATTGTCATGCCTCCTCGGTCGTCGCTCAGGCCTCCGGGAAAGGCGCGGCGGCAGTGCTATCCGTTGATTGTGTCAGCCCGTGTGAGCACCAATCGCATGTATATCTCATCGCGATACGAACCGTCGATCATCCGCAGGTTGCTCGGCATGACTCCAACCTCCTCCCAACCAAGACGCGAATAGAACTCGGAGAGCCCGGTGCCGCTGCGGCAGGTGAGGTAGAGCTGCTCGAGGTCGAGACGTCGCGCGTACTCGACTGCCGCTGCGTACAGCCGGCGCCCCACGCCGCGGCCCTGCAGTGACGGCAGCACCATCAGTCGCTTGAACCACGCCCAGTGACGGACGATCGGCATGGCGTTCGTCTCGAGCACGACCCAGCCTTGGAGGTGATCTCCTTCGCGAGCCACGAGCAGGTGCTGGGCACCCGCCGTGCACTGCCGGAACATGTGGTTCGCGACGGGGCGAACAACCGCAGCCGTCGTGGGTGGCAGGAAGCCGACCGAGCCGCCGGCGTTGGTCGCCAGGACCCATAGGTAGACGATGTCGCGACGCATTGAGGGCGTCAGCACCGGGTCTACGGTGAT
>DATLRX010000007.1:0-5723 GCA_035534435.1 Candidatus Acidiferrales bacterium
ATGGGCTTCAATAGACGGGTGGGAACCCGAGCTCGCGTGTCCGCGGTCGCACTTGGAATCACCGTCCTCGCCGCGGGCTGCGCCGCCCCCCAGGAGCGGCCGACCCCGTCGCCGACACCCATAGCTAACGTGATCCCGGTCGGTCGTCTGGTTGCTCCACCGACCGTGATGTCACTTGCCAACACGTTCGCGGACCAGTTCGACGCGGGTCAATATGCGGCGCAGTGGACGGAACTGGCGCCCCAGGCAGAGGCCATGTGGCCGTCGGAGGCGGCGCGGACCAGCATGCTGTCCGCCAAATTCGGCGGACTCGTGGCCCGGCTCACCCTCGGCGTGCCTGCGTTCGAGCCCCTCTGGACTGACCCCGAGAATCCTGCCGTGCAGGTGGCGGCGGTCTGGAATGTTCCCCTTCAGGTGGAGTTCAGAGCGCCGGGTGCGCTCCGACCCCAGGGCGTTTCCGAGCTCTTCTCGATGACCCCGCTGCAGATCGCGCTCGAGCCGAGCGGAGCTGCCGCGGTGCTTGGCGAGGGACCGGAGTCTGTCGACGCGCCCATCATCGTGCCGAGGACCATCCCGGCCGAGAGGGTCAACGTCCCGATCCTGATGTATCACCTGGTCGACCAGGTGCCACCGCGATCGATCGAGCCGTCCACGTATGGATGGGAGTTGGAGATCGGCCTCACCACCTTGCCCGGGGAGTTCGCTGCCCAGATGGCCTACCTGGTCCGGATACATGCGACCTCGATCTCGCTGCAGCACCTCGCTGACGCCCTGCTCTACGGGCTGCCCCTGCCGCCACACCCGGTGGTCATCACGTTCGACGACGGGCGCTTGAGCCCGTGGAACTATGCGGTACCGCTACTACGGAAAGACGGCTTCACGGCGGTGTTCTTCCCCTGCACCGGGTTGATCGGCAAGAAAGTTGGACCGCAGACGTACCTCACCGCAGCCGAGATCCAAGATCTGGCCACCACGGGTTTCTCGGTCGAGGACCACACATTCAACGACGCCCGGGCACTCTTTTCCGCGAGCGCCGGGACGCTGAATGCACTCACCAACCGCACCAAGGCCACGTTGGAAGCCTTGACCGGCGCCCCTGTGCAGTTTCTCGCATACACCGGCCTGTGGCCTTGGCCGCTGGCCACTGAGGGAGGAACTCGAGAGGCGTCGCTCTTTACGACGCTGGCGAGCTACGGGTATGTTGGAGGCGTGCTCGATGTCCGCGTCGACAGCGCGACCGAGACTTCTTCCGGACTATGGCAGTTGCCCCGGGTGCGCATCGGGCTGGGGACTACGATTGCTGGCTTCGCCCGATGGTTCACCGATCAGCGACCGTGAATGCTGACGACTGGCGACGGTCGAGAAATGCCCGCATCTACGAGGATTCGCCATGCTTGGGCGGTCGGCACGGCGGGGTCGAATCAAGACCAACTGAGGTCGGGGAAGGTCAGTGCTCACTGCCATCAGGCTGGCTGCGGACCTCGCTTGCGGGTCGCGTCGCGGCGTGGATGGTGCCCGGGTCGAAGGCACTGCTCCGCGGTTCCATGGCGATGATCATTGTTCTCGCCTAGGGACAGGTCTCTTTGTTCGTTCGACGCTGGCGTATCAAACGGCAGCGACTCCAGCCAACTTTCCCGTGGGCGCCGCAGACTGCCGTCGTGGACGTAGGGCGCATGACGTCGCTCCGGACCGCCAGTCACCGGTTTGTGACCCGCCACCGCGCGGTGGAACTGCGCGTGGAGTAGTAGGCCACAGTCCATCCGTGCGCCGGGCATCCGGCGGCCAAGCGCGGCGGGCGACTTCGTACCCTCACGACGGTCGGTAGTCGAGCCCGTCGGGGCGGACGAGGTGATACGCGGCGTTGCCGCTCCACTCCCAGACCACCCGCGACGTCGTGGGGTCGACGATGATGATGCGATTGCCAAAGTCGTCGCAGATCGCGATCCGGTTGCTCGCCAGCGGGATCGCGATCGAAGGGTGGTTCAATTGCCCGGCGCCACTCGGGGCGTAGCGCCAGAGCACCGTGCCGTTGGCGGCGACCCGCAGGACGGCGCCGAACGACGAGTAGTCGGTGAGCAGCACCGAACCGTCGGGCAACGCCATGGCATCTGACGGATACCGCGCCGGCACGCGGTGGCTCCAGCGCACGCTGCCGTTGGGGTTGAGCCAGGTGACCCAGCTGCCGCTGATCTCGGTGACAACCAACGATCCATTGCTCGTGGGGAAGGCCCCATTCGGCTCCGAGAATTGCCACGGCGGATTATGCGAGCAGCCATGTCCGCCGAGCATTCCGATCAGCGCGCCGGTCGCCCCGTTGAGATGCAGAAGGCGGCAGTTGTTGATGTCGGCAAGCCACACCGTGCCATCTGGCGCGGGCACCGCGTCATCCGGGTTGTTGAAGTGCGTGCTGTTGTCACCGCGACGCAGGTAGCTCCCGATCTGCCAGAGGACAGCGCCGGTGAGCCGATTCACGGCCAGCGCGCCCTGTCCGAATTCGGAGTTGGCGACGATCTCAGTGCAGTCGAGCGTGTAGAAGGCGTCGTCGGGCGGACCGAGCGGCCGAGCCAGCGGCGGTGAGGCGGTCGACAAGGTCCAGGTGACGGTGCCACTCGAGTTGATCTCGAGGATCCGGCTCTTGCCACTGCTCTCGGCGATGAGCAGGTGGCCGGTGAAGGGGACGCCCGGAGGCAACGCCGGCAAGGCCGCACCCTGCCCCGGGAGCAGGCACACCAGAGGGATACGGATGGGGCTGATCACGACTGCAGGCGTCGGCGCAGCGGTCGCTGTCGAGGTCGGATCCGGGGAGGCGGCGGACGGTGGCGGCGATGTACTACATCCAGTGAGCAACAACAGATACGCCCCAGCGATGCATCGCACGACCGCGCGCTTTGTCCTCACCGCCGCGCTTCGCATCTTGGCACCAACTCCAGAAATCTCCCGGTCAGCATGGAGCCCCCGGCGCGACCGTGTCGTGGACCTCGGTCAGCGTGGTGACCTGGCCGTTCTTGGTGCCATGGGTGATGATGCCGCCGCCGTGAGAGAGGACGTTATCAAGCCGGATGTGGTTGGAAGGTCCGGTGACGTAGACGGGCGCGCCGCACTGCTGCTCGTACGGGCCCGGTGTCACCGTGAGGCCGTTGACGTCGACGTTCTCATCCTGGTAGAGGGCCAGGTAGTCCCCGTGGATCACGACATTGGTGATCGTCGCCCCGTTCGTGCAATCCACGTCCAAAGCTGTGAATCCCCCTGTCCCTGTGTTCGTGACGTTGACGTTCGACACGATCGTGCCGGTCGTCCGGTAGCTGTCGCAGGGGTTCGGACCGGTGATCCTCATCCCGAAGCCGGTTCCCGCCTCGGCCGTGATGTCGATGATCGACGTGTGGCTCTGCGCCGAGAATAAGACGCTCGGCACCGGGTCCTTCCGGATCGGCGGAACGCCAGGGTTATAGGTCGCGGTGTTGAGATTCATTGACTCCACGGTGACGCCGGGCGCATCGATCTCGAAGATATTCCTCCTGGCATGCTGCACCAGGAACGTGAGCGTCGGACCGGCACCGGTGATCACCTCCGAGGTCCTGACAACCACATGGTCCGTCAAAGGGTACGTGCCCGCAGCGAGTTCAACTGTGCCGCCGTTGGTACACAAATTGACCGCCGCCTGGATCGTCGCCGTGCTCGCTCCGGCCACGACCGGACAGACCTTCCCCGTCAGTTTCGGGGCGCCCGAGCTTGGCGCCGACGGCTGCGGGATCAGGACGATCGAACCCGGTGCCGGCGGCTGCAGGATGAGGTGGCCGAGGACGACAGCGACGACCACGATGACGACGGCGACACTGCCGACGGCGCCTTTCCGCTGGGTCGTGGTCAAGCGTGGTCCCAGGTCATTCACACGCCGAGAGCCCGCGCCGCTCCGGCCCAGGAGCTCTTGACTGCGAACCATCTCTTTCGTCGCCACGGTTCGGGTCAGCGACTTGGCTGTCGCCCGCTATCACTGACTCGGCGCAGTCGTCACACAGCCGCCAGACTGCGGCTGTCGAGACGATAAGCACACGATTGTCGGATAGGTCTCCGCAACGTTCGCAGGGGCCGAGGCCCCCTTGGCGCCACCGTATCGACGACTCACTCTGATCTCGACCGTGGCCGTCGGCTTCATGTACGCCGCTCAGCAGGCCTCGAATGCGTTGGAGAGCACACCCGCTCAGGCGGAGGATCGGCACACCACCACGATTCATTACATGCACCACATCGACCTAACAGGCGTCCACTTGGAACAGTCTCGGCCCCGAACCTGACGATTCTCTGAAGCCGCGAACGCCTCCTCGATTCCATGCGGTCTCAGATCAACGTAAGGCAGAGAATCGGCAGCATGGATCCCGTGGATCAGCGCCCGCCAAGCCAACCTGCCGTCAGCCTCAATCCCGACGGCAGCGGGATCGCAGCCCAAACCGCCGGCGGCGGTCCGGAGGGGATCTCAATCGACCGTTCCGGGCTGACGAACCGGAGGTGGTTCACGCCGGATCGCGGCCAACCTAGGACGCCCCGTCGATGCCATCTATCGAATCAATGACCGGCTGCTGCGGCCAATCGCGCAGCGATGCTTTGTCGAATCACCGCAGCGACTTCGCGCGAGCGGCGCATGTTCACCCGGCCTCGGTGTACAACGCGCTCAACGGCTCCCGCGTCCGGGACTCAACCGCCATCCGAATCTTCGAGACACTCGAAAAGCGGCAGCCGCTGAGCGTCGCCATCGCGTAAATCCGAACAGCTCGTCAGCAAGGGATAGCGACGACAAGGCGATGTACGCCGTCGACCGAACCGGCAAACGCGCACTGCCACTCGAAGCGCGCGTCAGCCTCGTCTGGGTATCAGAATCGCACGCGCGCGGCGGCCTGGAGGACCGCCTCGCTGGTCTTGCCCCGGTAGTAGGAGGCGACCATGTCGCTGCTGGCGTGGCCGAGGAGCTGCTGCAGATGGAGCATGTGCATGCCGGCATCGGCGCACCAGGTGCAGAACGTGTGCCGGAACCGATACGCGTTGCACCTGATGCCGGTTGCCTCGCCGAGTTTTGCGAGCATCGATTTGAGGCCCTCGATCGTGAGTGGCTGCGCGCGCCCGGAGTGGTCATTGCGCAGGGACAGGAACAGGCGCCCCTCGCCCACCGGCCTGGTGGGATCGGTCAGGTGCGCACGCAGCAGCCGCGGCAGGATGCTCTGTCCGACCGTGAGGGGCACATCGCGGAAGCCTGCCTGGGTCTTGGTCGCGTCGGGATCGTGCACGGTACCGCGGATCTCGACGACCGGCGGGGTGCGGTCGAGACGGATGTGCTGCTCGTCGAGCGCCAGAAGCTCGCTGGGGCGCATGCCCGTGTAGAGGAGCATGGCGACGATGAGGCGGTCGCGGCCCGTCAGCGCGGCCTTGAGCAGGTGCTCCGCCTCACCCTGGGTGAGCGCGGGGTCGCGTCGCCGCTCGTAGTCGGTCGCCGATGAAACCCGCAGCGTGGTCAGCGCCCCACCGCCCGCGTGGCTGGTGCCGAATTGCTCGTCGCAGAACGCACCAAAGGAGCGGAGCTGCCCGCGCACCTTCTTGATCGTCGCCGAGTCGCGACGGAGATCGACCTGGAGCCAGTGCAGGTACTCGGCCGCCAGGTCGCCGTTCCAGGCGGCGACGGCCTCGATGCCCCGTTCCCGGCGGAAGCCCGTTAGCGGGGTGCCCAGGAGGTTGTG
>DATLRX010000008.1:0-28139 GCA_035534435.1 Candidatus Acidiferrales bacterium
GCGAACGTTGACGCGCCGGCGGCAGCTGCTGGTGGGATTGTTCGTCGCGGCGATCCTGCTCGGCGCCGTCGCGTTCGCGCTGCGACATCCGCTGGGGCATCTCTGGACGCGCTTCTGGGAGCCCGACTCAATCGTCCTGTACCCGCTTGGCGTCTTCAATCAGATGGTCAACCTTCGCCAGTGGGGCATCCCGGTGGCGGTGGCCGGGGTTGTGATCGTGATTGCGGCAGTGGCGGGGCTTCGTCGCATGGCTGCCCCCGAACTCCTTCGGCGCGCCATCGGCGCCCCCGCGAAGCACCTCGACCTCGCAGGCGTCGCGGTGGGAGCGCTCGCCGTGCTGGCAGTCGTGGTCGGTGCAGCCTCAGATCTGGGGGTCTATCAGAATGAGGTGGCGACCCGGTCGATCGTTTCGCCGGCGGACTTGAGCGTGCTGTCGTCACTGCAGCGGCAGCTGCCGCCCGGAGCGCTCGTGTTGACGAACGGGGGCAACGACGCAGGCATGTGGATGGCGGCGCTGACCGACCTCAACCCCCTTGTCCCCAACGGCTATTCAGGCGGCGCGCTGGACGTTCCGTACGAGGTCGCGCTCGAGAATGCGTGCAACAGCCCCGAGGTGGCCGAGGCCATGGTCGCGCGCGTCGATGCCGTCTTCGTGGGATCGCTCGACATCGCCTCGCCGGCAGATCTGTGGAACGTCCAATGCATTTCCAAGCTGAGCAACCTGCGCCTCATCGCGTCGGCGCCGTACAACGGCACCATCTCCGCAGCCTTCGAGGTCATCAAATAAGCGGTGCCCGCCGGACACGTCCGTGCGAGCTCAACCGCCTTCCGAATCAGCCCCTGCGTAGGTACCGAAGCTCCAGAGAACACCCTCGGGGTCGCGCGCCTGGAACCCTCGCGAGCCGTACTCCTCATCACGCATCTCGCGCGTGATCGTCGCGCCGTTCGACGTCGCCCGTGCGTAGAGCCTGTCGGGGTCGCTGACGGCGACGTAGACGGCCCCGACGCCGGGCGGAAGACCGCCAACGCCGCTCTCCGGCCGCGCACTGTCAGCGTCGCGGTAGACCAGGGACGGCCAGACGGCGGTGCGCGATGGTGTGGACATGGCGACTAGGATGCTCGCTCCTCCTCCGGCACATCGGGAAGCAGAACCCGGCGCATGTCCTCGGGCAGCGCGGTTCCCGCAGCCGCAAGCAGCGGCTGGAGCGACTTCTCGGTGGTCAGCGCCCGGAACATCATCGCGATGCTCACGTCATGCGCCGGACGGTGGACGACGGTTATCTCGTCGCCGGCTGCCACGCTCCCGGGAACGATGACGCGCAGGTAGGCGCCGGGGGCACCTCGTTCGGTGAAACGACGCACCCAGAGCTGTTCCTCGAGCCACGTCGCGAACGTGCTGCACGGGATGCGGGGGGACGTCACCTCCAGCGTGCAGTCACGACCGATCTGCCAGCGCTCGCCGACGAGCGCTCCGTCCAGGTCGAGACCGCGCGTGGTGAGGTTCTCGCCGAACACGCCACCGGGGAGCGGGCGTCCGAGCTCCGTCTGCCAGAAGTCGAGCTCCTCACGGGCGAAGGCGTACACCGCCTGGTCCGTCCCGCCGTGTGAGCGAGGATCGCCGATGAGATCGCCGGGGAGCCCGCTCCGGCCAGTCCGCGGGCCGGGATCGCTGACGAGCACGGCGCCTATGGACGGACGCTTGTCGATCCCGGTGATGCCGCTGTCGTTGTGGCGAGTCGGGGTCCGGTGACCGATGTTCACTGAGAGCAGGGTGGCCATGACCACCGAACGATACCCGCCGCCAAGCGTTCCGGGACGAGGATGTGCTCCATGCACCTGGCTCGATGATATGCTCTGAGCGTCGTGAATTCTGCTCTGAGCGTAAGTCCCGAAGAGATCCGTCAGCAGCTGGGTGCGATCCTGCGTGGCCACCGCGAGGGGCAGGGGCGCAGCCTCGGCGAGATCGCCGGAGAGGCGGGATGCTCTCCCGCCTACCTGTCCGAGGTCGAACGCGGCCGCAAGGACGTCTCGAGCGATCTGCTGGTGGCGATCACCTACGCGCTCGCCGTCCCCATCGCCACGGTGTACACCGACCTCGGCCGCCGTCTCGGAGCATGGCCGCCGGCGGCCGAGCCCTCCTGGCCGGTCGATCCTCGCCGCCAGCTCCGCGCCGTCACCTCTGGGCTCGACGCGGCCTCTCTGCGGACCGTCGCGCAGTTCGGCGCATTCCTCGCCATGAACCAGGCGGAGCCGGCACGCCGGCGGATCGGCTTCGTCCCACCCAATGCGGAGAACCCGAGATGACCCTCGTCCCCACCGTCGTCGAGACGACCACCCGTGGCGAGCGTTCGTACGACATCTACTCGCGCCTGCTGCGCGATCGCATCGTCTTCGTCGGCGGTGTCATCGACGACGACATGGCGAACATCGTCACCGCACAGCTGCTCTTCCTCGAGGGCGAGGATGCCGAGAAGGACATCCACCTGTACATCAACAGCCCCGGCGGCTCGATGACCGCATCTCTGGCGATGTACGACGCCATGCAGTACGTGCGCCCGCTCGTGGAAACGACGTGCCTCGGGATGGCCGCCAGCGGCGCCTCGCTCCTCCTCTGCGCCGGAGCGCCGGGACGGAGGCTGGCCCTGCCCAATTCGCTGGTGGTCATCCATCAACCCTGGGCGCAGGGCCTGCAGGGACAGGCGACGGATCTCGACGTGCACGCTCGCGAGATCCTGCGTCAGCGGGCGTTGCTCATCGAGCTGTACCACAAGCACACCGGCCGCGATGCCGAGCAGATCGGACGGGACATCGAACGCGACTACCACATGACCTCGGAGCAGGCCGTCGCGTACGGGATGATCGACTCGATCATCGAGAAACGCCCCTACTCGTCGGCCTCGACGAAATAGGTCTCGCACGCGAGCTCGAGGAGCTCGTCGTTCAGCTCCACCGGCTTGCCGAGGTACAGCGCCGCGTGAATCACGTGGTTGAGCAGGTCCCGGGGATGCGTGCCGTGCAGCGGCCGGCCCTTGGAGTGGTAGTGCTTCTCGAGGAGGCGGTCCACCAGCCCTTCATCCATGCGCAGGTTGTTGTCCACGCAGTTCCGGCGCCAGATCTCCTTGTACTCGTCGACGGTCGGGTCCGGTACGTGAACTTTGAACCGCACCCGGCGCAGGAACGCCTCGTCCATGAGGTTCTGAGGACGGAGGTTCGTCGAGAGCATGACCAGGCAGGTGAACGGCACCGGGATGCTCGATCCGGCGCGAGGGATGTTCAGGTAGTCGACCTTCTTCTCGAGCGGCACGATCAGCCGGTTGAGGAGGTCGCGCGGTGACATGTTCTGCTGGCGCCCGAAGTCGTCGATGAGGAAGAGACCGCCGTTGGCCTTGAGCTGCATCGACGCCTCGTAGAAGCCGAGCGTGTGGTCGAAGCCCAGCTCGAGCATGCGGGGGGTCAACTCCCCGCCCACCTTCACGGCCGGGCGCTTGGCGAGCTGCCAGCGACGGTCGTGGGGCGGAAGGTCGCGGTCGATGGGCTCGTGGTGGATCGGGTCGTAGAACCGGATCACCTCGCCGTGCACGTAGAGCGCTCGCGGGATGAACATCGGCGCCCCGAGCAGGGACGCGGCCGCTTCCGCGATCGTCGTCTTGCCGTTGCCTGGAGGTCCGTAGAGGAAGACGGCCTGACGGGCGCTGAGGGCGGGACCGAGGTGGTCGAGCACGACCTCCGAAAGGACGAGGTGGCTGAACGCGTCATGGAGGCGGGCGCGGTTGACCTGGCCGTCGACGTGCGACTGGCGCTCGGCCATGGCCGTGTAGTCCGCGATCGGCACGGGCGCCGGACCCGCGTACTGGTTGATCTCCAGGAGCTCCCGGGCGCGCTGCCTGCCGGTCGTCGAGATCATGTGTTGCATGCCGGCGTTGATCGGCTCCCCCGGGTCGAGCGCCGCGGTGTGCATGCCGGTCGAGGAGCAGTACCCCTCGTCCGCGAGGAATCGGGTCGTCGTCTCGATGAAGGAGAAGGGGAGGCAGAGGTGGTTCGCGATGTCGCGCCCCAGCATGCTGCCGTTGAAATAGAGGACCTTGAGGACCAGATCGCAGACAAAGCTAAACGGCAGCCCCGTCTCCTCCGCTGTCCGCGGTGCGGGCGGAAGCGCGATCGGACTGGCCGCAGGCGCAGACACAGGCAAGGTCACTGCCATCGGCTTCGGATTGTGTCACGGCCCACGGACAGGTCCCGGCAGTCGTGGCGGATTGTCATACGTCCGTTCCAGCGGACCTCCTGCTACCTTTGATCCATGGCGGTTCCTCTTGACGAAGGCGCACCGGGCAGGCGCCGGGTCGGACCCTTCTGGATCGAGGAAGGCCCGGCCGCCCTGGTTGCCGGGGCAGTCATCGTCATCCTCTTCGCCATGCTCTTTGCCCTTGCCGTGGCCATGCGGCCCGCGTAACTCGGGCCGGACCCCGGCGTTTCACCGGAGAAGTCGGCAGCACTGCCTTCGCGCCACGGCGGGAGGCGGTCAGGAGACCAACTCGGATATGCACATGACGGTTCAGGCTTGACGCTCGATCAAGGGCCCGAAGGGCGGCGTCGCCGCGCGGGCCTTCCCAACGGCTCCGGCGCTCCGATCCGGACGGCCGGCTCGGCCAACCCGGGGATCGGCGCCGAGCAGGCGGCGGCTCGCGCGGAGTTGCGACGGCGCCGGGCGAGCGCCTACCGCCACCTGCGCCAGCCGCGCCGTCGCGGTCGCGTGCTTCGCGTCGTGCTCATCCTCGTCACCCTCTTCGCAGCGATCGGAGCCGGCACCGTCGGCGCCGTGTTCGCCGGCTACAACGCCTACAAGAGCCAGCTACCCGACGCGTCGACGGTCACCAACATGGAGCCGCAGATCGACACCGATGTCTACGACGCGGCGAACAACCTCATCGAGGTCTTCCACAACTCCGGATACCGGCACATCCACGTCGACCTGTCGGCCGTGTCGCCGCTCTTCAGGGACGCGATCGTCGCGGTCGAGGATCACAACTTCTACACCGAGGGTTCCTGGGATCTCGCCCGCCTCGCGGAATCGGGGGTCGCCGACATCACGCACAGCTCCAGCACCCTCCAGGGTGGTTCGACGATCACCGAGCAGCTCGCGAAGATCAGCCTGTACGGCGGCGCCGATCCACCGCAGAGCATCGACTACAAGATCAAGGAGATCGTCCTCGGCAACGAGATCCAGCTGAACTTCCCGAAGAACCGGATCCTCGAGATGTACATCAACAGGATCTTCTACGGGAACTTCGCGGTCGGGGTCGGCTCCGCGGCCGAGCTCTACTTCCTCAAGCCCGCGAGCCAGCTCGACCTCGCGCAGGCGGCGATGCTCGCGGGACTGCCCCAGTCGCCGACCTCGTACAACCCGCTGACGCATGCGGCCAACGTCGCCGTCAACCCGCTCGCCAAGAACCGCCAGAAGCAGGTGCTGCAGGCGATGGTCAAGAGCCACTACGTCACCCAGACGGAGGCGGCGGCGGCGTACGCCGAGCCGCTGACGTTGCACTCGTGGACGCAGTCGAACCCGAGTCTCGATCCCGACTTCGTCTCGTACCTCGAGGGCTACCTCAACGTGCATTTCCCGCAGTACGCGAATCCGGGCGGGTACATCATCCACACGACGCTGAACCCGAAGGACCAGAACCTCGGGTACGCGACCGTGCACAACACCGTCGCGGCGAATCGCAAGTCGAAGAACATGAACGATGGGGCGCTCGTGAGCCTCGACCCGCAGACGGGCGACATCCTGGCGATGGTCGGGACCTGGAACTACTCGGACCCGGACTACGGCCAGGTGAACATGGCGAACACACCCGTACCGCTCGGGTCGACGACCAAGCTCTTCACGTACACGGCCGCGATCGCATCGACCAAGTTCACGATGACCACGCCGATCCTCGACGACTACTACACGTTCCCGATCCCGGGCAACCCCAAGGGATACCGGCCGCCTGACGATGACCGGCGAACCCACGGCGTGTGCGAGCTGAAGTTGTGTCTCGGCAACTCGTTCAACATCCCCGCGGTGAAGACGGAGTACGGAACCGGGATCGACTACATCACCAACGTGGAGATGGCGATGGGCGTGCGGTCGATCAACGGCAATTGCCAGCCGGACGGCAACAACGGCCCGATCTTCAACAACCGGCCGGCACCCAATCAGTGGGCGGCGACCCTCGGCGCATTCACGTGCGGCATCAACCTCCTCGACCTCGCGGACGGCGCCGCGACGCTCGGCGATCTCGGCGTGCAGCACGATCCGATGCCGGTGAGCAGCATCGTCGCCGAGCAGACCGGGCAGACCGTCTGGACGTACAACGCCAAGGCCGCCGGGCGGCAGGTGATCCCCGCCAACGTCGCGTACATCATGGATGAGATCACCAGCAACGACAACAACCGCATCAGGGAGTTCGGACGCAACGGACCTCTGACCCTCAACCCGCGCCGTGTCAGCGCCAAGACGGGAACCTCGGACTTCTACGTCGACAACCTCACCGTTGGCTGGACGCCGAACCTCCTGACCGCTGTCTGGGTGGGCAACGGCCGGCAGAGCTGCCTGAAGCCGAGCGACGTCAAATACATGCAGACGCAGATCGCGCGCGGCAACATCGTCGACGGCATGACCAGCGTTGCCTCGCCGTTCAGCCCCAACGATCTCAAGCACTACGGGCTGAAGCCCTACAACAGCAGCTGCGGCCATCTCGACGGCGTCATCTCGGGGTACAGCGGTGCGGCCCCGATCTGGCACCAATACATGTCCGCAGCGCTCAAGGGCGTGCCGGACGCGTGGTACAAGATGCCCCCGGACGTGATCGCGGTGGGGCCGGCCGGCAACGACGACGACAACTTCTACATCCCCGGCACGCAGCCCGGTGCCAGCACCAACTGCACGTACTACGGCCCGGTCCCGCTTCCCACGCAGACCTGCACCTACATGGGGCCGAACGCGGCGCCGCCGCCACCGCCGCCGGGCGGACCCGGGCCGTCACCCTCGCCGGGCCCGTTGCCCACTCCGACCCCGATCCCGACCCTGCCCCCGCACTAGCGAGGCAGCCGTGCGCTAGGGACGAGTCCGCCTCGCGAGGTGCCAGACGGCGTCCAGGTCCTCGAGCGCGTTGAGTGACGGATCGAGTTCCACGGCCGCCGCCACCTGTTCCTCCTGTGCCGCGGCGACCGAGACCTCCACATGGCAGACGATCACGTTGTTGCGCGCCGGCCGCCCCTCGTTCTCGTCGATCCCGAGGAGCGACCACCAGTAGTCGAGGGTCACGTCGTCCCCGGCGGAGAGCGTCACCGAGTGCGACAGCAGCGGCAACTCAGGGTTGGACGGCTCGTTGCCGCCGAAGATGCTGAGCAGCCGGGCGAACGAGTCGGTGTCGATGGCCGCGTCGAGCACGATCCGCCCGCGTCCGCTCGGGGTCTCGAGGTCGACGACCGCGTCGCCGACTGGCACGGCGTCGAGGCGCGCCTGAAAGTCGGCAAGGTCGAACAGGTGCGGCCGGGTGTTGAGCATCCCGTAGCCACCTCCGACCGAGTACCGGCTGAGGCCGTCGACCTCCACGACCCGGACGGTGAGCGTCTCCGCGCCGACGGCGCCGGAGGTGAGGATCGCGCGTGCCACGACGCCCTGGCGGACAACGAGATCAGCGTCGAACGTTCTGCGCTCGACGCGCTCGGGCGCGCTGCCGGGCGGGGCGCGCTCCGCGACGATGGACGTCCGCTCCTCGAAGTGGATGCCGACTCGGATGCCGGCACCGGGATCGAACTGCGCAAGCAGGGAACGGTGCAGCGCGCCGAGTGTCAGTGTCGGCGCTGTCGGCGCGGCGCTGCTCGCCGGTGGCACCGGGTGACCATAGCCGAAAAGGGGCCGGAGCATGAAGGGTGCCGCGGGACCTGATGGGTAGACTGACCGGGTGACGGACGTGGCCCCACCCGACCACGCCGCCCCGCCGCCCGGGCCGAGCCCGGTCGCGCTCGCGATCGCGATGGACCTGGTCACCCGGTACCGGCTGCGGCTCGCTGATCAGCGCGACGGCAGGCTTGGGGCGTTGCTCGGCACCTACGCGCTCGCCGCGGCGATGTGGAACGGGCCGCGCGCCGCGCTGGTGGCCTTCTACGAGCCGCCGGCCGATCCTGCGGTCGCGGGCCAGGACCTCGCCGATCGCTGCGACGCCGCGCGCCGCTGGGGGCTCGATCGGATCCAGCAGCAGGGCGCCCAGGTGTGCGACATCCTGCTGATCGCGCTCAGTCCGCTGGGCGGAGCGCTGGCTGCCGCGACCAACCCGAATGATCCCGTCCGTCTCGGTGTCGCATGGGTCGATGCCGCCGGCGGCAATGCCGGCTCGATCCTGCCCGTCCCGCCGGGGCTTCCACCCGTCGGCGAGCTGCGCGCCAAGGCACGGGCGATCCATGACGGCGCACCGGCGCCGACACTTGCCGCGGTGGACCTCGCCGAGCGTCAGACGGTTGCAGGTGGCTACGTCGCTCCGGTCCGCCGCGCGATGGTCACCCAGCCGATCCTCACCTACACCCTCATCGGCATCTTCGTTGTGATCTGGCTCATCGAGACCACGACGATCTCCAACAGCCTGACCTCCACCGGTTTGGACCTGTGCTCGTGGGGGGCGCTGCCGAACAGCACCATCTACGCTGCGTCTGGACCGCAACCGGGATGCTCTGTCGAGTGGTGGCGCTTCGTCAGCAGCGCATTCCTGCACGACAACTCGAGCGTGTACCACGTGCTGTTCAACAGCATCGCGATGCTCTTCATCGGCAGGCTCGTCGAGCAGCTGTACGGTCGCCTCGTGTTCCTCGGAGCCTTCCTGATGACGGCGATCTGCGGCGGACTGTTCTGGATCGGCGCCAGCCACATGCCGTTCCAACTCCCTGCGATCCAACTGAACACCATCTCCATCGGCGCGTCAGGCGGTATCGCGGGGCTCGTCGGGCTGCTGCTCATGGTCGGCCGCGTGCAGGGCAAGAAGGTCCCGGTGGGCATCTCGCACACCGTGCGCAACTACGCGGTGACGGTGATCGTCCTCAACGTGGCATTGACGTTTCTCTTCAGCAGCTCCGCTGACATCAACAACTACGCGCACATCGGCGGTCTCATCGCCGGCGCGCTGCTCGGCATCTTCCTGCCGCCACTTGCCGCAATCGGTGGCAAGGATCTCGGGCTCGCCGAACGATGCCTGCTCTGGGGATCGATAGCGTTCAGCGCGGTCGCGATCGTGTTCGCGCTGCTGAACCTCGACTCGGCCGTGATGCACGGCGTGCCGCTGTTCCTACCCTGAGGAGCCGGCGAGGCTAGATCGCCTCCTCCCCCGCCGGATCGCCCCACAGCCCCTCGAGGTCGTAGAACGTGCGCTCGCCGGGCAGGAACACATGCGCGATCACCGCATCGAAGTCTGCGCAGGCCCACGACGCGTCCTTGAGCCCGGCGACGGCGAGCGGGCGCACCCCGTGCTCCTTGCACACGTCAGAGATATTCTCAGTGATGGCACGAACTTGGCGGTCGGTGTCGCCTTCGCAGATGACGAAGTAGTCCGCGATGGTCGTCTTGCCGCGAATGTCGAGGATGACCACGTCACGCGCCTTCTTGTCGATGGCAGCGGCGGCGACGATGTCTGCCAGTTCGGTGGATGTCATCCGATTCGCATTATGCATCGTCCGGATTGGAGTGGTACATACCGTTGGCAGCGATCATCGCCGCCACAGCGTCGGGCACGAGGCCGGCGAGCGATCGACCTCCGGCACAGCGCTCGCGCACCTCGGAGGCACTGATATCCGGCGAGTTGACGCTCAGCAACGTCGTGGTCGACGCCGCGAACCCGATCCTGCGCAGCTCGGCCATGTCGAGTGGCGGCGGCCCCGTGCGATTGACCACCACGAACCGCTCACGCGCGAGCAGTTCCGCGGCGCGATGCCAGGCCGGAATGGTGCGCGCGGCATCGGCGCCGACCAGCACGGACAGAGCCATTTCGGGGTGGTCGCGCCGGAGGGCGTCCATCGTCTCCGCCGTGTACGACACCCCTCCCATGCGGACCGCGATATCGAGCACACGCATGCGCGGCTCGTGTCCGGTGGCGGCGACCAGCAGCGCGAGCCGATCCTGAGGCGGCGCAGCGAGGTGGTCGCGCATGGGTGCTATGGCGGACGGGACGAACCAGACCTCGGCCGCGCCGGCCAGCTCACGTGCCTGCGCCGCGATCGCGAGATGGCCGTTGTGGACGGGATCGAAGCTCCCGCCGAAGACGAGCGCCGACGTCACGCCGACAGTGCGTCGTCGCGGTAGCTGAACTCGGCCTCGCCGATGCGCACGGTGTCGCCCTCCTTGCACCCGGCAGCAGCGAGCGCCGCGTCGACACCGGCGGCGGCGAGCTTGCGTTGCAGGCGGGCGACGGCCTCGTCGTTCTCGAGATCGATGCGCCCGACCATCCGCTCGACGAGCTCACCGACAACACGAAACCCGTCGTTCTCACGAACCACGTCGTTGGTGATCACACGCCGCGGACGCGGCCGGTAGACGCGATGCAGTCCCGGCGCCGCCGGAGTCGATGCCTCGCGGGTGCTGCGGCCGGCGAGGGCCGCCGCGGCGAGCAGCATCTCCCGGCAGCCGTCGCCCGTGAGCGCCGAGATGCCGAAGGATTCCGGGAAGTCCGCGGCAAGGGTGGCGGCTGCCACGGCGCCTTCAGGAAGATCGATCTTGTTGAACGCATAGACCGACGGCCGTGCAGCCAGCTCGGGGCTGTACCGCTCGAGCTCGGCGCGCACCGTGGACAGCGCCGCGCGCGCCTCATCCACACCGGCGGAGGCGTCGACGACGTGGATCAGCGTTCGCGTGCGTTCCAGGTGGCGGAGGAACTCGAGCCCAAGCCCCGCGCCCTGGCTCGCTCCCTCGATGAGCCCGGGGACATCGGCCAGGACGAGCGTGTGCCCGCCGTCGAGCTCGGCAACACCGAGGTTGGGGTGAAGCGTTGTGAACGGGTACGCCGCGATCTTCGGGTGCGCGCCGGTGAGCGCCGCGAGCAGCGTCGACTTGCCGCTGTTGGGCAACCCCACCAGGCCGATGTCCGCGATCAGTCGCAGTTCGAGGTGGAGATGGCGCTTCTCCCCCGGGTCGCCGAGCTCACCAGCCCTCGGAGCCTGACGCGTCGCCGTCGCGAACCTGGTGTTGCCCCGACCACCCCTTCCGCCTCTTGCCCCGAGCGCCGTCGCACCGGGACGGTCGAGGTCGGCAAGCAGCCGCTCACCCTCGCGGACGATGGTGCCCACCGGCACGTGCAGCACCACGTCCGCGCCGTGATGCCCTGACCGCTTCGCGCCACCGCCGGCCTGCCCGTTCTCGGCTGTGAACGAGCGTCGCTCACGGAAGCCGGAGAGGGTGGTGTCGGTGGAGTCGGCGACGATGAGGACATCCCCGCCCCGCCCGCCGTCGCCCCCGTCGGGACCGCCGTCGGGGACGTACTTCTCGCGCCGAAAGCTGACTGCGCCCCGCCCGCCCGATCCTGCAGCGACCTCGATGTCGACCTCGTCGATGAAGGGGGAGCCGCGAGTGGCCGTACGCTCAGCCGGTCGCTGCGACCGGCTCCTCGTCGAGGGACTCCTCGATCATCTCGCCAACCGAGAAGATCGCCATCGCGCGGACGTTGGCCCGGGTACGGTCGTGGCCCGTCGTGTCGTACGCCACAGTGCCGGTGCGCAACGCGAAGAGCGTGTGATCGCGGCCGACGCCGACGTGCTCACCCGCGAGGATCTTGGTGCCGCGCTGACGGACCAGGATCGTGCCCGCGAGCACGACCTCGCCGGTGTGGCGCTTCACGCCAAGGCGCTTGGCTTTGCTGTCGCGTCCGTTGCGGGAGCTCCCGCCGCCTTTCTTATGCGCCATCAGCAGGATCCTTCTTTGCGCGTGGCGCTTTGGGCTTCGCGGCCGGCTTCGCGGCGGCCGCCTTCTTCGCTGCCGGCTTCGCTCCGGCTGCCTCGTCTTCGCCGCCCGGCGCCGAGTCCTCCACAGCCTCGACATCCCCGCCTGCCGCCGCTGTCGCTTCGACCGTCTTCGACTGAGCGGCCGTGGCAATCTCAGACGCTTCGGCGACGGCATCGGCAGCCGCTGCTTTCGCCTTTGCCGGGGCTGGAGCGGCTTCGGCCTTTGCCGGCTCCGCTGCCTTGTGCGGTTTGGCGGCGGCCTTCGGCTTCGTGGCGGCCTTCCCGCGAGCGACGTCGTCGATGAGCAGCTCAGTCAGCTGGCTGCGATACCCGAGCGTGCGCCGGTGGCGCTTCTTGGGCTTGTAGGTGAAGACGCGGATCTTGCGTCCGCGACGGTGCGCGATCACCGTCGCGGTGACGGAGGCCTCGACCGGCGAACCTTTGGCGATGTCGGTCTCGGCGCCGTCACCGATGAGCAGCACCGATTCGAGCGTGACGGTCGAGCCGACGTCGACCGGAATGCGATCGACAAGGATCCGGTCGCCGGAAGCGACTCGGTACTGATGACCGCCGTGCTGAAGGATTGCGTACATGTGCCTCACTCGCCGGGAGCGGGTTCACTCCACGGAGGAACGCCGGCAGATACCGGGCGCGATACGCGAGGTTACCACGTGCGCCCACGCACAGGCCTGGAATGAACTCCGGATTGCCCTGCTACGGAAGGACGTTGACGGGCGCCGCACCGGTGATGGTCACGGTGTCGTTGAGCGTGTCGGTCACCTGCGCCTGGATCGGGTAGACGCCTTTCCCTGGGTCGGTGATGCACTGGGCGATGAACTGGATGACGAGCTTTCCCGGTCCGAGCGAGGTTTGCGGCGGTACTTCAAAACCGCCATAGAAGACGAGGACGCCGCCTTTCACCGGCAGGATGAGCTGCTCGACCGAAGAATTCCCCCCGAACGGCATGATCGTCGACACGAACTGGAGGGCGGGCGGCAGCGTCACGAGCACGTCGACATCAGGCGAGATGCCGCTCCCGAGATTGGTCACCTCGATGCGATAGGTGACCTGCCCGCCGGGATGCACCGAGGTGGGGCTGACCGATGCGCTGAGCCCGAGCCGGGGCGCCTGGTGGACCTCCACCTGCAGCGGCTGGCTCACCACGGTCGACGTGAGCTTGTCATCGACGACCTGCGCCTGCAGGGAGTACGTGCTCGGTGGCGCGGTGATGTTGGCGGCGAAATCGATCGTGATCGAGGAGTACGAGATCGTCCCGTTCGGCGACGTCGGAGCGGAGAGCGACCAGATGCCCCACTCGGGGTTGGACCCACCCGCCGTGGCGTCCTCCGGCGTGGTCCGAGCGGCTCCGTTCGTCTGGATCGAGTTCGTCGTGTCGAACTGGAACGTCTTCGGCATCACCGCGTGGACGACGACGCCCGACGCGTTGCCCGGTCCCAGATTCGTGACTTCGATCTCGAAGTTCGGTGGCGTGGTGCCCGGTGTGTAGGCTCCCTTTCCCCAGTCGGCGCGCATCACGACAGCAAGCTGCGCGACGTCGCTGCTGCAGCCGGTGGTCATCAGCGCGATGGGTGCAAGCACTGACAAAGCGACCACGATCGCAAGTCGCGAACTGAAGATCCGCACCCGCCTGCAACGCGAAACGATCAGACCCTGGTTACGGTGCGAAGCGGCGCCAGCGGGCGGCGCTGCCGGGAAGCCGTGAGGTTGATGTCCGTCGTCCGGGGCAGCGGATCCGGGTACCCGATCTCGCCGAGCAGGCGGAGCGCGAGCCCGACATCGAGCCCGATCACGGTGTCGATGCGTCCGGCAACGGCTTCGACAAAGTCCGAGCCGCCACCCTGGATCGCGTAGGCGCCGGCGCGGTCGAGCGGCTCGCCCGAGGCGACGTACATCTCGAGCGCGTCGTCGGTGAAATCGCAGAACTTCACGGCCGAACGGCTGACGCCCAGCGCTTCCTGGTCGCTGCCGGTGCACATCGCGCAGACGCCCGTGAGCACAGTGTGGCGCCTGCCGCGAAGGTCCATGAGCATCGCACGGGCAAGCTCGGGCGTCTTCGGCTTGCCGAGCGGACCCCGCGGGCCGACGACGATCGTATCGGCGCTGAGGATGTACGTCCCGGCTGGGACGGCCTGCGAAACCGCAACCGCTTTCTGCCTGGCGACGAGCTGCACAGCGAGCTCGGCACTCACGCCGGCCGGGAGGGAGACGTCGTCCGGCGGCTCGATGATCCGAAAGCGGATCCCTGCTCGCGTCAGCAATTCGCGACGGCGAGCTGACTGAGAGGCGAGGACGATCCCGATCACGCGGATTTCATACGCGCAGCAGACTGCCGAAAATCTTGCGCCAACTCATGACTCATGCTAGCACCGGGACCGGACCCCGAGTTGAACTTGGCGCGCAGGTTCGCGAGATCGGCTAGGGTCGCGCGGCCAGGACGGCGGCGACGGCGGCTGCCGCGGAGCAGGCTGCGGCGAGCGCGACGAGCGCCGGGTACTCACGCCGGGTGATCGCCCGGGTGGCTCTCAGCAGGAGCCCGTAGACGGCAACGGCGCCCAGCAGAGCACCGACCGCGATCGGACCCGCGGGCCATTGCAGCGAAGGCGGTATGACCAGCGAGAGCACCACCTCGGCCGTGGCGGCCGACACCGCGATCCGCCCCGCAGCCCCGGCGCCACGCCCATGTGGCTGCACGACGAGCGGGAGCGCGATCAGCGTACTGGCGGCGGCCAGGATCCGCGCGGTCAACCCCGCGCCGCCGGCGCCGCCGGCGACGGACGCGACCGAGAACGAGGTGGCGACGAGTCCGAGGAGGATGAGCGAGGCACCACCCAGCCCTCCCAGCACCATCCGGCGGACCGACCACGGCTCGGGTGCCGTCAGTGATGCGCCGACGAACACCAGCAGGATCGCGGCCACAAGATTCGGCGTCGCCCCTCCTGCCGGAGGCACCGAAGCCGCCGGCGAACCGGGAAGCGCTGACATCGAGGCTGCGAGCGTTGCCGCGATGACCGCCCCGAAGCCCCGCGCGTCGAGATCCCGTCTGCGGGGCAGGCCGCCGGTGCGCTGCAGGGTGACTGCGAGTGCGGCCAGGAACAGCCCGCCCGGGTAGACGGCGACAGCGACGATGTCGAGGAGCAGACCGAGTGGATCCATCGCCTCAGCTCCCGAACACGAATCTCGACACGGAAAGCGGCGCAAGACCGATCGCGATCCCTGCTGCGACCAGGAGCCAGGCGCCTGCTTCAGGAGCCCGCGCCCGCCACCCTGCCGGCGGCACTCGCGCGGGACGCGTCGAGCAGGCCATGACGGTGGCGATGAAGATCCCGGTCATGGCGACGACCGCGGCGATCGTCGAGTCGACGCTGCCGGCGGCGAGTGCCTCGAGGAGCAGGAACCGCCCCCAGAAGCTCGGTGACGGCGGCACGCCGCTGAGGAGCGCCCAGGCGACGCGCCGCGGCCACATCAGGCCCGCCTCGGCAGGGCGGAGCAGGATCGGCGCCAGTGTCAGATGGCAGAGGACGATGATCAGGGCGCCCGTGACGGCCGGCGAGGTCCGCGTGCCTCCGACGGCTGCGATCGACAGGGCGATGTCGGTCATGAAGATTCTGCCGTAGCGTGTGCGCGCCGGCCCGCGCACCGCCCAGAACCCGCCCCACACGGCGCTCCCGAGGCCCACCACCAGGAGGATGTGCTCGTAGACGGGCACGCCGTCCCCGAGAACGCCTTCGGGAATGCGCTCGGCGAGCAGCAGCACGGTCGGCACGAGCAGCACGAGCCACGGCGCGACATCGAGGGGACGGAGCACGCTCAGGACCCCCGCGGCCCACCCGCCGAGCGGGTAGACGGCGAGCAGCGCCGCCACGCCGGCGACGAGCAGCCCGCCGACGACAACCGGGCGGGCACCCGTGGTGAACCCCGAGAGCGGCAGGAACGGCGAGGCCGCGATGAGCGCGGCGGTTCCACTCCCCGCGATCCGCCCGGCCGCCAGCGTCGCCCTCCCCGGAGCCTGACCGATCCAGCGCAATGCGAGGGCGCCGACCGCCACCGTGAGCGCCAGGGCCGTCAGGAGCGGGTCGCCGCTCGCCATGGCGAGCGTCACCGATGCCCCGACGACGCCAATGGTCCGCGCCGCCGAGACGTCGATCGAGGGGTGGAGGGCGATCACCAATGCCATCGAGATCGCGGCGGCGACGAGCAGACCCTGCCCGGCGCGATCGAGCCCGCTGATCGCTCCGAGCCCGCCCAGCGGCTCGACCGGCGCAAGCGATCGCGAGGCAAGCAGCGTGAGCCCGGCGCCGGCGAGCGGAACGAACGTGACCAGCCGAGCGGTCCGCCGCCGGAGGACCGCGGAGGCGGTGACCCCCAGAACGACCCAGACCGCGGCGATGACGAGGGGGTTCACGCTTCCGCTTCGACTGGCCGGCGGCGCGTGCTCCGCCCGGCGAGCCACCCCGCAACCAGCGCGGCGACGGGAGTCACCGCGCACGCGATCACGGCCCCGGGGAGTGAGTCCGAACCGCTGCGAAGCAACCATGCCGTCGCCGTCGAGAGCGAGACCATGGCCACGCCGACGGCGAGATCCTCGACCGTGCGGGCGAGCAGGAGCCGGATGATGCCGCAGGTCCAGGCATAGGCGGTCGGGAACAACAGCCCCTGCACGGCTGTCGTGATCTGCCCGACGGGGATGTTGAAGCTCACCCACGAGGCGATCGGCACCGCCACAGCAGCGCTGAAGGCGCGAACGCTCCGCGGTCCGAAGAGCCGGTCGGGGGGCGCGAACGCGGGTATGGTCGGGTCGAGGCCGGCGACCCAGGGCAGGCGGCGTCCGCCGACGAACCCCGCCCAGGCGAAGACCACCGCCGCCACCGCACACGCAGCGAGGACGGCGACGCCCGGCGCACCGCCGAAGGTCGCCGCGGTGGGCGTCATTCCCGCGGCGAGCACGACGACGGCGATTGAGACCGCCCGCCGGCCGTCGACCATCATCGCGACCACGCTCGCGATCACACCCACCGCGGAGAGGAGTGGCGCTGAGACGCCCATCAGGGCTCGAGACCAAGCGGAGCGGCACCGTGCATCGCGGTCATCAGTGGACGAGGAAGGCGGCTGTGACGATAGCCGCGATCGCGCCGCCGAGTGCCAGCGCGAGCTGGGGCTGCACCACGAGCCATTCGTCGAGCTTGGTCAGCGAGGTGCCTGCCCGCAGCAGCAGGGGACGGACGCGCCGTGCGGGGCGCAATCCGAGCGCCTGCACGCCCACCGGTTCTGCATCGACGGCGGCCGCCGGGCGGGCCGGCAGAGCCCGTCCCCAGAGCGTCGTGAAGGCCCAGACCCCTGCCGCGATCACGACGAACGCCACGACGAGATACCCACCGGCCCAGTCCCCGGCGGCACTGCGGATCGCCGCTGCGCCGACCGGCTCGGTGAGGCCCCCTGGACTCAATGCCGCCAGGACCGTGGTCGCGGCGGCACCCGGCACGAGCGCTCCGGCGAGAGACGCGAGGGCCGCGACAACGGCCAGCAGCGAGAGACGCTCCCCGGCGGCGAGCACGCGACGCGACACCGCGAGGCGCGAGGCGGTTCGCACCGCCGCCGATGCGCCGAGGACGCCGCCGAGGCCCAGTGCCACGAGCAGCGCGGCGCCTGAGCGGCCGATCGACACCGTCGCCGCCAGTTCGAGGATCAGCGCCGTGATGCCGAATCCGAGAGGGAGTGAGCCGGCGATGCTCAGCGCCAGAACCGCCAAGGCCGTGCCGTTCCGGCCCCGCGCGACGCGTTCCCAGGCCGGGGTCAGCGACGCGACGAGCATCATCGAGCAGACACCGGCCGCCACGGCCGCATCGGCGGCCGCACTCGCCACGCCGGACAGCGCCACCACGGGTGCGGCAGCGATGACGCAGAGCGCCCTCCCGGCGACGCTCGGCACTGACGACCACCGCAGCGCAAGCACCGCGGCCCAGAGTGCGGCGGCACCGCCCACCGCCGCGAGCGTGACGGCGATCACCTGCGGAAGGGGGCCGTCGACCACCTCGCGCAGGCGGAGCAGGACGATGGCGCCGCACGGGATCGCCCCGGTCGCAGCCCAGGCGGCGGTCGGCGTGCGGCTGCCGCGCACGGGCACGAACGCGGTTGCGAGCAGCCGGGCCACGCCCGCGGCAGCCCACGGCCCCGCGACGGCGGCGCCCACGGCGCCGGCGGGAATGACGGCGAAGTCCGTGGTTCCCGATGAGCTGAGCAACTGCACCGCGGCGACGAGCAGGCCGACTGATGCGAGGTGCGCGAGCCCGATCGCCATCAGCCCTCCCCTGCCGGGACGGCCGCGGGCGGCGCTCGTCATCAGCAATGTCCCGACACCGGCGATCTCGACGCCGCCGGTGAGCATCACGAGATTGCCGGCGAGCGCCGAGACGAGCGCGCCGATGACGCACACGAGCAGCGCGCTCACCTCACGGCTCTGGCGGTCGGTATCGAACAGCAGCAGGACGCCGACCACCGCGGCCGCCAGGCCGAGCACGGCGCCGGGGAGATCGAGCCGGAGGAGGTAGTCGATGCCCGTGACGGGCGCCCCCAGCGACGCTTCGATCCGGCCGCCGCTGCCGAGGAACCCTGCCTCGACCGCGAGCAATGTGATGCTCGCAACGCCACCGACGCCGGCGATGATCCGGGCGAGACGGGCGTGGCGTGGCGCCAGCGCGAAGACGACGATGGCGGCCGCGATCAGCGGCGCGGGTATGAGCGCCAGCTGGAGCCCACCGCCCAGCATGGTGGCGCTACCTGCCGGTGCGGGTCAGCGCAGGCGCTCCGACCTCGGTGGCGCAGTACGGACAGACCCCCCAGCCGAGCCGGAGGCTTCGATCGCAGCCGGTGCATCGACGCGCGAACTGCGTTCTGCAGTACGGACAGAGGATGAACTCCTGCTCGATCTCCCGCCCGCAGGTCGGACAGGGCCGCGTCGGGACGCCCTCAACGGGGGGCTCGAGCAACACCTGCTCCTCGATCGCCAGCGAACGCACCTGTTCCATCGTCATGGGGGGGCGGACCATGAAGTAGATGAGGGCGCCGAGGAAGGGCGGGATGAACCCGACGAGCATCGCGAACAGCGTGAAGCCGGGCGACGTGGTCCGCCGGCGTGCGTCGCGGACGACGTAGAACGCGAGCGCGATCCAGAGCACAGCGATGTAGGCGACCACCACGACGATCGCGAGTGTCAGCACCGTTCCCAGGTCAACCAGCAGCATCGGTGGCTCCTTCTGACGGGTTGCGGCGCAGGAGCTCCAGCTGCGCGTTGGACTCGGCGAGCCGGCGACGCGCCTCATCGACGACCTTGGCGGGCGCCCCGTTGACAAACCCCTGATTCGCGAGTTGGGACTCGAGCCGCGTCACGGTAGCCTCGAGGATGCCGATCTGACGTCTGGTGGCGTTGGCGTCCGCAGCGGTGTCGGCGATCACCACCTCGGCGTGGAGCCTACCCGAAACGACGACGACGGGATCCGCGCCGCGCTCGTGCGAGTCGACCACCGTGGCGGGCACCAGGCCGCCGACCAGGCTGCTCACGTGCTTCGTCGGTCCCGTGCCGTCCTCGGATCGGACGATGATCCGCACGCGATCCTTCGCGCCGCGGGGCACCCCGTGATCGTGGGTGACTGCACGGATGCGCTTGACGAGCTCGATCGCCTCGGCGATCTCACCATGCGCCAGCGCCGTCGCCTCGTCGATCCAGAGCGGGTCGACCACGGGCCAGGAACGCTGCTGCAGTGTTGGTGCCGCATTCGGCAGTAACTGCGCGCATTCCTCGGTGATGAAGGGCATGAACGGGTGCAGCAGGCGGAGCAGCACGTCGAGTGCCGTGACGGCCGTCCACACCGCAGCGCGACGTGACTCGGGATCGGTCGCATCGGTGAGACGGATCTTCACCATCTCGATGTACCAGTCGCAGAACGTGTGCCATGAGGTGTCGTAGAGACTCTCGACGGCGTCGTGGAACCGGAACGCCTCGAACCCGGCATCGCACTCGCGCACCAGGGCTGCGAGCTCACCGAGCATCCAGCGGTCCTCGGGTCGGAGCGTGTCGGGACGCGGTGGATGTACGTCGAGCTCGGCCGGTGAGCCGTTCCCCACCCGCGCGACGAGGAAGCCGCTCGTCACCTGCCAGAGCTTGTTGGCGAAGCGCTGGTACGACGCGATGCGGTCGGCGTCGAACCGCATGTCCTGACCGCTCGTGCCAACCGCTCCTGCCCACGCCCGCAGCGCATCGGCCCCGTACTGGTCGATGAGCTCGAGCGGGTCGATGACGTTGCCCTTCGACTTGCTCATGCGGGAGCCGTCGACGGCCTGGATGGTGCTCGTGATCAGCACGTCCGTGAACGGGTTGCGACCCGTGAACTTGAGGCCCAGCATGATCATTCGCGCGACCCAGAGGAAGATGATGTCGCGCCCGGTGACGAGCGCGTCGGTGGGATAGAACTTCTCGAGCTCGGCCGTCTGCTCGGGCCATCCGAAGATGGCGAAGGGCCAGAGACCGCTGCTGAACCACGTGTCGAGCACGTCGGGATCGTTGGTGAGCGATGTGCTCCCGCACTCCTCGCAGCGCGCCGGCGGATCGAGCCACGCGAAACGATGTCCGTTGGCGCACGTCGACACGGGGATGGCATGCCCGAGCCAGATCTGACGGCTGATGCACCAGTCCTTGATGTTGCGCATCCAACTGAGGTACACGTCGGTGTAGCGCGCCGGATGAAAGCGGATCTCGCCGCTCTCCGTGGCGCCGATGCCGGGTGCGGCAAGGGACGGCATCCGGACCCACCACTGCTCGCTGACGATGGGCTCGAGGACGGTCCCGCACCGGTCGCAATGACCCACCTCGTGCAGATACGGTTCCTCTTTCACGAGGACGCCCATCTCCCGAAGCGCGTCCGCGACGGCGATTCTCGCCTGCTCGGCCGGCATGCCGTGGAACTGCGGCAACGACGGCACGTCCATCGTGCCGTCGAGCGCGATGACGTTGATGATCGGGAGGGAGTGTCGCGAGCCGATCTCGTAGTCGGTGGCGTCGTGTCCCGGCGTCACCTTGAGCGCGCCGGTGCCGAACTCGGGCCGCACCGCGGCATCCTCGAAGATCGGAACGACCCGCCATGTCAGCGGGAGCGTCGCGTGCTTCCCCACCAGCGACTTGTAGCGGGCGTCCCCGGGTGCGACCGCGACACCGGTATCACCGAGCATGGTCTCGGGGCGGACGGTGGCGACGGTGATGTGCGCACCGTTCTCCGCCACCGGATACCTCAGGTGGTAGAGGGGGTCGGTGTGCTCCTGCCAGTCGATCTCCTCGTCGCTGATCGCGGAGCGGCAGCGTGGGCACCAGTTGACGATGCGCGGCCCGCGATAGACGAGCCCCTCATCGAACAGCGTCTTGAAGACGAGACGGATGCTGTGCACATACGCATCGTCGAGCGTGAAGCGCATGCGGTCCCAGTCGCATGTGTACCCCATGCGCCGCATCTGCTCGTAGATACGTCCGCCGTACTCCTCGTACCACGCGTCGACCCGGCTCTGGAACGCGGCACGCCCCAACGCCTCCTTGGTCGTCCCCTCGTCGGCCAGCTGCCGCTCGATGACGTTCTGCGTGGCGATCGCGGCATGGTCGGTCCCCGGACACCATTCGACTTCGAAGCCGAGCATGCGCCGGTGCCTGCAGAGCGTGTCCTGGATGGAGAACGTCGAGGCGTGACCCATGTGCAGCGCCCCGGTGATGTTCGGCGGGGGCAACGCGATGACGTACACGGGCTTTGTGCTGGTGATGTCGGCGTGACCGACCCCGAGCGCTCGCCAGCGTTCGCGCCAGCGCGGCTCCACGCTGGCCCAGTCGAAATGCTTCTCCATTGGGCGATTGAGTATATGGGCCGACCGGCTATCACTCGCCCGCGGCGATGGTTTTCCCGGATTGCGGATTGCGCCATTCGGGCGTGAACGGCGATGTCGTGTAGACCAACTGCGGCGCCGTCGTCCCGAGCCGGGCTCCGGCGTCGGCCCGTGACAGCGCGGGAAACGCGATCGTCGTCGCAGACGTGCCGGAGGAGAGATCGGCGACGGAGCCGAAGTACGCGCGGCCGCCGCATCCCACGAAGAAGGAGACGAGCGCTGCCACGTGTGTGCCGGTCCCCGGGGTCTGCTGCGCCTCGAGCGGCACGACGACTGCTGCCGGTCTGCCCGCGGTCAGCGCGGCAACCGTCACGGGGGCAAGCGGGGTGGCGCCGTCCAGGTCCGGGTCCACCGCGCCGGCCGCGTTGGCCGCAACCTCGGCGAGCGCCTCCGGGTTGTTCGCGTCGAACGACTGGTCGAAGCCTCCGAGCGCACGCAGCTGCGCGGGCAGGTTCGGCAGTGGGGCGGGGACGGAACACCCCTGGTCCCCGCTCGAGATGACGTGAGTCAGGGTGATGAGCGTGACAGCGAAGAAGGCGACGACGACCACCGCCACGATCGCGATGGCCCTGCGCCTCACCGTCAGGCCGTGCGACCCTGCGCTGCCTCCTCGGTCGCTCCGACGCGCCGCTTGGGCTCCTCGGTGAGCAGGAGCGGCTCGACTCCGTCGACGATCGCCTGCTCCGTGATGACGCAGCGTTTGATGTCAGGCCGGCTGGGCACCTCGAACATGCTGTTGAGCAACACGTCCTCGATGATCGATTTGAGTCCGCGGGCCCCGGTGCCGCGCGCGAGCGCTCGCTCGGCGATTGCGCGGAGCGCACCCTCGTGGAACACGAGCTCGACATCGTCCAGCGCGAAGAACTTCTGGTACTGCTTGACGAACGCGTTCTTCGGCTCGGTGAGGATGCGGATGATGTCCTCCTCGTCGAGGTAGTCGAGCGCGACGGTGATGGGCAGGCGGCCCACGAACTCCGGGATGAGCCCGTACTTCAGCAGGTCCTGCGCCTGGAGCTCGCGGAGCATCTTGGTCGTTTCCTTGGTGCGCGTTCCCCGCGGCTTGCTGTTGAAACCGATGGTGCGCTTGCCGAGCCGGTGCTCGATGATCTTCTCGAGGCCGTCGAAGGCGCCGCCGCAGATGAACAGGATGTTCGTCGTGTTGATCTGGATGAAGTCCTGATGCGGATGCTTGCGGCCGCCCTGCGGCGGGACATTGGCGACGGTGCCCTCGAGGATCTTCAGGAGCGCTTGCTGCACGCCCTCGCCGCTGACGTCCCGGGTGATCGACGGGTTGTCGCTCTTGCGCGCGATCTTGTCGATCTCGTCGATGTAGATGATGCCGCGCTCTGCGCGCGCGATGTCGAAATCGGCCGCCTGGATGAGGCGCAGCAGAATGTTCTCGACGTCCTCGCCGACGTAACCCGCCTCGGTGAGGCTGGTCGCGTCCGCGATGCTGAACGGCACATCGATGATGCGCGCAAGCGTCTGCGCGAGGAACGTCTTGCCGCATCCGGTCGGTCCGACGAGCAGCACGTTGGATTTCTGCAGCTCGACGTCGCTGTTCGTCTTCGCGTGCGCGATGCGCTTGTAGTGGTTGAAGACCGCGACCGACAGCACCTTCTTGGCATGTTCCTGACCGATCACGTACTGATCGAGCGACGCGGCGATCACCTGCGGGTTCGGAATCGTCCCCGGCTTGCCGCGCTTCGTCGTCGTCGACCGGTTGTCCTCCTCGAGGACCTCCTGACACAGGTCGATGCACTGGTCACAGATGTACACACCAGGGCCGGCGACGAGCTTCCGCACCTGCTCCTGGCCCTTGCCGCAGAACGAACAGCGCGTGTGGCGCCGACGGTCGTCGCGCTCGGTCACGGCATCCTCCCCTGAGTGTTCACGTGGTCCCCACGCCCGACCGGCCTAGGCATCACGCGTGCGCCGTTGCACCGCCACCCGCCTGGGGTGTGTCCGTGTCGTGTGGCGCGCCGGGCGGCTTGCCGCTGTTGCTCTCACCGTTCGGCGATCCAACGCTCTTGATCCGACCCTGGATGATCTCGTCGATGAGGCCGTACTCCTTGGCCTCCTCGGCGCTCATGAAGAAGTCGCGGTCGCTGTCGTGGTTGACGACCTCGATCGGCTTGCCGGTGTGGTGGGCGAGGATCTCATCGAGGCGACGGCGCACACGAAGGATCTCCTGCGCATGGATCTGGATGTCCGTCGCCTGACCGCTGAACCCACCTGAGGGCTGATGGATGAGCACGCGGGTGTTCGGCAGGCTGAGACGCATGCCGGCAGCTCCACCCGCAAGCAGGATCGCGGCCATCGACGCGGCGATGCCCATGCAGATGGTGCCGACGCGGGGCTCGACGTACTGCATCGTGTCGTAGATGGCGAGGCCCGCATACACCGATCCGCCGGGGGAGTTGATGTAGAGCCAGATGTCCTTCTCGGGATCCTCGCCGGCGAGGAACAGGAGCTGGGCCATGACGACGTTCGCGACCTGGTCGTCGATCGGCGTCCCGATGAAGATGATTCGGTCTTTGAGCAACCGCGAGTAGATATCCATCCCGCGTTCGCCCCGATTGGTTGTCTCGATGACGTACGGGATCAGATTGGTCGGATTCATTCTGTTTTCCATTATAGGAGGCACTTTCAGTCGCGCTGCCGGAATCCGTAGACCGCCAGGCCGGTCATCAGGAGGCCGAAGGCGACCAGCACCGCCATCTCGACCCAGAGCGACACGGTCCAGCCGAACAGCGTGACCTCGAAGCCGTGGACCACACCGGCGGGGAGTCCGGACGCGGTGAGCACGATCCGGCGCAGGGCGTCGATCCCATAGCTCGCCGGATCGATCCGCGTCAGCACCAGCAGCCACGCGGGGAGGTTGCCGGTGAGCGGGAAGAGCGCGCCGGCCAGGAAGAACATCGGCATCATCAGGAAGTTCATCACCACCTGGAACCCCTGCATCGTGCGCATGCGCGCCGCGACGGCGACACCGAGCGCGCTCAACGCGAATGCAAACAGGAATATCACCGGCACCAGTTCGACGACACCCACGACGGTCAGCTTCACACCGACGAGCGGCGCGAGCACCAGGATGACGAGCCCCTGAATCATCGCCTGCGACGCGCCACCGAGCGTCTTGCCGATCGCGACCGCGGAGCGGTGGATCGGTGCGACGAGGACCTCCTTGAGGAACCCGAACTCGCGATCCCAGACGATCGACATCGCACCGAAGATCGATGTGAAGAGCACCGACATGCCGATGATGCCGGGGAAGATGAACTGCACGTACTGCAGCGAGGATCCTGACCCGCCGAGACCCCCGGTGCTGCCGCGAAGCGCGGAGCTGAGCCCGCTGCCGAACACGAACAGGAACAGGATCGGTTGCGCGAGCGATCCGAGCACACGCATGCGATCGCGCCAGTAGCGAATCAGGTCGCGCCGCCAGATGATGATGATCGCGCGCAGCGTTGCGCCGCGGATGTTGACCGTCTGCGCGTGCGGTGCGGTCGCCGCCGTCAAGGCCTGCTCGCTCATCGTCGTGCGCCTCCCCACATCCTGCCCATACGTCGCATGGCATCGAGGGACGTGGTCGCCTGCTCGCGAATCTCTCGACCCGTGAGCTTGAGGAACACGTCATCCAGGCTGGGTCGCCTCGCGCTCACCGCCGAGATCGGTACGGTCAGCTCTGAGAACAGTCGCGGCACGAACGACGCCGAGTCCGACACCTCGACGCGCAGCGTGCCGTCGAGCTGAGTCGACTCGAGGTGCATCACCGACCGCAACTCCTCCGCGGCACGCTCCATGTCCGGAGTGGTGATGGTGACCACGTCCCCGCCGACCTTCGTCTTCAGCTCCGCGGGCGTTCCGAGCGCGACGATCCTGCCCTGGTCGATGATGGCAATGCGATCGCAGAATTCGGCCTCGTCCATGTAATGCGTGGTCATGAAGATCGTGATGTGCTCGCGCCGGCGCACGGTGTGGAGGTATTCCCAGATGTTGTTCCGCGTCTGCGGATCGAGTCCGAGCGTCGGCTCGTCGAGGAACAGCACATGCGGGTAGTGGAGGATTCCCCGTGCGATCTCGAGCCGGCGGCGCATCCCACCCGAGTACGTCATCACCGTCGAGCCGGCGCGATCCGCCAGGTCGACGATCGCCAGTGCGTCGTCGATGCGCTGCTTGCGGGTCGCCGCGGGCAGCCCGTACAGGTATGCGTGGAACTCGAGGTTCTCCCGCCCGGTCAGCTGGCCGTCGAGCGAGGGGTCCTGAAAGACCAGTCCGATCCGGGCTCGAACCGCACTCGGATGCTCGCGAACGTCGAACCCCGCGACCTCGGCGATGCCGGAGGTCGGGCGGATGAGCGTGCACAGGATGCTGATCGTGGTCGACTTGCCCGCTCCGTTAGGACCGAGGAACCCGAAGATCTCGCCCGGGCCGACCTCGAGGTCGATGCCGCGAACCGCCTCGACCTTTCCGTAGGTCTTCACGAGGTCGCGAACGCGGATCACCGGCTGGGGCATCGCGGCAGAGGGTACCCGCGGCCGCGATGCCTCAGACGTCAGGTCGATACGAACCCGGACCCCTCCGGGGTGACGATCTCCAGGAGCCGCTCGCCGGCGGCTCGACGCCGAAGGTCGCGCCGCGCGATGTCCTCGAGACGCTTGCGCTGGGAGGCATCCATCCGGCGTCCCTCGGCAACCGCGCGCGCCTCGCGCTGCACCTGGTTCTCATCGACCTCGATGCCCTCGGCGACGGCCAGCGCGTCCAGGGCGAGCTCCAGACGGACCCGGCTCGCGGCGGCATCGCGGCGCTCGGTGCGCAGCGCTTCCATGTTCGACCCGCTCATCTCGAGGTAGCGGTCGAGCGGGAGGCCGAGTGAGCCGAGGCGATACTCGAGGTCGGCGAGCTGGCGGTCGATCTCACGATCGATCATCGGCTGGGGGACGTCGACTCGCACGTGGTCGCGAAGGGCCTCCAGCGCGGCACCCTCGTGCGCTTCGCGGTCCTGCTCGACCGCTTCGGCCGCCAGGGTCGTGCGGTAGTACTCGCGAAGCTCGTCCAGGGTCGTCCCGTGGCCGTCAAGCACCGCGAGGCTGTCGTCCTCGGGTGGCAGCTCGCGCTCGCGGACGGCGTGAACGCTCACGTCGATGGTGACCGCGGCGCCTCGAAGCTCCTCCTGGCGGTAGTCCTGGGGCAGCACGGTCTCGAAGGTGCGCGATTGCCCTGCGGTCAGCCCGATGACGCCATCGACGATCGCGGGGATGACCTCCTCGCGGTTCAGCTCGAGGTCGCGCTCGACGTTGTCACCGCCGGTCAGGATCTCATCGCCACGGCGCATGACCAGGATGCATTTGATGACGTCGCCAGCCTGCGCCGCACGGTCGACCTCCACGAGCTCGGCGTGCGTGCGACGAGCCGCCATGATCGCCTCGTCGACGTTGGCGTCGGTGATCTCCGTGGTCTCCATCGGGACACGGAGCGAGAGGTAGTCGCGCAGGTCGACCTCTGGCTTGACGGTCACGGTGGCGGTGAATTTCAGCGGCTTGTCGCGCTCGAGCTCGCCCAGGTCGAGGTCCGGGTCGCCGATCGGCTCGACGCCGACCTCTTCGACCGCTCGCAGGTACAGGTCGGGCACCAGGTGGTCGACCGTCTCGTGGCGAACGGTCTCCCAGCCCACCGCGCGCTCGACCATCGCCGCCGGCGCCTTGCCGGGTCGGAACCCGGGGATACGCACGCGTGAGGCGAGACGCCGGAGCGACGCCTCGATCGCGGCGTCGACCTCCGCCGGCGTCGCCTCGACCTGCAGGGCGACCTGCGAAGCAGCCTTGCGCTCGAGGCTGACGGTCATTCCTGAGTTGGCTTGCGCGCCTGGGTCGCCTTTCGCGGCTATGTCGGTCATGTGGTGCTCATCTCTCGTGCCTGGGGGTGACGCCGTGCGCGGACCGAGACTCGAACTCGGACGGGTCGCCCCACGGGATCCTAAATCCCGCGCGTCTACCGATTCCGCCATCCGCGCCCGGTCGGTCGAACCGGCAGTCGCCAGTTTAGTGCCTGGGCAACGGGTGGCCTCGATTCGGGATGCGGCGGCCCGCTCCCCGTATCCCCGCGCCGTTCCCGCGCGACTTGGTTGCGAGGACTTGGTGCAGTCAGACCACCCCCAGCTGAAGGAGAACCATGCGCCCTCTTCACAGACCCCACCTCGTGACCACAGCGGTCCTCATCGGCCTGACCGGCGCGGTGAC
>DATLRX010000009.1:0-3699 GCA_035534435.1 Candidatus Acidiferrales bacterium
GTCGGATCCCAATCACCGCTCGAAGACGAAGCACGAGGGCCGGTCACTAGAAGCATCGGTCACGGCCGAATAGCGCGGCGCCGGTCTCCCCGTCGAGGTCAGTTTCCCTGCGATTCTGACCCTGCCAGGAGATATATCAGCCCAAGAGAGCGACGATCTCGTCGATCTTCCAGACGTGATCGGTTACGGCAGCGGCCATCGCCGGGGTGCGTGGGTACGGGCTGGCGGGGCTGAAGTGGGGCCGCGCGAAGCCCGGCGGCGGAGGCGAGGCGAGGCCTTCTGGTCATCCATAAACCGCCGATAGATCCATAAGATCGATCAGTCGCACCGGATCAGACGGACGTCCAGCCTCCGTCGACGACGAGCGTGCGGCCGGTCACATAGCTCGAGGCATCCGACGCCAGGAGGAGCAGCGGGCCGTCGAGCTCGCCGATCGTCGGCGTCCGGCCCAGGAGCGTTCGCTGCTCGATCCAGGCAACGAATTCCCTGTCCTCCACGCTCCCGTGACGAGGGCCACCCGGCCTTCGAGCACCCGTCCGGACATGTCAGATCGCCCGGCGCCCCGCAAAGGCGCGCGCCATGGTGAGCTCGTCCGCGTACTCGAGATCGGACCCCGCCGGCAGCCCGTGCGCGGGCCTGGACACGGCGACCCCGAGCCCCGCAAGGCGTTCGGCGACGAAGTACGCCGTCGCCTCTCCCTCGACGTCGGGGTCGGTGGCGATCACGACCTCTCGTATATCGCCCTCGCGGACCCGGCTCTCGAGCTCGCGAATACGCAACTCGTCTGGCCCTACGCCGTCCATCGGCGATAGGGCGCCTCCGAGCACGTGGTAGAGCCCGTGGAACTCACCGCTCCGCTCGACAGCCAGGACGTCGAGCGCTTCCTCCACAACGCACAACAACGACAGATCCCGCTTCGCATCCGTGCATATCGCGCACAGCGGACCGTCCGCGATGAAGAAACACCGCGTGCAGGGCCGAACCGACGTGTGCAGATTGTTCAGCGCCGCGGCCAGTCGCTGGGACATGTCGGGGGATGCTCTGAGGCAGAAGAAGGTCAGCCGCTGCGCGGTCTTCGGTCCGATGCCCGGCAGCCGGCCGAACTCGGCTGCGAGCCGCTCAACTGCCTCAGGGACAAGCGCCATGCGCCGGCTGCCTCATCACGCGCAGCGGATCCCGGTCAGAGCAACCCGGGAGGAAGACCCAACCCTGCGGTGAGCTGCGACATGTTCGCCGCCGCCGCGGCGCGCGACTTGTCGAGGGCGTCGTTGCACGCTGCCAGGATCAGATCGGCGAGCAGCTCGGCGCCCTCCTCGAGGGCCTCGGGCTCGATCGTGACCGCGAGGAGCTTCTGGTGCCCGTCTGCGGTGACCGAAACCACGCCGCCGCCCGCGGTGCCGACGACGGTGACGTCATTGAGCTCCTCCTGCATCTTGGCCATGCGGGCCTGCACCTGCTGGAGTTGCTTCATCATCTGCTGCTGATTCTTCATTCGCGGCCTCAATTGGCCAGTCTACGCACCGCTGACCGATCGCGGCGCCCTGAGCCGCGTGTCATCGTGCAGACGGGTCGCCGTGACCCTGCTTCCGGCGAAGGTGTCCAGGACGGCCTGGGTCACGTCGCTCACCGTCCCGGTCGCGCCGCGGGGACGCTCCTCGCCGGTGAACGTGGTGATCACCTCGATCGGCCGTCCGGTGATGCTCGAGAGGGCGGCCGCAACGATGGCGCGCTTCTCCGTGTCGCTGATCTGCTCGAGGTGGAAGCGCCCCTGGGTGCCGATGGTCACGCTGGTGGCGTCTGCATCGACCGGCCGGCAGTCGCGCAGCACGCCCGCCAGGCCTTTGTTGGCCCGAGCGACGGCCTCGATGACAAGCGGCCACTCCGCGACCCAGCCGCTCACCGTCGAGAGGTCGCGGCGACCCGTGATCTCGACTGACACGGCGGCTACGGCCGGCTCATCTGCTGCGTTGGACCCGTTCGCCGCAGGCGATGCCGGCGGCTCGGCGGGCCCAGCCGCCACCTCCTGTGACTCCTGCGCAGGAGGGGGATCGTCCCCCGCCGAAGCCGCCACGACACGGTCGGCCCTGGCCGCCGTCACGGACGGCGACGGCGCCCCAGCCTCCGCCCCACCGCGCTGACCAGTCCCGCGAGCCGTCCCCGCCCCGCCCCGCTCCAACGCCACGACGCGCGCCTCCAGCGCGGCCATCCCGGCCGACTCCCCGTCGGCGGCCGGCGGCCGCAGCGCGCGGAGCAGGCAGACCTCCACGAGCATCCGCGCGTCGACCGACTGACGCAGGTTCATCTCCGCTTCGGCGATGAGCTCGAGCAGGCGCAACCAGAGACCGGCCGGCGCGATCGCTCCCAGGTCGGTGACCAGCGCCACCTCGTCGGGTCCCACGCTCGCCCCCTCCGGGTACCCGAGCGCCACCAGCTCGGCCGCTCGAGCCAACCGGGCCACGTCCCGGAAGAGCTGGCGCGGGTCGGCCCCGGCGTCGAACGCGGCAGCGGCGGCGCGGAGCGTTCCAGCGGGGTCGGCGCCTGCCAGGGACGTCACCAGCGCCTGCAGGATCGACGGGTCGGTCAGACCGAGTGAGCGGCGTGCGACCGCGACCGTGACGGGGCGCTCCCCCGCGCCGAGCGCCTGCTCGAGCAACACCAGCGCGTCGCGCAAGCTGCCCTGAGCGGCGGTCGCCAGGAGCAGCACGGCATCGGCATCCACCTGCTCGGCCTCCTTGGCGGCAACATCCGTCAGCAGCCGTTCGATCGCCGGTCCAGCCACGCGACGGAAGTCGAAGCGCTGCACCCGGGAACGGATCGTCTCCGGCACCTTGTGCGGCTCGGTCGTGGCGAGCACGAACAGCACATGCGGCGGCGGCTCCTCGAGGGTCTTGAGGAACGCGTTCCACGCGTCCGGCGTGAGCATGTGCGCCTCGTCGATGATGTAGACCTTGCGGCGCAGCGACGCGGGGAGGTAGCCGACGCGCTCTCGCAACTCGCGCATGTCGTCGATGCTGCGGTTGCTCGCGGCGTCGATCTCGAGGATATCAACGGCCGCGCCGGAGAGGATCTCGAGGCACGAGGCGCACGTGTTGTCCGGCTCGCCGTCGACGAGCGCTTCGCAGTTGACGGCGCGGGCGAGAATTCGCGCTGTTGAGGTCTTGCCCGTGCCGCGCACGCCCGCAAAGAGATAGCCGTGCGCAAGGCCGCCCGAGCGGACCTCGTTGAGCAGCGTCTGCGCAACCACCTCCTGCCCAACCAGGTCGATGAAGCGCTGCGGGCGGTATTTGCGGTAGAGCGCCAGGCTCATGGCAGCCCGATCAACCGACGGTCCACGGTGGGACCCCTCCACATGGTCATTCGAAAGTGGCCGGCATTGTCGCAATGACGGCCGCTCCCACGTGGCGGGAGCGCCGTCGGAAGAAAGGGGCAGTCGCGCACCCCACGTCGTTGGCTCGCCACCGGCGCTCACCCGTACGACCGGCTCAGACCAGGTTGCCCCACGGCACCCCCGGGGAACCGCTTACCGCTGCTTCCTTCCGGACCTGACGGGGTTCACGGGCCCGAGCTGCGCGGGACCCAGTCGTCAACGCCGGCGCGTCCGGAGCAGACCCGACAACGCGCCCCCTCGGTGGGGAATTCAGCCCCGCTATAGCGGATTGCGGGTACAGGGCACCGCTAACGCCCCGCCTAGCGCGACCG
>DATLRX010000010.1:0-4035 GCA_035534435.1 Candidatus Acidiferrales bacterium
TCAGGTCGAGCGGGCCGAGGAGGAACAACACGACGATCGCGATCACCCCTGTTGCCGCGGTACCGCTCAAGGCACGGCCGAGCATCAGCAACTGACAACCGATGATGAGGATGAACGGCACGAAGTCGAGGCGCAAGGCGACGATCGGGATGCTGAGGTGCGTCACCTGACTGACTGCGGCCATGTGGAAGGACACGAACCACTCGTAGGGCAGGGGCACTCCGGACAACCCCGGGTTCGTCGCCGGCCAGTGGTGAAGGGCCTCCGCGGTCTTGCTCATTTCGTACACGAAGTCGGGGATGTATGAGACGGACCTTCCCGCACTGGGCAGCGGTGCCTGAGGGATGAAGATGAGCGCCACGTAGACCAAACCCGCTGAGATCGCAAGTGCCGCCATCCACATCACCCGCGTGGAGGTCGGCGGCGCCGTTACGACGGGCGTGCTCTCTCTCCGGCGTCGCACAACGACCAACCCGCAGAGCGCCGACACCACCACCGGGTAGGCGACGAAGAGTGCGCACGCGCCGGCGGCGGCAGTTGCGCTGAACGCCAGGATCTCGAGTGTGAAACCGATCGGCATACCGAGCCCGACCAGCTCGAGGAACCCTCGCGGCCTTCCGCGAAGCGCCCAGAGCACGGCCACGCCAGGGAGGGCCACGAACCCGAGCTCGTAGCCCACGAACTGGACGGCCTGATCGAGGGCAACCCCCGTCAGCAACCAGATCTCCAGCACGACAGCGACCACGAGGGTCACGGGCGCAATTCCCCTGCGCAGCACCGGCGGAGTATCGCCAACATGCGGATGGTCACGCTGGCGGGAAGGGCTGCGTGGGGGGCGCCAGGCGGTACCGTGCCGCGTAGCCATGAGTCCCAGCACCCGGAAGGCGGCGCCCGATGCACCCTTTGTCAGTGTCGTCCTTCCCGTGCTCGACGAGGAGAGACACATCGGGGCGTGCCTGAGGTCCGTTCTCGAGCAGGACTATCCCCGAGACCGCTACGAGGTGATCGTCGCGGACGGCGGTTCGACGGATCGCACGCGCGACATCATCAGCGCCATCGCCGCCGGCGACAGCCGGGTGCGCCTCATCGCCAACCCAGGCCGGCTGCAAGCGGCGGGGTTGAACCTGGCGATCGCAGCGAGTCGCGGCGACGTGATCGCCCGCCAGGACGGCCATGCGGAATGGGCCCCCGACCATTTGAGCAAGTCCGTTGCGCTCCTGTTCTCCAGTGGCGCGGACAACGTCGGCGGTCGCCAGGACGCCGTGGGAGACGGGGCATCCGGGCGCGCCATCGCTTGCGCCATGACCTCGCCTTTCGGGGTGGGCGGCGCGCGCTTCCGCTACTCGGAGCGCGAGGAGGAGATGGCGACCGTCTTTCTCGGCACGTTCCGCCGCAGCGCCTTCGAGCGGGTCGGCCTCTTCGACGAGGCGTACCCCCCGCACGAGGACTACGAGCTCAACGAGCGCATCCGGGCGACCGGTGGGCGGATCCTGTTCAGCCCCGATATCCGGACGACGTATCACGTCCGGAGCGGCCTGCAGTCACTCGGCCGTCAGTACTTCCGCTACGGGCGCGGCAAGGTGCGCGTCGCCCGGTCGAACCCGAGGGTGATCCGCCCGTATCACCTGGTCGCGCCGGCATTCGTCGCAGGGCTCCCGGTGGCGGCAGCGATGATCCTGACGGGGCGCGGACGCCGTCTTGCCTTGGCCGGCGCCGCCGTCTATGGAGGCGCGTGTGTCATTGCCGCCCAGCTCTCGGGACGCGACGAACGGCTGGTCGTGCGCGCTCGGATCCCTGCCGCGTTTGTGGTCATGCACGCTGCCTGGGGGGCGGGCTTCTGGGCAGGGGTGATGGAGGCCGCGCGCGGGACCGAGACGGGTGGCGGCGCCCCGCCGGAGCTTCCAGTCCAGCCCACGACGGTGTAGGCCGGGGCCGTGACACGTATTGTTGGCGGCTGTGACACCACGGATGCTGTTCGGATGAAGGGTCGGCCCAACCCGCTCTGCATGGTGGGCGCCGGGTATGTCGGCCTCGTCACGGCCGTCTGTCTCGCCGACGCCGGCGTGGATGTGCGCCTTCTCGACATCGACCCCGTACGGCTCGAGTTGCTCCGGCAGGGCAAAGCACCGATTCACGAGCCCCAGCTCGACGAGCTGCTCGATGACGTGCTCAAGAGCGGCAAGCTGGTGCTTCACGACAACGCCGCGACCGCGATGCAGGGAGCGGCGGTGATCATGATCGCCGTCGGGACACCTCCCCTGAGCGACGGCCGCGCCGACCTCATGCATGTGCGCGGGGCACTGAGCGAGGCGGTTCGCCACGCGGGACCGGAGACGGTGATCGCCATCAAGAGTACCGTGCCTCCCGGCACCACTGCGTCTCTGCGCTCGCTCTGCAAGCGCAACGGCCGGGTTGTGCCCCTCGCGGTGTGCCCGGAGTTCCTCGCGGAGGGCAGCGCGGTGCGCGACTTCCGCCAACCACCTCAGGTGGTCATCGGAGGCGACGACCGGCACGCGTGTGAGCGCGTCGCGCGCCTCTTCGGGCACCTCGACGCGCCGATCAGGATCACCGATTCGACGAGCGCAGAGCTCATCAAGTACGGGGTCAACGCCTTCCTCGCGCTCAAGATCTCGTTCATCAACGAGATGGCGCAACTCTGCGAGCTCACCGATGCCGATGTGAGCTCGGTCGCCGACGGCATCGGCACCGACGAGCGCATCGGCCGGGCGTTTCTCGGTGCCGGCCTCGGATTCGGTGGGTCGTGCTTCCCGAAGGATGTTCGCGCCCTCGACCAGGCCGCCAGCTACCACGGGCAGAGCTTCCATCTGCTCCGCGCTGCAGTCGAGATCAATCAGCAGGCACGGAGCCGTTTCGTGGCCAAGGTCCAGCGCGCTCTCAACGGCAAGCTCACGAAACGCCGGATCGCTGTTCTCGGGCTGGCCTTCAAACCAGGCACGGACGATGTCCGCCAAGCAGCGTCGATCGATGTGATACGCCACCTCGAGGACCTCGGTGCGGTCGTGGTCGCGACGGATCCGGTCGCGATGGCAAACGCGAAGCCGCTCCTGCCGCACACCGAGCTGATCGCTGACCCGTACGCCTGCGTCGCCGGGGCCGATGCCGTCCTGGTCGTCACAGAGTGGCCCGAGTACGTCGGCCTCGATTGGGCACGTGTCGCGAGGTTGGTGCGACGACGCCTCGTCGTCGACGGCCGCAACTGTCTGCCTGTCGATGCGCTCGTCGGCAAAGGCTTCACGTACATCGGGGTGGGGAGGCCGATTCGCAAACCGGCGTCCACAAAGGCGTCGCGAACTCGAGCGACGACGGCCGCGGAGCTTGTTGCGGTGCCATGAGCTGGGCCCCATCGCGCGTCGTCGTCACCGGCGGCGCGGGGTTCCTCGGGTCACACCTTGTCGACCGGTTCCTCGCGGACGGGGCTGAGGTCATCAGCGTCGACAACCTCATCACCGGGAGCCGTCGCAACGTCAGCCACCTCGCCGGCGATTCGCGCTTCACGCTGCGGGCGGACGACGTGTCCGGCGCGTGGAGCATCGACGGACCCGTCGACGCGATCCTGCACTTCGCGTCACTGGCGTCTCCACCCGACTATCTGCGCCATCCGATCGAGACGCTCGAAGTCGGCACCATCGGCACGATGAACGCGCTGCGCATCGCCGAGGAGAAGGGCGCGAGGTTCCTCCTGGCCTCGACGAGCGAGGTCTACGGAGACCCGGACGTCCATCCGCAGCCGGAGACGTACTGGGGCAACGTCAACCCCGTCGGCCCGCGGAGCGTGTACGACGAGTCCAAGCGAGTCTCCGAGGCGTTCGCCATGGCGTTCAATCGCGCGCGGAATGTGGACGTGCGCATCGCTCGCATCTTCAACACGTTCGGTCCCCGCATGCGGGAGCAGGACGGCCGAGCGGTACCGCAGTTCATCACACAGGCACTCGCCGGCAAGCCGATCACCGTGTACGGAGACGGCTCGCAGACTCGAAGCCTCTGCTACGTCGACGACCTCATCGAGGGATTGAC
>DATLRX010000011.1:0-95170 GCA_035534435.1 Candidatus Acidiferrales bacterium
CGGATCCCAATCACCGCTCGAAGACGAAGCACGAGGGCCGGTCACTAGAAGCATCGGTCACGGCCGAATAGCGCGGCGCCGGTCTCCCCGTCGAGGTCAGTTTCCCTGCGATTCTGACCCTGCCAGGAGATATATCAGCGCACACACTCCTGGTCGAGGGCTGATCTGCCGCCGGTCAGGTGGGGGTCGACAGCTGGGCGAGGTAGGACGTCAGGTGCGAGTACGCCCCGGTGGCGAGCAGCACACCGAGCGCCACCGTGATGACGCCGCCCGCCACCGTGAGCGGGCGGACGAAGCGGTTCAGCCTGCGGGGCAGGTCGGGGAGCGACGCCCAGACGAGCGCGGTCGCGATGAACGGCAGGCCGAGGCCGAGTGAGTAGACGACGAGCAGGAACGCGCCCGCGAACGCGTGGGCGCTGAGAGCGGCGAGCGTCAGCGCCGCCGCGAGATACGGTCCGACGCACGGGGTCCATCCGATGCCGAAGACGACGCCGACGAGAAACGCTCCGAGGACGCCGCGCCGCCGCAGTCGTTCGGGCAGCTGGAACCCGGCCGTCCGCTCGAGAAGACCGACGCGGACGGCGCCGATGATCGCGAGCCCGAAGAGGATGACTGCAACGCCGCCGACGATCTCGACGATGCGCCCGCTCACCGCCCCGTTGGCCACGCGGGCGATCCCGCCGGCGGTCAGACCGAGGAGCACGAAGACGACGGTGAACCCGGCGACGTAGAGGATCGAGCCCGCCAGCAGCCTGAGCCGGAAGCTGTGCCGGTCGGGGTTGGTCAGCTCTGCCGCGCTCACACCCGACACGCAGGCGAGGTATGCGGGCAGCAGCGGCACGGTGCACGGTGCGAGGAACGAGCCGAGCCCCGCGACGAACGTCGCGAGCACCGTGGCGATCGAGATCATCAGCCGAAGGTGAAGGTATAGATGCGGAACCCGGCCGGCACCGTCAGGTCGATGAGGTGATACCCGGAGGAGACGCCGGTGAGCAGCTGGAGGAGATCCTGGCGGACGACCGTGAAACGGGAGCCCGTCAACGCTGAGCCACTGTTCGCGGCGCCCACCGACTTACCGTCAAGCGTGACCGAAACCGGCAGGTCGGCGCCGTCCGTCCCCGCCACGACGTAGACGGTGTCGGCCTGGAACTCGAGGCGAAGATGGCCGGTCGTGTCGGCCTGCAGATACTGGCCCTCGTCGGTCCACGTGCCGCTGACCTGGGGCAGATCCTGGGTCTGCGGCGGGCCGGTGTCCGGGTACCGCACGGGCTGCCCCACCGCTCCGTACTGCTCGTTGTCGGCGAGCTGGCCGCGGCCGCCATCGCTGCCGGCGTACAGCTCGGGAGTGGTGTTCGACGGCACCGGCGTCGACTCGGGGAGCGTCGCGGTCTTGACGCCGAGCAGCTGGGCCACCGCCGCGTCGGTTTGCGAGTAATCGCCCTCGCCGAAGCTCGTGTAGGCCACGCGTCCCTGCTGATCCAGCAGGTATTCCGCCGGCCAGAACTGGTTCTGATACGCGTTCCACGTGTCCATCTCGCTGTCGACGGCCACCGGCCACCCGACTCCGAGTCGTGTGACCGCCGCCGCAACGTTGGCCTGCACCTTCTCGAAGTCGAACTCCGGAGAGTGGACGCCGACGATGACGAAGCCATCGGTCCGGTAGTCGTCGTACAGCACCCGCAGGTGCGGGATCGTGCGCACGCAGTTGACACACGAGAACGTCCAGAAGTCGATGAGCACCACCTTGCCCTTGAGATCGGCCAGCGTCAGCGGCGGGCTGTTGAGCCATGCGTTGATACCCGTGAATTCGGGTGCCGCGACTCGCTGGCTATCGGGCAGAACCTCACCGCCGGTGGTCGACGCCGTCACCGGGGGCGGTGGCATCCGCACCACCGTGAACAGCACGGCGGCCACGATCAGTGCCGCGACGGCGGCCAGCGCAACGCGATAACGGGTCATCCGGTGCGGCTCGACTGTAGGTGCGCCACGTTGAGAGAACATTACGGTCCGGGTCCCGTCTGCTAGCGTGGCGAAATGCTCGGCGACCGAAGGCGCGTGGTCATTGAGCACGTTCGGCCGCGCGTCGACAGCGGGGAGCTTCCCGCAAAAGCCACCCGCGGGCTGCCCTTGCGAGTGAGCGCTCGCGCCTTCCTCGAAGGACACGACCCGCTCCTCACATGGGTCTGGCACTGGCCCGGCAGCGGCGTGCTCGTTCCCGACGCGCCACCGAAAGGACTGATCGAGGTCGCGATGTTCGCGGAGCCCCAGGACTGGTTCGGAGCATGGATCACGCCGACGCGAGCCGGCGCCTGGAGCTTCGCCGTGGTCGGACTCCCGGACGCCTGGGGTGGATGGGCTCGCGACCTGCTCATCCGCTTCGAGGCCGGGATCGACGTCTCCCTCGACCTTGCCGACGGCGCCGCGATGGCCGACGAGCGCTCGATGCTGCCGGGGATCTCGAAGGCCGACCGGCGCGCCACGGCGACCCTCGCGATGAAGCTGGTCGCGCCGACCCCGGTCGAGACGCGCATCGAGCTGGCCACGCGCGACAGCGCGATGGCACTCATGCGGCGGACGGCGGATCTCCGCCACGCCAGCATCGACGGCCCCTACAAGCTCTGGGTGGACCGCGAGGAGGCCGGCTTCTCAGCCTGGTACGAGATGTTCCCGCGCTCGGAAGGAGCCGTCCCTCCGAAGAGCGGGACGTTGCGCACCGCCCAGCGCCGCCTGCCCGCCATCGCCGGGATGGGTTTCAACGTCGTCTACCTGCCTCCGATCCATCCGATCGGCACCACGCACCGCAAGGGCCCGAACAACAGCGTCGAGTGCGGCCCGGACGATCCCGGGAGCCCGTGGGCGATCGGCTCCGCCGACGGGGGGCACACCAGCGTGCACCCCGTCCTCGGCACCATCGCCGACTTCGACGGGTTCGTCGCCGCGGCGCAAGCGTCGAACCTCGAGGTCGCGATCGATTACGCGCTGCAGTGCAGCCCGGACCACCCCTGGGTGACGGAACACCCGCAGTGGTTCCGGCATCGCTCCGACGGCTCGATCCGCTACGCGGAGAATCCGCCAAAGCGGTACCAGGACATCTACCCGATCGATTTCGACACCGACGACTCCGTTCATCTCTGGGAGGCGCTCGCCGGGGTGATGCGCTTCTGGATCGACCACGGGGTGCGGATCTTCCGCGTCGACAACCCGCACACGAAGCCGTTCGCCTTCTGGGAATGGCTGATCATCGAGATCCATCGTGTATACCCGGACGTGCTGTTCCTGGCGGAGGCGTTCACGCGGCCGGCGGTCATGCAGCGACTCGCGAAGATCGGCTTCTCGCAGTCGTACACGTATTTCACGTGGCGCAACAGCGCCTGGGAGCTCGGCCAGTATCTGACTGAATTGTCGCAAACCGAGCTCGTCGACTGGTTCCGTCCCAACTTCTGGGTGAACACGCCGGACATCCTGCACGCGACTCTGCAGCACGGCGGATCGCCCGCCTTTCGCATGCGGGCGGTGCTCGCGGCGATCACGTGTCCCTCGTGGGGCATGTACAGTGGATACGAGCTCTTCGAGGCCGCGCCGCTGCGTGACGGCAGCGAGGAGTACCTCGACTCGGAGAAGTACCAGCTCAGGCCCCGGGACTGGTCGAGTCCGTGGTCCCTGGCACCGTACATCACCCGCCTGAACGAGATCCGCGCCGCGCACCGCGACGCGATCGCCCAGCTGAGCACGCTCCGCATCCACCACATGACCGACGAGGCGATGCTCTGCGTGTCACGCGCCACCCCGGACAAGGAGGACGTCCTGCTGCTCGTGGTGAACCTCGATCCGCATCACCCCCACGAAGCCACCACCTGGCTCGACCTCGGCGCGCTCGGCATCCCAGCTGATCGCCCCTTCGAGGTGCACGACGAGCTCGGCGGCGGAACGTTCACCTGGCAGGGACCGGTCAACTACGTGCGGCTCGACCCGTCGCAGCAGACCGCGCACGTGCTCCACGTGCGGAGGCAGTCATGACCGCCCGCCAGCACCTCGACGAGGACCCGATGTGGTTCAAGCGCGCCGTCTTCTATGAGCTCTCGGTGCGGGCGTTCGACGACGGCAACAACGACGGCATCGGTGATTTCCCGGGCCTGATCAGCAAGCTCGAGTACCTCGAGTGGCTGGGCGTCGACTGCATCTGGCTGCTGCCGTTCCAGCAGAGCCCGCTCCGCGACGGCGGCTATGACATCGCCGACTACCGGACGGTGCTCGCCGACTACGGCGACGTCGACGATGTCGCGCGCCTCGTCCAGGAGGCGCATCGCCGCGGCATCCGCGTGATCATGGACCTGGTCATCAACCACACGAGTGACCAGCACGCGTGGTTCAAGAGCGCGCGCTCGTCGCCGGACAGCGAGCACCGCGACTGGTACGTGTGGTCGAACACGAAGAACCGGTTCACCGACGCGCGCATCATCTTTCTCGACACCGAGACCTCGAACTGGACGTGGGACGAACAGTCGGGCGCGTATTACTTCCATCGGTTCTTCAGCCACCAGCCGGACCTCAACTACGACAACCCGCAGGTGCGCGCGGAGATCATCGACGTCTGCCGCTTCTGGCTCGACATGGGCATGGACGGCTTCCGCCTCGACGCGGTGCCGTACCTGTACAAGCGAGAGGGCACCAACTGCGAGAACCTGCCCGAGACGCACGCGTTTCTCGCCGACCTCCGCGCGGCGATCGACACCGAGTATCCGGGGAGGGTACTGCTCGCCGAGGCCAACCAGTGGCCGGAGGACGTCGTCGACTACTTCGGAACCCCGGAGCGCCCCGAGTGCCACATGTGCTTCAACTTCCCGCTCATGCCGCGGATGTTCATGGGACTCCGCCGCGAGCAGCGCTTCCCGATCACCGAGATTCTCGAGCGCACACCCGCGCTGCCGCCGAAGACGCAGTGGGGCATCTTCCTGCGCAACCACGACGAGCTGACGCTCGAGATGGTGACCAACGAGGAACGCGACTACATGTGGGCCGAGTACGCCAAGGACCCGCGCGCCAAGCTCAACCTCGGCATCCGGCGCCGCCTCGCGCCGCTGCTCAACAACGGACGCCGCCAGATGGAGCTGTTCCACGGGCTCATCCTGTCGTTGCCGGGCAGCCCGATCCTCTACTACGGCGACGAGATCGGCATGGGCGACAACGTGTATCTCGGCGATCGCGACGGCGTGCGCACGCCGATGCAGTGGAATGCCGACCGCAACGGCGGTTTCAGCCAGGCCGATTTCGCGCAGCTCTACCTGCCGCCGCTCATGGACCCGGTCTACGGCTTCCAGGCGTGCAACGTCTCCGCCCAGCGCCGCAATGAGTCCTCGATGCTGCAGTGGTTGCGCCGCTTCATCGCCGTGCGCAAGCGCTGGCCGGTGTTCGGCGAAGGCACGTTCGAAGCCCTGGACGCCGCAAACCCTTCCGTGTTCGCGTTCATCCGCAGCCTCGACGACCATGTCGTGCTCTGCGTGAACAATCTCTCGCGATTCGCGCAGCCGGTCGAGCTCGATCTGCGCAAGTACAACGGCACGGTCCCCGTGGAGCTGCTGGGTCGCGTCCACTTCCCGCCCATCGGCGAGCTGCCGTACCTGCTGACTCTCGGTCCCCACGGCTTCTACTGGTTCACGCTGGATCCGGCGGCATCATGAGTGCGAACGGCGACGGTGCGGCGGCGGTGCTCCGCGAGCACGGGCTCGACGGGTGCGAGGACGCACTCGGCGCGTACGTCGCGCGCCAGCGCTGGGCAGGCGCACACGGGCGGACGGTCGAGTCGACGACGGTCGTCGACGCGGCGGTGCTCCGCGCAGCGGACCCGATCCTGTTGCACACCCTGACCGCGGTCACGTACACGGACGGCGCAACGACGCGATACGCGCTGCCGCTCGGTGTGCGCGAGGTTGGTGATGCGCTCGCGGAGCGGGCACCCGAGTTCGTGATCCCCTGGGCCGGGGCGCCGGGGGCGATGCTCCTCTACGACGCCGTCGGCGACCCGGTGTACATCGAATGGCTCCTCGACGCCATCCGCGAGGAGCGGGCGGTCACCACGTCGAACGGGACGCTGCGCTGCTCGTGCCCCGATCCGCTCGCGTTGAACACCGGCACCCTCTCATCGATCCGCCCGTTGCGTGTCGAGCAGAGCAACACGTCGATCGAGGTCGGCGACGCCCTTTTCCTCAAGCACCTGCGCCGAGTCGAGGCTGGGCCCTCCCAGGAGCTGGAGATGTCCGACGCGCTGTCGGCATCCGGCTTCACGCACATCGCGCCGCTGCTCGGGCGGATGGTGTGGGCATCCGGCAACGAACCACCGTCGCCGCTCGTGCTGATCCAGCGATTCCTGCACAACAGCAGCGAGGGATGGGCGCTGGCGATGACGTCGCTGCGCGACCTCTACGCGACCGCTGAGGGGATGGGTGCCGCGGACGCGGTGGAACGTCGTGCCGCGGTCGACGAGCAGGATGCCGCCTTCCTCGCGGAGTCGATGCGGCTCGGTCAGGTCGTCGCTGAGATGCACCTCGCGCTCGGCGCCGGCGGCGCCGGCATGACGAGGGCGCCGCTCACACAGGCCGAGCTCTCGAGCTGGGCGGCGGCGATGACGGATGAGCTGGACGCGCTCCTCGCCCGCGGCGGTGGCGTCCTCGATCCGCTCCGCGCCGTCCGCGACAGCGTGGTGGCGCGCTTCGACGAGATGCGCGAGCTGCCTCCGGGCGGCCAGCTGATCCGCGTGCACGGCGACCTGCACCTGGGTCAGCTGCTGCGCGTGGACACCGGGTGGGTGGTGCTCGACTTCGAGGGCGAGCCCGACCGTACGCCTGCGCAGCGCCGGGAGCTGAGCACGCCGCTGCGGGATGTGGCCGCGATGCTCCGCTCGTTCGACTATGCGGCAGCGGCGGCGATCGCCGAACGCGGCGCGCCGGACACCGATGAGGCACGAGCACTCGCCGGCTTCGGTGACGCATGGGCCGATGCCAATGGCGACGCGTTCTGGGGCGCGTATCTGGAGGCTGTCGGCTCGGATCCGCTGCTCCCGGAACCCGGATCCGCCCTCGTGATCCGCCGCGCCTTCGAGATCCAGAAGGCTGTCTACGAGATCGGGTACGAGCTCGGGCACCGACCCACGTGGGTCGAGATCCCGCTGCGTTTCCTGCTCCGTGGCGCGGCGGCGGAATGACCGCAGAAGCCGGGGCCGTGACCGACCTCGAGGCCGCGCTGGAGCAACTGCTCGCCGGGCGGCTGCGCGACCCGCATGCGCTGCTGGGACCGCACCGCGACGGCTCGACGACGCTGATCCGCGCCTTTCATCCGGAGGCGACGGCCGCAAGCATCGCTCGCGAGGACGGGGTCACCCCGATGCGGCGCCGCAACGGCCTCGGCCTGTTCGAGGTCAACCTCCCGGTGAGCGACCCGCCCGGGTACCGCATCCGGTTTCGCAACGACGATCGCGAGTGGGAGCAGGAGGATCCGTATGCCTTCACCCCATCGCTCGGCGAGCTCGATCTGCACCTGATCGGGGAGGGCACGCACCTGCAGCTCTGGCGCGCGCTCGGAGCCCGAGTGATCGAGCACGAAGGCGTCACCGGGACGGCGTTCAGCGTCTGGGCGCCGAACGCGCTCGGCGTCAGCGTCGTGAGTGACGCGAACTTCTGGGACGCGCGCACCTGGCCGATGCGGATGCTCGGCGGGTCGGGCGTCTGGGAGCTCTTCTGCCCCGGGGTCGTCAGGGGCGTGCGCTACAAGTTCCTCGTCACACGAGCCGATGGCATGCGCACGTTCAAGGCGGATCCCCTTGCGCGGGCTGCAGACCATCCACCGGGTACAGCGAGCATCGTCGAGCAGAGCGCACACAGATGGCGCGACGGCGCCTGGATGCGCCGGCGCGCGCGCGGATCGCTGACCGCCGCGCCGTTCGCGTCATACGAGGTCCACCTCGGCTCGTGGCGGCGCGCCGCGGACGGCCGCGTGCTCAGCTATCAGGAGATTGCGCAGCCGCTCGCCGAGCACTGCCGCGCCATGGGCTTCACGCACGTCGAGCTGCTGCCGATCATGGAGCATCCCTTCGGAGGCTCGTGGGGATACCAGGTCACCGGGTACTACGCGCCCACCGCGCGGCATGGCAGCCCCGACGACTTCCGCACGTTCGTCGATGTGATGCATCGCAACGGCATCGGCGTCCTGCTCGACTGGGTGCCCGCGCATTTCCCGCGTGACGGCTGGGCGCTCGCGCGCTTCGACGGCACGCCGCTGTACGAGCATGGTGACCCGCGACGTGGTGAGCATCCCGACTGGGGCACGTACGTCTTCAACTATGGGCGCAACCAGGTGCGCAACTTCCTCGTCGCCAACGCGCATTACTGGGCCGAGGAGTTTCACATCGACGGGTTGCGCGTGGACGCGGTGGCGTCGATGCTCTATCTCGATTACTCACGTCAGCCGGGCGCATGGGTGCCGAACATCAACGGCGGCAAGGAGAATCTCGAGGCCATCGCGCTTCTGCGCGAGGTGAACGACTCGTTGCACGCACGCAAAGCGGGCGTCATCACCATCGCCGAGGAGTCGACGACGTGGCCGGGCGTGACACGGTCGACGGCGAGTGGCGGCCTCGGCTTCGACTTCAAATGGAACATGGGGTGGATGCACGACACCCTCGATTACCTGCACAAGGACCCCGTGTATCGCCGCTACGCCCATCATCAGATGACGTTCGGGCTCATGTACGCATGGTCGGAGCGCTTCATCCTCCCCCTGTCGCATGACGAGGTGGTGCACCTCAAGGGCTCGCTGCTCGGGAAGATGTCCGGTGATCCATGGCAGCGCTTCGCGAACCTTCGCGCCATGTTCGGCTGGATGTGGGCGCACCCCGGCAAGAAGCTGCTGTTCATGGGTGGGGAGCTCGGTGACGAGCACGAGTGGGCGCACGAGTCGTCGCTCGACTGGTCGCTGCTCGACGATCCGGCGCATGCCGGCGTGGAGCACCTCGTCGCGGACCTCGGTGCGCTGTACGCGAGCGTCCCGGCACTGTGGGAGCTCGACGAAAGCCCGAACGGCTTTCAGTGGATCGACGCCGGCAACGCCGACCAGAACGTCCTCAGCTTCATCCGCCGCGACGCCAACGGGCACCCGGGGATCGCCTGCATCGCCAACTTCTCGCCCGTGGTCCGATACGACTTCCGGGTGGGGCTGCCGCTCGAGGGCCCCTGGACTGAGGTCCTCAACACCGACTCCGAGCATTACGGCGGGAGCGGAGTCGGCAACCTGGGCGCGGTCGAGGCGGAACCGCAGCCCTGGCACTCGTTCTCGAACTCCGCGCGGCTGACCCTGCCGCCGCTCGGCGTGGTCTGGCTCGCGCCCTCACCCATTGCTTAACGGGTACTGAGTGGGGAGAATGAGTGCAAACCTGCGGGCCGAGAGCGCACAGCGTCGAATGGATCAGCAACAGGATCCATCGCGCACAGAGCGCTTGGCGAGACCGCGTTCGGAAGACACGGGGGTGACCCACGACCATGAATACCGACGAAGCCCGCACCCGGCTGCTGACTGAGCGCGCCCGGATCGAGGCGCTGCGCCAGGCTGCGGGCCGGCTCACGGCGGACGCCCAGGAGGCCACGGAGCGCGAGCTGTCCTCTGCCGAGCAGCACCCGTCCGAGCTCGCGAGCGAGACGATCGGGCTGGAGCTGGACCAGAGCGTCCAGAAGCACGCCGAGTTGGAGCTGGCCGAGCTCGAGGAGGCCGTGAAGCGTGTCGACCTGGGTTCGTACGGCCGGTGCGAGGCCTGCGGCAAGCCAATCGGCGAGGCCCGGCTGGAAGCGATTCCCACCGCGCGGTACTGCATCGAGGATCAGTCCAAGCAGGACCGCGGCCGGCGCAACGGGCGCTAGCCGGCAGCTGCGCGCCTGAGCCTCGGCTCGGACGGTTCCCCCTCGCTAGTGCCGGAAGTGACGCTCACCGGCAAGGACGATCGCCATGTCGAGTCCGTCCGCGGCCGCGGTCACCACGGGGTCGTTCTTGCTCCCGCCGGGGTGAATGACCGCGCGGACCCCGGCGTTGCCCAGGGTCTCGAGCCCGTCGGGCATCGGGAAGAAGGCATCCGAGGCGGCGACGCCACCCGCCGCACGCTCGCCGGCTCGTGCCACCGCGAGCTCGGACGATTCCACACGCGACATCTGACCGGCGCCGACGCCGACCGCCATGCCGTCGCGCACGACGACCACCGCGTTCGACTTGACGTGCCTGCAGACGCGCCAGGCGATCAGCAGATCGCGCCACTCGCGGTCATCGGGCTGGCGGATCGTCGCCACCGTCATCGTCGCGCGGTCTGTGTTGACCCGGTCGCGTGTCTGCACGAGCAGGCCGCCGTCGATGCTGCGGACGTCGAGCTGCCCAGCGCCTGACGGCCGGTCGACGACCAGCACGCGCATCCGCGGCTTCGTGGCGAGGTGGGCGGCCGCGTCCCCGTCGATGGCTGGGCACACGACCGCCTCGAGAAAGGTGCGCGCGATCTCGGTGGCGGTCGCGAGGTCGATCGTGCGGTTGACGCCGACGATGCCCCCGAACGCCGCGCGTGGATCGCACTCGTACGCCCGCCGGTACGCGTCGACCGCCGTCTCGCCGACAGCGAAACCGCACGGATTCGTGTGCTTGATCACGCACGCCGCCGGCTCGTCGAACTCGCTCACGAGCGCGTACGCGGCGTCGACGTCGAGCCAGTTGGTGAAGGAGAGCGCCGATCCCTGTATCGACCTCGCCCGGGCGGCGCCGCCCGGCTCGCCCGGAGCGGCATAGAGCGCGCCTCGCTGGTGCGGGTTCTCGCCGTAGCGGAGCTCGTGCAGTCGCGGTCCTCCGACGCTGAACTCCGCCGGCATCTCGTCTGACGGCGCGCCGGTGCGCAGCCACGCAGCGACCTGCGTGTCGTAGGCGGCGACGTGCGCAAAGGCGTCGACCGCCAGCCGGTGCCTGGTGGCGATCGAGATCGATCGATGCTCGCGCAGCTCCGCGAGCAGCGACTCGTACTGCAGCGGCGAGACCACAACGGCGACCGAATCACGGTTCTTGGCGGCAGCCCGAATGAGCGAAGGGCCGCCGATGTCGATGTTCTCGATGATCGTGTCGTCGTCCGCTCCACTCGCCAGGGTGTCCGCGAAGGGGTACAGCGACGAGACGACGAGGTCGATGGGCTCGAATCTGTTCTCCGCGAGCTGGCGCATGTGCTCGGGAATGTCGCGGCGCGCCAGGATGCCCGCGTGGATCGCCGGATGGAGCGTCCGAACGCGTCCGTCGAGCATCTCCGGAAACCCGGTGATGTCCGCCACCGAGAGGGACTCCACGCCCGCCTCTGCGAGCGTCCGGCCGGTGCTGCTCGTGGCGATCAGCTCGACACCGCACTCGCGAAGCCCGCGGGCGAACTCCACCAGGCCGGTCTTGTCGCTGACGGAGAGGAGCGCTCGCACGCTCAGACCGGCGCCGGTGCCGCGGCGGGCAGGACGCGGACCCGATTGCCCTCTCGAGCGATGCGGCCGGTGCACCACAGCGCGACCGCCTGGGGCAGCAGCTCCCATTCGCGGACGTGGATGCGGCGCCGCAGCGTCGCGGCGTCGTCCTCGGGCTCGACCGGGACCGCCGCCTGCAGGACGATCGGGCCGCCGTCCGCTTCGCCGCGATCGAGCAGCTGGACCGTGCAGCCGGTGAGCTTGACGCCGCGGGCCAGCGCCTGCTCGACGGCGTCCATCCCGCCGCCGAACGCCGGCAGCAGGGACGGATGCACATTGAGGATGGCGTCCGGGAAGGCATCGAGGAACTCGTCGCTGAGGATCCGGTCGTACCCGGCGCAGACGATGAGGTGGACGCCCGCGGCGCGGAACCGATCGCGCATCTCGCGATCCCGGGCTGTGGCATCGCCACCGAAGTCCGACTGCGGCAGGGCCACCGCGATCACGCCGTGGCTGCGGGCGATGTCGAGCGCCGGCGCCTTGGCTCGATTGGAGATGACGAGCGTGACCTCCGCCGGGAAGTCACGCTTCGCGACTGCTTCGAGCAGCGCCTCGAGGTTGGTGCCCGCGCCCGAGACGAGCACGCCGATCGGGGTGCGCGTGCTCACGTGAGCACGACCCGCCGCGGGCCGGTCTGGGGCACCACCTCGCCGATGCGCCAGACGGGGATCCCCGCGAGGCCGTCGATCGGCGGAGCGCTCGCTGGGACGATGACCACCATCCCGACGCCCATGTTGAAGGTGCGCCACATTTCCTCGAGATGGATGCCGCCCACCTGCTGGAGCGCCCCGAAGATGGGCGGAATGTTCCACGTGGAACGGTCGATGGTGGCCGCGAGTCCCTCCGGGAGCACGCGCGGCACGTTGTCGATGACGCCGCCGCCCGTGATGTGCGCCATGGCGTGAATGTCCGTCCTGGCACGCATCTCGCGGATGGCGTGGAGGTATGCGCGATGCGGCTCGAGCAGGAGATCGGCGAGCGGGCGGTCGGTGCCAGGGAGCACATCGCTCCATTGCAGCTCGTGCTCCGCGACGATGTGGCGCACGAGCGAGTACCCGTTGGTGTGCAAGCCGCTGCTGGGCAACGCGTAGAGCTGGTCGCCGGCCACGACGAGGCTGCCGTCGATGATCTCGTCGCGCCGGACCGAGCCGACGATGAACCCTGCGATGTCGTAGTCGCCGAGCGCGTAGACGCCCGGCATCTCGGCCGTCTCGCCGCCGATGAGCGCGCATCCCGCCGCGCGGCAGGCTTCCGCGATCCCCTCGATGAGCTCGGCGAGCTGCTCGGGGATGAGCCTCCCCGTTGCGTAGTAGTCGAGGAAGAAGAGCGGCTCGGCGCCGCAGCACAGGATGTCGTTGACACAGTGGTTGACGATGTCGATGCCGATCCCGCGGTGCCGCCCGGTGGCGATCGCGACCTTCACCTTGGTGCCGACGGAGTCTGTGCTCGAGGCAAGCACCGTCGGGTTCGCCGAATCCGGCTCGAGCGTGAAGAGGCCGCTGAAGGCGCCGATGCCGCCGAGCACGCGTGCCGAATGCGTCGACGCGATGGTGCGCCGGATCAGGCTGACGGCACGGTTGCCCTCATCGATGTCGACACCGGCGTCTGCGTAGCGGAGGTCACCCATCTCGTCAGAGTGTATCGGCGGCCGGTTGGGCGGCGCGGAGATGCGCTCCGGTCGCCGCGTTCCGATGAGAGGGTGTCACCATAGGAGCGAACACGAGGCCGTCCAGGGACTGATCCATTTCGTGAACCCAACCAATACTGACGACCCGAGCTATTACCATCGGGTGGTCGACTGCCAGTGGGCATGTCCGGCCCACACCAATGTGCCCGAGTACATACGGTTGATCGCCCAGGGGCGGTATACGGACGCGTACATGTCGAACCGGGAGTCGAACGTGTTCCCGGGGATCCTGGGGCGGACCTGCGACCGTCCATGCGAGCCGGCCTGCCGGCGGACCCGGATCGACGGCGCGCCGGTGGCGATCTGCCGTCTCAAGCGCGTCGCCTCGGATCTCCGCGGCGACATCGCCGGCCGCCTTCCGGTGATCCCGAAGCAGAAGAACGGGCGCCGTGTCGTCTGCGTCGGGGCCGGACCGGCCTCGCTGACCGTCGCCAACGATCTCCTCCCGATCGGCTACGAGGTGGTGATCCTCGAGCAGCACGACGTGCCGGGGGGGCTGATGCGGACCAACATCCCGTCCTTCCGACTGCCCGCGGAGATCCTCGACGAGGAGATAGCGACGATCATCGACATGGGCGTCGACCTGCGGCTGAACACTCCCGTGAACAGTCTCCGCGAGCTCCTCGCGCAGGACCACAACGCGATCTTCGTGGGCACCGGGGCGCCGCGCGGCAAGGACCTCGACATCCCCGGGCGCCACGAGAGCGATCGCATCCACATCGGCATCGACTGGCTCGAGTCGATCGCGTTCGGTCACACGGACTCGATCGGCGAGCGCGTCCTGATCATCGGTGTCGGGAACACGGCGATGGACTGCTGCCGGTCGTCGCTCCGCCTCGGCGGCAAGAACATCAAGGTCATGGCGCGGCGTCCGCGCACCTTCTTCAAGGCATCCTCATGGGAGCTCGAGGATGCCGAGGAGGAAGGCGTCGAGATACTCGTCGACCACGCGCCGACGCGCTTCGTCATCGAGAACGGCACGCTGACCGGCATGGAGTTCCAGCGTCTCGAATGGGACGAGCAGGCGCGGCACTCCACGGTCATCGACACGGTGGTGATCCCCTGTGACGACGTCATCCTCGCGATCGGGCAGGAGAACGCCTTCCCCTGGATCGAGCGCGACCTCGGTCTCGAGGTCGGTGACTGGGACATGCCCGTCGTCGACCCGGTGACCTTCCAGTCATCCCTGCCGGGCGTGTTCTTCGGAGGCGACTCCGCGATGGGTCCCAAGAACATCATCTGGGCAGTCGAGCACGGTCATCAGGCGGCGATCTCGATCCACAACCACTGCGAGGGAGTCGCCGTCACCGAACGGCCGCCGCAGCGCATGAACCTGGTCAGCCAGAAGATGGGGCTCACCGAGTGGAGCTACAACAACGACTACAACCCCTCGGCACGGCAGCGCATGCAGCACGTGGAGCTGACCGAACGGTTCCGGAGCATCGGGACCGAGGTGGAGATGGGGTTCTCCGCGGAGCAGACAGCGCGCGAGGTGCAGCGCTGCCTGAACTGCGACATCGAGACCGTGTTCCAGGCGCCGCTCTGCATCGAGTGCGACGCGTGCATCGACATCTGCCCGGTGCAGTGCCTGACCATCACCGAGAACGGTGACGAGGACGACCTGCGGACGCGGCTGTCGGCCCCGGCGAAGAACCTCGACCAGGCCCTCTACGTGTCGGCCGCGCTGCCGCAGACTGGACGGGTGATGGTCAAGGACGAGGACCTCTGCGTACACTGCGGCCTCTGCGCCGAGCGCTGCCCGACGGCGGCCTGGGACATGCTCAAGTTCGAGTTGCTCATCCCGCTCGCGATGTCCACGTCTCCACGCGTCGCGGTGCCCTCATGACCCACGAGCTCACCGGCACATCCGAACGCTCGAAGGTCAACGACTTCTCGATCAAGCTCGCCAACGTCAACGGGACGGGCTCGTCGAGCGCCAGCAACCTGTTGATGCGCGCGATCTTCAGGATGGGCGTGCCGGTCTCCGGCAAGAACCTCTTCCCGTCGAACATCCAGGGTTTGCCGACGTGGTACGAGATCCGCGTCAACAAGGACGGTCACGTGGCGCGCGCGCTCCGCTACGACGTCATGGTCGCGATGAACGGTCAGACGTACGCGAACGACATCGCGGAGGTGGCGAGTGGCGGCTACACGATGTACGACTCGTCGTGGCCCCTGGATCGCGAGCTGATCCGCGAGGACGTGACGTACCTCGGCGTGCCGCTTGCGGAGATGTGCAACGACGCCTTCCGCGGGCCGCGTGAGCGCATCCTGATGAAGAACATCGCGTGCGCCGGAGCGCTCGTCGCGCTGCTGGGGCTCGACATGGACGTGATCGCGCAGCTGCTCACCGAACAGTTCGCCGGCAAGGAGCGGCTCCGCGAGTCCAACCAGACGGCGCTGCGACTGGGCCACGACTTCGCGACCGCGCATTTCGCGTATCCGCTGCGCTGCCGTGTCGAGGCGATGGACGCGACGCAGGGATCGATCCTCATCGACGGCAACACAGCCGCCGCGCTTGGCTGCGTGTACGCCGGGGCGACCGTCGCCGCGTGGTACCCGATCACACCGTCGACGTCGCTCATGGACGCGTTCACCAAGTACTGCGCCAAGTTCCGGCGCGATCCCGGCACGGGAAAGAACAACTACCTGGTGCTCCAGGCCGAGGATGAGCTTGCGGCCATCGGCATGGTGCTCGGGGCATCGTGGGCGGGAGCACGCGCCTTCACGTCGACATCCGGACCCGGAATCTCGCTCATGCAGGAGCTGATCGGCATGGGCTACTACGCCGAGATCCCGGCCGTCATCTTCGATGTGCAGCGCACCGGCCCCTCGACCGGCATGCCCACCCGCGTGCAGCAGGGCGACATCCTCAGCTGCGCGTACGCCTCGCACGGGGACACCAAGCACGTGCTCCTCTTCCCGGCCAACCCGGCGGAGTGCTTCTCGATGGCGCCGACGGCATTCGACCTCGCGGAGCGCTTCCAGACGCCGGTGTTCGTGCTCTCCGACCTCGACATCGGCATGAACGACTGGGTGAGCCCAGCCTTCGAGTGGGACGACGCCTACGTTCCCGATCGCGGGCGCGTGCTCGACGCGGGAGAGCTGCGGGAGCTCGAGGTCTTCCATCGCTACGAGCCCGAGGATGCCGACTCGGTCACGGCGCGCACGCTCCCGGGCGTCAGCGAGCTTGGCGCGTATTTCACGCGCGGATCCGGACACGGCAGCGACGGCGCGTACACGGAGGATCCGGAGGTGTACCAGGCGGTCGTCGACCGGTTGGCGCGCAAGCACACCGCCGCCGCGGAGCACATCCCGGAGCCGCTGATCCGGGATGGCGCGCACGCGCCGCTCGGCATCGTCACCCTTGGGAGCTGTGAGCTCGCGGTCCTGGAGGCGATCGGTCTCCTTGCCGAACGCGGACTCGTCGCGGACTACATGCGTGTGCGCGGTTTCCCGTTCGGGGCCGCGGTGCGCGCATTCCTCGACGCACATGAGACCGTCGTCGTGGTCGAGCAGAACCGCGACGCGCAACTGCGCACCCTGCTCACGCTCGAAACCCCGGTGCCCAAGGAGAAGCTCAGGTCAGTGCTCGTGTACGGCGGGTTTCCGATCAGCGCCGAGGACGTCGTCGACGGTGTCACACGAATCGTGGGGGCCTGAGCCATGCCGTCCATCGTCAAACCCGCAGTCACCAATCCCGGGCTCGAACGCAACGCGCTCGGCCTGACGGTCCGCGACTACGAGGGCGGCATGTCGACGCTCTGCGCGGGGTGCGGGCACGACTCCGTGACGGCCGCGATCACGCAGGCGCTGTGGGAGACGGCCACACCGCCACGCATGATCGCCAAGCTCAGCGGCATCGGGTGCTCCGCCAAGACCGCCGCGTACTTCGCTCGCGGCGCGCACGGCTTCAACGGGTGCCACGGCCGGATGCCACCCATCGCGACCGGTGCCGGCGCGGCCAACCGCGACCTGCTCTGCATCGGGATCTCGGGTGACGGCGACTCGCTGTCGATCGGGCTCGGTCACCTCGCCCACCTGGTGCGGCGCAACGTCCGCATGGTCTACATCATCGAGAACAACGGCGTGTACGGGCTCACGAAAGGCCAGTTCTCGGCGTCGGCTGATGTTGGTTCAACGACCAAGCGCGGCGAGGCGAACCACCTGCAGCCGATCGATCCGATCCTCCTCGGGCTCTCGATGGGCGCGACGTTCCTGGCGCGCGGGTTCTCGGGCGACAAGCGCCAGCTGGTGCCGATCTTCCGCGCCGCGATGGCGCATCACGGTCTCGCGATCATCGACGTGATCTCCCCATGCGTGACGTTCAACGACCACGAGGGCTCGACGAAGAGCTACCTCTTCACGCGTCAGCACGACGTGCAGATGACGGTGACCGACTTCGTGCCACCGGCGGACGAGATCTCGGCGACGATCCCGACGGACGGTGTGATCAGCATCCCGATGCACGACGGGGCAACGCTCCGCTTCCGCAATGTGCCCGAGGGGTACGACCCGACGGATCGTGCCGGCGTGCTCGAGCATCTGATGGCGGCGCGCGCACGCAAGGAGATCGTCACGGGGCTCCTGTACATCGACGAGCAGGGATCCGACCTGCACGAGCTCGGCAACACCACCGAGCAGCCGCTGACGCAGGTGCCGTACTCGAAGCTCTCGCCTGGGTCGGCCGCGCTCGCGGGGATCGGCTTCCACTGAGGTTGCACTCGGTGACAACCAAGCCCTGGGCTCGGTTGTTGACGCGGATTCAACGGGCGGTCCCTTCGTCGACAACCTGACTTCGAACAAGAAGGCGACTCTGACCGTCACCATCACGTTGGCCGACATCGACGGATCGGCCGTTTGCGAGGCGCTGTCGTGACAGCGCGCTCACGCCGGCAGTGCGTTGCGGGCTCGCTCGAGAAACGCTCGCTCGGCGCTGTTGGCCGTGAGCGTGATGGCATTCGCATACGCGCGGCGCGCGTCGCCGTTGCGTCCGATCCTGCTCAGCAGATCTGCTTTGACCGCGTGGAACAGGTAGTAGTCGTCGAGGTCCAGGCGCTCGATCGTGGACAGCGCATCCTCGGCACCCCGGATCTCGGCGAGCGCGACGGCGCGGTTGAGCGCCACGACCGGAGTGGGAGTCACCGCGATGAGCTGGTCGTACAGCTGGAGGATCTGATTCCAGTCGGTGGCGGCCGCACCCGGTGCGTCGCTGTGCACCGCGTTGATCGCCGCCTGGATCTGATACGGACCCGGACGGTTTCGCCGCAGACATTCACGCACGATCGACTGCCCCTCATCGATGAGACCTCGATCCCATTGCGAGCGATCCTGGTCGGCGAGCAGCACAAGATCTCCGCCGCCCGTGGTGCGAGCCCGCCGGCGCGAGTGGATGAGCAACATCAGCGCGAGGAGTCCCAGCACCTCGCCTTCGTCCGGCATCAGCTCGGCGAGGACGCGTCCCAATCGGATCGCCTCCGCACAGAGATCCGCACGTGCAAGATGCTCACCTGCGCTGGCCACGTACCCCTCGTTGAAGATCAGATAGACAACTTCGAGCACGGGTTTGAGCCGGTCGGGAAGCACTTCCGGACCCGGCACCCGGTAGGGGATGTGGGCGTCGCGGATCTTGTTCTTCGCGCGCACCAGCCGCTGCGCCATCGTGGCCTCGGGAACGATGAACGCTCGCGCGATCTCCGGCGTCGACAACCCACCGAGCAACCGCAGCGTCAGCGCGACCTGGACGTTTGTCGCGAGCGCCGGATGGCAACAGGTGAAGATCAGGCGGAGGCGCTCGTCGTGCACCGGACCTTCCACAACCGGCTCGTCTTCAGCATGCATCAGCGCAGCTTTCGCGTGACGGTCCGCGCGGGCCGCGTCGCTGCGGAGACGATCGATTGCGCGACGTCGCGCGGTCGTGATGATCCACCCTGCCGGGCTTGGAGGCAGTCCGGTATCGGGCCACCGCTGCGCCGCAACGATGAACGCTTCCTGGACTGCCTCGTCGGCGATGTCGATGTCACCGAACGACCGGACCAGCACGGAGACGGCCCGTCCGTATTCCTCGCGAAAGACACGTTCGATCTCGGAGCCGCTGACCGCCACCATCGCCGGAGTCAGTCTTGCACGGCTTCCTGGAACGGGCGCACCTCGATCGGCTCGACGCAGGCCACGGTCGCCTTCGCCGCCCAGGCGAGCGCGGCATCGAGGTCCTCGGCCTTGATGACCCAGAAGCCGCCGATGTACTCCTTGCCTTCAGCGAACGGGCCGTCGGTCGTGACCACGGCGCCGTCCTGAACCCGCACGACGGACGAGCTCGACACCGGGTGCAGGCCGCCGGCGAACACCCACGCGCCGGCCGACATCATCTCGGTGTTGAGCGCGCTCACGTCCCGAAACATCTTCTCCGTCGCCTCCGGGGAAAGGGCGGGGCTGCCTTCGACGTGAAAGACGCTGAGCATGTACTGGTTCACTGTTGTTCCTCCTCGGCAAGAGATCGTGCCGGTTGCTTCGGTCGGCCGTTGTGTTCCGGCCCTTCACGTCCTATACGGACCAGATGTCCCGAAATCGACAGGGCCCGGGTCAGCCGGCGCGACGCTCGCTCAACCGCTTCTCGATGCCGTCGAGGACGAGGCTGATGCCCTGGTCCGAGCGCGAGGAGGATCGGTCGCTCGCGGCCGCGTCTGATGCGGGCGCGGCGCCCCGGGCGGCCGGCGCGTCGGCGTCCATCGTCACCCGAACGCAGCCGCTGTACACCGTGAGGTCATAGCGGTTCACCGCCTGCTTCGCGCCGGGTGTGTCCCACTCCACGTCCGACGTCAGGCGGATGGGCTTGTCGTCGAGGCGCACGCGCACCGACCCCTGCGACACCACGGCGTGCACCGCCGTGTCGCGCGGCCGGTGGAAGGTGACACCGACGATGCCGCTGTTGACTCGAATCGGCACCACACCGATCGGCGCGGGCAGGGTGCAGGTGACGTTGCCCGCGCCACTGTCGAGCTCGATCCCGCTGATGCGCAGGCCCGAGAGGTCGAGCACGGTGTTCCAGGTGCCGCCATGGATCTTGAAATACCACGTGTAGTTGGGACTCAGCTCGACCGCGCCGTGGTCACCGCCGCGACGGTTCTTCACAAGCACGAGGTTGCCAGGCCGCATCTCGACTGAGGCTGCCCCGCCGCCGCCCGTCGAGCTCGCGACGTCAACCGCGTTGGACGCCGCCGCTCGAACGAGGACCCGCCACGAGCCGGAGTCGATCGCGAGTGTCATCAACTGCCCACCGCGGCCGCCTGCGGGTGCGGGCGTATCGATGAAAGCCGATACCGCCGCTTCGAAAACGAGGGTGGTGGCAGCGGCGTCGGCGTCCGCCAGACCCGCCGTCGCGAGCACCTGCCCCAGATCCCGCGTGAGGCGGCTGCGCTGTACCACCGGGAGCGAGCCGAGCACAACCGTCGCCGCCCCCCGGTGCACCTTGAGGAATCCGGCCAGCTCATCGCACGCCGCCGTGACCTGCGGGCGCCAGCCTGCAGCCGGCGTCGTCACGGTGACGCGGTCGAGAACGCTCTCGGCCACCAGCTCCAGCAGCTGGTCCTTGTCGCGGATGTGCCAGTAGAGGGACGCGGCCTTCACACCGAGACGATCGGCGAGCGCGCGCATGGAGAGCCCTTCGACGCCGACGGCGTCGAGCATCCCCAGGGCGGCCTGGATGACCGCCTCGCGGTTGAGCCCGGTCTCCGTCTCCTGGCGGCTCACAGACGGATCCTCGCGGTTGCCGGCGTCGCGAAAAACGTGACCACGTGACGGCTTGACTTGCCTAACATCGTTAGTCTAGCATTGCACATGTCACCGTTAGACGCAATCTTCCTTGGATGGTGTTAGAGATGAACGCGACCCTGGAGGCGGCCGGCCTCGACAAGACCTTCGGCAAGACCCATGCGCTCGACGGCCTGAACCTCACGATGGCGCCGGGCCAGGTCATGGCCCTGCTCGGCCCGAACGGCGCCGGCAAGACGACGTTCGTCAACCTCGTGGCGACCCTCATGCGGCCGGATGGCGGGACGCTCCGCGTCCACGGCACCGATGTGGCCCGCAACCCGGCCGCGGTTCGACGGCTGGTGGCGCTGGCCGGGCAGTCCGCCGCGGTGGAGCCCACGATGACGGGCCGGGAGAACGTCGTGATGGTCGCGCGTCTCTCCGGCGCCTCCGCGTCCGATGCCCGTCGCGACGCTGCAGCGGTCATCGAGCGGATGGGCCTCGACGACGCCGCGGACCGGACCGTGCGCACGTACTCCGGAGGCATGCGGCGCCGCCTCGACCTCGGCGCCAGTCTCGTCGCGCGTCCCCGGCTGCTGTTGCTCGACGAGCCGACCACGGGTCTCGATCCGCGAAGCCGGCTCGAGCTGTGGGATGTCATCCGTTCGCTGGTCGCCGATGGCACGGATGTCCTCCTCACCACCCAGTACCTCGACGAGGCCGATCATCTGGCGTCACAGATCGCCATCATCGATCACGGTCACGTGGTCGCGTCGGGGACGCCACGCGAGCTGAAACGTCGCGCGGGGCGCAGTGTCGTCGAGGTTCATGTGCGCGACACCTTCGCGCTGGACCGCGTTGCCATGACCCTGATGTCGATCGGCGAGGGACGGGCGACCATCGACGTCCCCACGAGGAGCGTGCGCATCGCGCTCGGGGCCGGCACGGAGCGCGTCTTCGCCGCACTGCGACCGCTCGACGACACCGGCATCGCGATCGATGAGGTCTCCGTGCGTCAGCCGACGCTCGATGAAGCGTTCCTCGCTCTCACCGGCCAACCCAAGGAGGATGTGGCATGAGCATTGCCACGGCCCCACCGCGCGGCAACGCCGCGGGCATCGTCGTCTCGACAGGGCAGGTCGCGCGCCGCGTGCTGCTCAAGTTCATCCGGTCGCCACAGCTCGTCGTGGTCGGCACGCTGCAGGGCGCCATGTTCCTGCTCATCTTCCGCTACGTGTTCGGCGGCGCCATCGCGCTCGCAGGCATCAACTACGTGGACTTCGTCGTCCCGGGATTCATCACGACCGGCGTGCTGTTCAACGCGATGTACGCATCCGCCGGGATGGCCGAGGACATGAGCGAGGGGCTCATCGCACGCTTGCGGTCATTGCCGATACCGCGCAGCGCGGTGCTCGTGGGCCGCGCCGTCGCGGACACGGCGATCCAGTTCTGGGGACTCATCGTCACCGTCGCGATCGGGTTCCTCGTGGGTTTCCGGCTGCACGGCAGCGTGGGCGCGGCACTCGCCGCCGCCGCGCTCGTGATCCTCTTCGGCTTCGTCTTCGAGTGGGTGTTCGTGCTCCTCGGAATGGTCGCCGGCTCTGCACAGGCCGCGCAGGGGTTCGCGCTCATCGTGTTCCCGTTCACGTTCGTGTCGTCGGCGTACATCCCGGTGGCGACGATGCCGTCGTGGATGCGGGGCTTCGCGGAGAATCAGCCGCTGACCGTGATGGTCAACGCCGTGCGCTGCCTGACGCAGGGTCATCCCGCCGAGGCGCTGCTCGGCCACCCGACGTCGTACTTCGTGGTCCGCTCGCTCATCTGGTCGGTGGCGATCGTGGCCGTCTTCGCCCCGCTTGCCGTGGCCAGGTATCGACGCGGCTGAGCGTTCCAAACGATGCACAATCGGGGTCGTGGCGGCGTAACGGCTCACCGCGCCCTCAAGCGCGCGCTTCGGCCAGGATTCGCACGGCGCGTTCCGCGGCATCGCGGACTCGCGGGACCGGGTCGGTTCGCAATCGTGCGACCGCCTGCAACGCATCACCGACGCGTTGATGCGCGATCACCTTTGCCGCCATCTCACGCACCCGCCAGGCGTCATCTCGTGTGGCCGCGATCACCGCGCCCGCGGCGTCCTCGTCCCACGCATACAGCAGGGCTCGCGCCGCCCAGACTCGCGGCCAGTACCCCGACCTGCCGCCGTTGTAGCCGTCGAGAACGCTTCTGCCAGGTTCTCCCCCCAGCGCCAGGATGAGCTCGTCGTCCACCGGCTGCCCAGAGAGCAACGCGACACAACCGGTCACGATGGCCGGCGTCCCGCGCCGCCTGCATTCGGACGCAATGCGCGTGCGAGGCGTGTCGCCGCGTTGTACCGGCACGAGTCTGCGCTCGAGCTAGGCGGTCAGCAGCGCCGCCACAGCCGCGGGGTCGAAGTTGCCGCCACTGAGCACGAGCACCGTCGGGTGCTCGGTACTTCCTGCGGGAACCTTGCCCGCGAGGTATGCGGCGAGCGCCAGCGCGGCGGTCGGCTCGATCGCGAGCTTCAGCCGCATCCACGCCACGCGCACCGCATCAGCGAGCTCGCGCTCAGACACCGTGACGATGTCGCGCACAATGCCGGCATCGACGATGACCTCGAAGTTGCGATCGCCGATCGACTTCGATTTCACGCCCTCGGCCATCGTGACGGGGTCCGACTGGAGCGATTGCAGCGCACCGGCATGCAGGCTGGCGGCCGCATCGGCAGCGCTCTCCGGCTCGACCCCGATGATCGCCGTCCGCGGCGAAAGCGCTGACAGTGCAAGCGCAATCCCGGAGATCTGACCGCCACCGCCCACCGGGACGACGACCGCTCCGGGCGACGGGACGTCCTCGAGGATCTCGAGGCCGACGGTGCCGGCGCCGTGCACGACATCCCAGTCGTCGTAGGGATGGACGAGCCAGAGTCGCTGCGTTCTCGCGATCTCCTCGGCGATGGTCTCCCGGTTGTCGAAGTTCACGCCCTCGGACACGACCGTCGCGCCGAATGAGCGAATGCCCGCAACCTTCGAGGGCGTGACGCCTTCGGGGACGACGATCGTCGCCGGCAGACCGGCCGCTTTCGCCGCGCACGCGATGGCCTGCCCATGATTGCCGGAGCTGTGCGTGACCACACCCGCGACGTGCGGATCGCGCTCGAGCAGGCTGAGCACGGCGTTGAAAGCACCGCGAGCCTTGAACGAGCCGGTGACCTGGAGCGACTCGGGCTTCACCATCAATCCAGGCGCGATGTCGGTGCGCAGCAGCGGCGTGCGCCGGACGTGGCCATGGATCCGCACCACCGCATCGCGAATCCGGGCGAGATGCTCGACCTTCTGGGCCTCGGCGAGGGACGGCACGGCGTCAGCGCTCAGGAGACTGCGGCGACCGGGATCTCGAGCGCGAGCTTGTCCATCTCGAGTTGCGCGGGAACATCGACAGGATAGGAGCCGGTGAAGCACGCGAAGCAGAAGCCGTTGCCGTCGGGCTTGCCCATCGCGCGACGCAGGCCGGCAAGGCTCAGGTAGCGCAGCGAATCCGCGCCGAGCATCTCGCCGATCTCGCGCTCGGTATGCCCCGCGGCGATCAGCTCGCGGCGCGACGCGATGTCGATACCCATGAAGCACGGCCACGCGATCGGCGGCGATGCGATACGCATGTGCACCTCCGTCGCCCCCGCGCGGCGCAGCTCGTCGATGATCCTGCGCGACGTGGTGCCGCGCACGATCGAGTCGTCGACGAGGACGACTCGCCGTCCCTCCAGCACGTGACGCATCGGGTTGAACTTGAGGCGGATGCCCGCCTCGCGGAGGCGCTGCGTCGGCTGGATGAACGTGCGCGTGATGTAGCGCGACTTGATCATCCCTTCAGCGAACGGGAGCCCCGACTCCTCAGCGTAGCCGATCGCCGCCGGTGTCCCGCTGTCCGGGAGTGTGATGACGATGTCGCAGTCAGCGGGGGCCTCGCGTGCGAGCTCGCGACCCATCTGACGCCGGGCCTCATACAACGACCTGCCCATCATCACGCTGTCCGGTCTCGCGAAGTAGATGAACTCGAACGAGCACATCGCGCGGTGCGCAGTAGCGCGCTGGATCTTGGTGCTGCGCATTCCAGACGAGTCGACGGTGACGATCTCACCGGGCTCGATCTCGCAGAGGAACGTCGCGCCGATGACATCGAGCGCGCACGTCTCGCTCGCGATGACGTAGCCGGTACCGCCTGGTGCATCGACCTCGCCGAAGCGGCCGAGGCAGAGCGGGCGGATGCCGAGGGGATCGCGCGCGGCGACGAGTGAATCCTTGGTCAGGAACACGAGGCAGTACGCGCCTTCAATGCGCGGCAGCGACTCCGCGAGCGCGTGCTCGAGCGAGTCGGCGTGCGTCTGAGCGAGCAGCGCGCCGATAACCTCGGTGTCGCTCGTGGTCTCGAACACGACGCCCTTCGCGGACAGCTCGTCGCGGAGCTTCGTCGCGTTCACGAGGTTGCCGTTGTGTCCGATCATCACGGGGCCGATCTCGGGATGCTCCATGCTCATCGGCTGCGCGTTGCTCAACTTCGCGCTGCCGGTCGTGCTGTATCTCGTGTGCCCGATGGCGATGTAGCCCTTGAGGTCGTCGATGGTCTCCTGGTCGAAGACCTGCGAGACGAGACCCATCTCCTTGCTCACACGAATCGTCTCCCCGTCGCTGACGGCGATCCCAGCGGACTCCTGACCACGATGCTGGAGCGAGTAGAGGCCGAAATACGTCAGGTTGGCGACGTCCTCTCCGGGATGGAACACCCCGAAAACGCCGCATTCCTCGTGGAGGTGGTCGTCGCCGAGATCGTCCATTCCGGCCTGATCACTCACGCTCGATCAAGGCTCCTTCGTGGGCGCGTCGCACCTCGCGAAGGGGCACGTCGATGCATCCCGTCACGCATACACGCTCGCCTCCGACGGAGCCCAGCCCACGCAGTGGGACTGAATGCCGTCCAGCCAGCTCATGCAATCGCACCAGTGCCTCCCTGGCGAAGCTGATGAGGAACCGAGATTGACTCTCACCGAACAGTATACCGGCCTCGCTCTCGATCAACCCCTCGAGTTGACCCGGCACGCGGACATCACCGAGCTCATCGATGCCGATCCAGGCGCCTATGTCGCCCAGCAGACACGACTCCGAGAGAGCGATGGCGATACCACCCTCAGCGCAATCGTGTGCTGAATGCAGGAGGCCTTCCGAGATCGCATCGAGGACGAATGCCTGCACGCGGCGCTCGAGATCCACGTCGAGCAGCGGCGGAGTGCCTCGATTGACCCCGTGGGCCATGCGCTGATATTCACTGCCACCAAGCTCACCATGGATGGGGCCGACGAGCCCGATGAGGTCGCCCTCGGCTGTGAAACCTGCCGTGCAACGGCCGGCGACATCGCCGATGACCCCGACCATCCCGATGACCACCGTGGGATCGATGCCGGTCCCCCCGGTGTCGTTGTACAGGCTGACGTTGCCGCTCACCACGGGGATCTCCAGGGCCAGGCAGGCTTCGCCGATGCCATCGATGGCATCGTGCAGATCCCACCAGACGGGGGCCTGCTCCGGGTTCGCGAAGTTGAGGCAGTTGGTGAGGGCGACGGGTTTCGCCCCGGTGGCGACGACGTTGCGCGCGGCCTCGCAGACGGCGATCATCGCGCCCTCTCGCGCGTTGAGCGCTGTGTATCGGGAGTTGCCGTCAGTCGCCAGCGCGAGCCCGACGGTGGAACCTTCGACACGCATGAGCGATGCATCGCCGCCGGGAAGAATCACGGTCGAGTCACCGAGTTGCGTGTCGTAGCGGCGAAACACCGGGTGCCGGCTGCCGAGATTGGGGCTTCCGATGAGCGCGAGCAGCGCCTCGTCGGGCGTCCACGTCGGAGCCTCGATCGGCGCTGAGTCGTCGAGATGCGCGCGCGATGCGCCAGCCGTGTCCGGCCGCGGTCCCGGCGCTCCACGGGCCGGCGCGCCGTCAACCAGCAGATCGAGCGGCAGGTCGCAGACGTTGTCGGCACCGTCGCGGACCACGAAGCGCGGTTCGGCGAGGATGACGCCGATCACGTCGGAGTGCAGATCCCAGCGCTCGAACACCTCCTGCAGCGTGCGGACATCGCTCGGTTGCGCCACGATCAGCATCCGCTCCTGTGACTCGCTGAGCATCACCTCGTACGGGGTCATGCCGGTCTCGCGCCGTGACGCGCGTGCGACGTCGACCTCGATGCCGCAGCCGCCGCGATGCGCAAGCTCCGCGGTGCTGCCGCAGAGTCCCGCGGCGCCGAGGTCCTGCATCGCGATGACGCGCGGATCACCGGCAAGTTCGAGGCATGCCTCCATGAGGCACTTCTCGAGGAACGGATTGCCCACCTGCACCGCGGGCCGGCGTGCTGCACTGCTCGCGTCGAGCACGACCGACGCGAAGCTCGCGCCGTGGATCCCGTCGCGTCCCGTGTCGGCGCCGACGAGGAGCACGAGGTTGCCAGGCCCGCGAGCGATGGCACGCATCATCCGGTCCTGCTCGACGACACCGACGCACATCGCGTTGACGAGGCAGTTGGTTCGGTACGACTCGTCGAAATACAGCTCGCCGCCGACCGTCGGCACGCCGATGCAGTTGCCGTACCCACCGATGCCGGCCACAACTCCGTCGAAGAGATGTCGCTGGTGCGGCTCGTCGAGAGGCCCGAAACGCAGCGAGTCGAGGAGCGCGATCGGGCGCGCTCCCATCGTGAAGATGTCGCGCAGGATGCCGCCCACTCCGGTCGCGGCGCCCTGGTACGGCTCGATCGCGCTGGGATGGTTGTGCGACTCGATCTTGAACACGCACGCGAGCCCGTTGCCGATGTCGACGGCACCGGCGTTCTCGCCCGGTCCCTGGAGCACGAGCGGTCCGGTTGTCGGCAACGTGTGCAGCAACGGTTTGCTCGTCTTGTAGCTGCAGTGCTCACTCCAGAGGGCGCCGACGATGCCGAGCTCGAGGCGGTTCGGTTCGCGCCCGAGCTCGCTCGCGAGATGCCGATACTCAGCGCGCGTGAGCGCGACCTCGGCCAGCTCGGCGTCGCTCGGCGCAGCGAGCTGGACACCGGTCATGACGCGGCGGCCGCCTGCACCGCCCCGCCGGCGGCAAGGAGTTTCGCCACGCTGCCGAACAGCCGCAACCCGTCGGACGAGCCGAGCAGATCCTCACACGCACGCTCGGGGTGCGGCATCATCCCAAGCACGTTTCTCCGCTCGTTGAGAATCCCCGCGATGTCGCGCATCGACCCGTTCGGCGAGCCGTCCCCGACATCCGAACCGTCGCGCGCCACATACCGGAACGCCACGCGATCCTCGCGCTCGAGCATGTCGAGCGTCGCCTCATCCGCGACGTACCGCCCCTCTCCGTGCGAGACGGGAATCTGCAGGATCGAACCCCGCTCACACCCGGCGGTGTACGCGCTGTCCACGGTCTCCACGCGCAACCACGTTGCCTCGCAACGGTATTCCAGCGAGGCGTTCCGCGTCAGCGCGCCCGGCAGCAGATGCGCCTCACAGAGAACCTGAAACCCGTTGCAGATCCCCCACACCAGTCCACCGTTGTTGGCGAACTCGACAACAGACTCCATCAAGGGCGCAAACCGCGCCACCGCCCCGGCTCGTAGGTAATCGCCATAAGCGAAGCCGCCAGGGAGAATCACACAGTCCGCGCCCTTGAGATCGCGATCCTTGTGCCACAGCATGACCGCCTCTTGACCCGCAAGTTCGACAGCATGTGCGCTATCGCGATCCGACCAAGTACCGGGAAAGACGGCAACACCGAAGCGCATTACGACAGGCCCACGAAGGTCGGGGAGGGGTTGGACGGAGCGAGGGCATCGCGCAGCCCGGGTGGACCCCCGGGCGAGCGTGAGCGGCGGAACGGCAAAGGCGTTCCGACCGCGTCCCGCCGCGCAGTCCAACCCCTCCCCGACCTCGACGCCGTCAATCCAATGCCTCGGTAAGAACCCGTACTTGCTCGATACGCGACTCTTCGATCACGGTGTTGCGCAATAACTGCTCGCACATCTGCTCGACTTGGTGGCGAGCATGTTGTTCGCTCTCTGCCTCGACCTCGAGCTCGATGCTTTTGCCGACGCGGACGGAGCGCACTGAGCCAAAGCCGAGACGGTGCAGACCGTCGCGCACGACGAGCCCCTGCGGGTCGTTGACCACGGGTTTGAGCGCGACGACGACCTCGACCGCGAAGATCACTCGGCAACCACGCCTGCCACGTCGATGCCGCAGATGCGTCGCGCCGCCTCGACGTAGCGCTGTGTGGTGCCTTTCACGACGTCGTCCGGAAGCGCCGGTCCCGGATCCTTCTTATCCCAGCCGAGCTTCTCGACGTAATCGCGCACGAACTGCTTGTCGAACGAGACGGCGGGCTGTCCCTCCTTCCACTCGGACATCTCCCAGAACCGCGAGGAGTCCGGGGTGAAGATCTCGTCGATGAGCGTGAGCGTGCCGTTGATGAAACCGAACTCGAACTTCGTGTCCGCGAGGTAGATGCCGACGCTCTGGCATCGAGCGGTGGCGAAATCGAAGAGACGCAGCGATGCCGATTCGAGCTGATCCGCCAGCTGCGGACCGACGAGCGCGCTCAGCTCCCGGCGGGAGATGTTCACATCGTGGCCGTCGTCCTTCTTGATCGCCGGCGTGAACCTCGGCGCCGGGAGACGCGACGAGTCCTGCAAACCTGCCTGCAGCGCCTCACCCGCCAGCGTTCCCTTGTCGCGGTACTCCTTCCAGCCCGAGCCGCTGATGAAGCCGCGCACCACGCACTCGACGTCGATGCGCTGCGCACGCGCAACGTGCATCGACCGGGGCAGCCAGTCCTCGCGCACCGCTTCCGGGATCTCCTCCTCGACGTCAGGCAGCAGGTGGTTCGGCATGATCGATTTCGTCTGATCGAACCACCACCGCGACATCTGGGTGAGCACGGCACCCTTGCCCGGGATCGGTGTCGGCAGGACGACATCGAATGCGCTCAGCCGGTCGGTGGCGATCATCAACAGCGTGCCGTCGGCGAGCTGGAAGGTGTCGCGCACCTTGCCCCGGCGGAACAGGTTGAGTCCCCCGATATCAGCGCTGCTCAATACCTGCATCAGTGCATCCTCCCGCCGGCGATGCCGGCCTCGACGGCGAACTCCGACGGCTTCGCCGGCGGTCCCGCTTCGGTTGGTGATGTGGAAAGGCCAAGACGGCGGTAGGTCTCGTCGATGTGCGCGAGGTACGTCTCGACGTCGAAGCAGTGCGCGATGGTGGCCTCCGACAGCGCTGCGGAGACATCCGCATCGGCGGCGACGAGGTCGCGGAACGGCGCCTCGTCATCGCGAGCCCGTGCCGCGAGTGACTGCACCGCGCGATAGGCCTCCTCACGCGGCCACTCGGCCTCAACGATGAGCGCCGTGAGCACCTGCTGGGAGAACACGATGCCACCATGCAGCTCGAGGTTCGCGAGCATGCGCTCCGGCTTCACATGCAGGCCGGCCACGATTCGCGTGGAGAGACGCACGATGTAGTCGGCCAGCGCGCACGCATCGGGCAGGATCACGCGCTCCGCCGACGAATGCGAGATATCGCGTTCGTGCCAGAGGGCCACGTCCTCCATCGCCGTCATCGCGTATCCACGCAAAACGCGCGCAAGCCCGACGATGCGCTCGCAGAGGATCGGGTTGCGCTTGTGAGGCATCGCCGAGGAGCCCTTCTGGCGCTGACCGAACGGCTCCTCCACCTCGTCGACCTCGGTGATCTGCAGCAGACGGACAGTGGTCGCGAGACGCTCAAGGACGGCCCCGAGCAGCGCGAGGGCTGTGACGAAGGAGGCGTGCCGGTCGCGCGCGAGCACCTGTGTCGCAACCGGCGCGACGGTGAGCTCGAGCCCCGCGCACACGTGCTCCTCGATCTCGGGCGGCACGCTCGCGTGAGTGCCGACGGCGCCGGTGATCTGCCCGACCGCGATCTCCGCCGTGGCGGCGGCGAGCCGGGTCCGGGCGCGTCGCACCTCATCGACGAAGTTCGCGAGCTTGATGCCGAGCGTGAGCGGCTCCGCGTGCACCCCGTGGGTGCGGCCCATCATCACCGTGAGGCGGTGCCGCTCGGCCTGATCGACGAGCGCCGCGATCAGGGCCTCGGTGTCCTCATCGATGACTCCGGCGGCATCCCGAAGCTGGGTTGCGAGCGCTGTGTCGACGATGTCCGACGACGTCAGGCCGAGGTGAAAGTAGCGCCCCGCCTCGCCGACGGTCTCCTGTACGGCGGCCACGAAGGCAGCGACGTCGTGCCCCTGCTCAGCTTCGAGCTCGGCGATGCGTTCGGCATCCACACTCGCCGCCTGCAGGGCGCTCAGGGATTCGACCGGAATCCGGCCGAGCTCGGCCCAGCCTTCACATGCGAGCAACTCGACGTCCAGCCATCGCTGCAGTCGTGAGGCGTCACTGAAGATCTTCGCGATCTGCTGCGGGGCGTACCGGGGGATCACGTACGTTCATTCTATCGGGGTGACCGACGGCACCTCTCTGCCCCTCGTGATCGCGCACCGCGGCGCGTCTCGTGACGCTCCGGGGAACTCTCCGGCAGCGTTCGAGGCTGCCATCGCCCAGGGAGCGGACGCCGTGGAGCTCGATGTCCGGCGCACGTCGGACGGCGTCCTGGTGGTGCATCACAACGCGTCGCGCCGCGGTGTGCCTGTGGCGATGCAGACGTACGCCACGCTCATTCGCAGGAGCCGGTACGAGCCACCGCTCCTCGACGTGGTCCTCGACCTGTGCCGGGGCCGGACGGCTCTGGACATCGAGATCAAGGAACCGGGATACGAGGCCGAGGTCATGGAGGCCGCCTCGAGCCGCTTCGCCCGCGAGGACCTGCTGTACACATCGTTCGAGGAGTCGGTGATCGCCGCGATCAAGCGCCTCGACCCCGACGCGCGCTGCGGGTTGCTCCTCGGGCCGGGCCGGCTCCACAGCCGTACCCAGCGCTACGAGACGCTCCCGTTCGATCTCGCGGAGCGCTGCGGCGCCGATCTCCTTGCGGTCCATCAGTGGCTGGCGCCGCTCCGGAAACGGAGCCGGGGAAGGAAGTCCGCAGGCTCGGGACTGCTTGCGGAGGCGTCGCTTCGCAAGTTCCCGCTCGTGGTCTGGACGGTGGACGGCCCCCAGCGCTTGCGCGCCTATCTTGCGGACGGGCGCGTGGCGGGGATAATCACCGACCTACCCGGGCTCGCGGTCGAGACCAGGCGGGACATCGCGCAGCACGGCGCACAGGAAGAATTCATGCCAGCCCACGTAACCGGACTCTCGCGCCCGGCGTTGACTGATCGAGTGCGCCCGGTGATCCCGAGATGACGCTACCTCGGGCGTATGAGGATCAATTAGTCGAGCGTGCCAAGCATGACGCCGGCGCCTTTGGGGAACTGTACGACCACTACTTCGGGCAGATCTACCGATTCGTCTTCAGCCGTCTCAGGGATCAGGAGGCCGCCGAGGACGTCACCTCGGAGGTCTTCTTCAAGGCCCTTCGCGCGATCGGACGATACAAACCCGCGGGGCACCCCTTCAGTGCCTGGCTCTACCAGATCAGTGTCAACGCAATCAATGACCATTACAGAAGCCGCAGACCGACCTCGAGCCTCGACAGCGCAATCGCTGTCGCCGACCCGGCTCGCCCTGTTGACGAGCGTGTCGTCGACAGCGCGGAAGCGGCTCGGATCTGGGAGGCGATCGACGACCTCCCGCCTCAGCAGCGGGCTGCGATGACGCTCAAGCTCGGTGAGGATCTCAAGCTCGCCCAGATCGGCGAGATCCTGGGCAAGAGCGAGGGCGCGGTGAAGCTGCTGATCCACCGCGGCATGATCGGCGTTCGTCTTCGCCTGGGTGTCGCGGCGCCCCTCGAGGAGAAAGGGTGATGTCCTGGCCGGGAGGATGGTTCGATCCCGAGCTCGAGGATCTGTTCCACGAGGAGCCCGAGCTGCTCGAGACCGCCCGGCGGGTTCGCGCGGCCCGGCCGCAGACCGAGCCTGATCCGCGATTCCAGAACCGTCTGCGCGCCCAGCTCATCGCCGAGGCGACGAGGAGCCACGGGGCACGTCGCTGGTGGCGCCTCGGTTCGACGCACGCCGCGTGGGGCGGCGCCGTCCTCGGGGTTGCGCTCATCGGAGCGACGGCGCTGACCTTCCTCTCGAACCATCCCCAGGACAGGACCATCACCGCGATCTCGGCCATCGCCGCCGAGCACGCCGTCGACCCGAACAACGTGATCCAGGTGAGCTTCAACCAGCCGATGGACAAGGCGGCCGTCGAGAAGGGCGTTCGGATCCAGCCGGCCACGGAGGTGTCGTACTCCTGGACCGGCAACGACCTCGTGATCACGCCGGTGCACCACCTGACCGGGAACACGCCGTACACCGTGACCATCGCGCAGAGCGCGATCCGCGCTGCCACAGGCGCCGTCGCGACCACCCCGATCGTGATCCCGTTTGCAACCGCGCCGACGCCGCCGGTCGGGCGTTCGACACCACCGACGCTTGCCCTCTCCATCGTCGGCCCTCAAGGCACCGGCGTGAACGGTCTCGGCGGGATGCTGCTCTTTGCGCCCGACGGGTCGCTGGTGAGCACGGCAGGACTGCTGCCGGCGCCGCCGGGCACGCCCCCGGTCGCAGCCTCGCCGACCCCGGGCACTTCGCCGACGCCCACTCCGGAGGGCGTCCCCGACAACACTCCTTCGGTCGCCGGACAACTCGTCGACTATGCCTCGAGCGGGGGGCCGTTCGCTCTGGCCGCCGCCTCATCGGCCGCTGCTTTCTCGCCGAACGGAACGTACGTGGCGGCAGCGGTCGATGACGGCAACGGCGGGTCGAAGATCGTCGTGACGCTCGCCGACGGCAGCCAGCATCGGCCGACGAGGCTCGTCGATTCATCGTCACCCGTGATCGCGTTGACCTGGGCTTCCAGCGACCGAATCGTCTATACCGACGGCGCCACCATCAACGAGATCGACCTCTCCGGCAAGGGCTCCACCCTCTACACCGTGCCCGCCTCCGGCGGCTCGGTCGCGAAGCTCGATCCCGGTGGCGCGTATGCATTCGTCGCTCCCGCGAGCGGCACCGGCGGCAACCTGCTCGATATTGCGACGGACGCCGAGGTGGTGCTGCAGGGCTCGACCACCGCGGTCGGATTCAGCGGCGACGGCAGCACGGTGGTGTGGGCCGACCAGTCGACGAGCAGGACGCGTTTCTGGACCGAGTCCGTGACCCAGCAGGCGCCGGCGTCGATGTCGCTGCTCGACGGGAGCGCCACGTACGGCGACATCGCGCTCGATGCGGACGGAGATGCGGCCGCGTATCTCATGACGCCGCCGTCACAGGGCACGCAGGTGGTCATTGCCGAGGTGCCGAGCGGCGCTCCGATCGCGATCGAGCCCGTGTCGTTCACCCCGTCGGGGCTGGCGCTGTCTCCCGGCGGCGACCAGATAGCGCTCCTCGGCAGCGACAGCAACGGCGGGCTCACGGTGCAGCGGGCCGCGGTCCCCGGCGCGACCGCTGCGCACGCGGCCGCGGGAATTCCGGCAGCAGCCAACTCGACATTGCATGCATTCGTCGAGGCGCAGGTGGCAGGTGACCTCGGCACGATGGCAGGGTTGAGCGGACCCAACGCGAATGCGGCTGCGAACACGCCGCAGAACCTGAGCCGTGCGTACGTCATCAGCACGTACGTCCAGCCCCACGGCGCGGTGTCGGCGAGCGTCGAGCTGGTCGTCGACCCGACCGCGGGCCACGCGAGCGCGGAAGTGGCGGGTGAGACGCTGACGCTCGTTCCGCAGGCGTCCGGTACCACGTATATCGTCAGCCGCATCGCATCGACCCCGCTGCACGACGAGGCGTCCGGACCGCACGTGCTCCAGGTCAACGCGACGACGCAGTCGGGTCAGACCACGCTCGCGGTGAGCTTCGACAGCGACCTCAACCCGGCCTCGGTGGGCGGCGCGTTCACGGTGCTCGACTCGAACGGGACGACGCTCACCTCATCCACCGTGTACGACGCGAACTCTCGAACGGCGACGGTGACCATCGCGAGCACGACGTCCGGTGCGCTCACCCTCGAGATCTCGACAGCACTTGACGACGTGTACGGTCAGACGCTCGCGCACGCGTTCCAGACGGTGGTCGGGACGAACTCCTAGACCGGCACACGCACCACGCGACGGCGAAGCATGGTCGCTGTCACCGGGATGCGCATCGTTCCATCAGCGGCGATGCATGACCGCAGGTCCCGCTCGCATGCGCCACGCACCGCGTCGAGCAGCGATGCGGGCGCACCGGCAAGCTCCGCGGCCACAGGCCGTTCCAGGACCATCGCCGCCCAGTACTGGCCGATACCGTCGAAGCGCGCGACATCGCGGAGCGTCACGGCCTCCCACCGCTCGCGTCCCGCGGCGATGTCGACCGGTATGCACCGCTCCAGAAACGCCGAGCGTATGCCGGCCTCGTCGCGGAGCGCATCGACGAGCGCGCGTTCGTGCGCCGGCGGGTCCGCGCCGTCCCAGACGACGAAGACCGCCACGCCCGACGGTGTGAGGATGCGTTCGGTCTCATCGAACGCACCGGTGCCATCCCAGAACCCGAGCGTGCACAGTGAGCCGGCGCGGTCGCAGGTTCCGTCGGGAATGTCGAGCGCTCGCTCGGTCACGACGGATGTCACCACCTCGCATCCGGCCGGCGCAACACCGAGCGCCGCCTCGGCCGTGAGTTCCGCGTCGACGTCGACGAGCACCACGCGCCCTCGCGCGCCGACAGCGGCGCCGAGCGACGCCGCGAGCGTCCCCGCGTCGCACACCAGGTCGCAGGCGGTTTCTCCTGCGCGGACACCGAGCTCGTCGACGAGCTGCTCGGCCAACGGGCGCAGGACCGCGGCCGAGTAGAGCCGCCCGAACCGCGGCTCCACGGTGCGTTACCCGGAGACGGCCACCGCGGCGGCGATGGCCGCGACGCGGGCGGGATCACGCACCAACCGCCGGAACGGCTCCTGACGCGCGGCCCAGACGTCAGCGGCCGCGACCAGCTCCGGATGGTGCTCGATGAACGCCGTGCTGTAGTCGCCGGCGCGGAATCCCGGGTCGTCGATGACGGCAAGGTGATACGCGATGTTGGTGTGGATTCCGGTGACCACGTACTCGAGCAGCGCGCGGCGCATGCGATCGAGCGCCGCATCCCGCGTCGGTGCGTGCACGATGAGCTTGGCGATCATCGGGTCGTAGTTGGGCGAGACCGGACCGGCGGTCACCAGCGAGCTGTCGACGCGCACACCGGGCCCCGACGGCTCGTGATAGCCCGTCACCTGCCCCGGCGACGGCAGGAACCCGCGGGCGTAGTTCTCGGCGTTGACACGGCATTCGATCGCGTGCCCGCGCGGGACGACCTGCTCCTGCGTCAACGTCAGGCGTTCGCCGGACGCGATGCGCAGCTGCTCGGCGACGAGATCGATGCCGTACACGAGCTCGGTGATCGGGTGCTCGACCTGCAACCGTGTGTTCATCTCGAGGAAGTAGAACTCGCCCTTGCGGAAGATGAACTCGACGGTGCCGGCGTTGACATAGCCCACCGCTCTGGCAGCCGTGACCGCGGCCTCGCCCATGCGGGCGCGCGTCTCGGCGTCGATGACCGGCGACGGCGCCTCCTCGATGATCTTCTGGTGCCGGCGCTGGATCGAGCACTCGCGCTCGCCGAGGTGAATGACATTGCCGTGCGTGTCCGCGACCACCTGGATCTCGATGTGCCGCGGCTCCTCGAGGTAGCGCTCGAGGAAGATGGTGTCGTTCCCGAACGCGCGATGCGCCGTGCTTCGTGCGGTGTCATACGAGCCACGCAGCTCCGCTTCGTCACGCGCAATGCGCATACCGATGCCGCCACCGCCGGCGCTCGCCTTGATGAGCACCGGGTAGCCGATGGCCGCCGCGGCGACGACGGTCTCCTCGATGTCGACGAGCGCGCCCGTCCCGGGCACCACAGGAACGCCCGATTCGCGCATGCGGTCGCGCGCGGGCACCTTCTCGCCCATGGCGGCCATCGCGTCCGGCGGCGGCCCGATGAAGACGAGGCCGTTGTCGGCACACGCGCGCGCGAACTGCTGGTTCTCGCTGAGGAAACCGTACCCCGGATGAATCGCCTGCGCTCCGGTGGAGCGCGCCGCTTCGATGATCCGATCGATCACCAGGTATGACTGCGCCGACGGCGCCGGTCCGATCTCCACCGCCTCGTCGGCGAGCAGGACGAACGCCGCGGATCGGTCGATGTCGCTGTGCACCGCGACCGTGCGCACGCCGAGGTCGCGGCAACCGCGAATGATGCGAAGCGCGATCTCGCCGCGGTTCGCGATGAGGACCTTCTCGAACATCAGGCGCCGATCTGCACGAGCGGCGCGCGCGGAGCGACGACGGAGCCCTCTATCGCGTACACCTCGGTGATCGTCCCCGCGCGCGTCGCGGTGATGTCGTTCTGCATCTTCATCGCCTCGAGGACGCAGACGACGTCGCCGAGCGCGACGTGGTCGCCGATCTTGACGTTGACCTTGAGCAGGAGTCCCTGCATCGGGGACACGACGGTTCCCTCGCGCGCGACGGGTGCCGCCGGCTGCGTCGGCGTGGCGACGGCGCTGACGCCGGTGTCCATGCCACCGATGATGCGCACCGCGAAGCTCTGTCCATCGACCTCGACGGTGAGCTCGCGCACCGCCACAGGAGGTGCGGCATCGCCCGCGGGCTCTGCGTCGGCATCATCGGTGTCCGCCGGCGAGTCGACGACGCCGGCGGCGGGTTCGAGCTCGGGCTCGTCGCCGAGTCGCTCGGCAACCGCCTCGCCGCGCTCGACCGCGAGAAACGCGTTGGGGAACAGGGCATACGTGACCAGTGCCTCGGCCGCGGGTGTCGGGTACCCCTCACGCACGAGGTCGCGACGGGTGGCTTCCATCGCGGGCTCGAGCAGGTCCGCGGGACGGCACGTGATCGGCTCCTCGCGACCGTTGACCAGGCGGCGCACGTCGCGGTCGACGGCCTCCGGCGGGTCGCCGTACAGGCCGAGGCAGTAGTCCTTGATCTCCTGGCTGATCGTCGCGTAGCGATCACCCTCGACGACGTTGTACACCGCCTGCGTGGCGATGATCTCGGTGAGCGGCGTGACCAGTGGCGGATACCCGAGCTCGCGGCGCACCTGCACGACCTCGGCCTCGACATCGGTCAGCTGTCCGATGGCATCGCGCTCACGCAGCTCGGCGATGGCGTGCCCCATCGCCGACGGCGGCAGCAGCCCGCGCAATGCCGAGGTGTCGAGTCTCGCGGCGAGCGGATCGATGACATCCGCGTAGTGCATGAGCTCGTGCTCGAGGACGAGCGCCGCGGTCGCGACGCGCTCGAGGTCGAGCCCGCTATCGACTGTCGTTCCCGCGAACCCCGCGATCAGCGCTTCGGCAGCGGGCATGGACGCGCCGCCGGCCAGCGGTGACAGCGCGCAGTCGGCGCGGTACGCGCCCGCGACTGCGGCGGCGTGACAGGCGAGCGCCGCCATCCCTGTTTGCGCGGAGATCGACACCGCCACCGGCACGCCGACGGCCTCGCGGATCGCGCTCACGGCGAGGCCGGCGCTCGCAGCGGTGAGCACACCGAGCGGGTCGTGGAGGCAGACGGTGGGATAGCCCGCGTCGACGAGCCGGCGAGCCATCTCACCCAAACCTTCAAGACCGTGCCCCGGTATCTCGTTGTAGACGATGACCCCTTCGGCCTGTTTCCCCGTTCCGGCGATCGCGATCGCGCAGCGTTCGAGGTTGCGCACGTCGTTGAGGGGGTCGTAGCAGCGGAAGATGTCGACGCCGGCGGCAGCGGCCGTCTCGATGAATGCGTCGACGAGATCGTCGGGGACCTGGCGATGCCCGACGAGTGACTGGCCGCCGATCATCGCGAGCAGCGGCGTGATCGGCGCGGCCGCTCGAATCGCGCGCAGACGCGCGAACGGATCCTCAGCGAGGAACCGCAGGGACGCCTCGAACGTCGAGCCGCCGAACACGTCGAGGGCTGCGAATCCGCAGTGATCGAGGGTTTCGGCGACGGGAAGGGCGTGGCGGAGGCGCAGTCTGCTGACCAGGAGCGACTGTTGCCCGTGGCGGAGCGACGTCTCCACCAATTCGAGACGGGGCATCGCGGGCCATTCTAGTGCTCCGCCCCGGGCTGACCCCTATTGCAGGGAGAACCCTTCGGGCAGCTGGACCTTGGCGCGCATCTTCGCGCGCTGCTCCTTGATCCTCGCGGCGACCTCCTCGTCGAAGAGACCGATGATCTCCGCGGCGAGGTGGCCGGCGTTGCGCGCGCCCATCGGCCCGACCGCGACGGTCGCGACCGGGATGCCAGGAGGCATCTGGACGATCGAGAGCAGGGAGTCGAAGCCCGCGAGCGGCGTGGCCGCGAGCGGGACGCCGATGACCGGCAGGGTGGTCAGTGACGCGAGGACCCCGGGAAGGTGCGCCGCCGCGCCCGCCCCAGCGATGAGGACCCGGAGCCCGCGCTCGTAGGCCGCCTGCCCGTACGAGCGAACGATGTCGCCGGCCCGATGTGCGGACATGACGCCGATCTCCCAGCCGATGCCGTACTCGTCCAGGACGTCGCCCGACGTGTTCATCACGGGGAGGTCCGACTCGCTGCCGACGATGATGCCGACACGGAGGACGCCGGTCATGCGCGGCTTCCTGCCGTCACCGGACCGCCGATGTCGCTACGGGATTGCAGACCGTCGAAATGCACGCGCGCAAGGTTGCCATACGCGCGCGTCCGCGCGGTCTCGAGGTCGGGACCGAGCGCGGTCACGCAGAGCACGCGACCACCGGACGTGCGGAGGGTGCCGTCGCCGTCGCGTCGGGTCCCGGCGTGGAAGCAGAGCACGCCGGGGTCGAGCGACTCGATGCCGGTGATGGGGTCGCCGCGGCGAACATCGCCCGGATAACCGGCGGCGGCCGCGACGACGCCGACGGCCGCGCCGCCGGAGAGCGCCGTGACACCGGGGCCGACGTCACCACGAGCGCACGCGGTGAAGAGCGCGAGCGCGGACTCGCCGAGCAGGGGAAGGATCACCTGCGCCTCCGGGTCGCCGAATCGAGCGTTGAACTCGAGCACGCGAGGCCCGTCTGCCGTGAGCATCAACCCGGCATACAGACATCCGACGAACGGCGTCCCCCGCTCGCGGAGCGCGTCGATGCACGGCTGGAGCACCGTGCGTGCGACCTCGGCGTTGAAGGACGCTGCGTCAACGTCCGGAGGCGGCGCGATCGATCCCATGCCCCCGGTGTTGGGACCGCGGTCACCATCGAAGATGCGCTTGTGGTCGCGCGCCGGCGCAAGCGTCCGCACGTGACGGCCGTCGGAGAGTCCGAAGACGCTCACCTCGGGGCCGCTGAGCAACTCCTCGACGATGACGTGCGCTCCCGCGGCACCGAAACGCCGCTCGCGGAGACACTCGTCGAGCGCGTGCTCAGCCGCGTCGACGCCGTCGCAGAGCAGCACGCCCTTGCCGAGCGCGAGACCGTCGGCCTTCACCACGCACGCGCCGCCGAGCTCGGCAACGAACGCGCTCAGGCGCTCGCGATCCTCCCCGCCTCCGGCAACCCATCGTGCCGTCGGAATGCCGGCCTCGCGCATCACCGCCTTGGCAAAGGCCTTCGACGACTCGATGCGCGCGGCGGCCGCGGTGGGGCCGAAGACCGCGACGCCGCGCGCAGTGCACGCGTCGGCCACGCCGGCCGCCGCAGCGGCGTCGGGGCCGATGACGACAAGGTCGACCGCACGGTCGGACGCGAGCCCGGCGACGGCGTCGGGGTCCTCGGCATCGAGCGCCACGTTCTCCGCGATATCCGCGGTCCCCCCGTTGCCCGGCGCGACGATGACCTCGACGCCGGGGTCGTCGCGCTTGCACACCCACGCGAGCGCATGCTCGCGGCCCCCACCCCCGACGATGAGGACTCGCACTACTCCCACTCGATGGTCGACGGCGGCTTGCTCGATATGTCGTAGACGACGCGGTTCACGCCGGCCACCTCGTTGACGATGCGCCGGCTGATGACGGCGAGCACGTCGTACGGGACACGCGACCAGTCCGCCGTCATCCCGTCCTCGCTCTCCACGATGCGCACCGCCACGACGTTGCCGTAGGTCCGGAAGTCACCCATGACGCCGACCGACGAGATCGGCGTGAGGATCGCGAACGACTGCCACACCTTGTGATACAGCCCGCTGCGCTTGACCTCGTCGATGACGACCCAGTCCGCCGCGCGCAGCGTTTCGAGGCGCTCGCGCGTCACCTCGCCGATGATCCGGATCGCGAGTCCCGGACCGGGAAACGGTTGCCGGAACACCATGTCCTCAGGGAGCCCGAGCGCGAGCCCGACGTTCCGCACCTCGTCCTTGAACAGGTAGCGCAGCGGTTCGACGAGCTCGAAGCGCAGGTCCTCGGGAAGACCCCCGACGTTGTGATGCGTCTTGATCTTGGTGGCGTTGTGCGTGTCGTGCGACGTCGATTCGATGACGTCCGGGTACAGCGTTCCCTGGGCGAGGAAGTCGATCGAGCCGAGCCGCGTCGCCTGCTCCTCGAAGACGCGGATGAACGTGGCACCGATGCGGCGCCGCTTCTCCTCCGGATCCACGACTCCGGCGAGCGCCTCGAGGAACTGGTCCGACGCGTCGACATGGATGAGGTTGATGTGGCGCTGCGACCGCATGACGTCGATGACCCGCTCGCCCTCCGCTCGCCGGAGGAGACCGTTGTCGACGAAGACACACGTGAGCTGGTCACCGACAGCGCGGTGCACGAGCGTCGCCGCGACCGCGGAGTCGACGCCGCCACTGAGCGCGCAGATGACCTTGCCGTCGCTGATCTGGTGGCGGAGCGCGGCGACCGTCATCTCGATGAAGGATGCCGGCGCCCATGTGCCCGCGCAGCCGCAGACGTCGATGAGGAAGTTGCGCAGAATGTCGCTGCCGAGCGGGGTGTGCGCCACCTCCGGATGGAACTGGATGCCATATCGCTTCCCCGGCCCCGCGAAGGCCGCGCACACTGAGTTCAGCGAGTGCGCGATCGGCCGGAATCCGGGCGGCACGGACGTGACGACGTCACCGTGCGACATCCAGACGGAGAGCTCCGCGGGGAGCTTGGTGAACAGCCCGGCAGTCTCGTCGACCGTGACCGACGCGTGCCCGTACTCGCGACGCTCGGCGGGAGCGACAGTTCCACCGAGGTCGACGGCAAGCAGGTCCATCCCGTAGCAGATGCCGAGGATCGGGATGTCGAGGTCGTACACGGCCGGATCGGGGTGCGGCGCGCCGCTCTCGAACACCGATGCCGGACCCCCGCTGAAGATGAGCCCGCGCGGGTTGCTGCGGCGGATCTCTTCCGCGCTGATCGCGCCCGGCACGAGTTCGCAGTACACCTTCGCCTCGCGCACGCGGCGCGCGATGAGCTGGCTGTACTGGCTCCCGAAGTCGAGGACGAGGATCGTGTCCTGGGCGATCTGCGCAGGCGAGCGCGCCACCGCGCCTGCGTCAGTCGCAACCGTCATCGCCGCTGCTCCACCTCGTGGTCAGACCCCCATCCCGACGCGCTGCTCACGCTGCTGCACCTTGCCCTCGGTCTTGATCGACGGAGCGATGACCATCTCGGTCTCCTGGAACTCGGCGATCGTCCGTGCGCCGCAGACGCCCATGGCCGTCTTGAGCGCGCCGACCAGGTTCATGCTGCCGTCGTCGACATGCGCCGGCCCGTAGAGGATCTCGCGCAGCGCTCCTTTGATACCGGTGCGGATGCGTGTGCCGCGCGGGAGGTTGGGATCCGGCGTCGCCATGCCCCAGTGGTTGCCGTGACCCGCGGCTTCAGATGCCGCCGCGAAGATGGAGCCGATCATCACCGCATCGGCGCCGCTCGCAAAGGCCTTTGCGACGTCCCCACCAAGGCGCATGCCGCCGTCCGTGATGATCACCACCCGCTCACCGCTGCGGCGGTAATGGTCGTCGCGCGCGGCGGCGCAGTCACTCGTCGCCGTGACCTGCGGAACGCCGACGCCGAGCACCGCCCGGGTCGTGCACGCGGCGCCGGGTCCGACGCCGACGAGGAGTCCCTTGATGCCTGTGTCCATCAGCTCGAGCGCCGTCGCATAGTCGACGCAGTTGCCGGCGACGACCGGGATGCCGACCGAGTGCGTGAGCTCCGAGAAGGAGAGGTGTTTGTACGACTTGCTGACGTGGCGAGCCGTCAGCACCGTTCCCTGCACCACGAGCATGTGCGCGCCCGCCTCCTGCACGATCGGCGCCCGGCGCTCCGCATGCGCGGGGATCGTCGACACCGCGCAGGTCACCCCCGCACTCGTGATCTCCTCGATCCTCTGACCGATGAGTCCGTCCTGCACCGGCGCGCTGTAGATCTTCTGCAGCAGGGTGTTGATCTGATCCGGCGGGGATTCCGCGATGGTCTGCAACACCTCGGCCGGGTGCTCGTAGCGCGTCTGCACGCCGTCGAGGTTGAGGACCGCCAGGCCACCGAGCCGGCCCATCTCCGCTGCGAACGCCGTGTCCACCACGCCATCCATGGCCGCCGCCAGGAACGGGATCTCCAGCGTGGTGCCGTTGACCGCAAACGAAACGTCGATCTCTGCCGGGTTGACGGTCACCCTGCCGGGGACCAGCGCAACCTCATCGAACCCGTACGCCCTGCGGGCCCGCTTGCCCCTGCCCAATTCGAATTCCATCTGGAGATTCTACAGGAGTGACCGGGGAGTCCCGCCTTGGCAGCGCTCCATCTAGTGGAATACCCAAGATCCGACCACCATATCTGGTGGGTCGAACCAGGGCCAGACGGCTACGGGTAGATGCCGCGGACCCGGGTTGCCTCGGCCACCTTCGTGACGGCGATACGGAAGGCCGCGTCGCGAAGGCTGACGTTGTGCTCCAGGGACTCGCTCCGGACCGCCTGGTAGCTCCGGGTCATCACCTCACGGAGCCGCGCGTTGACCTCACCCGAACCCCAGAAGTACGACTGGATGTCCTGGACCCACTCGAAGTACGACACGACGACGCCGCCGGCGTTGGCGAGGATGTCCGGAAGGATGAGCACGCCGCGCGCGCTGAGCTCGGCATCCGCCTCGGTTGTGAGCGGTGCGTTGGCGCCCTCCGCGACAACTTTCGCGCGCACGCGCTCCGCGTTGCGCTGAGTCACCTGCGCCTCGAGCGCCGCGGGAACGAGCAGGTCGACATCGGCGGTGAGGACGTCGTCACGGGCGATCTGCTCCGCGCCACCGTAGTCCGCGAAGTGCCCGCCCTCCTCCTTCAGGTGCCGGAGCGCGCTCAGGTCGAGCCCTTCGGCGCGGTAGAGGCCGCACGTGCTGTCGGACACGGCGACGACGCGCATTCCCTCGGCCGCCAGCAGCTCCGCGCTGACGGCGCCAACCTTGCCGTATCCCTGGATCGCGACCGTCGCACCGGACGGGTCCATTCCCGCGTCACGCATCGCGAGCACGGTGACCATCGTCAGCCCGCGACCGGGACCGGTGAACCGTCCCTCGGATCCGCCGATCGACTGCGGCTTGCCGGTGACGGACGCCGGCACGGAGAAGCCCGCGTGCATCGACAGCGTGTCCATGATCCACGCCATCACCTGCGGGCCCGTCCCCAGGTCGGGTGCCGGTATGTCGCGGTCCCGACCGACGATGAGCGAGATCTCGGTGGTGAAACGCCGTGTCAGGCGCTCCAGCTCGTTGAGGCTCAGCGAGTGCGGGTCGCAGACGACGCCTCCCTTCGCACCGCCGAACGGGAGGTCCGCCACGGCCGTCTTCCACGTCATGTACATGGCCAGAGCACGCGCGTCGTCGAGGGTCATCGCCGGGTGGTAACGCAGTCCCCCTTTCGCCGGTCCCCGGGCGATGTTGTGCTGGACGCGAAACCCCGTGAAGACCTCGAAGGAGCCGTCGTCCATCTCGACCGGGAAGTGCACCACAAGCTCGCGTTTGACCTCGCGCAGCACTGCGCGCGCTGAATCGTCCAACCCGATGGCGTCGGCGGTGGCGTCGAACTGCCGCTGAGCAATGCTCAGGGCGGAGCGCTCATTGGTCCCGGACATGAACAGGCCGCACTATACGCAACAAGGCAGACATTTGTGGCGCTCCGGACCCGTCGGATTGGGGACGTCAACGCGGCGTGTAGTTGCCTGCCCTGGCAGCAACGCAACGCGCAATCATTGACAATCACGTTCACAAGCAGCATGCTATGCACGATCGACAGGAGGTTTTGGACATCACCTGTCACAAACATCAAGGAGGCCCATAGGATATGGCCAGGACCAGACGTAGGAGAGGCGGCGTCGAGAAGGCCGTCAAACGCACCGTGAGGCGCGTAGGGACGACAGCTCGCCGCCGCGCACCCGCCGCTGGTGGCGATCTCGTCAAGGCGGTACACAATCTCGTGAAAGCATTGCCTGTCGGCGAGCTCGAGAAGCGCCTTGCGGGCCTCGAGAAGACTGTCGCGCGGCTCGAAGTGAGCCTGCGTGGTGCAGCTCGTCGCGCAACGACCGCCGTCCGTGGTGGCAAGCGCACGACTGCTAAACGCGCGACGGCCAAGCGTGCCACCGCAAAGCGGTCCACCGCGAAGCGCGCCGGCGCAAAGAAGACGACGGCTCGTAAGACCACCGCGCGCAAGACCGGGGCGCGCAAGACAGCAGCGCGCAAGACCACAGCCCGTAAGACCACGGCGCGCAAGACCACAGCCCGTAAGACCACAGCCCGTAAGACCACCGCTCGCAAGCCGGCGGCCCGCAAGACCACGGCCCGCAAGACCACCGCTCGCAAGACCACCGCGCGCAAGCCGGCGGCTCGCAAGACCACCGCGCGTAAGACCACGGCTCGCAAGACCACGGCGCGTAAGACCACGGCTCGCAAGACCACGGCTCGTAAGACCACCGCGCGCAAGCCGGCGGCAGCCCGTAAGACCACCGCGCGCAAGACCACGGCTCGCAAGCCGGCGGCGGCGCGTAAGCCCGTGACCCGTCGTCGGGTCGCTCGCAAGTCCGTCGCAGCAGCTCCGCCTGCAGCGGCACCCGCGGCGACGACGACCACCTCGTAGGTCGCTTCGGTCAGCGACTGACCAAACGTCTTCTCGAAGGCCTCCGGCCGGTGCCGGGGGCCTTCGTCGTGTTCGCGCCTACGCCGCCAGCACGGCGGCGATCGCTTCGGCGGCGCGGCGCGCGTCCGCCGCGTCGACACCGAGGTGGGTCACGCACCGGAGCGTATGCGCTCCCATCGTGCTCACGAGCACGCCGTCACGAGCGAGGCTGGCGGCGAGGCCGGCGGCGGGGGCCATCGTCTCGAAGATGACGATGTTGGTCGGAACCGAGGGTGTGCGCACGGTGGCGCCGGGACAGTCCAGCAGCGTTTCGGCGATGAGGCTCGCATTGGTGTGGTCCTCGGCAAGGCGCTCGACGTTGTGCTCGAGCGCGTACACGCCCGCCGCGGCGATGATCCCCGCCTGACGCATCCCACCCCCGAGGCGTTTGCGCCAGCGACGCACCTCCTCGATGACCGGTGCGTCGCCGGCCACGACCGATCCGACCGGCGCCCCGAGACCCTTGCTGATGCACACCGTCACCGTGTCGCACTCGTCGACGAGATCGGCGGGGCTCACGCCGAGCGCGACCGCGGCGTTGAACAGCCGAGCGCCGTCGCAGTGGACACGCAGTCCGAGGCTGTGTGCCGCTCGTGCGGCACGGTGCACCCGATCGACGTCGACCGCGCCCCCGCCACGACGGTTGTGCGTGTTCTCGATGCACAGGAGGCTGGATACGGGCTGGTGGATCTCCGTCTCGCGCACGGCCGCGATGACGGCGTCCGCATCCGGGATCCCGTCAACGCTGTCGAGAAGCCGGAGTTGCACCCCGGCGACGATCGCGCTCCCTCCGACCTCGTAGATCACGACGTGCGCCTGTGAGTCAGCGATGACCTCGTCGCCGGGACGCGTCTGCGCGGCCACACACGTCAGGTTGCCCATGGTGCCGCTCGGGACGTACACCGCGGCGTGCTTTCCGAGACGGCGCGCCACCTCCTCCTCGAGACGGCGCACCGTCGGGTCCTCGCCCCAGACGTCGTCGCCGACCTCGGCACGTGCCATCGCGACGCGCATCCCCTCGTCGGGGACGGTCAGCGTGTCACTTCGGAGATCGACGGCGTCCGGCACTCAGGTTGACCTCACCCTGGATCACGTGCGCATCCTGAACCATGGGCGGTGCTGCGTGCGGTGCGATCTCGCGCTCCACCGCGGCGGCGACACATGTCTTGTGACGGCCCGTTCGCTTCGCGCGATAGAGCGCCTCGTCGGCAAGGCTGAACAGCTCACCGGCTGCGTTCGTGTGCTCGGGATACGCTGCGACGCCGATGCTCACCCCGAGCCGCACGGTCTGCGCGCCGGGCAGACGCACGTCCGTGGCCTCGACGGCACGGCGGATCTTCTCCGCGACGCCGAACGCCTCCTCGGCGGATGTGTTGGGCATGACGACGACGAACTCCTCGCCGCCGTACCGCGCGGCCAGGTCGGCTCTGCGCACGTTGTTGACGAGGGTTCGTGAGAACGCGGAAAGGGCGAGGTCGCCGGCGTGGTGCCCGTGCGTGTCGTTCAGGAGCTTGAAGTGGTCGAGGTCGAGCATGAGGATGGCGAGCGGCGCGCCGAGCCGTTCTGCAAGGGCGAGCTGCTGACCCAGCGAGTCGACGAGGAAGCGGTGGTTGTACAGGCCCGTCAGGTCATCGATCGTCGCCTGGCGTTGCACGACCGCAAGGAATCGGTAGCGCTCGAGTGCGAGCGAGATCTGCTCGGCGGTCGACGCGACGAGGTCCATGTCTGCGTTCGCGAACGCTCGGCTCTCGGCCGCGACAGCGATGACTCCATGGACGTACGTCCCGAGACGGAGCGGCGCGACACAGAACTCACGCACACCGAGCCGCGCTTCGCGACTCGCGGATGTGGCTCCGAGCAGCATCGCCCCACGGCCCACGTACCGGTAGCCCTCGCCGAGCGGCCCGTTGCCGTCGAGCAACCCCGAGTCGTTGATGCGCCGGTCGCCACCGGCGACGGCAAATCCGTCGCTCATCTCCGACCCGGTGACGACGATCATCGCCATCTCGACCTCGATGGAGGCCTGCAGCTGATCGCAGACGTTCGCGAGCGCCGTCTCGAGTGGTTGCGCCAGGCTGAGCTCCGTCGCGACCGACGCGCGTGCGGCGGTCGCGCGCATCGTGGAGCGCACCTCGAGTCGCATCGCCTCGAAACGTGCCCCGAGACGGCCGATCTCGTCGACCGAGCCCGTGCTCACCGGCGCGTCGAAATCGCCGGTGCCGAGGGCCGCGACTGCGGCGTCCAGCCGGCGCAGCGGTCGCCGGAGGTCCAGCTCCACCACAACGACGATGAACAGCATCGCGACGAGAATCACACCGAGCAGCAGCAGGATCGACTGCCATGTCACCGCCGCCCCGGAGACCGGCGCGGTGAGCACGAGCGTGAAACCCGCGCCGATCGGCGTCGATGCGATGGCGAGCTGGTGGGAGCCGATCGACTCGATCGCCGGCACCCGTGCCGCGATTGCGTCGCGCAGCGTCCCGACCGGCATCTCGCCCGGATCGACACGCACGCCACCGACGCTGCCGCCGAGCGCGTAACGGCCGTCGGCACGGATGAGCAGCAGATGCACCGGGTCCGCGGCTGTCGCGATGTTCCGGTCGATCGTCGTGATGAACGGCGTCGTCACGGGGCGCGCGACGAATGCCGTGGTCCTCGCATCGGGAAGGTGCGCCGCCTCCACGAGCCACGCACCGCCGCTCGAGGTCGATGCGGTGTTCGCGCCGGAGGCGACTGCGGCGACGAGGGTTGCCGCCAGCGGGTTGGCCGCGGGCAGCGGCGCCGATCCCTGCACGACGACGATGGCGCCGCCGGGCGTCACGACACCGAGGACGTCCGACGTGTCGAGCACCGCCGCGTCTGCCGTGATCGCGTCCTGGATTGCGGTTGTGCTGACAGTGTCCTGCTCGCCGGCGATCTGACGCGCGACGCCGGCGATGAAGACGCGGAGCGCCGATCGCTGACCCGCGATGAGGTTGGATGCGACCCCGATCTTGTCTGCTGCGCTGTTCTCAGCCTGCGCGCCGGCATTCGCCTGCGCGAGGACGTACGGGACGACCGCCACCGTCGATCCGGCGACGAAGATCACCGCCGCGAACTTGAGCGAGAACGAGGCTCCTCGCCAGACTCCGGCGACGCGACGTATCCCTCTCATCCCCGCTGCTCAGTCCGAACGCCGGACGAAGACTATCGCTGCCGCGGCGATGGCACCGGCAACCAGGAGGCCCGCGAGCGTGACGACGTAGATCGAGACGGGATTCGTGGCGATCACCCCCTGCGCGACAGGGACCGGCACCGCGAGCGCGGGGGGCGCGAGCACCGGTGGGCGGGAGCCGGCGGGACCCTGCTGAGGCTGCGGAGCGGGCGGTGACGGCGTTGCCGCCGGGTGCGGGGTGCCGGCGATGACGGTACGGACCGGCGGCGGTGTGCGCTCCGGGGTCGGAGTCTTCCGCGGGGACGACGTCGGTGCCGGCGTCGGTGGCGTGCGACGCCGGCAGCAACGGCAGCAGTGACGTCCGTCCTCGTCGAAGCGGTCCGGGTCGTGGTGGCATCTGACCGACGAAGTGCTGTCGCGGTCGGGGACGCCGGCGGCGTCGACCGACAGCGCCGCAGGTCCGGCAACGGCCCAGATCATCGTTGCCGCGGCGAGCAGCGTCACGGCGGCGCGCACCCCACAACGGCGCGTTCGATCCAGGCCAGCGAACGACCCCGATACCCCGTTGTTCAAGTCACCTCCGGCGAGGATCGTACGGCCGGTGCCGGTGAGACTTGTGACCGAAATGTGACACTTTTCAGGTGCCAATCGTCGTGATCAATTTCGCTGACGGCGAGGTCGTTCTCGCCGAGACGCCTGAGATCACCTTCGACCTTGCGATCATCGACGCCGAGCTGCGCTCGATCAACCAGAACAGCGAGCGCGCCCTCTTTCCCGTGAGCGCGATCCGGCAGATCCTGGTGGGCGATCCCATGCCGGCGCCGCCCGAGGCCGAGGTCGCGGCCTGGGACCGTGCCGCGTTCCACTTCCTCGACGGACTGGTGCTCAGAGCCTCGATACGGTCCGACGCACATCTCGGCCGCTACGGCGGTGTCTGGCACATCGTGGAACCGAGTTCCACCGAGCTGCGAACCATCGCCGTGCCGTACGCGGCGCTGAAAGGCGTCTACCAGATCCGCCAGTGGGACAGCCGCCCGGCGAACGAGCGCGACGAGCACGCCGAGCTCGACCAGCTGGCCCGGGTGCTCGCCGAGCGCGAGCGCAACATCGCGGGCGACGGCAGCACGCCTTCGCGACGCCCGCTGCTGTCGCGGATGCGCCGCCCGCCGGGTTCGGCCTGATCTCGGACCTGTCGCGCGCCTGTCCACACGTCAGACCTCCCGAGGACCTCGTGGTACCGTCCCGGCTGTGACCTCCACGCTCGTGCGTGGCGAGCCGGAAACGAGCGAGACACCCCCTTCGCTGACGAGCCGCCTCCTCACCATCCGCACCCTCGCGTCCATCGGCCTCGCCGTGGTGATCGTCGGGGTCGCCGTCTGGCGGGCACAGATCAACTGGGGCGACGCGTGGGACAACATCCGCCACGCCAACCTCTTCATCTATGTCGCGGCGCTGGCGGTCTACTACGCGTCGTTCGCCGTTCGTTCAATCCGCTGGCACGTCTTGCTCGCGAACGCGGGTGAGGAACGGCCGTCACGGTCGCTGGCCGGTATCGTGATCACATCCTTCTTCGTCAACTGCGTGGTGCCGGCGAAGATGGGCGACATCTACCGCGCCTACCTCGGGAAGCAGAAGCTCGACGTGCCGGTGAGCAAGGCGCTCGGGACGATCATCGCCGAGCGGTTGATCGACCTCATCGTGCTCATGTCGCTGCTGCTTGCGGCAGGCGCGATCGTGTTCCGCACCAAAGCCCCGGGCATCCTCGTCCCGTACGTCGTGATCGGCGTCGGCGTCTGCGTCGCCGGCGTCGGCGTGATTCTCGTGATGCGCGCGGGGCGCGGGCAGCGCATCCTGCGTCTGCTCCCCGAGGCTGTGTTCCACCGCTACGAGAGCCTCCGGCTCGGCACGGTGGACTCCTTTGCGCGTCTCCCGACCCTGCTCGGTCTCACGGTGCTCGTCTGGATCGCCGAGGGTGCCCGGCTCGGCCTCGTCGTGCTCTCGCTGCATCTCGCCGGTGTCCATCTCGGTCCGTCGCAATTCCTGCTCATCGCGCTCGTGGCGGCGCTGCTCACGACCGTTCCCTTCCTGCCGGGTGGGCTCGGGCTCGTCGAGGCAGGGATGATCGGCGTGCTCATCACCGTCGGCGGGGTCACCAACTCGTCGGCCGTGTCGATCACGCTGCTCGACCGCAGCATCAGCTACGCAAGCCTGGTGGTGGTCGGTTTCGTGATCTTCGTGGTCACCCATCTACACGTCCCAAAGGCACAACGGATCGCGACGCAGGGATGAGGGCGCTCGTCACGGGCGGCGCCGGGTTCATCGGCTCGCAGATCACCGACGCCCTGCTCGAGGCGGGACATACGGTCACGGTCATCGACGATCTCTCACGAGGGCGCCGTGCACAGCTGAACCCCGCGGCGCGATTCGTCGAGCTCGACATCACGTCTCACGGACTGGACGCCGTCGTCGCGGAGGCACAACCCGAGGTGGTGTTCCATCACGCCGCGCAGATCTCCGTCCGCGAGTCGGTGCGCGATCCACTCCACGATGCCGGCGTCAACGTCGTCGGGACGGTGAACGTCCTTCGCGCGGCGGTGGACGCGGGGGCACGTCGCGTCGTGTTCGCATCGAGCGGCGGCGCCATCTACGGCGAGACCGACGTGATCCCGACACCCGAGGACATCCCCTGCCGCCCCGAGTCGCCGTACGGCACATCGAAGCTCTGCGCGGAGGCATACGGCGGAACGTTCAGCCGCCAGACGGGGCTGGAGTTCGTCGCGCTGCGCTACGCGAACGTGTACGGACCCCGGCAGGACCCGCACGGCGAGGCGGGCGTTGTCGCCATCTTCGCGCTCAGACTCCTCGGTGACGAGCCGCCGGTGATCAACGGCGACGGCAGGCAGACTCGCGACTACGTGCACGTGCACGATGTCGTCCGCGCGAACCTTGCGGCGATCGACGGACCGCCCGGGACCTACAACATCGGCACCGGCGTCGAGACGGACGTCAACACCCTGTACCGGATGCTCGCTGCGGAGTGCGGCGTCGCCGGCGACGCGGTGCACGGTCCGGGCAAGCCCGGGGAGCAACGCCGTTCCTGCCTCGACCCTGCGTTCACGCGCGAGCACCTGGGGTGGTCCGCGTCAGTCGGCCTCAGCGAGGGCGCGCGCACCACGCTCGACTTCTTCAGGAAGGCGCCCTAAGCACCGATCGACATGCGCGCGCGTGCCAGGTTGCCGGCGCTGCTGGTGCGCAGCGCGAGCGCCGCATCGCGAAGCGCCGGGTCGCGGCCGTGTGCGGGCGATTCCGCGAGTCGCGCAGACCAGGTGAGCTCGTCCACGGCCTGTTCGAGTGCGGCCCGTGCCTCATCGAGCTGCGCGGGAAGGGGGGTCGCGGCGATGCGCTCGAGCGCCTGAGCGCAGCCGTCGAGCTTTCTCCGCAGCGCGTGGACCTCGTCGGGGGTTCCCTCGGCGAGCGCGGAACCAAGCGCATCAGCGGCGGTCGCGGTGGTGTCGAGCACGGCGGTCAGGACCGCATGCGGATCCTCGTCACTCGAGGCCCCTGCTCCCATCATCCGGTAGGCGCCGACCAGGAAGAGCAGCACCAGCAGCACGGCGACGATGTAGATCGCCGGCACAGAGGGTCCCCGTTACTTGTAGCGGAAGGTGATGCGCCCGCGCGAGAGGTCGTACGGGCTCAGCTCGACACGCACCCGGTCGCCGATGAGGATGCGGATGTAGAACTTGCGCATCTTTCCCGAGGTGTATGCCAGGACGTCCTGTCCGGTCTGCAGGCGCACCTTGAACATCGCGTTCGGCAACGGCTCGACGACGGTCGCGTCCATCTCGATGGTCTCTTCCTTGACCTCGACCTGCGCAGCGCCATCGGCCGGCTCGCGTCGACGGACGGGACCGCGCCTCCTGGTGCTGCCGGGACGGGGTGGACGTCGTGCCAAACAGGGTCTCCTCGAAGCAGGTCGAACGGTGGCCGAGCGTATCACGGAGCCGTTCCCTGGTAACGTCGTCTCGATGACGGGCAAGGAGCGATCTCCGTTCATCGCTGCGCTGCACGATCGGGTGCTCGTGTTCGACGGCGCGATGGGGACGAGCCTGCACTCCGAGAACCCGACCATCGAGGACTACGGTGGCGCCGCGCTCGAGGGCTGGATGGACGGCCTCGCGATCCATGCGCCGCAGATCGTGGAGCGGGTGCACCGCGGATTCCTCGACGCCGGCTGCGACGTCATCGAAACGTGCTCCTTCCAGGCAACGCGGCCGCGCCTCGAGGAGTGGGGCCAGGGCGGGCTGACCCGGGAGCTCAACGTGACCGCCGCGCAGCTCGCGCGGCGCGTCGCCGGCGAGTACTCGCAGGACGGCCGTCCCCGTTTCGTTGCGGGAAGCATCGGGCCGACCGGGTTCCTGCCGGCGTCGAGCGATCCGTCGATGAGCCGCCTCGGGTTCGCGGAGCTCGTGCCGGTGTTTCACGAGCAGGCCGCGGCGCTCATCGAAGGCGGCGTCGACGTGCTGATCATCGAGACACAGCAGGACATCCTCGAGACCAAAGCCGCCGTGTTCGGCTCGCGCAGCGCTGTCGAGGAGTCCGGGCGTCCGGTCCCGATCATCGCGTCGGTGTCGCTCGACGTGACCGGCCGCATGCTGCTCGGGACCGACATCGCCGCGGTCCTCGCGATCCTCGAGTCGCTCCACGTCGACGTCATCGGCCTCAACTGCTCGACGGGTCCGGAGCACATGCGCGAGCCGATCCGATACCTGACGAGTCACACCGCCGTCCCGGTGGCGTGCATCCCGAACGCCGGCCTGCCGCTCAACGTCGAGGGACGCGCGCACTACCCACTCGAGGCAGTCCCGATGGCATCGGAGCTCGCGAGCTTCGTGCGCGAGTACGGCGTCAACATCGTCGGCGGGTGCTGCGGCTCGACGAACGAGCACATCCGCGAGCTCGTTCAGCACGTCCGCGCGGTGCACCGCGCGCCGCGCACCTCGCTCGACACCGCGCCGCGCCTCGCGAGCGCGATGCACGCCATCGAGCTGCATCAGCAGCCCGCGCCGCTCCTCATCGGCGAGCGCGTGAATGCGCAGGGCTCGCGCGCGGTCAAACGGCTGCTGCTCGCCGACGATTACGACGGGATCCTCGGTATCGCGCGAACGCAGGTCGAAGGCGGTGCGCACGCGCTCGACCTGTGCGTCGCGGTGACCGAACGCAGCGATGAGGCCGACCAGATGCGGACCGTGGTGAAGACGCTGCAGATGAGCGTCGACGCCCCGCTGGTCATCGACAGCACCGATGCCGATGTCATCCACGCGGCGCTCGAGGTGTATCCCGGACGCGGCATCGTCAACAGCGTCAACCTCGAGAACGGACGCAAGCGGTGCGACGCGGTCCTGCCCCTGGTGCGCGACCACGGCGCCTGCGTGATCGCGCTCACGATCGACGAGCTGGGGATGGCGCGCACCGCAGATCGCAAGGTCGAGATCGCGCGCCGGATCCATGACCTCGCGCGCGATGAGTTCGGGCTGACGCCCGACCAGCTGATGTTCGACGCGCTCACGTTCACGCTGGCAACCGGCGAGGCCGAGTGGATCGACTCCGCGCACGAGACGATCGAGGGGATCCGCACCATCAAGCGTGAGCTGCCGGGCGTGCTCACCGTGCTCGGCGTGTCCAACGTGTCGTTCGGACTCGCGCCGCACATGCGGCCCGTCCTCAACAGCGTGTTCCTGCACCACTGCGTCGAAGCGGGGCTTGACGCGGCGATCATCAACCCGACGCATGTCGTGCCGTACGGCGAGATCGACCCACAGACCCGGCGGCTTGCCGAGGAGCTGGTGTTCAACAGCGTGCCCGACGCGCTGACGCGCTTCATCGCGCACTTCGACGGCGAGCCGTCTGCGGGCGGCGCGGGCCTTCCGGAGACCGCGGATCCGTACGAGGGCATGACGACGGTGGAGCGCATCCACGCGCAGATCCTCCATCGCCGCAAGGACGGCATCGAGGAGCAGATCGACCTCGCGCTGCGTGACCTCGACGCGGTCACCGTCCTCAACACCGTGCTGCTGCCCGCGATGAAGGACGTCGGCGACCGTTTCGGTTCGGGTGAGTTGATCCTGCCCTTCGTCCTGCAGAGCGCGGAGGTGATGAAGCGCGCGGTGGCGCATCTCGAGCAGTACCTCGAGAAGCGCGAGGGATACACGAAGGGCAAGGTCGTGCTCGCCACGGTGTACGGCGATGTGCACGACATCGGCAAGAACCTCGTGAACACCATCCTCAGCAACAACGGGTACACCGTGTTCGACCTCGGCAAGCAGGTGCCGCTCAACACGATCCTCGACAAGGCGCAGGAGATCGACGCCGACGCGATCGGCCTGTCCGCGCTCCTGGTGAGCACGAGCAAGCAGATGCCCGCATGCGTCAAGGAGCTCGATGAACGCGGTCTGAGCTATCCGCTGATCATCGGTGGCGCGGCGATCAACCGCGGCTTCGGGCGGCGCATCCTCTATCTCGACGAGGAGCGCGCGTACGCTCCCGGCGTCTTCTACTGCAAGGATGCCTTCGAAGGACTCGAGACGATCGATCAGCTCCTCGACCCCGATCGGCACGACGCGCTGCTCACCAAGGTGCTCGACGAGGCGCGGGTCCATCGCGAGCGCGAGCGCGAGAAGCTCGAGCGTCGCAACGCGGCCGCCGCCGGAGCCGGCTCCCTTCCCGCGCGCAGCGCGGCGCGACGCGACGCGCCGATTCCCACGGTGCCCTTCTGGGGCGCGCGCGTGCTGCGCGACATCCCGATCTGGGACGTGTACCCGCACATCGATCGCAACTCTCTCTACAAGATGAGCTGGCAGTTCCGCGGCGTGCGTGACCCGGCGAGATGGGAGGAGCTGCTGCGCACCGAGCTCGAGCCGCGTCTCCAGCGTTCGATGGAGGAGGCGGTGAGCGACGGATGGCTCCAGCTCGAAGCCGTGTACGGATACTGGCCCGCGCTCGCCGACGGCAACACCGTGATCGTCTACGACCCCGGCGACATCGACGCCGAGCTCGGACGATTCACCTTCCCGCGTCAGAACGAGCAGCAGCGTCTCTGCCTCGCCGACTATGTCCGTCCTGTGGAGGATGCCGCCGACGGCGAGCGCGACGTCATCGCGCTGCAGGTTGTCACCACCGGCCCCGGTGCGTCCGAGCTGTCCAACCGTCTGCAGGTCGACGGCGCGTACGACGACATGCTCCGAGTCCACGGCTTCGCCACGCAAATGGCCGAGGCGACGGCGGAATACGTGCACCACCGCATCCGTCGCGAGCTGCGCCTTCCCGACGAGCAGGGCCGCCGGTACTCGTGGGGCTATCCGTCGTGTCCCGACCTCGAGGACCACGAGACACTCATGCGCATCGTGCCGGCCGGCGAGATCGGCGTCACGCTGACCGAGGGATATCAGTTCGTGCCGGAGCAGTCGACGGGGGCGATCGTGCTCCATCATCCGGAAGCCCGCTACTTCGCGGTCTACGGCGGCTCGACGGTCGAGGAGGATGCGCCGGGAGCGCCGGAGAGCCCGTCCCCACCGCAGGGATACAGCGCCGCTTGACGTGCGGTCGCCTCGCAGGCGATCGGCCTCAGCAGAACAGGCTCGCGTCCTTCGACAGCCGCGATGCCACGTCGTAGCCGTACACGGAGATGGTGTACGGCCCGCGCGTGTACACGGTCTCGGGTGGTCCGAAGATCGCTGCCGACGGCAGCGACTTCCCGCAGGACTCACCCGTCCAGGGCGTGATGATGAACGTGGTTCCCGCTGCCGGTGCGTACTCGCCTTTGGGTGCGAAGTCATAGGGACACAGGCTCGCGGCCCCGCCCGCGCACGCTGTGGAGCCACCGAGCAGCGGCCACACGGACAGCGCGCCGTTCGACCGCCAGTCGAGGTCGTACGACTCCCAGTATCCGGCATAGCCACGCGTCAGCCCGTGCTCGAGGAGCACGGGCAGCGGGTCATCCGCTGCGGGCACCTGGAGCTGATCGTAGAAGTGCGATGCGTCGAACGTGGCGGTGCTCACCGCATTGTTGACCGCGAACAGGCCGAACACACCCACGGCCAGGAGCGCCGCCGCGCCGGCGCGTGAGTGCCGGCGCGCGAGCGAGGTGGGTCCGAATCGGATGACGATCGCGGGGAGCAGCGCCGCCGCGGCGAGGTAGCAGCCGACGAGATAGCGCCCCTGCATCGGAGCCCCACCCGCACCGTAGCCGAGGAAGACGAAGGCGCCGAGCAGGAACGCGAACGCCATGCCCCAGAAGAGTCCATACGCCGCGAGCGACGTCTCCACCGATGCGGGCCGCGGGCCGGCGACGGTGCGCTGTCCAGCACCGACCGCCACAAGAGCGACAACGCTGCCCACGGCGACGACGCAGAGTCCCGCAGCGAGCACGGATATCGCCTCGCCGTACCATCCGCCACCGATCGTCCATGCGAGCGTCTGCATCGCCAGCCCGATGCCACGGATGACGCCGCTGATACCGCCGCTGCCGGGCAGGATGGAAACGGTGCGGATTCCCTGCACGCTCATCACGAGGAACGAGAGGCATGCCGCGACGAGCGTGCCGGACAATGTGACGAGGGACGAGCGGACCTGATGCGCGGGGAGGCGCCGGCGCAGCACCGCGACCGTCGCGATGTACGGCACGACTCCGAACGCGAGCAGCTGCGGGTCGGTGACGACACCCACGCCGACGGCGACGCCGACGAGCACAGAGCGAGATACGCTGCGCTGCTCGCGCACATCGAGCACGAGGTGCCACGCGAGCAGGACCGCGGCGGCGTAGGTGGTGATGTGGTTGTCGGGAAACAGCAGCGGCCACAGCACCACCGTCGGGAGCACGAGCAGCAGCACCGACGTGAGGAATGTTCCCTTGCGACCGAGCACGAGGTGCGCGGTGCGCACGAGGAGCAATCCCATCGCCACCGTGAGCACAGGTCCGGTCCAGTACTCGATGCCGGCGCGGAACGGCACCCACTGGAGCAGCTCGTCGAACCAGATGACGCCGATCGACGTCTGCGTCGGCAGGAGTTGCGGACCGTGGCCCGTCGCGAGTCCCTGGGCGATGTAGCTCAGCTCCGGCGCGTCGCTGAAGCGGTAGACCGCCGCAAGGAGCGTCGGCAACCGCAGCAACGTGACGGTGAAGGACACGAGCGCGGCCACGCCCGCGAGCCCGCCGAGGATGCCGAGAGTCTTCAGGCGCCTCGACCCGGCGCGGGACACCACCGCGATGGTCTGTACATCCGCCACCCGGCACAGCCTAGGCGCGACCGGCTCCGTGGTCCCGTTTCGATGCGCGAATGTGACGCCCCCGGCGCTACTCCGCGTAGCGGCGGATGCGCTCGTCCTCCGCGCCGTGCTCGTGCTGGTACAGCGAGCACGACTCCGGCGACGAGATGCACGGCGGCACGGGGTGGCGGCCGGTGAACCGGTGGGTGTGCCGGTCGACATGGCAGTCGGCCTTGTAGCGGGTCAGGAGACCGAAGGGCCCGGCGCTCTCGCGGAGGATCTGCTCCAGATACGGGCACCGGCGGCCGTGCGGACGCGACTGCGCGGACTGGCGATGCGGCTCCGGGCGGCCTCGTTGCGGCGGTGGTGGTTCTGGTCGCATCGCCCCCCGAGTGTAGTGCTCCTACTGGGCGAGCATCGACTGGATGCGCGAGGCGAGTTCCTTGATCTTGAAGGGCTTGGCGAGCGTCTGGACGTTGCCGTATGCCTCGAGCTTCGGAGCCGTCGAGGCGTTGACGAGCGCACTCACCACGAGGACCTTCGGGTCGCTGCCGTGGTCGGAGCGGATCCGCTCGAGCACCTGGGTTCCCGAGAGGTCGCCCGGCAGCATGAGGTCGAGCAGCACGAGGTCAGGCTGGAACTCCCCGAACGCCGCGAGGCCTTCGTCGCCGCTCTTCGCCACCTTCACCTCATAGCCCTCCATCGTGCAGAGCAGAGATTCGATGTCGGCGAGCGCGTAATAGTCCTCGATGATCAGGACCTTCTTCATGGCGGTACTCGTCGCTGGGCTCATGGTGGGGCGGGCCGAATATAGCACGGGGTTTTCCGCCGTTCCGAGCATGTCGACTGCGTGACCGATCCGTCACCCTTGTACGCGGGCCGACACGACGGTCGGCGTCGGCCCGGTCAGATCGACCGGTCGATCAGCGTCCCTGTGCCGAGACCGCCGCCGCAGCACATCGCCTGCAGGCCGTATCGCGCGTTGCGGCGCTCGAGCTCGTGGAGCAACGTCGTCATGAGGCGCGCGCCGCTGGCGCCGAGCGGGTGGCCCAGCGCGATGGCGCCGCCGTTGACGTTCACCCGCTCCATGTCGGGGTGATGCTCCTGTGCCCAGGCCAGCACCACCGGTGCGAAGGCCTCGTTGATCTCGAAGAGGTCGACGTCGCCGATGGTGAGGCCGGACCGCTGCAGCAGCCGCGCGGTCGCGGGAATGGGGCCGGTGAGCATCGTGACGGGGTCGACGCCGACCACGGTCTGACCCGCGATGCGCGCGCGGGGCGTGACTCCAAGGGCCAACGCGCGCTCCACCGACATGAGCAGCACGGCCGCCGCGCCGTCGGTGATCTGCGAGCTGTTGCCGGCGTGCATGATGCCGTCGGGCTTGAACGAGGGCTGCAACGCCGCGAGCGTCTGCACCGTCGTGTCCGCGCGGATCCCCTGGTCCTGGCTGATCACTCGACCATCGCCGTTGGCGCCGACGACCACGGGCGCGATCTCACGGTCGAACCGCCCCGCCGCCTGCGCCTCACCGGCGCGGCGCTGCGACTCGGCGGAGAACTCGTCGGCCTGCTCGCGAGTGATGTGCCACTGCTCGGCGATCATCTCGGCCGACAGTCCCTGGGGAACCAGGTTGTAGACCTCGAGCAGTTCGGGTGGGAACGGCGCGCCGGGGCCCTGGAAGACGGTGCTGCCCATCGGCACGCGGCTCATGCTCTCGACCCCTGCCGCGATCGTGATGTCGCACACGCCGGACTGGATGAGATTGGCGGCGAAGTGGATCGCCTGCTGTGACGAACCGCACTGCCGGTCGACCGTGGTCGCCGGGACCTCGACCGGGAACCCGGCGGCGAGCGTCGCCTGGCGTCCGATGTTCACCGACTGCTCGCCCGTCTGGCTGACGCATCCGAAGATGACGTCGCCGACCATCGCCGGGTCGATGCCGGCACGGCCGGTGACCTCGCGAAGGACGTGGGCGGCGAGCAGCACCGGGTGGACGTCGCGGAGGTCCCCGTTGCGCTGGTTGCCACGGCCCAGCGGGGTACGTACGGCTTCAACGATCACGACGTCAGTCATGGGTTCTCACTTTCCGATGGTGTGGCGTTCGCAAAAGCTCGTCGATAGCCAACCTTAGCAGCGGGTCCGGGCGAGCGGCCTCCTCAGCCGTCGAAGCGGTAGACGGAGATCAGCGCCGGCCGCGCCGTCGACGGGTCGACCGGGTTGGCGGGCGACCGCTCCGTGGCCACGAGCGTCCAGCCGGCAGGTGGTGCCGGGTCGACCCCGTCATTGAGCACGAGCACGTCTCCCGGCGACGCGGTGGGCTCGACGAGCTGAGGCGGCGTGACCTGCATGCCGAGCGCCGTGAGACCGGGAGTGGCATCGTCGGTCACCGGATCCGCCGGTGGCGCCGGCAGGAGCGCGAAGAACGCCTCGATGTACGGTGGATCGAGGTTGCTCGACAGGTAGACCCGGTGCCCGCCCGCCTCCGCGCGCGCCGTCGTGATGGCGGCGATCTCCCCGGTGTCGAAATCGATCGCGGCCCGGTTGGGGTACGCCGTGTAGAGATCGACGGTGAAGAGCGCCCCCTGAACGAGCAGCCCCGCCGCGAGCACCCCGGTCACCGCGAGGAGCGCCTGGGGCCGGTCCCCGACGGCCTTGCGGATGCCGTCGGCGCCGAGGATCGCCAGCACGACGAGCAGGGGGAGCATTCCCGACGAGCGCAGCGCGTGCGGCGTCCCGTTGTTGGTGAGCGCGGCGGCGATCGGCGCCAGGACGATGGCCGCCGCGAGGAACTGGATGAGCGGCTGCCGCCGCCGCTGCCAGCAGACGAGCAGCCCGGCCACCAGCAGCGGCGCGGTGACCCACAGCAGCATCCCGCCGATCCCGGTGTTCTGGCGGGGATTCGCATCGCCGTTGACAAACAGGAAGCTCGGCGAGAAGTAGGTGATGTAGTTGACGAGAAAGCGGTCGACGACGACGTTGAGCGGCGCGCCGTCGGCCCAGATGCTGATCAGGCCGAACCGCCCGGTCAGGGCCCCGGGATTGAGGAGCGAGTAGACCCCGAGCACCACGTACCCCATGAAGACGGGCACCATCGCCCGCCACCAGCCGGACGTGCGGGCGACCCCCCAGACCACCGCAAGGGCGATCGCTATCAAAAGCACCTCGAGGCGCGCGGTCGTGTAGCCGTAGATGGCGAAGGCGAGGAACACGCCGGCCAGGCCGAACTGTCGCGGCGTGGGCGTGCGCGCCGACAGACACCAGACCGCCGCCGACAGGAGCGCGACCATCGAGATCGTCTCGAACCCGACGCGGCTCTCGATGACGAGCCACGGTGTCAGCGCGGTGAGCAGCAGCGTGCCGAGCGTGATGACCCTCGACCCCGTGAGCCGCCACGCTGCGGCCGACAGGAAGCCGACCACCGCGAGGCCGAAGATCGCCGCCGGGAAGCGCTCCACCGCCACGGTCAGCGGCAGGAACCGCACCAGCGCGGCGACGCTGTAGACGTAGACCGGGTTCTTGTACTCGCCAAACGCCTCGAAGAAGAGCGGGAGGTGGATGCCGTGCTCGTCGACGCCGAAGTGGGCGATCGTCCAGGCGTTGTAGCCGATCGACGCCTCGTCGACGTACAGGCCGGGAGGAGATCCCGCCAGATCCACGATATTGCGCACCGCGACGAGCGCGGCGCAGAAGGCGAAGGCGCCGATCCAGAGACGGCGGTGTCCCCGCCCGGTATCCGGCTCCGGGTCACCCACGAGCTGCGGCGACGAAGTCCTGGAACAGCCTGCGTGCCCAGGGGCGCTCGAGATACAGCTCCTCGGGATGGCACTGCACCCCGACCACGAAGCGCCGTCCCGGGTGCTCGACCGCCTCGACGAGGCCGTCGTGCGCTCGCGCGCTCACGACGAGATCGTGCCCCAGATCGCGCACCGCCTGGTGATGCATGCTGTTGACGTCGACCCGCTCGTCGCCGGCGATGGTGTGGAGGCGCGACTCCGGCAGCACCTCGATGTGGTGGGTGACCTCGCCGCGCGTGCTCGGGGGATAGTGGTTGTGCTCCGTGGCGAGCATCGCGCCGACGTCCTGCCAGAGCGTCCCGCCGAGCGCCACGTTCAGCACCTGGGCGCCTCTGCAGATCGCCAGCAGCGGCTTGTCCGCCTCGAGTGCCCAGCGCGCCAGCAGCATCTCGGCTCGATCGAGCTCAGGGTCGACCTCGACCGAGCAGTCGGCGCGGATCTCCTCGCCGTACAGCGTCGGTTGCACGTCTGGCCCGCCCGGGAGGCAGAGACCGTCGCAGAGGTCGAACAGCCGGCGCAACGTCGCTTCGGAGAGCGACACGCTCATCCCCACCGGGGTCGCGCCCGCTGCTTCCAGCGCGTCGAAATAGGCGCGATTGCGCGCCAGCACCGGCGGAAGGTTCAGCTCGGCCGGCGCGCGCAGCGTGATGCCGATCAGCGGTGGCCGCGTCATGGAGCCATCTTCGCCGGTCAGGACGAGAAGGTGAACCGATTGATGCGCAACCAGGGCGCGAGCACGCCCGACTCGCCTTCCCCGAGCTCGAGGCGCCGCTCGCGGCTCACGTCGACGACGCCGTCGAGCGCGCCGACGATGCTCTCTGTGAAGCGGAGGTCCTTCACGGGCCGGGTGATCCGGCCGTTCTCGATGAGGAACGTCCCCTCACGGGTCATGCCGGTGATGACCGTACGCAGCGGGTGCACGTCGCGGACGTACCAGAAGCGCGTGACGTACAGCCCGCGCGATACCGAGGACACCATGTCCTTCCAGGGAGTCGTCCCCGCGTCCATCACCACGTGGCGCGGCAGCGGTCCCCGCGTGTTCGGCTGCGGGAGGGAATGGCCGGTTGAAGAGACGCCGTCGCGCAGCGCGGTGGGCGTGTCGTACACGACACCGGCACACACTCCGTGATCGATGAGGCGCAGCGCCTGCGTCGACACACCCTCGGCGTCGAACGGAAACGGAAAGACGTCGAGTGCCGTCGCGTCGTCGCGGATGGTGACGAGCTCGCTCATCAACCGCTCGTCCATGCGCATGAAGCTGCGGTGCTCCTGGGTCGCCAGGGCGCTGAAGCCGACCCACGCGAGGTGCTCGAGCAGATCCGTGACCGCATATGGGGAGAGCACGACCTCGTAGTCGCCGGGATCGATCGCCGTCGCGCCCTGGTTGCGCTCGCAGGTGTCGACGACCTCGGTGGCGAGACCGTCGACGTCGAGCGCGTCGACGTCCGCCGAATGCCGCGATGCGTAGCCGCCGCCGTCGTCGCCGCGGGCCACGCTGACGACGCTGGCCTGCGTCGCGGTGGCGGCGCGGCGCACGCCGGCGGTGGTCACGATGGCGGTCGTGCGCGTGCCGGTGCTCAGCGCGCCGTACGCGTTGACGTCGTGCGCCCGCGCAGCGCCGGTCACGATCGACACCAGCCCGGCGCGCTGTTCCGGCGTCGCCGCGGCCGTGGCCGGCGCGAAGGCGACCGGCCCGCCCGCACGGTGGTCCGGCGCCGGCAGCGGCGAGACGCCGGAACCGGTGCCGACGCGCCGGCTCTCCTCCGCAGCGTGCAGCGCCCGCTCGACCGCGGCCTCACCAAAGCCGCGTACCTCACCGACGCCGACTCGGTTGTCGTCGATCAGCCGCACGCGGACGTAGCGCGACCGCTCCGCGACGCTCTGATGGATCTCGTTGCCGGCAAACCGGGTCAGCTCGCTCGTGTCGTCGACGATGACCAGCTCGGCATCGCCACGCTCCAGACGGGCGAGCGCCGCGTCGCCGGCTGCGAGCAGCTCGTCGTCACGGCTCATCGCGCCGGTTCGACCCTGACGTCGCGAAAGCGGCAGGGGGCGGCGCCGTGACCGACGTGCATCGACTGCGACGGCTGACCCTTGCCGCAGTTGACCACCCCGAGCATCAGCCACTCATCCGGCCCGGCCACGGCGTCGCACGACCTCCAGAACTCCGGCGTCTGCCCGCTGTAGATGGGATTGCGCACGAGCCGCGTCCGCTTGCCGTTGACGATCTCCCACCCGTTCTGGGTGCCGAACTGGAAGTTGAGGCGGCGGTCGTCGATGCTCCACGAGCGATTGGTCTCGAGGTACACGCCACGTTCCGTGGTGGCGATCATCTCCTCGAGGGAGGAGGTTCCCGGCTCGAGATTGACGTTCGTCATGCGGATGATCGGCAGGCGTGCCCACCCGTCGGCGCGCATCGTCCCGTTGCTCACCTGACCGATCGCGGCCGCGGTCTCACGCGATGAGAGATAGCCGGTGAAGATGCCCTGGTCGACGAGGACCGACCGCTGCGCAGCCACGCCCTCATCGTCCCAGCCGAACGTGCCGAGCCCCGGCGCTCGGGTCGAGTCCGCGGTCATGGTCACGTGCTCGCTGCCGTAGCGGAACGTGCCGAGCAGGTCGGGGGTCAGGAAGGACGTCCCGGCATACGCCGCCTCGTGCCCGAGCACGCGGTCCAGCTCCGTCGGGTGGCCGCAGGACTCGTGCACCTGCAGAGCCGCCTGCGTCGCGTCGAGGATCACGGTCATCGTCCCGGCGGGACAGACCGGCGCGCTCAGCAGCGCGACCGCCTCCTCCGCGATGCGACCCGCGTTGCCCGGGAGGTCGAAGGCATCGATCGCCTCCCACCCGGCACACACCTGGTGGCGCCCGAAGCTGTTCGGGAAGCTGCGCGTCTGCACCTCGTCGTCACTCGTCGCCGTGGCGTCGAGGCCGCCGCCCGACTCGATGATCGTCTGGTCGAGGCGAGCGCCCTCGCTGCTCGCGAAATGGCGCTCCTCGCGCACGAACTCGAGCGAGCACTCGCGAATGCGCACCTGCGGCTGATGCGACATCGCCTCATCCGTGCGCATCAACAGACTGACCTTGTCGTCGAGCGAGACGGTGAACGGATCGCGCGTGACGGGCGTCCGGTACACGCCCACGAGCGGCGGTGCCGGCGCGAGCCGAACGGCGATGCGATTCACCCGGGACGACGCCCTCGCAATCTGCACCGCGTGGCGGGCCGCCGCCTCGACGCTGACGCCGTCCAGCCGGTCGACCGCTGCGAATCCCCACGCCCCCTCGACGATGACGCGGATGCCCACGCCCTCATCCTCGAAGAGTTCCACGGCGGCGACGGCGCCGTTCTTGACGGTGATCTTCTGCACCGTTCGATTGACCACCCGGCAATCCGCATACGAGGCGCCGGCGGCCGAGGCGGCATCGAGCGCCCGCTCGCTGACCTCACGCACGAGGGCGGAGTATAGGGGTGGCGACTGACGCGGGCGCCGCGCGTTGCGTCAGCCGATGCAGTTCCCGTTCGCGCAGTACCACGACGCGGTGTCGAAGTCGGGAATGAAGTCGTTCTGCGTCACTCCCAACAGGCTCGTCGAGTATGTGTTCACGGCGAGCTCCTGAAAGAGCGGAACCGCCGGCAGCAGGGCGGCCAGCTGCACGTCGACCAGCCCGTAGTCGTGTGCGCGCGCAGTCAGATCCGCGGTGGCGCCCGCGAGATCGAGCGCGGCGTCGAGCTTCGCGTCGCTGAGGCCGCTGAAGTTCATCCCGGCCCCGAGGTCGGCGCTCGACGGGATCTCGTCCTCGGCCGGGCACCCCCCGCCGCAGTTGCCGTGCCATGTCGATGCGTAGGTGTCGGGTTCGCCGGGAAGCCCCAGACCCACGGTGTAGAGCGCGATGTCGAATGCGTGCGTCGCAAGCGGGCCACCGTCCGCGAAGGAGTCGAAGAATGTTCCCGCGGGCACGTTCGGCGTGAACTGCGACGGCACGTTGATGCCGATCTTGGCCAGATCAGCCCTGACCATGCTCTCGATCGTCAGGCGTGCCGGGTCGTCGCTCGTGGTGCCGATGTTGACGACGAGGCACGTCCCGTCCTTGAACGCTCGATAGTCCTGCCCGTCCGGCGTCGCGCCGCACTTCGCGTTGCGCACGTCGCCCGCCGAGTCGAGGATCGCGTTCGCCTGCTCGAGGTTGAACGCGGTGATCGGCACGCCGTCAGTGCTGAGATAGCTCGCCCCGAGGCTGATCCAGGAGTCCGGCGGGACGGTGGTCCTCCCCGGGGCGACCGCCGCGATGATCGCCTGCCGGTCGATGCCGAGGAGGATCGCCCTGCGCACCGTCAGGTCGGCGGTGTCCTCGTTCTCGTGCTCGGACGGGTTGGCACATCCGTCTCCGGCCGCTGCGCACAGGTTGAACATCAACACCTCTGCGCCGGATCCCGCCACGGTGTCGACCTTGAGCCGCGCGTTCGCCGCCTTCGCGTCGGAGAGCAGGTCCGGCAGCGCCGCAAGGCCGAGGTTGAGGCCAACCTCGATCGCGCCGGAGCGCACGTCCTTCTGCTCGGTCGCGAGGTCCGGCTCGATCCGGAAGACGAGCTTGTCGAGGTGAGCGAGGCTGCTTGTGTTCCAGTAGTCGGGATTGCGGACCAGCACCACCTGTGAGCCGGGCGCGTAGCTCGAGAGCACGAACGGCCCGGTGCCGTCGAGTGCTTGCCCCAGGGTGGCGCTGCCCTTGAAGGCGGCAGCGTTCCCCGACCCCGCCGTCAGGTCGAGCGTCGTCGCCGTCGTCTCGAGGTTGCTGCCGGCGGCGAGCGCTCGATCCAGCACTGCTGCCGGGAGGATGCCGTCGACCCCGCTGCCGAGGGTCAGATAGGGCCCGTACTCGCTCTTGAAGTCGACGACCGCGGTGTACTCGTCGGTCTCGGTGCACTTGATGACCTGGTTCCACCCGGCGGTGGACGCGAGCGGGGTCGGGCTCGGCCTGCCGACGGCGCCATACGCAAGCCAGCGCAGATCGAAGGTGTCGCACACGTCGCGTGCGGTCAAGGTGCTGCCGTCATCCCAGTGGACGCCCTGGCGGAGGTGCCAGGTGACGCACATCTTCGCCGCGATGTCGGCGCACCCGGTGGTCTCGACGCCGCCGTTGGCGACGGTCGGGACCTCGGTGGCGAGGTCGGGGCTCCAGTAGTCGGCCTCGCTCGCGGTCGTCGTCGTGGCGCTGGTGGCTCGATACCACAGCAGCCCCTCTTCGACCGGGGCCGCGATCACGTCGGCGAACGGCAGGCTGCCGACGATGCCGGCGTCAAGGAGCGTCGGCGGCGCCTGCCACACGCCGATGGTGAGCGTCCCACCCTGGGCGACGGGCCCGCCCCCTCCCGGAGTTGGAGAGATGGCGGTCGGCGTGGATGTGCAGCCGGCGACCGTCATGGCGAGGCCCACCGCGAGCGGCAGCGCGCGCTGCCACGCCGGCCGCGCACGGAACATGTGTCGAGATCCCGCCGTATCCACGAGCGTGCATTGTGCCCCGACCGTATAGTGGGGACGGAGTGGTCGATCGGACGATGGGGAGTTTGGAAACCGCGGCGAGAACTGGAGGCACGCCATGAGGATCGGCGTGCGCCGTCTGCCTCGCCGGAGGGATCCACGCCGGCGCTTTCGCAACCGCCTGCTGCTGGGCATGGTCGGCGTCGCACTGCTGCCGCTGGTCGCCTTCGCCGTCCTGGCGGTCATCGAGCTCGACACGGTGGCGAAGAGCACCGCGAACGCGACCGAGTCGGCGATCCTCCAGCGCCAGCAGAGTCAGCAACGATCGGGGGTGAGCGGCAGGGCCGACTCCCTCGATCAGCATCTCAGCACCATCAACGCCCAGCTCATCACGCTGGCACAGACGCTGACCAGGCAGCTGGCGGCCACACCGGCCGGCGCCACGCTCCCCAAGGGCCTGACGAATGCCGGCGATGTGAGCTACGTGGATGACGGTTCCAGTGACACGCTCATGCTCGCCACTGGGGCCGCCTCGCAACGCGACGGCAGGTTTGCGGCAGCGACGTCGTCGGACGCGATCGTCAGCGCGGCTGACAGCGCGCTGCACGCACCATCGTTCATCACCTCGGTCTGGTTCGAGAACCAGGCGACAGGCGCTCTTCGCGCGTTTCCGGCATTCGCGGTTGCGGGCGCGCTGTCCGGTCAGCGATATGACGTCACCCATCCCACCCTTCGGAACGGGTCCGACGTCTTCGCGACATCCGAGGGGGGCGTGACGACCATCGCGCCGGACGCATGGATCGCGCCTGGCGAGCCGGGGCGTGTTGCCAGCGGTCCGTTCTGGACCGATCCGTACGACCTGCTCGGCAACGGCGAGCAGGGCGTCAGCGTGTGGTACTCGCTGCTCGACAGCCAGAAGAGCCAGACACTGGTTGGCTTCGACATCTCCGGTCAGGCGATCGCGCAGCTGATGCAGACAACGCTCGGAGCGGGCCAGTCGACTGATGCCTCCCTGCTGGTCGTGAGCGCGTCCGGCAAGCTGTTGTACGGGACGCCGCAGGTGTTCACCGACTTTCCGAACACGGCTGTCGGTGCTCTATTCACGGCCCCCGGCAGCACCACGTTCACCGGCGCGCTGCACCGCATGGAGTCGACCGGCGCCATCCCGCCGGCTCCGGTGACCGCAAAGCTCAACAAGGTCGACGACGATGTGTTCGCCGCGCCTGTGTACAGCGCCCACTGGATCGTCGCCAGCCCCGTGGCGATCTCCACGCTCGAGCCCAACCTGAACTCGCTCACGCTCGGCATCACCGATGGCATCCACCGGCTGTTCCCGGTCACCGTGCTGCCGGTGCTCGTCCTCCTGGTGGTGCTCGCGTTCATCGCGACGACACTCCTCTCGCGGCGCATGTACCTCCCCGTCCAGGCACTCACCGATCACGCGGTGCTCGAGGAGCGCACCCGCCTCGCGCGTGAGATCCACGACACCCTCGCGCAACAGCTCACGGGCATCGTGCTGGAGCTGGAGGCGGCGGATACGCTCCTCAATCGAGGGTCGGAGGGGCGTGCCCGGAGCTCGGTGGACAAGGCTCGCGAGCTCGCGCGCGGAGCACTCCAGGAGGCCCGTCGATCGGTGTGGAACCTTCGACCCGCGCCGCTCTCCGCGACCGGGCTGGTCGCGGCCATCGGCCACGAGGTCGAGGCCTGGGAGGAGCGGACCGGGATCCCCGCCCGCTTCAAGGCGCGCGCTGTGCCCCAGCACCCGTCGCTCTCGCCGACCGCGGAGGTTGCGCTGCTGCGCATCGGACAGGAGGCGCTCTCCAACGCCGCGCGTCACGGCCATCCCGAGCACGTGGACGTCGAGTTGCGCGCCCACAGGCAGGAGCTGGTGCTCTCGGTCACCGATGACGGCGTCGGGTTCGACCCCGCGGCGGACGCTCCGCGCGACGATTGCTTCGGGCTCGACGGCATGGCCGAGCGCGCGCGCAATGCCGGCGGCACTCTCACGGTGGTGAGCAGCCCGGGTCGCGGGACGACGGTGACCACCCGGTTGCCGCTGACCGAGCCGGTCGCGATCGCTGAGACCGGATGATCTCGGTACTCGTGGCCGACGACCATCCGGTGGTTCGCGACGGGCTGTGCACGATGCTCGAGCTCGAGGCCGACATCAAGGTCGTCGGCCGGGCGGCGGACGGCGCCGAGGCGGTCGAACAAGCTCGCCGCACCCACCCCGACGTGATCCTCATGGACGTCCAGATGCCCGTGATGGACGGTATCGAGGCGCTCCGCAAGATCCGTGCTCGCGACCCCGAGGCACGAGTGATCGTCCTGACGACATACCGCAACGAGGACTACATCTTTCCGTCGCTCAAGGCCGGGGCGGTCGGCTATCTGCTCAAGGACGCGACTCGGGAGGAGCTCGCCGGCGCGATACGCGCGGTCGCGGCGGGAGAGTCACTGCTCGACCCTGCGCTGGTGAGCGCCGCCGCCGAACAGATGCCGTCGATCACACGACGCGAGCGCGATGTCCTCCGGCTCATGGCCGACGGCAAGAACAACGCCGAGATCGCCGTGCTGCTCTTCCTGAGCGAGAACACCGTCAAGACGCACGTCAGCAACATCCTCGAGAAGCTGGGATGCAAGGACCGCGCCGCCGCGGTGCTCCTGGCCTGGAGGCGGCACATCATCTGAGCCCCCATACACTGTCGTAGCAGTGGAATCGGTGGGAGTGGGGCTTCTCGGTCTCGGCACGGTGGGCAGCGCTGTCGCAGCACGTCTCATCGATGAGTGGGAGTTGCTCGGCGAACGCGCCGGCGCGACGCCGGTGCTCCGCTGCGTGGCCGTGCGCGACACCTCACGGTCCCGCGAGATCGACCTGAAGAACGTGCGCCTGCTCGCCGATGCCCGAGCGGTGGTCGACGATCCCGACGTCTCGATCGTCATCGAGGCGATCGGCGGTATCGATCCCGCAACGGCGCTGATCGAATCGGCATTGCGCGCCGGGAAGTCGGTGGTCACCGCCAACAAGGCCGCCATGGCCGCATCCGGTCCCCGCCTGGCGGATGTCGCCGCTGCTCACCATGCGGGTCTCCACTTCGAGGCGGCGGTCGGCGCCGGGCTGCCGATCGTCTCGCTGCTGAGCACGAGCCTCCTCGGCGATCGCATCACCGCACTCGACTGCGTCATCAACGGCACGACGAACGTGATCCTCTCGAGGATGCGAACCGGAAGGCTGACGTTCGACGAGGCGCTCCGCGATGCGCAGGACCGCGGCTTCGCCGAGGCCGACCCCACATTGGACGTCGACGGCTGGGACGCCGCGCACAAGCTGGTCATCCTTTCGTGGCTGGCCATGGGCGCGCATGTCGAAACCGGCGGCGTCGACCGTGTCGGCATCCGCGCCGTCGCCGGCGATGACGTCCGCGCACTCGACCAGCTGGGGTATCGCGTCCGGCTTCTCGCCCACGCGGGGCGCGCGAGTGGCGGACGCGTGCGCCTCAGCGTCCGGCCGACAGCGGTCGGCGCGCGACACCTGCTCGGCGACGTCGATGATGCTGACAATGCTGTCATCATCACGAGCGACCTCGCCACGCGCGTGATGCTCCGCGGGCTCGGCGCCGGCGGGGCGTCGACAGCGAGCGCCGTGGTGAGCGATGTCGTCAACGCCGTGCGTGAGCGAGGTGCCCCGCGCCGCACCGCACCCGCCGCCCGGACCGCGGAGCCGCTCGACGACGAGGACGTCGACGTCGCCGGCTACGTGCGCCTGCGGCTGAGTCGCGAGAGCGAGGGGCGCGAGCTGGTGGTGCAGGCGCTGGAGGATCGCGGGATCGCGGTCGATGCCGCGGTCGACCTGCCGCAGGGAGGGCTCATCGTCCTCACGGGGACGGCGTCGCGAGCGATGCATCTGCGGGCGATCGAGACGCTCGACACGCTGACGTCCGTCGACGAGATCGCCTGCACGCTCGACAGGGTCGAGGCCTGACTCCGCGAATGACACTGCAGGGACGCGGCGTCATCGCTCGCTGGGGAGCGCGCCTGGATCTTCCGTCCGCCGCGCCGCGGATCAGCCTCGGCGAGGGGGACACACCCTGCGTGGAGTCCGTCACGCTCGGCCCCGCGCTGGGATTGGCGTCGCTGCATTTCAAGCTCGAGGGACTGAATCCCACCGGGTCGTTCAAGGACCGCGGGATGGTGGTTGCCGTCGCGGCGGCACTGCACGCGAACAGTCGCGCGATCATCTGCGCCTCGACCGGCAACACGAGCGCATCGGCCGCCGCCTATGCAGGCCGGTTCGGCCTTCGCGCCGTCGTGGTCGTACCGGGTGGACGCATCGCGTCGGGGAAGCTGCTCCAGGCGCGAGTCCATGGTGCGACCGTGGTGAGCGTCAACGCGGGGTTCGACGTTGCGCTGCGTCTCGTTCGCGAGCTGTGCGACCAGCACCCGGTGACGTTGGTGAACAGCGTCAACCCGAATCGCATCGACGGGCAGAAGACCGCGGCGTTCGAGATCGTCGAGGTGCTCGGCGACGCCCCCGACGTGCTCGCGCTGCCGGTCGGCAATGCCGGCAACATCACCGCGTACTGGCGCGGGTTTCGCGAGGACTTCGCCGCCGGGCATGCGACCCGTCTTCCGCGCATGCTCGGCGGTCAGGCGGCGGGTGCCGCGCCGCTCGTCCTGGGACGGCCGGTCGACGACCCGCAGACCGTTGCGACGGCGATCCGTATCGGCAACCCCGCGTCCTGGAGGAGTGCGATCGAGGCGCGCGATCAGTCCGAGGGAATGATCGCGGCGGTGGACGACGAAGCGATCCTCGACGCGCAACGCCGTCTGGCCCGGCTCGAGGGGATCTTCTGCGAGCCCGCGTCCGCGGCGTCGCTTGCCGTGCTGGAAGCAGCGGTGCGCGACGGCGACGTCGCGCGCGGCTCGAGCGTCGTGTGCGTCCTCACCGGCAACGGCCTCAAGGACCCCGGTGCCGCCGAGAGCGGGCTTGCCCCCATCCTGCAGATCGAAGCCGACGTGCAGGCGCTGGCGCGCGCCGTCGAGGTCTGAGCGGCGTGCGCGTCCGAGTCGCGGTCCCGGCAAGCGTGGCCAACCTCGGTCCGGGCTTCGACATCCTCGCGCTCGCGCTGCACCTGCAGAACACGGTCCGAGCCGAAGAGCGCGACGGAGACCTCAGCATCGACCCCGGCGACGGCGCACCGGCTGCGCTGAGGCATCCGGAGGAGAACCTCGTGACGCGCGCGTACGCGATGACCTGCGCCGAGCTTGGTGTGAGCGCAACCGGCGTCCACTTCACCTGCGTGAACAACATCCCGATCGGCCGGGGCATGGGCTCGAGCGCCGCCGCGGTGCTGTCCGGCGTGCTCGTGGCCTCCGCGCTGCACCACGCGCCCTGGGACGAGAACGACATCCTCGACCGCGCCGAGGAGCTCGAAGGGCATCGCGACAACGTGGCTGCGGCGCTGCTCGGCGGACTCGCGATCTGCTCTCCCGGCGTGCCGGCGGTGCAGCTGACCGTCGCCGAGGAGCTGCACGCGGTGCTGATGGTTCCCGAGCGCCCGTTTGCGACGTCAGCAGCGCGCCAGGTGGTGCCGGTCGAATTCAGCCGCAGCGACGCGATCTTCAACGCCAGCCGGTGCGCCCTGCTCGTGCGCGCGCTCGCGCTCGGCGACCACGCGGGGCTCCGTGTGGCGATGCAGGACCACTGGCACCAGGACGCGCGTTTCGCGCTGATGCCCGGAACGAAGGCGATCGTCGATGCGGCGATCGAGGCGGGCGCGTCCGGCGCGTCGCTTGCGGGTGCGGGGCCGTCGGTCATCGCGCTCACCCCGCTCGATCCGGAGCCGATCGGTGACGCCATGGCGCTCGCCGCCCTGTCCGCGCAGGTACCGGGCACGATCCTCCATCTGTCCCCGCAGAACTACGGCACACGCGTGGACGTCTCGGCGTGACCCGCGTCGTTCAGAAATACGGTGGATCGAGTGTCGCGACGCCGGTCAAGCTCCGGCGCGTCGCACGCCGGATCCGCGAGTCGTTGCAGCCGGGGACGGAGATCGTCGTCGTCGTCAGCGCGATGGGCGATACGACCGACGAGCTGATCGCGCTCGCGCATCGCATCACGTCGGACCCACCGTCACGCGAGATGGACATGCTGCTCAGCAGCGGCGAGACCATCACCGCGCCACTGCTGGCGATGGCGCTGCACGCCGCGGGAACGCGGGCGATCTCGCTCACCGGTGCGCAGGCGGGGATCAGAACCAGCCGCGCGCACCGCACCGCGCGCATCGTCGACATCGTTCCGCAGCGAGTCCTCGACGAGCTCGCGCTCGGCAACGTCGTGGTGGTCGCCGGCTTCCAGGGCGCGACGGAGGACATGGACGTCACGACGCTGGGCCGCGGCGGATCGGACACTTCCGCGGTCGCGCTCGCGGTCGCGGTCGGCGCCGACCGCTGCGAGATCTTCACCGACGTGCCCGGCGTGCACACCGCCGACCCGCGGCTCGTCCCGGAGGCGCGCGTGATTCCCGCCATCGATTACGACGAGATGCTGGAGCTGGCGTCCGCGGGAGCCCGGGTGATGCATCCGCGCGCCGTCGAGATCGGCGAGGCGTACTCGATGGAGATCCACGTCCGATCCACGTTCGACAACGAACCGGGGACAATCATCGCCAGGCGGAGTGAGATGGAGATACGCCAGAAGGTGCGCGCCATTGCGCACGAGACCGACGTCGCCAAGGTGACGCTGCTCCGCGTTCCCGATCGCCCCGGCGTCGCGGCGTCGATCTTCGGCCCGCTCGGTGATGCCGGCATCGACGTTGACATCGTGCTGCAGAACGTCGGTCACGACGGTGCCACCGACCTGAGCTTCACCATCGCCGAATCCAACCTGCCGAAGGCGCGGCGCATGCTCGCATCCGTCGCCAGGAGCGTGCAGGCGCAGGGGTATCACGCCACCGCGGGCGTCGCGAAGGTCACCGTCATCGGCAGCGGCCTGCGGGGCACGCCCGGGATCTACGCGAAGATCTTCCAGGCGCTCGCAGCAAAGGACATCAACATCCAGATGATCGCCACGAGCGAGATCCATGTGACCTGCATCATCGACAGGCCGCGGGTCCGTGACGCCGTGCGCGCCTTGCACACCGCGTTCGAGCTGGAGAGGATTTGAGCCTCTCCGTCGGGATTGTCGGCCTGCCCAACGCCGGGAAGTCGACGCTCTTCAACGCGATGACGCAGGCCGGCGCGGCGGTGGGCAACTATCCCTTCACCACCATCGAGCCGAACACCGGCGTCGTGCCGGTCCCCGACACGCGTCTCGATCGTCTTGCCGCGCTCTTCCGGCCACCCAAGGTGATCCCGGCGACGGTGACCTTCACCGATATCGCCGGGCTGGTGCGCGGCGCGAGTCGCGGCGAGGGCCTCGGCAACCGCTTCCTCGGGAACATCCGCGAGGCGGACGCGACCGCGCTCGTGGTGCGCGCGTTCGAGGATCCCGACGTCACGCATGTCGAGGGCCGCGTCGATCCGGTTCGCGACATCGACGTGCTCGAGCTCGAGCTGCAGCTCGCAGACCTGGAGACGGTGACGAGGCGACTCGAGCGCACTGAGAAGAGCGCGCGCCTCCAGAAGGACAAGGAGCCGGAGCTGATCGCGCTGCTGCATCGCGTCCAGGAGCACCTGGACCAGGGCAACTCGGTGCGCACCATGCCGCTGACCGCCGAAGAGCAGTCACTGCTTCGAGAGTTCTGGCTGCTGACCGGCAAACCACTCATGGTCGTGGTCAACGTCGCGGAAGAGGCGGCCGGCGAGCCGGTGCCGGACGATGTCGTGCGGCGTGCGCGGCTCGCGGGTGGCGACGCGATCGCCGTCTCGGCGAAGATCGAGAACGACATCGCCGAGCTCGACCCGGCGGACCGCGAGGGGTTCCTGCACGACCTCCAGCTCGAGGAGCCGGGCCTGCACCGCGTGGCGCGGAGCGCCTACGGGCTCCTCCGTCTGATCACGTTCTTCACCGCGGGCGACACCGAGGTCCGCGCATGGAATCTGCGCGAGGGCCAGACCGCGCTGGACGCGGCGGCGAGCATCCATACCGACATCGCGCGGGGCTTCATCCGCGCCGAGGTCACCGATGCGGAGGAGCTGCTCGCGGCGGGTTCATATGCCGTCCTCCGCGAGCGCGGCAAGCAGCGGCTCGAGGGGCGCGACTACGTGATGCGCGACGGCGACGTCATCCACGTTCGCTTCAATGTCTGAGACAGCGGTCGTCGCGGACGGACCGCGGCTCGCGCTGATCATCGACGCCCCGCTGCCGGGTGAGGAGAACATGCGTCGCGACGTGGCGCTGCTCGACGCCTGTGCGCGCGGCGAGATGCCGGGAGCCGTCCGCCTGTACGGTTTCGCGCCGGCGTGTCTCAGCCTGGGTCGCATGCAGCCGGTGACCGACGTGGACCTCGATGCATGCGAGCGCGACGGCGTCGACGTCGTGCGCCGGCCGAGCGGCGGACGGGCGGTGCTGCACGACCAGGAGGTGACGTACTCCGTCGTCTGCCGGTCGTCCGACCCCATCTTCGGCGGCCGCGTCCTCGAATCGTGCGCGCGGATCCACGACGCTGTCGCGGCCGGCCTGGAGGTCCTCGGCATACGGACGACGCCTCACGCGATGCCGGCCGACCTCCGGCGCGACGCGCGCGACGGCGCGGCAATCGCTGACTGCTTCGCACGTCCCGCGGCGCACGAGCTGCTCGACGATCGCGGCCGGAAGCTCGTCGGGAGCGCGCAGGCGAGGCGCGCGGGTGCGCTGCTCCAGCATGGGTCGGTCCTGCTCGAGCCTCCGCGCGCCGCAGCGTACCTGAGAGGTGATGCCGTGCTCGCGCCCGGGGGCGCCGGAGTCCGCGAGATTCTCTGGCGTCGGGTCAGCCGCGATGAGCTCGTGGACGCGCTGGCGACCGGTTTCCGCCGCGCCCTGGGGGGCGCGCCGGCCGGTGATTGATCACCACCGCATGGTGTGCTAGTGTCGCCGGCAGACCACAAGATGTAGGGCTGCACCCCTTGCATCCCAGGTTTGTCGGGCAGCGGGCTCCGGGCTTCCCCACCGCTCTGGTCACGGCTCCACATTCGTGGCCGCACTCATCCGGCGGCCCGCTGCCTGTCCCGCCGGGGTGATCTTCGTGGAGTTGCGGCCGCGGCCCCCTGATACGCTTCGCTGAGTTCATGGCCAAAAAGACCCGCAAGCAGAAGCAGCGAGCACCGTCGCGACGCGTCCAGGCACCCGGCACCGCATCGCGACAGGCGAGCGCCGCGCCCTCGCCCGCCCGCTTTGCACCGCCGCTCCTCCCCGCGAGCGTCGCGCCACTTCCGGGAAGCGGCGGCACCGTTGAGACGGAGCTCGACGACGACGCCGTGGCCACCGGTGTCGCCGCCGCGGACGACGGCTACGCGGCCGCCGACGGCTCGTCACGCCGCCGCGTTCAGCGCCTCAACCCTGCCGCGCAACCGCGTTCGCCAGGCCGTCAGGTGAGCACCGCGGCGATGTTCCTGCCGCTCGAGAGCGACGATGCGGCGATACCGTTCGACCGCGTTCCCTACGTCCCCCAGGACCTTCGCCGGGTCGCGATCATGGCGTCGCTGATGGTCGTGCTGATCCTCATCGCCGCGTTCGTGGTCACGCGTATCAACCCGTGAGCATTGAGACACCCCCGTGCGTGTGATCCTGTACACGGGCAAGGGTGGGGTGGGCAAGACGACGGTCGCCGCCGCCACAGCCGTCAAGTGCGCCAGCCTCGGGCTGAAGACGCTCGTGATCAGCACCGATGCGGCGCACAGCCTCGCCGACAGCGTCGACGCGCAGGTCGGCGACCACCCGACGCAGCTCGCGCCGAACCTGTGGGGGCAGGAGGTCAACGCGCTCCACGAGCTCGAGGAGCACTGGGACCGCATCCACATCTACCTCACGTCGCTCTTCGCGTCGCAGGGAGTCGACGACATCGTCGCCGAGGAGATGGCGTCCCCTCCGGGCATGGAGGAGGTCGCGAGCCTCATGTGGATCAAGAAGCACAAGCGCGAGGGCAAGTTCGACGTTCTGATCATCGACTGCGCGCCGACCGGTGAGACGCTGCAGCTGCTGGCGTTCCCCGATGTCGCGAAGTGGTACCTCAACCGCATCTTCCCGATCCACCGGATGATGAACAAGGTCGCGCGGCCCGTGATGCAGCCGTTCATCAACATCCCGCTGCCGAGCGATGAGATCTTCGGCAACGTCCGCGACCTGCTCCTCGACCTCGAGGGCATGAAGAAGATCCTCGGCGACCCCAAGGTGTGCACGACGCGGATCGTGCTCAACCTCGAGAAGATGGTCGTCAAGGAGGCGCAGCGGGCATTCACATACCTGAGCCTGTATGACTACCTGACCGACCTCATCGTCGTGAACCGCGTGCTTCCCCCGGAGGTCAAGGACACGTACTTCGACTCGTGGCGCCAGGCGCAGCAGCGGTACTCGACGATGGTCGACACGGCGTTCTCACCGATCCCGACGCTGCGCACCAAGCTCTTCGACCACGAGATCGTCGGGCTGCCTGCGCTCGCCGAGATGGCCGACTCAATCTACGGCGACCAGGACCCGTCGCAGATCTTCTACCACTCGATCCCGCAGCGCATTCGCAAGGTCGGCAACAACTACGTGCTGCAGATCCATCTCCCCTTCGTCGGCAAGGAGGAGGTCGACATCAAGCATCGAGAGGGCGACCTCTTCATCACCGTCGGGCCCTACAAACGTGAGATCTCGCTGCCACGGGTGCTCAACGGCAAGCGCGTCAGCCGTGGGCGTCTCGAGGAAGGCATGCTGTCCGTGACGTTCTCGGACGCGAAGGCATGACGGCCCGGCTCGACCCGGCAAAGCTCGTCGACGATGCCGCGCGGCTCGTCGGATCGTCCCTCGGCGACCTGATCCCGCCCGCGGCGCAGCGGCATCTGCTCAACGCGCAACGCGAGTTGCTGCTCGCCGTCGCGGCGTTGATCGAGCATCACACGCAGTCGCCCGACGAGTCCGAGGCGCCGCCTGAAGGCACCGCGGGCCGGGGTGGAAAGCGAACGCGAGCGGGCACGGGGCGCTCGCGCCGCCCGGCGCGGGTCGAGCTCGAGTAGCAGCGCCCGGTGACGGGCCCCGGAACCTACCTGGCGGTCGTCCTCTACACCCTGCCGGGATTCGTCATCGGCTCGGTGATCCATGAGCTGAGCCACGCCGCGGTCGCGTTGCGCTGCGGCGATCCGACGCCGCGACGCGACAGGCGGATGACGCTTGACCCGCGACGCAACATCGACCCGTTCGGTGCCGCGGCGATGCTCATCGCGGGATTCGGCTGGGGGAAGCCGGTGCAGCTCGACCCGTTGTTCCTGCGCGACGGACGACGGCGAGCCGCCGTCGCCGCGGCCGGGCCGCTGGCGCACCTCGTCGTCGCCGCCATCTTCGTGCTCGCGCTGCGAGTCGAGCTGACCGGCGCGGCGATCGACCCGAGAGGATTCGACACGGTCGCGCAGTTCACCCTCGAAGGTGTGCTCTTCGGCGTGCTGCTGCAGGGGTTTCTCGTCAACATCGCGCTGTTCGTCTTCAACGCGCTGCCCCTGCCCGGTCTCGACGGTTATGCGGTCGTGCGCAGTCTGCTCTTCGGACGCCTTCCCGGATTCTTCCTCCGCGTCGAGCAGTATCGCTATGCCGTGTACGCGGCGGTCGCGCTCGCGGTGCTGCTCCCGCCACAGCTCACGAGCGGGGGCGTCAATCCCATCGCCGCGATGACGATCGGCGCGGCGTCGCTCACGTTCGAGCACCTGGTGGTCCCCGGGGTAGCGCCGATCTTCGTCGGCCTGCCGAACGTGTTCACCGTGTTCTCATGAGCGCCGTTGTCATCGATGGTGTCAAGTGGCACGTCGAGGGCGCCCAGGTCGCGATCGTCCAGCGCGGGCGCGTGCTGCTCCAGTTCCGGCCCTGGCCGCCCGGGTGGGAGCTTCCGGGTGGCCACTGCGACCCCGGCGAGGATCCGGCCGTGACGGCCGCACGCGAGGTCACCGAGGAGACCGGGTACGTCGTGCGCATCACCCGCGTGGTGGGCGTGTATTCATGGAAGGGACTGCGCTCCGCCGGCGACGTCGTGTTCCTCGCCGATGTTGTCGGCGGCGCTCCGCGTCGAAGCCTCGAGTCCTGGGCGCTGCGGATGCATGCGCCGGACCGCCTGCCCCGCACCGTATTTCCGTGGATCCGTGAACGCGCTCGGGATGCGGTCGACGTCGCGGCGGGAGGGCCTCCGGTGCATCGCGTGCAGCCCGTGACCATCCGCCACGTGCTCGGGTTCGCGACGGCGTGGCTGCACACGCCGATCGACCGGCTCCGCGGACGCCGATGACGACGGCGCTGCTCTTCATCGTGAGCCTCGTGCTCGTCGTCATCGCGTCGGAGCTGTTCACCAACGCCATCGAGTGGGCCGGCTTCCAGCTCAAGCTGGGCACGGGCGCGACGGGCAGCCTGCTCGCGGCGCTCGGCACCTCGCTGCCGGAGACGGTCGTGCCCATCGTTGCGCTCGCGACGCACACACCGCACGCCGACTCCGTCGCAACCGGCGCGATCCTCGGCTCGCCGTTTCTGCTCCTGACACTCGGCGCGGGCGCGACGGGAGTGGCGGTGCTCATCCGCGGTGGCGCGCGCCGGCTCGTCATCGATCGACGGCAGGCACGGCGCGACCTCGGCGTGTTCCTCGTGGCGTTCACGGTCGCGGTGCTCTCGAGCGCGCTTCCGTCGGGTGCGCGGATCGCCGTCGGAATCTGTCTCCTGCTCGGTTACGCCGGATACGTCGTGGCGACGCTGCGCGGCAGCGGCGCCGGCGGCGACATGCCCGAACCGCTGCACATCGTCCGCTGGCGCCCGGGCGAGCCCCACACGGTGCTCGTGTTCGTGCAGCTGGCGGTCGCCGTCGCCATCCTCATCCTCGGATCGCAACTCTTCGTCATCGCGCTCGACGAGACGGCCTCGGCGTTGCACGTTGGGGAACTGGTGCTCGCGCTCGTGATCGTGCCGATTGCGACCGAGCTCCCGGAGACGCTCAACAGCGTGCTGTGGGTGCGCACGAACGACGACATGCTCGCCTTCGGCAACGTCGCGGGCTCGGCGACATTCCAGTCGTGCGTGCTGGCCAGCATCGGCGTGGTGTTCACGACGTGGAACCTCAACGCGGGCGGTGTCATCAGCGCTGCGCTCACGATCGCGACCGCGGCGTATCTGCTCGCGCTGCTCTGGCGCGGTCAGGCGCGCGGAGCGCTCCTCATGCTGACGCTGCTGCCGTGGCTCGTCTACGTTGCTGCGCAGATCGTGACGGGTGGACATCTCTCGCTCTGACCGGCGCACAATCTGGCGCTCATGGCGATTCACACAACGGAGTCGGTCGACGTGTATGCGACGGCCGCGCTGCCGTTCCTCGAGGAGGATCCGTGCGCGCGCAACGTGCTGCTCACGGTCATCGACACGGTGCGCGCGGCGCCGGGTTCGTTCAGCGCTCCGCCGAGCTTCTGGTGGATCACCGACGAGTCCGGCGCGGTCCGCGGCGCCGCGAGCTGGACGCCCCCATATCCGCTCCTGGTTTCTGCGATCCCCGACTCCGCGGCGTCCGAGCTGGCCGCATCGATGATCGCGCGGGCCACCTCCATCGGCGTCAGGGCGCCGGGGATCAACGGACCCGAGCGTTCGGCGCACGCGGTCGCGTCGGCGTGGACCGCTTCGGCCGCCGGCACCATCGGACGCGCGCGCACCATCCTGCTCAACGAGCTCGATCGCCTCACGGACGTCCCCATCCCGCCCGGCAGCGCTCGGAGCGCGACGCTCGAGGACGTGCCCCTGCTCGCCGGATGGCTCGCCGCCTTCGGCGCCGAGGTGGACCTGATCATCGGCCTCGACCCGCGGGTCACGGCAGAGCGCTCCGTACGGGCCGGGATCTTCGACCTGTGGACCGCGGACGCGACGCCCGTGTGCCTCGTCGGTCATCGCGTCGCGGCGCGGGTGCTTCGCGTCGGCCCCGTGTACACGCCGCCCGAGCACCGCAACCACGGGTACGGACGTCGGCTCACCTACGAGGTCACGGCATCCGCGCTGGCGACTCCCGATGTTGACCGGGCCATGCTCTTCACAGATGCAGACAATCCTGTCTCGAACTCGATCTACCGGCAGGCGGGCTACGTGGCTCGCGACCGGCACGTCGAGATCGCGTTCGCCTAGAGTCAGTGCCATGAATCTCGAAGGAAAGGTCGCCGTCGTCACGGGAAGCGGTCGAGGCATCGGGCGGGCGTACGCGCTGGCGCTCGCCGGTGCGGGGTGCGCTGTGGTCGTCAACGACGTCGACGCCGACGTCGCGGAGGAGACCGCGGACGCGATCAGCAAGTCCGGCGGCAAGGTGGTCGCCGAGGTGTGCGCGGTCGGCTCCGCCGAGGCCGCGGATCAGCTCGTCAACGCGGCGGTGCGCGCCTTCGGACGTCTCGACGTGATGTGCACCAACGCCGGAATCCTGCGCGACCGCGTGCTCTGGAACATGACCGATGAGGACTTCGACGCCGTGATCGCGACACACCTTCGCGGCACGTTCACGTGCGCTCGAGCCGCCGTGAAGCAGATGCGCGCGCAGGGGGGCGGTGGCCGCATCGTCGTCGTGTCGTCGATCGCCGGACAGCGCGGCAACTTCGGCCAGACGAACTACGCGGCCGCGAAGGCGGGAATCGCCGCGTACGCGCGCACCTGGGCGATGGAGTGCGCGAAGCACAACATCACCGTCAACGCGATCGTGCCCAACGCGATCACGCGGATGATCTCGACCATTCCGGGCATGGCCCCTCTTGTCGAGGCAGCGGAGAAAGGCGAGCCGCTGCCGGCGAATATCCGCAAGGGGATGGGCATGGGCACGGCTGAGGACGTCGCGCCGCTGCTGGTGTTCCTCAGCTCCGACGAGGCCGCAGGCGTGACCGGTCAGTGCGTCGGGCTCGGCGGTGACAAGCTCTCGCTCTGGTCGCATCCAAAGGAGATCTCGGTGGCGTATCGCGACGGCGGCTGGACCGCGGATGCGATCGCCGAGGTGTGGTCGAGCTCCGTCGGCGCGCAACTCGAGACATACGGGATCGCGTTTCTCGGCGGTTCGGCGTAGCCGAGAGCGCAATCTTGCGGCGTCGCCCTACGGCGGAGGCGGAGGCGGCGGCGGTGCAAGGACCGGCGGGGCCGTGCCGCCGTCAGGCGCGGGAGCAGTGGCAGCGACCGGCGGCGTGTCGCCGACGACCATCGCTGCGATGTTGTAGAGGACGGCGACGGCAAGCAGGATGACTGCGATGACGAGCCCGATGCCGGGGTTGACGTCGAAGTACGACGTCACATTGAATCCGGGAACGCTGGAGCCGGCGCTCGCCGCGATCTTCGCGATGAGCACGTCGTGGACGTGCAGCTGGTCGAGGATGAGCAGTGCGATGGACCCGGTTCCGAAGATCACGGCGGCGAACGCGCGGCTGCGCCCTCGAGCGAGGCCGAACGCGCCCGCGATCGCGCAGAGGAGCGCCAGCCCGACGGCGACCAGGCCGAGGATCCCGAGCAGCTGAGGACCGATGTTCACCTGCTTCGCGTCATTCGCGGTGACAGCGGTGCCGGTGTCGCAGGCCGGCGGCAGCGACGTGATCGTCGGATCCTTGCCGAGCACGAGCGCCCACCCGCTGTAGCTCACGACGTTCACACCCTTGAGGGAGTCGAGGCAGGTGTCGATCGCCGCCGAGTCGGAATTGCTCACGCCCTCCGCGCCCGCCAGGGCCTGCAGACCGGATTTGGTCGCGTCGGTGTTGCACGACACGCCGGCGAAAGCCAGGAAGAAGCACACGACGACGAGCAGGAACAGGAACGGGCTGACGCGCCGGGCGCCGGGCTCGCCGAACAGCGCGAGACGGTTCACCCGATCGCCGGGTCGGCGTTCTCAGCCAACGCGATCGCCGGGGGCGCACGGACGGTCCGGCCTGAGCAACACGACGCGGTTCGAGTTCTCCTGGTAGACGCCGAGCACGAGCACCTCGCTGCGGACCGGGCCGATCTGCCGGGTCGGCAGGTTGACGACCGCCACCACCGTACTCCCGGTGAGCTCTTCGGGCCGGTAATGATCGGCGAGCCGCCCGGAGGACCGGCGCGTTCCGAGGGGTCCGAAGTCGATGACCATCCGGTAGGCCGGCAGGCGTGCCTCGGGGAAGGTCTCGCAACTCAGCACCCTGCCCACGCGGATGTCGACGCCGAAGAACTGCGCCGCCTCGACCTGCGGCAGCGCGGCAGTCTGGTCGGCGCTCACACGTCGCAGTCTATCGGCAGACCTATACTCGCCCGCGTCACCGACTCCATTCGGAGGGCACGTCATCGCCGCTTGGCGCCGCACCGCGGTTGTCGCGACGGCATCGCTGCTGATGCTCAGCGGTTGCGGCACGCCTCCGGATGACGCATCCACGCTCCTCAAGCACGCGAAGAGCGTGCTCGACGGCACCGCCTCGTTCCATTTCACCCTGAGCAGCAGCGACGTGACCGGGACAGGGCCACTGCTCGTCGGCGGCAGCGGCGACATGAAGCGCCCGGCGAGCATGCACGGCACGCTGCAGGTGTCGCTGTCGGGGTTCTCCATCGGCGTCCCGGTGGTGTCCGTCGGCGGGGAGTTCTTCGTGATGCTGCCGGCGAGTCCCGGCTTCACGACGGCGAAGCCCTCGGACTACGGGTTCGCGGACCCGGCGAAGCTCATCGACCCCAATGGCGGCCTGTCGTCGCTGCTGCTCGACTGCCAGTCCCCGCAGGTGCAGAGCGATGACCGCTACAACGGCGAAGCGCTGCACGAGGTCGGCTGCACGCTCCCCGGCGCCGACGTGGCCGCTTTGCTCACCAGCGCCGACAAGACGAAACCGGTCGCGGCAACCTTCGGGATCGACACGTCGACCAGTCAGCTGCGCAGGGTCGTCCTCACCGGCCCGTTCGTCAGCGCGAGCACGAACAGCACGTACACACTGATTCTCGCCAACTATGGCGAGAACGTGACGGTCACGCCGCCTCCCGCCTCAGGGTGAACGGGCGGCGGAGCTGGCTTCTCGCGGTCGCGGCGGCGGCGGTGCTCATCGCGGCCGTCGACACGTACGTGATCGTGCTCGCCCTGCCGGCGATCATGTCGGACGTCGGCATCGGCATCGACCAGCTCCAGGCGGCCACGCCGATCATCAGCGGCTTCCTGCTCGGCTATGTCGTGGTGATGCCGCTCCTCGGCCGTCTCTCCGACCTGTACGGACGGCGCCCGCTGCTGCTGCTCTGCCTCGCGATCTTCGCCGCCGGCTCGCTCGTGACAGCCTCGGCGCACGACCTCGCCTCCGTGGTCGCCGGCCGCGCCCTGCAGGGGCTCGGCGGCGGTGGCCTCGTCCCCGTCACGCTGGGGCTCGTCGCAGACGTCTGGCCGGCGGAGCGGCGTGGGGTGCCGCTCGGCGTCATCGGCGCCGTGCAGGAATTGGGGAGCGTGCTCGGACCGCTGTACGGCGGCCTGATCCTGACCGTCGCCACGTGGCAGACCATCTTCTGGCTGAACCTTCCGATCGCCGCGATCCTCGGTCTCGGGCTTGTCGCCGCGGGCCGCGGGGCCGGCGACGCCCGTGCTCCGGCGGCCGACCGTGCCCGGATCGACCCGGTCTCGATCGCGCTGGCCGTCGTGGCGCTGGCGGCAGGGTGCCTCGCCGTCATCGCACCGGGCTCGCTGCAGAACAACGAGACGCTCGGCCTCGCCTATGCCGCGATCGGCGGGCTCGTCTGGCTGACGCCGCTTGCTGTGGTCGCTGCCGCGGCCGCGCTTGCGCTCGTGCTCTGGGAGCTACGCCCGCGCCGTTCGACACGGCCGCTCATCGCCGTGCGGCAGCTGCCGGTCGTGGCGGCCGCGGTCGACTGGCCCGGAGCCGCGCTGCTCGGCACCACGCTCGCGACGGTGATCGTGAGCTTCTCTGCGGAGGATCCGACGAGCGGTGCGGTCTCCCCTGCAGCCGTCTGGCTCCTGCCGGTGGGGGCCCTGGCGGCGATCCTCTTCGTCGTTCGGGAACGAGGCGCTTCGAACCCGCTGCTCGCGGCGCGGGAGCTGCGGTCACACGGGGCGTACGGAGCGCTGCTCACCAACCTCGCGATCGGCTCGGCGCTCATGGCCGCGCTGCTCGACGTGCCCGTCCTCGCCCGCGCAACGGTGTTTCCCAACTCGCAGCTCGGCGCGGCGCTCGTGCTGCTCCGTCTCCTGGTCGGCGTTCCGATCGGGGCGGTGATCGGCGGATGGCTCTCGCAGCGCGCCGGCAACCGGTCGGTCGCCGCCGCCGGGATGGTGCTGACCGCAGGCGCCTTCGCGGTGATGACGTCCTGGACGGCGACCACGCTCGCCGACCCGCTCGGGCTCGGTTGGCTGCATCCGAGCGACCCGGTGCTGTTCGCCTGCGGGATCGGGTTCGGGCTGGCGATCGCGCCGGTGAACGGGTCGATGCTGGTGTCCGTCCGCGAGCAGATGCACGGCCTGGCATCGGCGCTCGTCATCGTTGCGCGCATGATCGGGATGCTCGTGGGCATCTCCATCCTCACCGCGGTGAGCCTGCACGTGTTCTACACGACGGCGGCGACACTGCCCGCACCGCAGACGCTCTGCCCGTCGTCGCCGCTCAACTGCCCGGCGTACGAGCGGGGCGTGACCGGCGCGATCGTCACCGAGCTGCACACGGTCTTCCTCGGGGCGGGGGTCTGTGCCGCGGCAGCCGCGCTCTTCGCCGCCCTCCTCCTGCGGAGCCGCCCGGCGCAGCTTCGCCCGTCGCTCACATGAGCGGGACCGTCCGGGAGGTCCGGGCCGCCGTGCCGGCGCTGGAGGACGTCCTGGAAGCCGTCGCGGCGTCGGCGGCCGCGCTCGGCGTCGAGACCTATCTTGTCGGAGGCTTCGTACGCGATCGACTGCTGGGCGGGCCGCAGAGCAAGGACATCGACCTCGTGACGGTGGACGCCGACCCGATGCCGCTGCTCGCCGCCGTCGCGAGCGGGTTCGGCTGGCACCCGCCGGAGCGCTTCGAGCGCTTCGGGACCGCGCAGATCCGCGGGCCGGGATTCATCGTCGAAGGCGTGCGCGCCAGGGCCGAGCGCTACGACCCGGAGTCGCGCAACCCCGACGTCCGCCCGGGGACGCTCGAGGAGGATGTCATGCGGCGCGACTTCACCGTGAACGCGCTCTGCCAGACGCTCGACGGTCGGGTGATCGACATCACCGGGCACGGGATCGCCGATCTCCGCAGCGGAACGCTTCGGACACCGCTCGACCCCGATATCACGTTCGCCGAGGACCCCCTGCGGATGTACCGAGCGGCGCGATTCGTGGCGCAGCTGGGCTTCACGCTCGCGCCCGGCACCGTCGAGGCGATGCGTGCCCACGCCGAGCGGACCACGATCCTCTCGGTCGAGCGGGTCAGCGACGAGCTCCGGCGGTTGCTCGTCTCCCGTCACGCGGGCGCCGGTCTGCGCGTCCTGCGCGAGGCGGGGCTGCTCGAGTTCGTGCTCCCGGAGCTGCTCCCCGCGATCGGCGTCGAGCAGGGGGGCTTTCACACGTTCGATGTCTTCGACCACACGATCGCGACGGTCGACGCGGCTCCGCTCGACCTCGTCACGCGGACCGCGGCCCTCCTGCACGACATCGGGAAGCCGTCGACCCACGCGCTGGCGGCGGACGGCAAGCACACCTTCTACGACCACGCGCAGGTCGGCGCCGAGATGGCGCGCGCCATCCTCACCCGCTGGCGCTTGAGCAACGATGAGATCAGCGCCACCAGCCGCCTGGTGCGCCTGCACCTGCGGCCGATCCAGTACGAGCGCGAGACGTTCAGCGACAAGGCGGTGCGGCGATTGATCGTCGACGCGGGCGAGTTGCGCGGCGCGCTGCTCGACCTCGCTCGCGCCGACACGACGGCGTCCGCCTATCCCACGCTGGCGGGACTCGACGAGCTCGAGCAGCGCATGAACCGGCTGGACGAGGGGGGATCGGTCTCGGCCATGCATGACCCGCTCACGGGCGACCAGCTGATGGTCCTCGCCGGTCGTGGGCCGGGACCCTGGGTCGGACGGATCAAAGCCGCGATCCGGGATGCCGTCGTCGACGGAACGATCGCACCGGGCGACTCCGACGGTGCGCGCGCCTGGCTCGACGCGCACCGCGAGCTGCTGAGCGATGACTGAACCGTGCGTCGTCACCTCCGAATTCGGGAGCAACGGCAGGCGACGTACAATGCCGGGTCCGAGATGTTGAGCAAACTGCGCAGCGCCAAACGCCTCTTCGTCGACCTACCGCGCATGCTGCGGCTGGCGTACTGCCTCATGTTCGACGATCGCGTGCCGCGCTACATGAAGCTCGCGTTGGGCGGCGGACTGGTGTTGATCGCATTGCCTGTGGTTGAGCTTCCGGAGTCGCTGCCCGTTGTGGGTGAGCTCGATGTGCTCGCGTTGAGCCTGCTTGCGACCCGCGCGTTCATCGCCGCGTGCCCGCGCGCGATCGTCGCCGAGCAGGAGCAGCTGATCACGCTGCGGCGCAGCAGGTTCGACGATGATGTCCGCAGCGGCGAGCGGATCGCGATGATGATCTACCGGCGGCTCCGCCCCGAGGAGCAGGAGGCAGTCTCGTGAAGGTGCTGTTTTTGAAGGAAGTGGCAGGAACGGCGAAGGCCGGCGATGTCCGCGAGGTCACGCACGGATACGCCCGCAACTTCCTCTTTCCCCAGCATCTCGCCGTCGTGGCCGATCAGAACAGGATCGACCAGATCCGCCGCCGTGAGGAGGCGACCCGGCGCCGGGTCGAGAAGGCGCTCACCGACGCCAAGGAGACCGCCCAGCGGATCCGCAAGCTCACCGTCACCGTCTACGCCAAGGCCGGCGAGGCCGGCAGGCTCTTCGGGACGGTGACCACCGCCGACGTCGCCAAGCAGCTCAAGCGTGAGGCGGGGATCGACATCGACAAGCGCAAGATCGAGATCGACCCGCCGATCCGCTCCCTCGGCCCCCACGAGGCGAGCATCGAGCTCCATCCGGAGGTCAAGGAGACTCTCAAGGTCGTCGTCGCGGCCCAATGACCTCCATCCCGTCGACCGAGGTCCTCGGGCACGCCACCGGTGCGAGTGCGGCGATGCGTGTGCCGCCGCACGACAACGACGCCGAGCAGGCGGTGCTCGGCGGCATCCTCATCGATCGAGACGCGATGGCTGCGGTGCGCGACGTGCTCGAGCCGGAGGACTTCTACGCGGAGCGTCACGCCGTCCTCTATCGCGCCGCGCTCGCCCTCGACGACCGAGGCGAGTCCATCGACACCGTCACGTTGCGCGACCAGCTCGATCGCGGCCCCGGCATCGGACGCGCCGGTGGCATGGACTACATCGCCGAGCTGTCCCTCGTGGTCCCCAGCTCCGCGAGCGTGCGTCACTACGCGGACATCGTCATCTCGCACGCGCTCCGCCGCCGCCTGATCGCTGCGGGCAGTGAGGTGAGCCGTCTCGGCTTCGACAACACGACCGCGGTACAGGAGGCGATCGACCAGGCGGAGCAGACGGTGTTCAAGATCGGCGAGGAACGCCGCGGAGCGGATGTCCGCAACATCGCGCCGGTCGTCCGCGAATGGTGGGACACGCTCGAGAAGCGCATCGAGCACAAGCAGCTGGTGACCGGAGTGCCGACGAACTTCTCCAAGCTCGACGCCCTCACCCAGGGGTTGCAACCCGGAGAGCTGATCATCCTCGCGGCTCGTCCCGCGGTCGGGAAGACGTCGTTCGCGCTCAACATCGCGCGCAACGCCGCGGTGCTCGCGGGCAAGCCCGTCGTGGTCTTCTCGCTCGAGATGTCCCGCCAGGCGCTCGTACAGCGCCTCATCTGCAGCGAGGCGCACGTCGACGCGTACATGCTCCGCACCGGCCAGGCGGACCCGATGGCGTTCCAGAAGATCGCCAAGGCGATGGACACCCTGACGCACGCGGACCTCTGGATCGATGACTCCCCGGGGCTGCCGATCAACAGCCTCCGCGCGCGAGCACGGCGAATGAAGGCCCAGCACAAGATCGAGCTGATCGTCATCGACTACCTCCAGCTCATGCAGGGCGGCCGGCGCGACTCACGGGTGCAGGAGGTGTCGGACATCTCCTCCGGCCTCAAGGCGATCGCCAAGGAGCTCGACGTTCCCGTCCTCGCGCTCTCCCAGCTCTCCCGTGAATCCGAACGGCGCGAGAACAAGCGCCCGCAGCTGAGCGACCTCCGCGACAGCGGTTCGATCGAGCAGGACGCCGATGTCGTGCTCTTCCTCTACCGCGAGGGGATGCACAACCGCGAGATCGATCGTGCCAAGACGGAGCTCATCGTGGCCAAGAACCGCAACGGGCCGGTCGACGACCTCGACCTCGTGTTCATCGCCGAGGAGACCGCGTTCCGGGAGCCCTACCTCGCCGGTGAGTAGCGCCGCTGCGCGGGCGCCGTCGCGAGTGTCTGGCGATGTGTCACGTTCCGGACAACGCGACGACGGCAGAAGGACAACACTGCTTCAATGAGTCCCGTGCCAAGCGCCCTCCGCATCCTCCGCGCCGTCACCGGCTCGCCGTGGACCCGCGTGACGGGGACGGTCGTCGGACTGGCGATCCTGGCCCACACGATCAACATCCCTCAGGCCGTTGTCAGCCTCAGCCGGGCCGATCCACTCTGGATCGCCGCCGCACTGGGGCTGACGATGCTCGCGGTCGCCGCAAGCGTCGTGGAGTGGGGCGTCCTGCTTCGCACCGCGGGCGCCACGTCCGGCCAGAGCGGCAGCCGCCACCCGCTCCTGAGCTGGCGCCGTCTGAGCTCGTCGTATCTCCAGAGCATGTTCTTCACCCAGATGCTGCCGGCCGGCGTCGGTGGGGACGCCATGCGGACCGTCGAGATGGGGCGTCAGGTCGGCCACGGGAACGTGCTCGCATCGCTCGCGGGAAGCCGTCTGGCCGGGATGCTCGGCATGACCTGCTGGGGCATCGCCGCCGCCGTCATCCTCCGGGCGCTGCTCGGGACCGGTGTGCTCGTGGTGATCGCGGCGCTCGCCGTCGGCGTCGTGATCATCTGGATGATGGCGCTGAGCGCCGATCGCGTGATCCCGTACCGACTGCTGACGCGCATCTCCGGCGCGATGGGCCGGGGAATCCGCTCGTTCGGCGAGGCCTTCTCCAGCTACCGCCGGCATCCCCACGCCGTCGCCCAGTCCCTCCTCGTCGGCGCCGCAGGCTGGGGGTTCAACCTGCTCGCGCTCAGCCTGGGGGCTCGCGCCATCGGAGTCGACCTCAGCTGGACGGTGCTCGCCGTCTGCGTTCCGATCACGCTGTTGGTGGCGCTCGCGCCGTTCAGCATCAACGGGCTCGGCCTGCGCGAAGGTGTGCTCGTGGCGCTCCTCTCGAAGAGCGGTGTCTCGGTGGCGCACGCCGGCGAGATCTCGCTGCTCATCGACCTGCAGATGGTGCCGTTCGCGGTGCTCGGTGCGGTGCTCTGGTCCCGGCACCGGCGGAGCGCGAAGGCGCTGGCGCCCATGAGCGAGGTCGTGATGTCACCGCAGGACGTCGCCGCCGCGTAGGTCGCGGGCTCCAGCACTAGACTTCAGCGGCGTGACCAGGCATTTCAGCGACTTTCTCGCGGCTCATGCGGCCCGGATCGCCGATCTGTGGGCACGCCAGACACCCTCGAGTGATCCCGTCCAGCCTTCCGATCGCGCTCGCGGCCCTCGCCAGTTCGTCAACGCCGTCCTCGTCGCGCTCAGCGCGGACGACTTCCGCCCGTTGATCGCGTATCACCACCTCGACGCCGGGAACAACGCGGAGCGGCGCCTCGAGCGCGCGCTCCGCAACCTGACCGCCCTCCGCCAGGCGACTGCCGAGTCCATCCGGGAGGAGCGCCTCGATCCTGAAGAGGCCCTTGAGCTCACCTCCGCGGCAGCCGACGATCTCGATGCCGTCGGACACCGTCTCGCCACGACGTGCGTGGCGAGCCTCGAGCACCGGTTGTCGAGCGCGACATCCGAGTCGTCGGCGCGCGGCACCTCCCTGTCGATCACCATGCACGAACTGCGCCGACCCCTGACCATCCTCAACAGCTATGGCCAGCTGCTCAGCGCCGGGATGCTCGGTGAGCTTCCCGAGACGGCCATGGTCGCGATCGAGGGGATCACCGCCAGCACGGAGATGATGGTGCGGATGGTCAACGCGCTGGCCGAGCTGGCGCGCCTCGAGGACCCGGACGACCATCTCGCGCTCGAGGTCATGGACGCCGACGAGGTCGTCGACGAGGCGATCGAGCATGTCGCGATGGAGGCGAAGCTGCGCGAGGCGACGATCACGCGCCAGTGCGAGGGCGGCCTCACGCTCAAGGGCGACCGCCGCCGGCTCATCCTCGCGCTCACCAACCTGCTCGGCAACGCCGTCAAGCACGGGCCGACGGGCTCCGCGATCGAGGTGATGGCTGCCCGCGAGGGCGAGTCGGTGCGCTTCACCGTCCGCGACCATGGAGCCGGGTTCCCCGTGGCCGACACCGCGCACCTCTTCGACAAGTACTTCCGCTCGGTGGCCGAGCGGCAGCGGAAGGTGCCCGGAAGCGGCCTCGGTCTCTACATCGTTCGCACCGTCGCCGAGCGCCACGGCGGTACGGTGGCGGCTCGGAGCCACCCGGGAAGCGGCGCCGAGTTCGACATGACGATCCCGCTGCACCAGGAGGAGGCCGCGTCGTGACCGCCGCAGAGACCCGGAGCGAACGTGATTCCATGGGCGAGTTCGAAGTGCCCGCCACCGCCTACTACGGCGCCAACACCATGCGGGCGAAGGTCAACTTCCCGATCAGCGACCTCCGCCTGCCGCGCGGCTTCATCCGCGCGATCGGCCTCATCAAGCAGCAGTCGGCGATGGTCAACCGCGAGCTCGGCCTGCTCGACGAGAACCTTGCCGGGGCGATCATCCGGGCGGCCCAGGACGTGATCGACGGCGCGCTCGACGACGAGTTCATCGTCGACGTCTTCCAGACCGGCAGCGGCACCTCCACGAACATGAACGCCAACGAGGTCATCGCCAACCGGGCGATCGAGCTCCTCGGCGGCGCGCGCGGATCGCGCACACCGGTGCATCCGAACGACCACGTGAACCTCGGACAGTCGAGCAATGACGTCTTCCCCACGGCGATCCAGGTCGCGACGGCGGTCTCGATTCATGAGGACGTGATCCCCTCGCTGCGCATCCTGGAGACGTCGTTGCGACACAAGTCCGAGGAGTTCTGGCCCGTGGTGAAGACGGGTCGCACGCATCTCCAGGACGCGACGCCGATCCGCCTCGGCCAGGAGTTCCTCGGCTATGCCGGTCAGGTGGAGCGTGCGCGGCGCCGCTGCGAAGAGGCGATCGCGACGCTCGCGGAGCTGCCGCTCGGCGGCACGGCGGTCGGGACCGGCGTGGCCACGCACCCGGAGTTCCCGGCACAGGTCATCGGACTTGTCGCGGCGGACCTCGGGCTGCCGTTCCGCGAGACCGACAACCACTTCAGCGGGCAGTCGACCCTCGACGCCGTCGTGGCGGCGAGCGGCGCGATGCGTGCCGTCTCGGTCGCGCTTTACAAGATCGCGAGCGACATCCGGCTGCTCGGCTGCGGCCCGCGCGCGGGCATTGCCGAGATCTCGATTCCAGCGGTCCAGCCGGGCTCGTCGATCATGCCGGGCAAGGTCAACCCGGTCATCTGCGAGTCGGTGACGATGGTCGCGGCGCAGGTCATCGGCAACGACGCCACCATCGCCTTCTGCGCGGCCGCGGGATCGCTGCTCGAGCTGAACGTGATGATGCCGGTCGTGGCGTATGACCTCCTCCAGTCGACGGCGTTGCTCGCGGCGTCGGCACGGAACCTCGCCACGCAGTGCGTCGACGGCGTTGCCGCGACGGACAACGGCCCGGCGCTGGTGGAGCGCGGTCTCATGCTCTGCACCGCGCTCGTGCCGAGCATCGGGTATGACGCCGCCGGGGCGATCGCGAAGGAGGCATATGCCAGCGGTCGCACCGTTCGCGAGGTCGCCCGCGAGCGCACAGGGCTCAGCGAGGAGGAGTTGACCCGCATCCTCGACGCCGAGGCGATGACGAAGCCGGGACGCGAGTCGGGCGCTGCGGGCGGCTGACGCCAACCTCGCGCATCACGCGGTGCGCGCGGACGCTCAGGCGAGCCCGAGCGCCGCGATGACGTCGGCGACGCCGCCGTCCTCAGGCCGAGCGCACGTCGCGTCTGCCGCGGCGATGACCTCCGGTCGCGAGGTCGCGATCGCGACGGCGAAGCCCGCGGCGTCGAGCAGCTCGACATCGTTGGGCGCGTCACCGACGGCGACCGCGTCCGCGAGCGTGCAGCCGATTCGCGCGCAGACGATCTCGCAGGCGGCACCCTTGCTCACGTCGGAGTCCAGGATCTCGACGAATTCCGGGTTGGAGCGCGTCACGCGAGCGAGTCCCGCAAGCTCGCGTGTCATCAGTGCGCTCGCCCGGTCCACCTCGACGAGGTCGTCGATGACGCATGCGGCCTTTGTGGTCCCGCGCGCCAGCAGTGGCTCGAGGTCGTCGACGAGACGGAACCGCACGCCGCTGATCGCCGAGTAGAGGTGCGCCTCCGGGCGATCCTGGTCGCAGAGCAGCTCGTCGTCCTGGTACGCCTGGTAATGCCAGCCCTCGCGGCGCGCAAGGCGCAGGGCACGGACCGCCGGCTCAGGGCCGAGATCGCGTTCGTAGATGTGCTCACCCGCCGTCCCGCGGTCGCCGGGTATGCCGCGCACCATCGCTCCCTGGTAGCAGACGAGTGGCTGATCGACACCGAGCTCGAGGGCCCACGGCAGCGCCGAACGGTACATACGACCGGTCGCGACGATCACCGGAACACGGCGGGCTGCGGCCCGGACCGCGTCGCGAACCCGTGGCAGGAGCTCCTGGCGATAGTCGATGGTCGTGCCGTCGAGGTCGATCACCAGCGCGCGGGGCACGAAACCGGGAAGTGCGCTCGCGGTCCGTATGTCGGCAGGCGCCGTCACGCGACCGAGCGCGTGCGGAAGACGTCGGCGAGCATCAAAGCGATCTTATACACCCGGCGACTCGTCAATTCGGGGTAGACTGACTCTTGTCTTGCGTTCGTCTTCTCGCGCGCGGTTTGGTAGACCGCTCGCCGCAAGGCCTCGTCCCGCCGCTCCTGTGACGGTTGATGAGGCCCCGAGTACTGAAACCCCCGAGCCGGTGAGCTTCGACGAGCTCTCGTTGAGC
>DATLRX010000012.1:0-3336 GCA_035534435.1 Candidatus Acidiferrales bacterium
CTTCGGCCGTTCGCGACGTACCAGCCCACACCGTATCGGCCGAAATGGGGGGCGGTCATCGGGCTCCTGGTTGCCGCCGCCTCGTACGTCATCTCGATGCCGCTGCCGTGGGCCGGCGTCGTCTCGCCACTCGGAAGCTACGAGATCGTCAGCGGCATCGAGCAGGCGAACTGGATGATCGTGGCCGCGGTGGCGGTGATCGCCATCGCGGTGCGATTGATACGTGAGGCGCCGGGCGGCTATGTCCGATTCTTCTTCGTCTTTCTCGACTTCCTCATTTCATTAGGGCTCTACATCGAATACATCGACAACCTGGGGCGCGCCGAGACCGACGGGTTCACGCCGTACCTCGGTCCGGGATTCTTTCTCGCCCTCGCAGGGACGGGCGTGTTCATCGTTTCCGGGATCTTCGCCTGGCGCGAACGTGGATGATTGGGAGGAAGACCGATGACCATCGAGAGGATCAACCCGCCCGCCCTGCCCGTCCCAACCGGCTACACGCAGGTGGTTGCGAGTACGGGATCGCGCACGATCTACATCGCCGGCCAGGTCGCGGTCGACGCCATCGGCAACGTTGTCGCGCCGGGTGACGTCATCGGGCAGGCGTCACGCGCGTTCGCCAACGTGCGGTCCGCGGTGACCGCGGCCGGTGGCACCGTGGCGGACATCGTGAAGGTGACGTGGTATGTCGTCGGCTACCGCCCCGAGATGCTGCCCGCACTGGCCCGCGCCCGCCGCGACATCTTCGGCGACCACGAGCCCGCGAGCACGCTCGTCGGCGTTGCCGCGCTTGCGAATCCGCAGTATCTGGTCGAGGTCGAGGCGATCGCGGTGATCGATTGACGCGCGCGCGCCGCGTCGTGATCGACGGCTCGCTCGATGTCGGTCGCAGCAGCAGGAGCTAGATGACAGCGCTCGACGGCGTCGAGATCGGGCTGGGAGCAGCCCTCACGGCAATCACGCTCTTCGACGTGTTTCAGTCTGTCGTGTTTCCGCGGCCATCGGTCGGCCGTGTGCAGCTGAGTGTCAACCTCGTCCGGCTCACGTGGCGCCCGTGGCGAGCGGTGGCACAGCGTCCACACAAGCTCCAGACCCGCGAGGCGGCGCTCGCAGCATTCGCGCCGCTGGCGGTGGTGGGGCTGCTCGTCCTCTGGGGGCTGCTGATCATCACCGGGTACGCGCTGATCTTCAGCGGACTGCATGAGGGGCTGACGCCACAGCCCGACTCATTCGGCACAGCGCTGTTCTTCTCGGCCGGTCGCATGCTCGCGTTCTCCGTGGGCGGCATCGAGGCAACGGACATCCCGACACGCATCCTGACGAGCCTCGAGGCGGCGACGGGCTTCGGGCTGTTCGCGCTCGTCATCAGCCTCCTGTTCTCACTGTTCAACGCGTTCCAGCGACGCGAGGCGGCGGTGGTGGCACTCGACGCCATCGCCGGCGCTCCGTCGTCCGGGCTGCAGTTGCTGGAGACCTGCGCCAAGGACGATCTCGCACCGCAGCTCGAGGTGACATTCGACGAGTGGCGCACGTGGTCGGTCGACGTACTCGAGACTCATCTCACCTATCCGCTGCTGTTCTTCTTCCGCTCGAGTCACGACAACGAGGCGTGGGCCAACTCCTTCGGCGCCGTGATGGACGCGGCAGTGCTCGTGATGAGCACAATCGACGGCGGCCCGGTCGGTCACGCCAAGCTCATGCACAAGGTCGGCTCGCATCTCGTCGCCGACATGCGCCACTACTACTATCGCGGTGTCAGCGGCGAGTCACCGGGCGTGGAGCACGAGGAGTTCGTCGCCGCGTGTGATCGTCTGAAGCTGGCGGGCTATCGCCTCCGCGACGCCGACACCGCGTGGGAGCAGTTCAGCACGCTGCGCGGCAAATACGCTCCGTGGCTCAACGAGATGACCAAGGGACTGGCGATTCCTCCGGCGCCGTGGATCGGTGATCGCTCCTACCTGCCGCACCGCGAGCGCGGAGGGAGGCGTCGCCGGTAGCCTCGCGCGTCAGATCGCCCGCATGCGATTGTTCCGCGGGTTGTGCTCGACCTCGGCGAGACCCAGCGCTTCGAGGACGGGTGGGATGTAGTTGCCGAAGCGCCCGCGCAAGCCCTTCTTGATGCCGTACCAGCCACCGACGGGATTGCCGAGCGACCGGCCCCATGCCTCCACCGTTCCGGGCGGCGCATCCTTCTGCTCATCGGTGTTGCCGAGCGCCATCCAGTCACCGCGCTCGACCAGCATCGTGTGCAGATCCTCGATGCACGAAAGGTGATAGCGGAGCTGGGTTTTCCCCACCTGAACGACGAGCGCAGGCGGGTTGGCGTCGGGGTCGCGAAACGCCTCGAACTCGCTGTTGCCCGGAGGGGTGGTCAGGTGCCATGGATCGGAGGGGGTGCCGGTGCCGACGACGTCATCTCTGTTCATGCCGGCACCCTACCAGCTGTAATCGGACATCTTCTGTCATGTTTTCCTAGACTGTGCGCATGCGTGCGGCGAGGGTGCTCGACATGCTCCTGGTGCTGCAGCGGCGCGGCCGGCTGACGGCGCGTGAGCTCGCGGAGACGCTGGAGGTTTCCGAGCGGACGGTCCTCCGGGACGTGGAGGCGTTCAGCGAGGCAGGCGTGCCGATCATCGCGACCCGTGGCGCGGGCGGGGGCATCGAGCTCCTTGACGGATTCCAGACCCGTCTCACGGGCCTGACCACCGACGAGGCGCTCTGCCTGTTCCTCGTGGGGCAGCCGCAGGTCGCTCACCGACTCGGGCTCGGCGCGCCCACCAGGACCGCCCGGAACAAGCTCCTCAACGCGTTGCCGCCGCCGCTTGCTGCCGAGGCCGATCGGCTTTTCACGTGGTTTCTCAGCGACCCCGACCCGTGGGGTGGCAATCACATTCCGCACGGCGAGCTGCGGCGCGTCGCGCGCTGCGTCCAGGAGCGCCGCTGCATCGAGCTCGCCATCGCTCACGAGCCCGTGCTGACGGTCCGGCCCCTCGGCCTCGTCATCAAGGCGGGCACCTGGCACGTGGTGTCCTCGACCGACGTTGCTGTCGAAGTTGTCTGCATCGACCAGCTGCGAGCGACCCGGTTGACCAACCGATTCTTCACGCCGCCGGCCGGCTTCGATCTCGCGGAGCTCTGGCAGCAGCATGTGTCCGGACGCGCCGGAAGTCAGGATCCCCTGCGCGGGATCTCGTGATACGCGCCGAGGAGTTGATCCTCGGCGGCCTTGAGCTCTCGAGCCGCCGCATCCGCGTCGGTCGATGCACCGGATCGCGTGGCCTCGATGGCCCTCCCCCAGCGATCAACGGCCGCAAGCAGCCGCTCCATGCGGCCGCG
>DATLRX010000013.1:0-51468 GCA_035534435.1 Candidatus Acidiferrales bacterium
ATGCGATCGACGCCTGGCGCGTGCGTGAGGCCCGGGTCCTGGACCTCTCGAGTGTTGTGGACAGGTGCCCCCTCCTTTGGCTCGGTCGCATGACGCGCATGCTCCGCGACGTTGGGTTCTGATGCGATGCAGCGGGACGGCCTCGCAAACCCCCCCTTCCCTTGTCGCGGCACGCAGTCGACGCCAGACCTGTAGCAACCCGATCCGACCGGATGGCCGCGGTGGCGAGTACCACCGAAAACCTTGGTGGCAGCCACATTTTGCCTCTCCGCGAGATGGTTAGAGTTGGGGCCATGCTGGTTGGAGCGGTCTTCCTCGATCGGCGGGCGGCAGCAAGGTGGCAGAGCCGTCGTGAAGACGCCGGTGCGCGAGTGGACCGACCCCGGAACGGTCACGCGGGCGCGGCGCGAGGAGGGGCAGAACGTTCTGCATCACGCGAGGACGCATCTCTGGCCACTTGGAGCCTGCCGATCGGATGAGCGCCACGTCGACCCGTCGATTCGCAATCAGCGTGGGAGCCTTCTGCCTGGCGTGCCTGGTTGCCGACCTGGTACTCCTGGTGCTGGACTGGAGGGCGATCGACTCCGCAACCACAGCGCAGCTCGCGAGTCTGTTGGCGGTGGCGATTGTGACGCCCCTCGCCGTGCTCATCGTGGCTCGGCGACCGCGCAATGCTGTGGGCTGGGTGATGCTCGCGACCGTCGCCACCGGAGCGGTGGGAGTACTGGCGGTCTTCGTCGCCATGTATGCGCAACTGAGCGGAGCGGCACCGTCGAGTTGGGTGGAGTGGCTCGTGTGGCTCAACAATCTCACGGGGCAGCTCGACAACTACCTCATCTTGATCGCGATCCTGCTCTTTCCCAACGGCGACCTGCCGGGGAAACGGTGGCGATGGGTGCTGTGGCCCGTGGTGGCGCTCACGGTGCTCGGAGTGGCGAGCGCTGCGTTGCAGCCCGGTGCGAGCCAACTCTCGCCTCGCTTGCCGACCATTCCGTATCCGATCGGTATCCGGTCACTGAATCCCGTCATCAACGGGCGCCTCACACCGGCAGTCGTTGCGGTCGCGATCGTGTTCGCGGTCTTCCTCGTGCTCATCGGGGCTGCGGTCGTGGTCCGACTCCGTCGCGCCAGCGGTGTCGAGCGGACCCAGCTTCGGTGGTTCACCTACGTCGCGGTGTCCACCGTCGCTGTCACCGTTCTGGGAGCGGTCATCGCCACGCAAGACGTGGCTCTGGGGAACAACATTGGGAGTCTCCAAAGCTACGGATTCGGCATTGTGCTCCCGGCGACAATCGGTATCGCAATCATCAAAGACGGGTTGTACGATGTCGATGTCTTCATCAGCCGCACGCTGGTGTACGGCTCGCTGGCTGTGTTCATCACGGCCGTGTACGTGGGTATCGCCGTTGGGATCGGCACTCTCGTCGGGAGCGGGGGAAGACCCAATCTCGCACTGTCCATCCTGGCCACCGCAATCGTGGCGATCGGCTTCCAGCCGGTGCGCGAGCGGCTGCAGAAAGTGGCGAACCGGCTCGTCTACGGTCAGCGCGCGTCACCGTACGAGGTGCTCAGCGAATTCTCGGGTCGCGTGGCGGAGACCTACGCTGCGGACGACGTGTTGCCGCGTATGGCCCGTGTGCTGCAGGAGGGAACGGGTGCTGAGTCGGCGACCGTATGGCTGCGCGGGGGCGCCGTGTTGCGTCCGGCGGCGACGTATCCGGACTCTCCCGGCGCGCATCAATCGCTTGCGCTGAGCGACGGTTCGCTGCCCGAGGTGGCCGATGCGACCCGAGCGGTGGAAGTGCGCCACCAGGGTGAGTTGCTCGGTGCCCTGAGTGTCACCAAGCGCAGAGGCGAGGCGCTGACACCGATCGAGCAGAAGCTGTTCGACGACCTGGCACACCAGGCGGGCCTGGTCCTGAAGAATGTTGGTTTGAGCGCGGATCTTCAGGCGCGGCTCGAGGAGCTACGCGCGTCGCGGCAACGCCTCGTGAGCGCCCAGGACTCGGAGCGCCGGCGCCTGGAGCGCAATCTCCACGACGGGGCCCAGCAGCACCTGGTTGCGTTGAAGGTGAAGCTGGGATTGGCGGAGGTGCTCCTCAGTCGCGATCCCGACAAGGCCCGCACGACTCTCGAGCAACTCAAGGGCGATGCCGACGAAGCGCTGGAGACGTTGCGTGACCTTGCCCGCGGGATCTATCCGCCGCTGCTTGCGGACAAGGGACTGGTCGTGGCATTGGAAGCACAGGCGCGCAAGGCGACCGTGCCCGTACGCGTGCAGGCCGACGGCGTGGAGCGTTATCCGCAGGACGTGGAGGCGACCGTGTACTTCTGTGTGCTCGAGGCGCTCCAGAATGTCCAGAAGTACGCGGAGGCATCGCGGGTCGCCGTGCGCCTGCACCAGGGCGATGGGACGCTGGCGTTCGAGGTCGAGGACGACGGCGCGGGGTTCGACGCTGCAACAGTGCGGAAGGGCGCCGGGCTGACCAACATGAGCGACCGCCTCGATGCCGCCGGGGGCAGCCTCGAGGTCACTTCGCAGCCGGGTGCTGGGACCTCCGTCCGCGGTGCGCTGCCGGCACGACCACCGGTGGCGGCGACGGTCTGAGCATCACCGGTGGACGGACCCAGGCGAGCGCCGGGTGGAAGCGACTGCCGCTTCAGCTTGATCCGACGTAGGCCATGCCGACTGGTGCGCCGGTTCGGCCAGATCGACGCAAATAGATCGCGATCGCGACGGAGGTCAGCGCTGCCCACGCACACCACAGCGATGTGAACCCCGTGAATGTGATCCATCCGAGTGCGATGACTGCACTCAGATTGGCGAGACCCAGAAGAACCAGCCACCTGTTGCTCGCCACCAGGCAGGAACCGCACGTGGCGACAATGTAGAGAGCAATGAGGATGCCGGCGTAGCTGATATCGGCGGTGTATGCGATGTGCGACCCGTCGATGGACGCTCCGACGGGGCCACCGATGACGGCCACCAGCAGTGCTATGGAGGTGATGGTGCCAACGGCAAGGAACGCCTTCATCCACTCCCGTCGATGCACCGACCTCTCTACGCCAAGCATTGCGAAGGGCACCCAGAATGGCAGCACGAAGGCAACGGCTAGAAAGACGTAGATCGCCGCGTGCTCGATGGGCAACGACACCTGCCCGCGCAGCCCCCACCACACGAACGATTCGTCGATCTCGTGGATAGCGAGTACCAGTGGGGTTGCAGCCAGCGGGATTTGATGGCGCATGCGGACGTGGCGAAGCGCATCGATACCGACCGCGCCCACAACAATGCCAGTCGCGAGGTCCGCCTCGGCCGAGAAACACATCAGCTCTTGCGGATCTTTCTCATGTACTCGACAAGACTACGGGGTTTCCCGAGCGACGGGCGCACCGGGCTATTGACCTTGCGCCGGTTAGCGGAGTCAGCCGCGATGGATCCGCGCCACAAGCGCTTGCGCATTCCGCACGGCGTTCCCGGCCCAGTCGTTGTTGAAATAGACGTACGCCTCCTTGTCGTGTGTCGCGAGCAACGCGGCGTATCGATCGATCGTGCGCCGTCCATAGTTGCCGGCTCGACCCCGACCCTCGTGGAGGCGTAGGTAGAGCCAGTCCGTCGTGACCCACTCCGGACTCTGCAGCCGCCCGCGTCGGTCGGCCCAGATCAGCGCCGCGCCGTGTCGCTCGAGCAGTGCACGAATGCTGTTCCCCTGAAACCAGCTGGGGTGCCGCAGCTCGACGGCAACCGCGACGCGCTGTGGAAATGCCCCGAGGATCGTCTCCAATCCCTGCTGATCCGCGACCCGCCAGGGCGGCAGCTGCACGACGATCGGTCCCAGATGCGACCCAATCCCCGCGAGGCGATCCATGAAGCGTTGAATGGGCGCTGCTGCACGCTGCAGGTCGTTGCGATGGGTCGCATAGCGGCTCAGCTTGAGCGCGAAGAGGAAGGGCTCGGGCACCGTTTCCGCCCATGTCACCGCCGTCGCCGCGCTTGGGAGTCCGTAGAAGGTGGTGTTCACCTCGACGGTGTCGAACACCTCCGCGTAGCGCTCCAACCACCGGCGCTGGGGGAGGCCCTCGGGATAGAGCACGCCGCGCCAGTCGGCGTATTGCCAGCCGCTCGTCCCGACGTGGAGGCTGGCACCGCTCCTGGTGGTGGGCGTCGGCACGCCGGGATCATCCGGCACAGGAGCCCACCGCGCGGAGTGTGTTGGACACCGAACGGTCCCACCGCGATCTCTCTGGAGCGACTCTAGTATTGGAGCTATACTACGGCGATGCCGGGCGGGACATCTGACAACGCGGCGCTGCTGCGCAGTCACGACATGCAGGTCACCGCACAGCGCCTCGCGGTCCTGCGGGCCGTGTCCGACCAGCCGCACAGCACGGCGGACGAGATCGACAAGGTGGTCCGTGCGGCGATCGGGACGATTTCTCCGCAGTCGGTCTACAACGCCGTCGGCACCCTGTCCGAGAAGGGCATTATCCGTCGCACCCAGCCTGCCGGGTCCCCGGCGCGCTTCGAGGATCGTGTCGGTGACAACCATCACCATCTCATCTGCCGCAGCTGCGGCCGGATGGCCGACGTGGACTGCGCCGTCGGCCACGCCCCGTGCCTCACCGCAGCCGACGACGCCGGCTACGTGATCGACGAGGCCGAGGTCATCTATTGGGGCACGTGCCCCGAGTGCATCGCGGCACCTGCATCGCCATCGAGACTCGCAGAGCAACACTGAGACAGACGGAGGATCGACATGTCTGATACGGCAACCGCAAATACGCCAGGACCACAGATCGAACGCATCCGATCGAACCGCGACTGGTGGCCGGACGCACCGAATCTGGGGGTGCTCAACAAGCCGTCGGAGCGGGCGAACCCCATGCCCAAGGACTTCGACTATGCAGCGGCGTTCAAGACGGTCGACCTGGAAGCGCTGAAGCAGGACGTCATCGCCGTGATGACGACGTCGCAGCCGTGGTGGCCCGCCGACTACGGCCACTACGGACCGCTCTTCATTCGCATGGCGTGGCACAGTGCCGGCACGTACCGGATCACCGACGGCCGCGGTGGTGGCGGCTCCGGCGCGCAGCGCTTTGCACCGCTGAACAGCTGGCCCGACAACGCGAACCTCGACAAGGCCCGCCGGCTGCTGTGGCCGGTCAAGCAGAAGTACGGGCGGAGCATCTCCTGGGCTGACCTGATCATCTTCGCCGGCAACTGCGCACTGGAATCGATGGGATTCACCACCCACGGCTTCGGCGGCGGGCGCGAGGACATCTGGGAGCCGGATGACGACACCAACTGGGGCGCCGAAGCCACATGGCTCGGTGACGAGCGCTACTCGGGCGACCGGCAGCTCCACGCTCCCTTCGGTGCCGTGCAGATGGGCCTGATCTACGTGAATCCCGAAGGACCGAACGGCACGCCGGACCCGCTTGCCTCGGCTCGCGACATTCGTGAGACGTTCAAGCGCATGGCGATGAACGATGAGGAGACGGTGGCGCTCATCGCCGGGGGCCATACGTTCGGCAAGACGCATGGCGCGGTCAAGGGCGAGTTCGTCGGCGCCGAGCCCGAGGGTGCCGGCATTGAACAGCAGGGTCTCGGTTGGAAGAACTCGGCGGGCACGGGCGTGGGACCGTATGCGCACACCAGCGGGTTGGAGGGCGCATGGGCGAACAACCCGGTGCACTGGAGCAATGGTTTCTTCGACAACCTCTTCAACTACGAGTGGGAGCTGACGAAGAGCCCGGCCGGTGCACAGCAGTGGGTTCCGACGGATCCGTCGGCGCAGAGCAATGTGCCGGATGCATTCGACCGGTCGAAGCGGCACATGCCGGTGATGCTGACGACCGACCTCGCGCTGAAGCTCGATCCGATCTATGGGCCGATCTCGAAGCGCTTTCATGAGCATCCGGACGAGTTCGCACTCGCGTTTGCGAAGGCCTGGTACAAGCTGACGCATCGCGACATGGGACCCGTCACGCGCTATCTCGGCACGCTCGTGCCGCCGGAGCACGAGATCTGGCAGGACCCGGTCCCGGCGGTCGACCACGAGCTCATCGATGAGTCCGACATCGCCGTGCTCAAGAGCACGCTGCTCGCCTCCGGCCTGTCGATCCCTCAGCTGGTCGCGACAGCGTGGGCGTCGGCTGCAACCTTCCGCGGCACCGACAAGCGGGGAGGAGCCAACGGCGCACGCATTCGCCTTGCGCCGCAGAAGGACTGGGAGGTCAACAATCCCGCCGAGCTGGCAACGGTGTTGCAGACTCTCGAAGGAATCCAGTCGGCGTTCAACAGCGCACAGTCCGGCGGCAAGAAGGTGTCGATCGCGGACCTGATCGTTCTCGCCGGATGCGCCGCCGTCGAGCAGGCGGCGAAAGACGCCGGGCACGACGTGACGGTGCCCTTCACGCCCGGGCGCACCGATGCGGTGCAGGAGCAGACGGACGTGGAGTCGTTCGCGGTCCTCGAGCCGACCTTCGACGGATTCCGCAACTACCTCAAGGACGGGCACACGTTGCCGGCAGAGCACCTTCTCGTGGAGCGGGCGAACCTCTTGACGTTGACCGCGCCGGAGATGACGGTCCTCATCGGCGGTCTGCGCGGTCTCGGCGCCAACTTCGGAGGTTCGGCACACGGCGTGTTCACCTCCCGGCCGGGAACGCTGACCAACGACTTCTTCGTCAACCTCCTCGACATGAACACGGTATGGACGGCCTCCGACTCGTCCGACGCCTACGAGGGTCACGATCGCTCCACCGGCACGGCTCAGTGGACCGGTACCGCCGTCGACCTCATCTTCGGGTCGAACTCGCAGCTCCGCGCGATCGCCGAGGTCTATGCGTATGCTGACTCGGAGGCGGCGTTCGTTCGGAACTTCGTCGCCGCATGGACCAAGGTCATGAACCTCGATCGTTTCGATCTCGCCTAACAGCGCAGTCGCTTTGCAGGGCGCCGGCATCGGTGTCGAGGGCCCTGCAAGGCGGGGCCGCCCGCACTGACATCGGGGAAGCGACATGACCACCCATCTCGATCCGTCCGTTCGTGAAGCGCTCTCGAAAGGCGGCCTCATCGACGTCACAACGACCGGGCGCAAGAGCGGGCAGCCGAAGCGCATCGAGATCGCGTTCCACAACATCGGCGGGCGTCTGTATGTCAGCGGGATGCCGGGGTTCAAGCGCAGCTACATCGCCAACCTTTCCGCAGACCCGCATTTCACCTTCCACCTCAAAGGGGCGGTGGTTGCCGACCTCCCGGCGACGGCTCGGATCATCACGGACCAAGCCGACCGGCGCTCGGTGATGACGCACATCGCACGCGCATGGAAGCGGGACGACATCGACCGCATGGTCGCGGAGAGCCCGCTGTTCGAGGTCACTCTCGACTGATCACGAGGAGGGTCGATGCCGAGGCCATCATTCACGATCGAGCAGCTGCTCACGATCCTTGCGGAGACTCCGCGGCGGATCGCGGACATCACCAAAGATGCGCCGCCCACCGCCCTGCACACCGCGCCGCACGACGAGTGGTCGGCGAACGATGTGCTCGCGCATCTCCGTGCGTGCGCCGATGTGTGGGGTGGCAACATCGCGCGGATGCTTGCCGAGGACAGGCCGACGTGGAAAGCGGTCAACCCGCGCACGTGGATCGAGAGCACGGACTACGCGTCCCTGCAGTTCCAACCCTCGCTGCGTGCGTTCGCTGAACAGCGTGCTGCGTTGCTCGCCGCGCTGCACGCGACGGCGCCGAAGGGGTGGTCACGCACCGCGATCGTGACGGGAGGAGGCAGCCCGCTGCAGTTGACGGTTCTCGATTTCGCGCAACGGCTGGCACGTCACGAGCGCCCGCATGTGAAGCAGGTCACGCACGTCGTGGCGGCAATGCACGCCTGAACCACGCCGGCAAGCCCTCGGCATCGGAATCCTTGCGCGCATCCCGGACTCGGGCGATATGATACTTGCCAGCAAGCAAGTATCATGAGGAGCGAAGTGAGCACCCAAGTCCCGCCGCAGCAGGAGGGAGGCGAACTGAACGCGGCACGGCTGCGGAGCGCCGTCTCCCGCATGGCCCGCCGGCTCCGCCCCACGGCCGCCGCAGGTTCGCTCACGACGACGGAGGTCGATGTGCTCGTCGCGGCGGAGAAGCAGGGGCCCGTCCGCCTGTCGGACCTCGCCGGCTTTGCCGGGCTGAACCCGACCATGCTCTCCCGGCTGATCCCCAGGCTGGAGGAGGCCGGGCTCATCCGCCGGATTGACGACGAGTTGGATCGACGCGTGTGCCGTGTCATCGCGACCGAGAAGGGCAGCCGCCTCCTCGAGCGGATCCGCTCCGAGCGGAATGACGCGCTGTCGAAGCACCTGCGCGACCTTGACGAGCGCGCGCGAGCCGCCCTCGCCATCGCGCTGCCGGTGCTCGAGGATCTCGCCGAGCGCCTGCGCCGGCCTGAATCCCTGACTGCCGGCAGAAGCAGGTGAGATGAGCAGGGTCGTCGCGATTGGCAGGCGCACGTTCTCCGCGCTTGCCGTACCGAACTTCCGTCTCTTCTTCCTGGGCCAGAGCACATCGCTCGTCGGAACATGGATGCAGTCGGTCGCGCAGTCGTGGCTGGTCTTCACGGTCACGCATTCCGCCACCGCGATCGGGTTCGTCCTTGCGCTGCAAACGCTGCCGGTGTTGATCCTCGCTCCGTACGGCGGGGTCATCGCTGACCGGGCCAACAAGCGCCGTCTCCTCATCGTCCTGCAGTCCCTGATGGGACTCCAAGCTCTCGTGCTCGGTCTCCTTGCGGTGACTCACGTGGTGGTCTTCTGGGAGATCTGCGTTCTCGCGATCATCCTGGGTCTCAACAACTGCTTCGAAACGCCGGCGCGCCAGGCGTTCATGCTCGAGATGGTCGGGTCCGAGCAGGTGCGCAATGCGGTCAGCCTCAACTCGACGATGGTCAATGCTGCGCGAGCTGTCGGCCCGGCCATCGCCGGACTGCTCATCGCCACCGTCGGCGTCGGCGTGTGTTTCCTGGTCAATGCCGCCAGCTTCATCGCCGTCGTCGCCTCTCTCACATCGATGGATCCCACGGCGCTCCAGCCGAGTCCGCCGGCGCACCGTGCGAGGGGTCAGTTGCGCGAGGGCCTTGGCTACGTGGCACGAGCCCCGCGGCTCTGGGTCCCGCTGCTCATGGCGGGGATGGTCGGCATGCTCGCGTATGAGTTTCAGGTGACGTTGCCCGTCGTCGCGAAGCAGACGTTCGGCGGCAACGCGGCGACGTATGGGTTCCTCACCGCTGCAATGGGTTTCGGCGCAGTCTTCGGCGGTCTCATGACCGCAGCCCGGGGCCGGCCTGGAATCAGGACGATGACCATCGCCGGGACAGGCTTCGGGGTTGCGATGCTCTGCGTCGCGCTCGCCCCGTCGCTCGCGATCGCGTTCGTGGCCATGGGTGTGACGGGGTTCGCGGCCATCACCTTCATGGCGACCGGCAACTCGACACTGCAACTCGAAGCCAGGCCATCGATGCGGGGACGGGTCATGGCGCTCTGGGCAGTTGCGTTCATGGGATCGACCCCCGTCGGTGGCCCGCTGATCGGATGGGTCGTCGAGGCGGCAGGCGCTCGCGCCGGCATCGCGGTCGGCGCCGCGTCGTGTTTCGTCGCGGCGGGGATCGGGCTGTTCGCGATTCGACACCTGGGCATCGGCGAGGTCTCCACGGGGTTCGCGCCGCCGGTCCCGGTGCCGGTGGTCGCCGCCGAGGCCGATTGACGCACGGCCCGTCAGTTCAGCGTGGCAGCCGAGCGGGCCGCCTTGGCATACTTGACCTACTGAGTCAGCTTTCCGATACCGGCCACGCCCATCGCGGCGCAACGCTCGCAACCAGGAGGACACCGATGACCATCTCGCTCGGCAGCACCGCGCCGAACTTCGACGCCGAGACCACCCAGGGCAAGATCAACTTCTACGACTGGATGGGGGATTCCTGGACGGTGCTGTTCTCGCACCCCAAGGATTTCACGCCGGTCTGCACCACCGAGCTCGGGTATATGGCGAGCATTCAGCCCGAGTTCGATCGCCGCGGCGTCAAGATCATCGGCCTCTCCGTCGACCCGGTCGACAAGCACGAGCGGTGGGCTGACGACATCGAGGAGACCCAGGGCGCTCGCCCCACCTATCCCATCATCGCGGACAGCGATTTCAACGTTGCCAAGCTCTACGACATGCTCCCGGCGAGCGTATCGGGCGACCCCGCACAGCGGACGCCTGCTGACAACCAGACCGTGCGCAACGTCTTCGTGATCGGCCCGGACAAGAAGGTCAAGCTGATCCTGGTCTACCCGATGACGACAGGCCGCAACTTCGATGAGGTGCTGCGGGTGGTCGATTCACTCCAGCTGACCGCCAGGCATCGCGTCTCGACCCCCGCGAACTGGAAGCAGGGCGACGACGTGATCATCGCGGGCTCTGTCTCCGACGACGAGGCCAAGGAACTCTTCCCGGGATACAAGGCTCCCAAGCCGTACATCCGGATCACCGCGCAGCCGAAATAGCCGGAGGCAGGCAATCACCGCAGGGTGGTCACTGAACCTGCAGTCGAGTCGGACCGATAGAATCAGGCGGCGCGCCTGCGGCACTCAGGTCCAGTGAGTTCACCGTCGCTGCGGAAGCGCACTGACGCCTTGGTGCCGACCGAGCAGGCACACCACCGTCCATCGACTGAGGCCGATCTATGACGAACGTGATAGATCAGGAAGGGTCTCGCGCACCGGTCCCCGCCCGGCACCCGGTCGTGCGTTCGGCGCACGGTGAAGATCGCGTCGACGAGTACGCATGGCTGCGAAACAGGGACGATCCCGCCGTCATCGCATACCTCGAGGCGGAGAACGCATGGACCGAGACCGCGCTCGCGCACACCGCCTCCCTTCGTGAGCGTCTGTACGAGGAGATGGTGGGCCGCGTCCAGCAGACAGACGTCGGCGCACCGGTCCGGCACGGGCCGTACACGTATTACACCCGCACCGTCGAACGCAGCCAGTACGCGGTGCACTGCCGGCGCCCGCGCGAAGGCGGCGACGAGCAGGTTCTCCTCGACGAGAATGTCCTCGCGGGCGACCACGGCTATTTCCACCTCGGCGACGCCGAGATCAGCCCGAACCACGCGATCCTGGCGTACACGGTCGACTTCACCGGTGCCGAGCGGTTCACGCTGCACCTGCGCACGCCGGACACCGGTGTCGACCTCCCCGACGTGCTCGAGAACGTGTCGTACTCGCTGGCGTGGTCGACCGACTCGACGTGTGTCTTCTACACGCGCCCCGACGACGCGATGCGGCCATGGCAGGTGTGGCGGCATCGCATCGGCGATCCAAACGATGCCGACGTGCTCGTTCTGCAGGAGGACGACGAGCGCTTCTTCGCGTCGGTGGCTCGCACCCGAAGCGGTGCGTACATCCTCATCTCGCTGAACAGCCGGATCACGAGCGAGGTGCATCTGCTGCGCGCGGATGACCCCACCGGTGCGCCGTCGGTTATCGAGCCTCGCCGTCAGGCGATCGAGTACGCGGTCGACCATCACGACGAGCGGTTCTTCATCGTCACGAACGACGATGCGCCCAACTTCAGGCTGGTCGCGGCACCGGTCGCCACGCCGGGTCGCGAGCACTGGGTGGAGGTCGTCCCACACCGAGAGGATGTCAAGCTCGAGGGCGCCGATCTCTTCGCTCGACATGCCGTGCTCTTCGAGCGCTTCGACGGTCTGCGCCGGATCAACATCCTGCGACTGAGCGACGGGGCATCCCACGTCATCGAGCAGCCGGAGTCCGTCTATGCGGCGTCGCCCGGGTCGAATCCCGAGTGGGACACCGACACGCTCCGCTTCGAGTACACGTCGCTCGTGACGCCGCGATCGTCGGTCGACTACGGCATGGACTCACGCGAGCGCACGGTCGTGAAGCAGCAGCCCGTGCTGGGCGGTTACGACCCCGGCGCATATGTCACCGGGCGCCTGTGGGCGACCGCGAGCGACGGCGCACGCGTGCCCATCTCCTACGTGCACCGCCACGATGTCGTGCTCGACGGATCGGCACCCGCGCTGCTCTACGGCTACGGGTCGTACGAGATCTGCAGCGACCCGCGGTTCAGCTCCGACCGCCTCAGCCTCCTCGACCGTGGGTTCGTGTACGCGATCGCGCATGTCCGCGGCGGCGGCGAACTGGGGCGGCGGTGGTACGAGGACGGCAAGCTGCTCTGCAAGCGCAACACGTTCACCGACTTCTGCGCGTGTGCGGACCATCTCGTCGAGCAGCGCTTCACGAGTCATGCTCGCCTCGCCATCCGCGGCGCCAGCGCGGGGGGATTGCTCATGGGCGCAGTTGTCAACATGCGTCCCGACGTGGCTGCGGCCGTCGTCGCGGAGGTGCCGTTCGTCGACTGTGTGACCACCATGTTCGATCCGGCTCTGCCACTCACCGTTGGTGAGTACGAGGAGTGGGGCAACCCCGAGGACGCAACCGCATACAGGTACATGCGCTCGTATTCCCCGTACGACAACGTCGTGCCGGGCAGGCACCCCGCGCTGCTGGTCACCGCGGGGCTCAATGACCCGCGCGTCGGCTACTGGGAGCCGGCGAAGTGGGTCGCCCGCCTGCGCGATGGCGCCGACGGGGAACTGCCGATCCTCCTCAAGACCGAGCTCGGCGCCGGCCACGGCGGGGCGTCAGGGCGGTATGACTCGTGGCGTGACGAAGCGCTCGTGCTGGCCTTCGTGATCGATGCCGTGGCACCCGAACGCGGTGTGCCGGCACAGCAATCAGCAGCGAGGTCGCCTCATGAACCCTGAGGATCAATTCGACACGCACCTGGACATCAAGTTCGCGCCACTCGAGCTCATCGACGTTCAGGCGCTCGCGGACGCCACGACCCACCCCTGGTACAACCAGACGCTGTGTCGCGTCAATGACTGCGTCATGCGCCTCGGCGTGGTGCAGGGTGAGTACATCTGGCACAAGCACGACGATGAGGACGAGTTCTTCTTCGTCGTCGAAGGATCGCTGTCGATGGACCTCGAGGGCCGCACCGTCGAGCTGGCGCAGCGACAGGGGTTCTGCGTCCCGAAGGGCGTGCGGCACCGTCCGCGTGCGGCCGAACGCACGATCATCCTGATGGTGGAAGGCGCGGGCATCGTTCCCACGGGCGACGCCTGAAGGAGTTCAGGTACCCAGCGCGCTCGCGATCACCTCACGGATCTCGTCGTCGGAGAGCGCGGCTGCGTCCTCTGGAGTCAGGCGGATCGTGCCGGTGCTGGTCATGAGGTCGGGGTGGTGCGCCAGGAATGCAGCCGGGCGATCGCTCTTCCATCCGTAGAGGGACACGCCATGCTTCCAGACGCCGACATGAAGGCGACGCTTTCCAACCCAGTACGTCGGCATGGCGTACGCGATCCCGGCGATGGCCTCGGGGTGCAGCGTGCGGGTCAACCGATCGATGCGGTCGAACAGCGGCCGGAACGCCGGCGCAATGCCCTCGATGTACGCCTGACGCGGGTCGGGTTGCGCTGAAGCGTCGCTCATGATAGTCGCACTCCTCCTCGAACCTCCGGGATGCCGTCGATGACGCTCCCCGAACGATAGCGATCAGCGGCGTCGGCGTCGCGGTACACGGTGACGCTCCCCGCGCCAACGCATCGCCATATCCCGGCCTCCCACAGCGCGCAGGTCCGTTCGTCGATCCCGATCAAGATTGCTTCCGGGAGAGCCTCGCGTGCTGACGGGAGCCAGCGCCTCCCGAACGTCTCGTGATGCGGCAGGACAGCTGAGTCCGGCACCACGGCGAGCCCTGCGACGGGCCGCCGATCCACGTTGCCCGGGAAGCGCTGCCGGACGAGCACGTGCTCGCAGAGCGCCATCGCACCGGCCGAGGAGCCGGCGAGCACGGCCCCGTCCCGCCACGCCGCGATGAGCCCGTCGCCGACGGGACTCCCGCGCAGCGCTGAGGCCACAAGTCCGGGATCGCCGCCCGTGAGGTAGATGAACGCAGCCCGGCGTGCGGCATCGGCCGTGGCGAGCACGCGCGCCTGCGCATTCGTGTACGCGCGAAGTTCCACGACGTCGAGACCGAACCGCCGAAACCACGCAGCCGCATGTCGCACCGCGGCTTCCGGGTGCGAACGGCCGGCAGCGGTCGCGACCACGTACGCCGCACCGTTCCCGCGGGCCGATGCGGCGAGGACCTCGTCGTGAGGCTCGTTGCCTGGATGGAACTCATCGCCCCCGACGAGGGCCAGGAGACCTGGGCCGTTCATGGAGCGCAACATGATAGTTTATATATCAGTAAAGATGAGGGTGAAAGGGATAGTCGATCACACCAGCGAGCGTCGGGGGTCGACTCGTCCTCTGACCAGCGGGAGGCCGACTGAGTATCACCCAGGACCGCGGGTCAAGGTACTCATCGTCGAGGACGACGAGATCGCGGCGGAGATGTACCGTGCGCGCCCCCTGGCTGATGGCCACACGGTCATCGTTGCCGGCGACGGCGAGGAAGGGCTCCGAATGGCCCTCGAGGAGGACCCGGGGTTCATCCTTCTCGACCTGCGCCCCCCGAAGCTCAGCGGACTCGGTCTCCTGTCGCGTTTGCGGAGCACACCCAGAACGCGAGACACGCCCGTCATCGTCCTGACGAACGTGAGCGATCCTACAAAGCAGCGTCCCCATCCGGCTGGATGAGGACGCTGCGAGACCAGAGACGAGCGCTTTCAGTAGTAGTGGGCGCGACCACCGACAGCGTGTCCGGCCATTCCGAGGAGAGCGAGGACCAGGCCGATGATCACGAGGATCACGCCGATGGTCCAGAGCACCGGAATCCCCACGAGGAGCCCGATGAGCAAGAGGACAACGCCGAGAACGATCATGTGTTACTCCTTGTCTGCGGCAATTTCTATGGTCGTGTGAACGACAGTCGTCACACGGCCCTGTCGTCGATCGTCGTCGTGGTGGTGCCACGGCGGTAGCCTGGCCCGATCCAGGACGACCAGAGCACCAACGAGAGCAGAACGCCGAGCGCGCCGACGGCCATCAGGATGATGCCGATGGTGTGCAGGTCGACGCCGTTCGTCGTGACGTGGATCGCGAACGCCAGGATGGCGCCCACGGCGATGAGAAGGATTCCGACACCTAGACCCATGATTTGTTGATCTCCTTTTTGATGCCGTAGCGGCTTGGGAGACACCATACCAGCTGTATCATGTAATTACAACTTCGCTATAAGGTTACTGGCATGATCCGATAGCCGCATTCGCTGGAATCCGCAGGCCGGCCCAGTGCATATGCGCCTCCATTCAAGCAGCGAGCGCTCGCAGAAACTCCTAACGGAGCCAGGTACCGGCGCCCGCCATGGCGCTGAACAGCGGTCGCGCCACTCTCCCGTCGGCGACGCATGTCTGCGCCACCCCGCGCAGCCGTGCCTCGGCGACTGCGCGCAACTTGACGCGCGCACGGCCGCCGATGCCGGGCAGCAGACCTTCGGCTTCGTCAACCGTCATCCGTCCGATCAGGGTCGCCTCGTCGTCGGGATCGCGGAGCAGACCGGGCGTGTTGGCGAAGATCATCAGCCTCGTCGCGCCTAGGGCGACCGCCACCTCGGCCGCGAGGCGATCGCCGTCGACGTTGATGGCGGTCCCGTCCTCCGCGGCGATCGGCGGGCAGAGCACGGGCGTGATCCCACACGCGAGCAGCGTGTGGAACAGCCCTGTGTGCACCGCGTCGATGCTGCCGACGTGGTTGCCGTGCAGCACCCTCGTCCGCCCCCGCTCGCTGACCCTGAGATCAGCACGGCGGGTGCCACGGACGGCGCCACCGTCGAGGCCGCAGAGCCCGAAGGCGTCGACCCCGAGTTGACGGAGCCGCTCCACGATGCGCTTGTTCGCCTTGCCGGCATAGGCCATGAGGAAGTGGTCCATCGTGGTCGCGTCGGTGAATCGACTCACGTCGCCGCGGGCGGATTCGACCATCCGCGGCGGCGTACCCAGCCGGGTCGAGAGATCGTCAAGGTCGCGGCTCGCACCGTGCACGACGACGACGCGCTCCGTGGTCGCGGCGATGTCCTCGAGCAATGGATCGAGGTGGCGGACGCTGCCGCCGATCTTCACGACGATCATCAGATGGGGTAGAGCCCGGCGAACTCGAGACCGAGCGTTTCGGGAAACCCGTGACGGATGTTGCAGGCCTGCACGGCCTGACCCGCGGCGCCCTTCACCAGGTTGTCGAGCGCCGCGGTGATGACCACGCGGCGCGCGTGCGAGTCGCGCTCGAACCCGACGTCGCAGTAGTTGGTGCCGTTGAGCAGCTTCGGATTGGGGGACCGATGCAGGCCGGTGCGCGACTTCACGATGCGCACGAACGGCTCATTCGCGTAGTGGGCCCGGTAGATCTGCCAGATGTCGCGGTCGTCGAGGTCACGGTTGATGAACACGTGCGCGGTCGTCAGCACGCCGCGAACCGCCTCGACCGCCGTCGCCGAGAACGCGACGTACGGCCCGTCGGCGCCGAGATGCAACTCCTGCACGATCTCGGCGGTGTGCCGGTGACCCGTCGGCGCGTACGAGCGCAGCTCACCGCTTCGATGCGCATGGTGCGTCGCCTCGCCGGGTTGCGCGCCGGCGGCGGACGATCCGACCTTCGCCTCGACGACGAGCGGCAGCGCCTGATCCACGACGCCCGCGCATGCAAGCGGTCCGAGGCCGAGGATCGACGCCGTCGCGAGGCAGCCGCCGACGGCGATGAGCGAGGCCTCGGCGATCTCCATGCGGTGCATCTCGGCCAGCCCGTAGACGGCGCCGGCGAGCATTTCGGGAGCGGGATGCGTCCACCCGTACCATCGCGGATACTCAGCCGGGTCGCGAAGGCGGAAGTCGGCTCCGAGATCGATGACGACCGGCGCGGTCGCTCGCAGCTGCGCGATGGCCGTGCTCGACTCGCCGTGGTGGAGCGCGGCAAAGACGACGTCGACGGGCCGCAGCTGCTCGCGCCCTGAGAAGCGCAGGTCCGTGCGCCCCCGCAGCGGGGGATGCACCGATGCCACCGGCTTGCCCGAGAGACGCTCGGAAGTGACCTGGACCACGTCGATCCCAGGGTGACCGGCGAGCAGGCGGAGCACCTCGCCGCCCGCGTATCCCGAACCACCGACGACCGCCGCGCGGATCATCGGTCGCCCAATGCGGTCGCGAGCACATCGACGGCACGCTCGAGCTCGGTGATCGAGATGCGCTCCCCGGGTGTGTGGTCGAGCCGCGAATCGCCGGGTCCGTACGCGACCGCGGGACATCGCCACGCCGGCGCGAGGATGTTGAGATCGGAGGTCCCGGTCTTGAGCTTGAATCGGGGCGCACCGCCGGCTGCGCGGATGGCGCGGATGCAGGCGCGAGCAAGCGCACTGCCACGGTCCGTGCGCACAGCGGGTTCCTGACCGAGGATCGTCACATCGCCGGCGCCGGCGGCGCTCCGTGCGATCCCCACGAGCACGTCGACGTCACAGCCCGGTGGCGTCCGGACGCCGACGTCCACCGTCGCGCGTTCGACAAGCCCATCGGTCTCGGATCGAAAGCAGAGAACGCGGACGTCGAGCCGATCGAAGGGGTCCGCGTCGCCGTTCACCGCACGCGCGTGGTCCCGGAGCGCGGAGACGACGTCGAAGCAGCGATCGGGGGCGCCTGCGACGCGACCCGCACTGTGCGCCTGCGGCTGCTCGACGCTCACGCGCAGGCGGACGCTTCCCTTGTAGCCGATGGTGACCGCGTCCCACCCACTCGGTTCGAGAATGATGAGGCCGGACGGAGCGGCCATCGAGGTGGCGAGATGCCTGGCACCACGCGAGCCCGCCTCCTCGTCCACGGCGCCCACAACGACGAACCGGCGCGGTCCCTGGCGCGGTTGCCGGCTCACTGCGGCGATGGCGGCGGCGAGCGGCCCCTTGGCATCGACGGCGCCGCGGCCGTGGAGGATGTCGCCATCCCTGCGCACCGCGATATCGCCGGCGACCGTGTCCATATGGCCGACGAGCGCGATCGTCTCCGGGCCATCGCCCCACGCGGCAACGATGTTGCCCGCTGCGTCAACCTCGGCATCGAAGCCGGCATCGCGAAGCCGCAGCGAGAGCATCGAGGCGACCGCATCCTCGTCGCCGCTGATGCTCGGCACGCTGACCAGTGCGGTGAGCAGCTCCGCGGCGTCGATTCCCGTGCCGATCATGTCAGGCGCCCACGCCGGCGAGCGCACCGCGTGCGACCTGGCGAACGTGGTCCGCGACCCGTCCGGGAATGTCGACACCGGTGACATCGATGGAGTTGCGGAATTCCATCGTGGCGTTGACCTCGCTGACCAGGAGCCGGTCGCCGTCCTCGAGCAGGTCGATCGCGAGCACACCGCCACCGACGGCCGCGGCGGCTCGAAGGGAGAGGTTGCGCAGCGTGCTGTCAACCGGGCAGTTGCGCGTCGTCGCACCACGCGCGGTGTTGGTCACCCAGTGTGCCGACTCCCGGTAGATCGCGCACACGACCTCGTCGCCGACGACGAACGCCCGGATGTCGCGGCCCGGCTTGTCGACGTGGCGTTGCATGTAGAAGACCGAATGCTCGGGACCACCGAGCAGCGCCTTGTGCTCCAGGAGCGCCTCTGCGGAGTCGCGGTCGTTGATGCGTGCCAGCAATCGCCCCCAGGAGCCGGTGACCGGCTTGAGGACCACGGGATAGCCGAGCTCCTCGGCTGCACGCAACGCACCCTCGGGGCTGAACGCGACGACCGTCTCGGGTGTGGGGACGCCGGCTGCCTCGAGCAGCGCGGACGTATCGAGCTTGCCGGCGCATGCAGCGGCGACGGTGTGACGATTGATCGTGGGGACTCCCCACGACTCGAACACACGCAACATGGCCAGCCCACGCGTCTGGGACAGGCTCCGCTCCAGTACCGCGTCCCATCGCCGGGTGCCACCTCGCAGCGGAAGAGCAAGCTCGCGGTCATCGACGATCTCGACATCGAGCCCCCGATGCACGAGCGCGTCGCGAAGCAGCTTCTCCTCGACTCGCAGACGCGAGCAGAGCAGGCCGATGCGGAGGCGATCACTCACCCCAGTCGACCTCCTCTGGCGGTGCGAGGACGAATCGCGATGGATCGAGGCCGATCACCTCGAGCTCCGCGTTGCACTCCACGCAGGTGATCACCTCACCGCGCTCGACGCCACCGTCGAGCACCACCAGTGCATTGCACTCAGGACACATGCTGCCTCTCCTCGAGCGCGGCCCAGCCGCCGTTGCGGATCAATTCCAGAAGCGATCCCGCTTCGATGATGCGGAGCGCAACTCCGGACGGTGGTTCCCCCTGCAGGACGCCATACCGTCCGACGATCGTGCCGGTGAGCGTGTCGACGGTGACGCGATCGCCTTCACGGAGCACTCGATGCGCTTCGACGCACCGGATCACCGGCAGGCCGATGTTCACCGCGTTGCGGTAGAAGATCCGAGAGAAGCCGGCCGCGATGACCGCCGCGACGCCGTTCTGCTTGATCGACAGGGGCGCGTGCTCCCGTGAGCTGCCGCAACCGAAATTGCGCCCCGCGACGACCACGTCGCCTGGTTGCACAGTCGCGACGAAATCGGGTCGGGCCTCGATGAGACACGCGCGCCGGAGCCCATCCGGGTCGGTCGTCACGTTGTACCGGCCCGGCATGATCGCGTCGGTGCTGATGCCGTCGCCGAGCAGGAACACCCGCCCGCTCATGACGGGGCCACGAGTGTCGCGGGGTCGGTGATCACGCCCGCGACGGCGGACGCTGCGGCAACCGCCGGTGATGCAAGGAAGATCTGCGCTTGCGGGCTGCCCATGCGTCCCGGGTAGTTCCGGTTGCTCGTCGAGAGGACACGCTCTCCGGGCCCGACCACGCCATGCTGCCGTCCGAGACAGGGGCCGCAGCCCGGGTTGAGCACGAGCGCTCCAGCGAGCGCGAACGTCTCGATGTAGCCTGCCGCAAGGGCGTCGAGGTATACACCGCGGGACGCCGGCACCACGATCGTGCGGGTGCGTGGGTTGACGGTTCGTCCCGCCAGGATCCCCGCAGCCAGCGCCAGATCGCTGAGGCGGCCGTTGGTGCAGCTGCCGATGAACACCTCATCGAGCGGCGTGCCGGACAGCTCGTCGATGTCATGGACATTGTCGATGCTCGGGTGCATCGCGATCTGGGGACGGAGCGTCGCCGCATCGACGGCGAGCGTTCGCGCGTACTCCGGATTCGTTGGGTGGAGGTCGATGGCGTCGCTCCCCGCGTGACGGAACGTGATGGCATCGGGCGCGACGAGACCGGTCTTGGCACCGAAGTCGGTGCTGAGGTTGCAGAGCGTCAGCCGTTCCTCGACGCTCATGGCGCTGACCGCCTCGCCGGTCCATTCGACGGCGCAGTAATCGGCGCCGTCGGCGCCGAGCTGCTTGATGACATGGAGCGCGAGATCCTTGGCATACACGCCGGACGGCAGCGTGCCGCGAACGTCGATGCAGATGGTCTCCGGGATGCGGAACCAGGTCTTGCCGGTGGCGAACACGACGCCGATATCGGTGGAGCCGAGGCCGGTCGCGAAGCAGCCGAGCGCACCGTACGTGGTGCTGTGCGAGTCGGCGCCGACGACCACCCCGCCCGGCTGCGCCAGGTGGCGGTCGACCATGACCTGATGACAGATCCCTTCCGCGAAGAGATTGGTGATGGTGTGCTCCACGCAGAACTCGCGGATCACTCGATGCAGCTCGGCGGCCGCGACCGTGTTGGCGGGCATGACGTGGTCGAAGCTGAAGACGATCCGGCTCGCGTCCCAGAGCGGCGACCGCAGCTCCCGGAACGCCTCGATGGCCAGCGGACCTGTGACGTCGTGCGCCATCGCGACATCCACCTCGGCCACGACGGTGTCTCCGGCGTGCACGGCTCGGCCGAGCCGGCGGCTGAAGATCTCCTCGGTCAGTGTTCCCATCTCGCTCTCCTAGGTCCGCGCCCAGCTGACGATCAAGGCGTCGAGGGCTTCGCTGTCCAGTGGGCCGTCGTCACCGCGGCGCTTCACCTCTGCGGTGAGCCCCCGCAGGCGTTCGTCATCGAGGTCGACACCGAGCGTCGAGGCTCGGTCGCCGATGGCGTGGCGGCCGGTGAGCCGGTGCCCGCTGAGGATGCTGCGTTCGCGGCCGAAGCGTGCCGGATCGAGGATCTCGTACGAGCCCGGGTCGGCGAGCACGGCCTTGGTGTGCATCCCCGCCTTGTGGTGGAAGGCGGTGGGCGCGGTCACCGCGGCGTTGAACGGGATCGCCACGCCGAGGATCCCGGCGACCAGCGCGTCGAGCTCCGGCAGCATCTCGAGGCGGTAGTGGTCGACGAGCTCCGGTTGCAGCGTGTGCAACCGGGCCATCATCGACGAGAGCGGAACGATGCCATTGCGTTCGCCGATGCCGAGGACGGTCGTATCGATGTGCGTGGCGCCGGCCTGCAGTGCCGCAAGCGCGTTCGCGACCGCGCAGCCCGTGTCGTCGTGCGCGTGGAACTCGATGTCGCATCCCACGTTGCGTCGAACGAGTGCGACGAGCTCGTGCACCTGCGATGGCGTCGCGACCCCGACGGTGTCCGCGAGCCCCACGCGATCGACGCCGGCACGATCGATGGCCCGATAGATGCGGATGAGATCGTCGGGGTCCGAGCGGAACGAGTCCTCGGTGCTGAAACGCGCCTCGCGGCCGGCAGCCTTGATCTCAGTGACGACCTCGCCGCCCATCTCGATGATCTCGTCGATGCTGAACCCGTGCGACACCGGTCGCAGGCGTGAGGATGTGGCGATGAGCACGTCGACACCGTCCACGCCGGTGTCGAGCGCGAGGCGGGCGTCATCCAGGTTGCACCGGACGTGGGTCAGGAGGCGGAACCGCCGCTCCATCTGCGCGATCCGCCGGAGATCCGCCTCCGACTGCGGTGATGCGACCGGCGAGGTGAGCTCCATGTAGTCGACGCCGAAGCGGTCGAGCGCAGCCGCGATGACGAGCTTCTGCTCGATCGTGAAATGGGCGAGCGCGAACTGCTCGCCCTCGCGAAGCGTGCTGTCGATGATTCGGAAGGAGGTGATGTTCATGTGGCCCGTGTGTGCTGGTGGACAAAAAGAAAGAGCCCCTTCGAGGAAGGGGCTCTTTGCGGAAACTGATCCGGAGTTATGCGGACGCCGTCACCGTTTGCGTGCGCGAGAGAACCCACTCCTCGAGTGCGAGTGGGCTTTTTTGGCGAGGCGCACGGACATCTGCACGATCAACGCAGCGTAACAGCGCTCCGGGCTGCGCGTCAACCACGCCGCGAAACCGCGTGGCGTGGTACTCGTATGCGCATGTCGAGATTCCGGCGCGCGACACTCGGTCCCGGGTTCGGCTACACGCCCGGGGAGCAGCCCGCGGACGGCGAGGGCTGGCTGAAGCTCAACAGCAACGAGTCGCCGCTTCCTCCCTCGCCGCGCATCGCCGAGGCTGTTGCCGCCGCTGCGGCCGGCCTCGCGCGCTACCCGGATCCGCAGGCCGAGCCGTTGCGGAGCGCACTCGCCCGGTATCACCACGTCGAGCCGGAGCACGTCTTCGTCGCAAATGGCGCGGATCAGGTGCTCGACTGCCTGTTCCGTGCCTTCGTCGGTCCGGGCGACACACTCGTGCGCACGGAACCCGGCTACTCGCTGCTCCCGGTGCTCGCGACGCTCTTCTCCGCATGCGACGTCGGCGTGCCTGTGGAGCCCGACGGGTCACTGCCTTCGCAGTTCGCATCGCAGGACGCCGTGCTTCGCATCGTCGTCAATCCGAACTCACCCACAGGCCACTGGATCGAGCCGGCCGCGCTGGAGCGATCGCTGGACGGCGCTTCCGGTGTGATCGCCGTCGATGAGGCCTACTGCGATTTCGCGCCGGCATCGTGCGTCGAACGCCTCGCCGGGCACCGCAGCTGGGTCGTCGTGCGCACGCTCTCGAAGTCACATGCGCTCGCCGGTCTGCGCATCGGCTACGCGCTCGGCGATCCGGAGCTCATCGACGATCTCAACGCGGTGCGTGATTCGTACCCGGTGGACCGCTGTGCTATCGCGGGCGCGCTCGCGGCACTCGACGACGAGCCCCGTCACCGCGAGATCGTCGACACCGTCGTGCGGGAGCGCAACCGCCTCAGCGACGGACTTCGCGGACTGGGCTGGGAGGTCGCCGACTCGGGTGCCAACTTCATCCTCGCGAGACCACCGCTCTCGACGACGGCGGTGGACGTCGGCGCACACCTGCGCACCGAGCGGATCCTCGTTCGCCACTTCGACACATCGGGCCTGGGCGACCGGTTGCGCATCAGCATCGGAGACGGCACCGCCACCGATCGCGTTCTCGCCGCCGTGGCGAGCATGCAACCGCGCGGAGAACCGGCGCAAGACGGGGAATCCCTGGCCTGCACGTAGAATCCCCGCATGAGAGGCCTTGACGCGCTGCCAACCGGCGCGGGAGCACGCGGACGCGCGGACGGGTTCACCGACTGGCTGGTGGGCGCGGCGGCGAGCCGCCGCCTCCTCACCGATCGATTCATCGAGACCTTCGAGTCGTGGGGCTACGGCTTCATCGTCACGCCGTTGATCGAGCCACTCGACACCGTCGCGGCCGGTGTCGGCGCCGCCCGGCAGTCGGGGCTCTTCCGGTTCATGGACTCGGACGGAGCGTTGCTCGCGCTGGTCGGCGAGCGCACCGTCAGCGTCGCGCGCGTCGTTGCGACGCAACTGCACGCCGGGCCGTTTCCGCTCCGGCTCTGCTACGCGGGGCCGGTCTTGCGCAACCATTCGCACAACGCCGGAAGGCGGCGCGAAAGCCTGCAGGCCGGATGCGAGTTGCTCGGCGCCACGGGACTCGAGGCAGACGCCGAGTGCATCGCGCTTGCTGCCGCGGCGCTCGAGCAGGGTGGAGTGCACGGCGTCCAGGTCGATGTCGGCCATGCGGACTTCATCCCGGGGCTTCTCGAGTCGGCCGGCATCGACGGGGACGCACGCGACGGTGTGCTCGCCGCGCTGGCGAGTCGCGACCTCGTCTCCGTCGAGGCATCGCTCGAGGGTACGGACGTGGCGGATGCCGAGCGCCGTCTGCTCCTCGCGTTTCCCACACTTCGTGGCGGGCGCGAGATCCTCGACACCGCCGCGAGCGGACTGCGCGGTGAACGGCCGCTCAGAGCACTCCGCGAGCTCGCCCGGCTCTGGGACCTCCTCGAGGCGCACGCGATCACCGACCGCGTGCACCTCGACCTCGGCGCGGTACGCGACTGGGACTACTACACGGGACCGACCTTCGAGGTGTTCAGCGAGGACTCGGGATTCCCGCTCGGCAGCGGCGGACGCTACGACAGACTCCTCGCGCGGTTCGGCGATGCGGTGCCCGCCACCGGGTTCGTGCTGCATGTCGATCGCTGCCACGACAGCGCCGGCCGTCGCGATGGAGTCCTGTCGGCGCAGCACGTGCTTCGCGTCAGCTGGGAGGGGGACGCGGAGGCGATCGCGCTGGAGGTGGCGCGACGGCTGCGCACTCGTGGCGTTGCGTGCGTGTGTGATCTCACCCCTGGCGAAAGCGGGGGAGTCACGGTCAGCAACACCGGTGCGCGCTGGACGGAGGATGGCCGTGACGAATCCGGCAGCATCGACGCCGCGGTCGATGCGCTCGCACGGCGCGCCCCATGAAGGGATTGCGCATCGCGCTTCCCGCCGGAACGCTGCTCGAGGGCGCATGCGAGCTGCTTGCTGCGGCCGGCGTCGCGCAGCTCGATGCAAACCGTTTCGAGCGCGAGTTGAGCGTGACCGATGCGGGCTGCGTCTTCGTGAAAGTCCGTCCCACGGACGTCCCCGTGTACGTGGAGATGGGAGCGTGCGACTGCGGCATCGTGGGCAAGGACGTTCTCTGGGAAAGCGGGCGAGAGTGCTACGAGCTTGCCGACCTGCGATTCGGACTCTGCAGGCTCGTCGTCGCCGCTCCGCGCGACTCCCCGCTGGTGAGCGGCGTCTGGCCTGCGTCGCTCCGCGTTGCCACCAAGTACCCGGAGTCCGCCGGCAGGTTCTTCGCGGCGCGCGCACTGAACGTGGTGCTCATCCGTCTCCACGGGTCAGTGGAACTGGCGCCGGCGACTGGGCTCGCGGATTGCGTGCTCGACATCACCGCGACGGGACGCACGATGGCCGCAAACGGTCTTGTCGAGGTGGCCGAGGCCGGCGTCTCGACGGCACGTCTGATCGCCAACCAGGCAGCGCTCAAGACCCGCAACGAGCTCGTCGGCGCCCTTGCCGCATCCCTGCGCCGCGCGGCTGCAGGGCAACGAAATGAGGGTGCCGCATGAGCATCGAGCTTGCGCGGCTCGATGCCACGCAGTTTCGTTCGCTCATCGCGGAGCGGGAGCGGGAGGGTTTCACCGCACCGACTCTCGATGACGCGGGCGCGCGCCGGCTCGCGGCGGTGTTCGGCCGGCCGATCGGCGTCCACGATGCCGTGCGCGGCATCGTTGCCGATGTGCGAACGCGTGGTGATGTCGCGGTGCGTGAGTGGACTCAGCGAATCGACGGCGTCGACGTCGCGGAAGCACACGCGGATTGCGCGGCGATGGCGCGGGCATGGGACGCGCTCGAGCAGCCGGTTCGCAACGCGCTCGTCGCGGCGGCCAACCGGATTCGCGAGTTCCACCTGCCCCAGATGGAGACGGCAGACCGCGGCTTCGGCAGCGCGTGGCTTCGCCCAGTGCCGCTCGGGCGCGTCGGTTGCTACGTCCCCGGCGGCCGGGCGGCGTACCCGAGCACGGTGCTCATGTCGGTGATCCCGGCGCAGGTGGCCGGCGTCGAGCGGATCGTCGTCGCAAGCCCTCCAGGCATTGACGGCGGTGTCCATCCACTCGTTGCCGCCACGGCGCACCTGCTCGGGGTCACCGAGGTGATCGCCATCGGCGGCGCGCAGGCGATTGCCGCAATGGCCCACGGCACCGAGTCGATTGACCGCGTCGACAAGATCGTCGGCCCGGGGAACGCGTTCGTCACGCTTGCGAAGCATGAGGTGTTCGGATCGGTCGGCATCGATCAGCTGGCGGGGCCGAGTGAGATTCTCGTGATCGCGTCGGCCGGCGCCAACCCCGGGCTCATCGCCGCGGACCTCGTCTCTCAGCTCGAGCACGATCCACTCGCATGGGCCATCTGCGTGACAGACGACGCCGGGCTGGCAGGTGCGGTGGCCACGGATTTCGCGACGGCCGCAAACGACGCCGCGCGCAGCGAGGTCATCGGCATCGCCGCCGGGCGGCACGCCGCGGTGGTGGTGTGCGAGTCCCTGCGTGATGGGATCACGCTCGCAGCCGGGTTCGCGCCGGAGCACCTCTCCCTGCAGGGGGAGGCCTCCGAGGCGCTGCGCGATGAGGTGCGCAATGCCGGCGCGGTCTTCGTCGGTTCCCTGTCGCCGGTGAGCATCGGTGATTACGTCGCGGGCCCGAACCACACGCTGCCCACGCAAGGAGCCGCCCGCTACCGGGGACCGCTTGCGGTCATGGACTTTCTCCGCTGGCCGAGCTTCGTTCAGCTGACCGATGCGGACTTCGACACCGTCGCGCCCGTCGCCATCGCGCTCGCGCAGGCAGAAGGCCTCCAGGCACACGAGACGGCACTGCGTGCGCGAACGCGCATGCGTGAGCCTGCATGACCGGCGCACCGGTGCGATCCGCGTCGAGACGTCGCGACACGCGCGAAACAAAGATCAGTGCGGACGTGCTCATCGACGGCACGGGTGTGGGTTCGATCACGCTCCCACTGCCGTTCTTCCGGCACATGATCGAGGCGTTCACCAAATACAGCGGGATGGACATCACGCTCGACGGCAGTGGTGACATCGATGTCGACGCGCATCACCTTGTCGAGGATGTCGGTCTCGTCCTCGGCGGCACCGTCAGTGACGCGCTCGGCGATCGCGACGGGATCCGGCGTTTCGGAGAGGCGCACGCGCCGCTCGACGAGTCCCTCGTACGATGTGTCGTCGACTACGGTCGCCGCCCGAACGTGGTGTATGCGATGGACCAGTTGCAGGGACGGATCAACGACTTCGACGTGGAGGTCATCGGCGAGTTCGTCAAGGGGTACGCGCAGGCTGCGGGCGCGACCATCCACCTGGACTGCATCCGCGGGGACAATCCGCATCACATCGCGGAGGCGGCGTTCAAGGCACTTGGTCTGGCAACTCGCGACGCGTTCCGCGTCATCGGCGGAGGCGTCCCCTCGACCAAAGGAACGCTGTGAGTCCCGTGGTCGGGGTCTGCGACTACGGGGTCGGCAACCTGCGGAGCGTCGAGCGGGCACTTCGAGCCTCCGGCGCCGAGCCGGTCATCAGCGATGCGCCTGAGCGGATCGCCCATTGCGACGGCGTGGTGCTCCCAGGCGTCGGTGCCTTCGCGATCGCGGCGCGCGCGCTGCATGACGGCGGCCTCGCGGGCGCGGTCCGCACCGTGGCTGCGGCGGGCAAGCCGGTGCTCGGCATCTGCCTCGGCCATCAGTTGCTGTTCGAGTCGAGCGGCGAGGGTCCGGCTGTCCCCGGGCTCGAACTGCTCGAGGGGCGTGTGACCAGGCTTGCGTCTGCCGGCGGCCGCAAGGTGCCGCACATGGGATGGAATACTCTCACCGTGGTGCCGGGTTCGACGCTCCTCGCGGGCATCGAATCGGGTTCGTACATGTACTTCGTGCACTCGTTCGCCGCGATGCCCACGGATGCGGATGTCGCCGCCACGACCGACTACGGCGGGCCGATCGCGGCTGCCGTCGAGCACGGCAACATCATGGGGACGCAGTTCCATCCCGAGAAGAGCGGTCAGGCAGGACTGCACGTCTACGCGAACTTCGTCGCGATGTGCTCGGCGTGATCGTCATCCCGGCGATCGACGTGCTCGGCGGGCGGTGCGTGCGACTGCGTCGGGGCGAGTACGCGGATGCCACGGTATATGGCGATGATCCGGGGGAGGTCGCACGCGGTTTCATCGACGCCGGCGCCGCGCGCATTCACGTCGTCGATCTCGACGCGGCACGCGCGCGTGGGACACCGGAAAGTGCCGATGCGGTCAGGGCGATCATCGCCGCGTGCGTCGTCGGAGGCTGTGGTGTGGAGGTCGGTGGCGGCGTCCGGGATGTGGACACCGCGCGCGTGTTGCTCGGTGCCGGCGCGTCGTTCGTCATCCTCGGCAGCGTCGCGGTTCGCGATCCGAAGAAGGCCGCGGCGATCTGTGATGCCGCCGAAGGGCGGGTCCTGCTGGGGCTCGACGTGCGTGACGGCGTTGCGCGCGTGCAAGGATGGACTGAGGACGGTATTAGGGCCTCGGACGTGCTGCGGTCGTGGAGCGATTGGCCCACGTCGGGGGTGATCTACACCGATACCGAGCGCGACGGCGTCCTCGCCGGTCCGGATCTCGACGGCCTGCGGCGATGCCGTGACGCCTACCCGGGTCCGGTCTACCTGTCGGGCGGGGTCACCACCCTTGCCGACATCGAGGCGAGCGCCGCGGCGGGCGCCGCCGGTGTCGTCATCGGCAAGGCGCTCTACGAAGGTCGCATCGACCTTCCGGCTGCGCTGCGCGCTGTTGGGAGCCCGGTTTCATGACGCTGGCGAAGCGCGTGATCCCGTGTCTCGACGTGACGGGTGGGCGTGTGGTGAAAGGTGTGGCGTTCGTCGACCTGCGCGACGCCGGAGATCCGGCCGAGCTTGCCGAGCGCTACGACGAGGACGGCGCGGACGAGCTGGTCTTTCTCGATATCACCGCCTCCAGCGATGAACGCGCAATCCTGCTCGATGTGGTGCGGCGTACCGCCGATCGGGTGTTCATCCCGCTCACCGTCGGAGGCGGCGTACGCACCCTTCAGGACATCGACGCCCTCCTCCGTGCCGGCGCGGACAAGGTGTCGCTCAACACGTCCGCGCTCGACCGGCCGTCGCTCATCGATGAGGCGGCGAGCACGTTCGGTTCGCAGTGCGTCGTGGTCGCCGTGGACTCCAGGCGTTCGAACGGCCGCCACGCAGTGCACGTCCGGGGCGGCCGGGTGGACACCGGGCGCGACGCGATCCAGTGGGCCGGCGAGGCGGCCGGCCGCGGCGCGGGTGAGATCCTCATCACGTCGATGGATCGGGACGGGACCGCATCCGGATATGACCTCGAGCTGACAGCCGCAGTCGCGGCCGCGGTCCGTGTGCCTGTGATCGCCAGCGGGGGTGCGGGCGAGCCGGAGCATCTGCGCCGAGCCCTGACGGACGGTCGTGCAGACGCGGCGCTTGCCGCGACCATCTTCCATTTCGACTCGTATCCGGTCTCCGAGACCAAGCGATACCTTCACGAGCACGGTGTCGAGGTGCGGTTGTGAGCGATCCCGTTGAGCCCCGATTCGGCGACGGCGGGCTGATCACGGCCGTGGTCCAGGATGCCGCCACGTCGGAGGTGCTGATGGTGGCCCACATGAACCGCGCCGCCTGGGACGCCACCCGGCGCACGGGGCGAGCCACGTTCTTCAGCCGATCTCGTCAGCGCCTCTGGGAGAAAGGTGAGACGAGTGGCCGCACGATGCATGTGCACGAGACCCGGCTCGACTGCGACGCAGACTCGGTCCTCCTCCTGGTGTCACCGGACGGCCCCGCGTGTCACACGGGCGCTCGTTCCTGCTTCTTCACCGTGGTGGAGGGGAGCCAGATCAAGTAGCTCCAGCGTCAGCTCCCACTTCCGCTCGCCGGGCGGTACCATCGAACGCATGTTCGCGTGGCTCGATGACCTGACCGACGCCCAGCGGGCGGTCGTCACCCATGAAGGCGGCCCGCTCCGCGTGCTTGCCGGGGCGGGCACCGGCAAGACGACGACGCTGTCGGCACGCGTTGCGTGGCTGCTGGCGACGGGCACGCCACCCGAGCGGATCCTCCTCCTCACCTTTACGAGAAGGGCTGCCCGGCAGATGGTCACCCGCACCGCGGCGCTGCTCACGTCGATCGGCATGGATGGGCCGGCCGGGCATCCGGCGGGCCGGGTCGTCGGAGGCACCTTCCATGCCATCGCGCATCGGACACTCCGGCGGTTCGCGTCGACGCTCGGCATTCCCGAGGGCTTCTCGATCCTCGACGCCGCCGACGCTGCAGACGTCATCGATATCGTTCGCGACGAGCAGGGTCACGCAGAGGCGACGCGGCGGCGCTTTCCTCGCAAGACGCTGCTCGTGGATCTCTACTCGACCGCCGTGAACACCGGCCGGCCGCTCTCGGCGGTCGTTCCGGAGATCGCCCCCTGGGCGGACGACTTCATCGACTCGATCGCCGCGATCTGCCGCGGCTATGTTCGCCGCAAGCGTCTGGCCGGGCTCGTCGACCTCGACGACCTCCTCCTGCTGTGGCGGGCGGCGGTCCAGGACGAGCGGCTCGGACCGCGGCTGGCGAAGGCGTTCGATCACATCCTCGTCGACGAATACCAGGACGTGAATGATCTGCAGGTCGATGTGCTGCGAGGACTGCGCAACGGCGATCCGCGCATCGCCGTGGTCGGCGATGACGCACAGGCGCTGTACTCGTTCCGGGCCGCGGAGCCGCGGCACATTCTGGAGTTCGACACGGCGTTTCCGGGCGCGAGCACGATCGTGCTCGAGACGAACTATCGCTCGACCCAGCAGATTCTCGATGTGGCCAACGCCGTCGGTGCCGGCGCGACAGTGGGCTTCTCCGCAGTGTTGCAGGCGGCGCGGCGCGCTCCCGGGGCTTCCCCGCAGGTGGTGCGCTGCGTCGATGAGGATGCGCAGACGGAAGCGGTCTGCGCACGCATCCTCGCGCACCGTGAGGCGGGGATCGCGTTGCACGAACAGGCTGTGCTGGTTCGCGCTGCGCATCATTCCGCGCTGCTCGAGCTCGAGCTCGGCGCCAGGCGGATCCCCTACGTCAAATACGGTGGTCTGCGGTTCATCGAGGCCGCCCACGTGAAGGACCTCCTCGCCGCGTTCCGGCTTGCCGACAATCCCAACGACGTCGTCGCATGGTTCCGGCTGTTGCAGCTGTTCCCCGGCGTCGGTCCCGCGACCGCGCGGCGAGTGGTGACCGCGCTCGGGTTGATCGGCGCCGATCGCGATCAGATCACCGAGGGGGACGTGATACGCCGCTGGCCGCTGGCGGCGCTCGAGCTGCCCGTGGTTGCGCAACCCGCCGCAGCCGAGCTCATCGATGCACTCGGTGCGCGGGCGGAGGAGTCCGTCGCGACACACGCCGAGCGTCTGCGTGTCGCCGTCGCGCCACTCGTCGAAGCGGCATATCCCGAGTCAGGAGCGCGTCTCGTGGATCTCGACACGCTGGTGGCGGCAGGCGCCAAGGCGGCGAGGCTCTCCGACGTTGCGGCGGACCACGTTCTCGAACCGCCGCGGTCGACGTCGGCGCTTGCCGGTCCTCCGAGCGTCGATGAGGACTGGCTCGTGGTCTCCACGGTGCATTCCGCCAAAGGACTCGAGTGGGACGTCGTGCATGTTCTGCATGTGACCGACGGCGACATCCCATCAGACATGGCGCTGGGATCGGACGCGGGCCTCGAGGAGGAGCGTCGCGTGTTCTACGTCGCGCTCACGCGCGCGCGCAGCTCGCTGCACCTCTACGTACCGGAGCGATACCACCACCACCCGCGCGGTCGCGACGATCGCCACGGGTGGGCGCAACCGTCGCGATTCCTCACCGACACTGTGCGACGCTACTGCGAGGACGTGGTCGATGCGGCCGGTCGGGTCGATGTCGAACACCCGGAGGCCGGAGAAGCGATGGAGCGGGTCGGCGTGGTTCTTGATGGCCTGTGGACCTGAGGGGCTATACGTACGCTGACGGGCAGACGCCGTCCAACGAGGTGGTCCACCGTGAATCGAACCGGATCCATTCGTAACCCCGGGTGGCTCCGACTGTCGATAGTGACCCCCCACCCTCGCGGCGGCGTCCCCAGCTTGCGTTGCACCGGCAACCTTCGGGGCGCCGCCGTTATTCTGCCCGCCCTACCCCTCGTCGATCGGTATCCAAACCGTCATGGATCCCGTCCGGCGGTTGCCCCAGAGGAAGTAGGGAATGGCGGTCACCTCGATGGGCCGGTGTTCGAGCGATACGTCGTCGAGCGGTCGGTACAGGGTGGTCCAGTCCTCGTTCCGGCGCACGTAGCCGGTGCCGGTGACGGTGGTCATGCCTCCGAGGAGTTCGGGTCGCCACACGGTGTTGAGCGAAGCGTGCGCGTCGATGCTCACGGTCGCGTCAGCAGGGACGCCCGGCTGGTCGCAATGCTCGATGCAATACACCACGGGTCCACGGATGATCGCGACGGATGATCGCGACGACTCGATGGACGGGTGCGCAGCGATGAATCGCCCGGGCATGGGCAGCGTCAGAAGCACGACGTCACCGGCCGTCCAGCGACGGGTCACCCTCGCATACCCGTGCCGAAGCTCGGGTTCGATGACCATGCCGTTCAGCGATACCGTCGAATCCTGGCACCACGCGGGCATTCGGAGCGAGAGCTCCCATACGTCTGCCGGCGTGGAGCGAACGTCGATGGTCACCGTCTCCGTCCACGGGTAGCCGGTGTGCACGTCGAGGACGGCATCGGCGTGTGTCAGCGTACCGGCAGCGAACTGGTGGATCTGGATGCCGTGCTCGTCGCCGGTGGCAACGTAGTGGGGAAGCGAGGCCATGAGGCGCATCAGGTTTGGCGGGCAGCATGCGCATGAGAACCATGATTCCCGCGTGCGCTCGCCACGGCTCGCGAGCGGATTCTCGTAGCAGAACGACGTCCCGTCGAGCCCGACCCCGCAAAGCACGGCGTTGTAGAGGATCAGCTCGATCTGGTCCGCGAATCTCGACTCACCGGTGGCCAGCAGCATTCGCCAGTTCCAGAACACGCTCCCGATTGCCGCGCATGTCTCGGCGTACGCCGTTGCGGCGGGGAGCTCGTACGGATCGCCGAAGCTCTCGCTGAATGCGCGCGACCCGATTGCGCCGGTGACGTACTGCTTGTGTCCGACCATGTCATCCCACTGCCGTCTCGCGGCGGCGAGCAGTGCGTCGCCACCTGTCTCCAGATAGAGGTCGACAACCCCGCTCAGCAGGTAGACGGCGCGGACGGCGTGCCCTTCGATGACGGACGATTCGCGGATCGGGACGCGATCCTGGTAGTAGGCGGCCTCGTAGAAGCGCCCGGTCTGGATGAGCCCGATACCGCGATGGTCGATGAAAAAGCTCGCGAGCTGCAGGTGCGCGGCGTCTCCTGTGTGGCGGTAGAGCTCGACGAGAGCGCTCTCGATCTCCGGATGGCCGGGCACACCGATGCGGCGACCCTCGCCGAAGGCGGCGCTCACACAACCGGACGCGCGCTCCGCGATGCTCAACAGGGTGTCGTCACCGGTGGCGCGCGACATCGCGATTCCCGCCTGCACCAGGTGCCCGATGCAGTACAGCTCGTGGCCGTGTGCAAGGTCCGCCCAGCGCATCGACGGGTCCGTGATCTGCACGTGCGAATTGATGTAGCCGTCGGACGTCTGTGCAGCGGCGACTGTCGCGATGACGTCATCGACCCAGCGCCGGAGCTCCGTGTCGGGCGCGCGTCCCAGCTCCCACGCCGCGGCCTCGAGCCACTTGTAGACGTCGGAGTCCATGAACACGGGGCCCCGGAATGGTCCGCCGCCCTGTGCCGCGTTGCGAAGGTTGTCGAAATTGCCGGCGTCCTCGAGCATCACCAGTCCATGCTCGAGCGAACGCTCCCGGTTCAGGCGTTGACGCCGGTACCAGAAGCCCTCGGTGAGCGTGAATGCTGCCAGCGACAGCGGGCGGAGCAGCGCGTACTTGCTCGACGAGCCGTCAACGACTCCGGGTCGACTCACGCGCGCATTCAGATCGGCGCACCCGGCAGATCGGCGCCGACGATGCGCGTGCCGGTGAAGAAGCGCAGCAGCTCAGCATTCCCGTGCCCACCGACTCCACTGCCGGCCCAGAAGCTCTGCGCCGAGTCGGGACTCAGGTCCAGCACGCTCGTTCCGTTGATCTTCACCTCGCCCGCGGCCATGTGCCGCCCGAGCTCCATGCTCGCCGCAACCTCGGTTCCGAACACGTAGGCCGCCAGGCCGCCGTGCAGTCGATTGGCGAATTCGAGCGCCTGCGCGTCGCTGTCGACCGCGTGCAGCACCAGCACCGGGCCGAAGATCTCATCGAGGGTGCCGTTGGGATCTGCTCCGGTGATCACAGCGGGAGCGCGGAAGCACCCGCCGGGTTCGCGATCGGTGCGTGGCGTGTGCACGTGCGCTCCCGTGGCGATGAGGCCACGGAGAGCGCTGTCCACGGACGCTGCCTGCGCTGCGTTGGCCTGCGGCCCGAAGGTGGTGGAGGGGTCGAGGCACGATCCTGTCCGCAGCTCGCCGAGGTGTTTCAGCAGCGCGGTGAGCAGGCCGTCGTGCAGCGGTGCAGGGACGAAGACCGTGCCCGGACGTTCGCACCACTGCCCGTTGAGCTTCGTGAATCCCGTGACGAGCGATGCCGCGGTCGTATCGATGTCTGCGTCAGAGCGGACGATCGCCGCGTTGTTGCTGCCGCACTCGAGTTGCAGCGCTTTGAGATCGCCGGCCGCGGCGCGCGCCACCGCACGCCCGCCGCTCCGGCTCCCGGTGAATGTCAGGCAGCGCACCCGCGGATCAGAGGCCAGACGTGCGCCGACGCCAGTATCGCCATGCAGGAGTTGGAAGAGCGCCGTCGGCACTCCGTGTTCAGCGATCGTCTCCGCGATCGCGTTTGCGAGCAGGTTCGCCGCGTGCGGAGCGTGCGGCGAGGGTTTGAGCAGCACCGGGCAACCGGCGGCAAGGGCATAAGCCGTCTTCTTCACCGCGGTGAAGGCCGGAGCGTTGAACGGCATCAGCACCGCGGCCGGGCCCCATGGCACGCGCAGCAGTCTAGCCGCGCCACCCGGCGAAGGCAGGAGGCGTTCCCCCAGGTGCGCGTGCGCGTGCGAACTCGCATCGCGCACGATGCCGGGGAGCGCATCGGCGAACATGGCGGTCACGCCGATCGGCACGCCGCTGTCCAGTGCGTCGGCAAACGCAAACGCGTCCGCCAGCGTTGCGAGCCGCTGCGCCAGCGTGTCGAGGAACTGTGCCCGATGCTCGAACGATCGGTCCGCCCACGCACCCTGCGCGTGATCACGCGCAGCCGCTGCGATGGCACGATCGACGGTCTGCGTTGTCGAGATCGCGGAGCGGGCGAACTCGTCGCCGGTGTCCGGGTGCACGAGCGCGACCCCGTCGCGCGGAGGGTCGACCCACGCGCCGTCCACGAGGTCGCGTTGCGGCGGAAGAGCCTGCCTGCCGCTCACATCAGATGCTGTCCAGGTACCGCTCACGCTCCCAGTCGGTCACCGAACGCATGAATGTGTGCCACTCGTAGTCGGCGAGCGCGTGATAGTGCGTGACCACGTCACCGCCGAACGCCTTGGCGGCGAACTCACTATTGAGGAAGCCCTCCGCTGCCGCGAGCAACGTGGAGGGCAGGCCCGCCTGATCGCCCGCGTACGCATCGCCTGCGCTCGGCGGCCCGGGGTCGACACTCCTGTCGACACCATCGATGACGGAGGCCAGCACCCCGGCGAGCGCGAGGTAGGGGTTGACATCCGCGCCGGGAAGACGGAACTCGAAGCGGGTGGCCGCCGGCGCGCCGCCGCTCAGCACACGCGTCGTGACGGTGCGATTGTCGAAACCCCACGTCAGGCCGTTGCCCGCGAAGTCCTGGCTGCCGGTGCGCCGGTACGAGTTGATGGTCGGCGCGTACCAGCACATCAACTCCGGGGCATGCGATAGCACACCGCCAACGGCATGGCGAAGCACCTCACTGACGCCGCGGTCGCCGTTCGCATCGTGGAAGACGGGAGCACCACTGCCGTCGCGCAGCGACGTGTGGATGTGGCACGACGAACCAAGATCGTCGGTCATCGGGCGCGGCATGAACGTCGCGGTGTAACCGTGTTGTGTCGCGTAGTCCTTCACCGCCTGCTTGTACAGAACATGCCGGTCCGCCATCTCCAGTGCGCCGGCATACTCGAGATTGATCTCCCACTGTCCGAGCCCGTATTCGACCTGCGCGACATCGACGGGCACACCACTGGCATCGAGTGCGTTGCGGAGCCCGCGAAAGAACGGCTCCATCGCGTTGCCCTCGGTGATGTTGTAGTCGGCGTGCACGTCGGTCGTGGGTGCCAGGGAACGATAGCCGCCCGCGCGCAGATCGCCGGGCGTCCCGCGGAAGAGGTAGAACTCCAGCTCGGTGGCGGTGAATGCCTGCAGATCGCGCGCGGCGAGCGCGTCGATCTGCAGGCGCAGAATGGTGCGCGGCGCGATCGCGAGCGGCGCGCCGTCGCGTTCGTCGACGCAATCGGCGAGGCAGATCGCGGTGCGCTCCAACCACGCGGCGGGACGGAGCGTGCTCAGGTCGGGGATCAGCGCGAAGTCGTGCCAGCCCGTGTGCCCACCGGCGAACTCGACGTGCAGGCCCTCGAGCGCCTGTGCCATATCCCAGGCATACACGCAGGTGCAGATGTGCAGCCCCTCCTCGAGCTTGGTGGCAAAGACGCGCGGGCTCATCCGCTTGCCGAACATCCGGCCCTGGATGTCGGTGCCGGCGATGATCACCGTGTCGATGCCGAGGCGATCGAGTTCCCCGACCTCGAGGCGCTCGCTCACCGCGCCAGCCATCCGCCATCGACCACGAGCTGCGCTCCGGTGATGAACGATGCGTCATCCGAGAGCAGGAACGACACGGCGGCGGCGACGTCGTCCGGCTGCCCCATGCGCTTGATGAGGAGCCGGTCGAGCACGATCTGTGGCATCTCGAAATGCTCGGGGTCGACGCCGGGGATGAAACCCGTCTGCACCGGTCCCGGTGCGACCGCGTTGACGCGCGTTCCCTGAGCGGCGAGCTCCACCGCGCATGCCTTGGTGAGCATCTTCACGCCACCCTTGCTCGCGTTGTAGTGGGGTTGTGCGAAGCCGCTCGACGAGACGACCACCTCCGCCTCAACCGTCGACAGGTTGACGATGGCGCTCGGCGTGTTCGGCGCCAGGAGTGGGGCGGCCTCCTGCGTGACGATGAACTGCCCCTTGAGGTTGATGTCGACGACGAGATCCCACTCCTCATCGGTGACGTTCGCGAGGGAGCTCATCGTCACGATGCCGGCGTTGTTGACCACGTAGTTGAGGCCACGCCATGCGGCGACGGTTTGCTGCAGCGCGCTGCGCACCGCTGCCCGGTTTCGAACGTCCGCCTCGAGCGCGAGCGCCCGCCCGCCGCGGTCAACGATGGCATCGGCGGTCTCGCGTGCTCGACCGAGCTGGACATCCGTGCATGCCACCGCACACCCCTCGGTCGCAAGCCGTCGCGCGATCGCTCGACCGATGCCCGAACCGGCGCCGGTGACGAACGCGAGGCGTCCGGCGTGGCGTTCTGTCACCTGCTCGCCTGGTCGACATCGACGATGAAATCGATGAGCCCGCGGAAGTACGTCGGCTGGTCGTCGTACATCGACATGTGCCCGCCGTTGCGGCACAGCAGGAAACGGCCTTTCGGGAACCGGCCCGCCATCATTTCCAGAAACGCTGGGTCCATGGTGTCGTGCGTGCCGGCGATGACGAGCGTCGGCACGTCGATCTCCTCGAGCGATTCGGTGCGGTCCCAGTCGACAAGGGTCCCGCTCGCGCCGAGCTCGCTCGGACCCTGCATCGGCACGTAGATGGACCGGTTGGTTCTCGCGAATGAGCGGTTCACGGGCTCAGGCCACTCCGCGGCAGGCAGGCGGAGCACGTGTTCCTGATAGTGGCCTTCCAGCAATGCCATGTACTCCGGCGTCTCGGTATCCCCGCTTGCCTCGAGACTCTTGATCTTCGCCAGGATGTCCTGATCCATCGCCGGCATGAGCACCGTGCGCGCGTACTCGTTGTACGCAGGAATGCTCGACATCATGTTCGAGACGACAAGGCCCTTCAGATGCCGTTGGTACTTCAGTGCATATTCGATGCCGAGAATGCCGCCCCACGAGTGCCCGAGCAAAAAGAAGTTATGCGCGTCGAGCCCGAGGGCGACGCGTACCTGCTCGACCTCCTCCACGAATCGGTCGATCTGCCACAGCTCCGGCTCATCCGGCTGGTCGCTGTACGCGGAGCCCAGCTGGTCGTAGTAGTAATACTCGATGCCCGCGGCGGGGAGAAAGCTGTCGCAGGCCTCGAAGTACTCGTGGGTCGCGGCCGGACCACCGTGCAGGAGGAGGAGTTTCGCCCTCGGGTTGTTGCCGACGCGCTTGGTCCAGACGTGGAAGTCGCCCTTCGGCGTCGTGATCGGGATCATCCTGGCGCCCCCGCCGAGGATGTCGTCCCGGCCCGAGTTGTCGAGATATGTCTCAGCGCTCATCGGCACTCCTCTTATCAATGCGGGGCTCGTGCGGGGCTGACGCGCGGATGTCGTTGCAGGCACAAGCGTAGCCAGGGGGGCGCGGCGGCCGCAATTCGGTGACCCTGCCCCTTGGCAAGGCCCCGGGAAGTCTGCATACTGCGAGCGATCGCGCCGACGCCTGGGGAATGAGTCCACCGCACGAGGTTGTTGCACGCCCGACGACGGATGCCGTTCCGGGTCTTTGGCTCACATGCAGGGGAGAACGAGGATGAGCACTAACGATCCCGGTCACGCGCTCGTTCGCGATGCGGTAACCACCCGGGGGGTCCTGTTCCAGTCGGTCACCACGATGGGTCCCGGCGTCGGGCTCGCCTTCTCCATCGGCGTCGGCGCCGGGTTCGCCGGCGGCGGGTTGACCCTCTCGGTCGTCATCGCCCTCGTCGCGTGCCTGCTGGTCGCGTTCAGCATCGGCCAGCTTGCCCAGCATCTGCCGTCGGCGGGTGGCCCGGCGGCATACGCCGCCCGGGGCCTGCATCCGATCATCGGCGCGATCGTCGCCTGGGGCTACAGCTTCACCTATCTCCTCGCGCTGCCATTCCTCGCGCTGCTCATGGGGTTCTTCCCCGCGGGCATCCTGGTCACCCAGTTCGGATGGGACTTTGGCGTGTCGTGGGTCGCGTGCGCGATGCTCGGGCTCGCCATCAGCTTCGTGATCAACTACGGCGGCATCAAGGAGAACACCCGTGTCGGCGTGATTCTGGGTGCATTCGAGATCGCCGCCTTCACCGCCCTGGCCATCACGCTCATCGTCGTCGGCAAGCACAACGGCCTCGACAACCTCAGCACGAAGTACGCGAATGTCCCCGGATTCGTCGGGATATCGGGCGTGTTCGCCGGATCGGTCTACGCGATCCTCGCGTTCATCGGATTCGATGCGTCGGCGCCACTCGGTGAGGAGGCGAAGAATCCGAAGCGCGCGGTGAAGTTCGCGGTCATCGGCTCGGCGCTCATGGTCGGCATCTACTACCTGTTCGCGATGTATGGCGCAGAGGCGTACCTCGGGCCGCGGGGTTTCTCATCCTTCGGAACGCTGAACTCGAGCGACCCATGGATCCTGCTCGCCAAGGATGTCTGGGGCATCGGCTGGCTGATCATCCTGCTCGCGTTGCTCAACTCGGCCGTGGCGAACACCAACGGCATCGCGAACGCGTCGACGCGCGTGTTCTGGGCGCTCGGACGTGCGCGGATCCTGCCGAAGGCCCTCTCGGACACGCACCCGCGGCTCGGGACGCCGCGCGTCGCGACGATCGGGATCTTCGTCCTCGCGGTCATCCTGACGCTCTGGCTCGGTGAGGCGTACACGCCGACGGTTGCCTACGGGCTGCTCGGCACGATGGTCGTCGGCCTGGTGATTCCGATCTACATGATCCTGAACGTCGCGAGCTTCGGGTACTACTGGCGCTTCGCGCGCAAGGACTTCAACGTGATCAAGCACGTGGTCATCCCGATCCTCGGTGTGGCGGCCTTCGTGTTCCCGTTCCTCGCAGGCCTCGGATTGGCGGTGGTGTCGTTCATCGCCCCGCTCACACCTCCGATCAGCTACGCGGGCCCGGTGGTGATCGCGCTCTACGTGATCGGAATCGTGGTGGTCATCTATCACTGGCAGGCGCATCCCGATCGCGTCATCGCGATGGGCAACACGCTCGGCGATGATGAGACGCTCGGCGGCGAGACGCCACCACCGGTGGCGATTCCGGGTGTGGTCCCCGGCTGACGTGGGTCGGCTCGACGGCAAGGTCGCCGTCGTGACGGGCGCCGGCAGTGGCATCGGCCGGGGGATCGCCTCGGTCTTTGCCGCCGAAGGCGCGCAGGTGCTGGCGGCAGATCGCGACGCGCAGGGCCTGGAGGAGACCCTGCGTCGCGTGCGGGCGGCCGCGACCACCGCATCGGGTTCACTGCAGACGGCGGTAGCGGATGTCTCGAACGAGGCGCAGGTGCAGGATCTTGTCGATCGTGCGGAGTCGACGTGGGGAAAGCTCACCACGTGGTGCTCGAATGCGGGCATCTCGATGGCGGGGACGCTCGAGGAGACGAGCGTCGACGACCTCGAACGCATCTTCGCGGTGAACGTGCGCGGGCCCTTCCTCGGTGCCAGATGCGCGATTCCCGCGCTGCGACGTGCCGGTGGTGGGAGCATCATCAACACCGGCTCGGTGAACAGCTTTCTGGCGGAGCACGCGCTGTGCGCGTACACGACCAGCAAGGGCGCGGTGTTGATGCTCACGAAGAGCATCGCGCTCGACTACGCCGCTGAGGGCATCCGCTGCAATTGCCTGTGTCCCGGGTTCGTCGACACGCCGATCAACGTGCCGCACTACAACCGCCTCGGGGGCATCGACAAGGTCCGGGCCTCGCTGCCGGAGTGGATTCCCGCGGGCCGTGGCGGCGAGCCGGAGGAGATGGCGTACATGGCCGTGTTTCTCGCCAGCGACGAGAGCCGCTACGTGAATGGGACCGCGATGGTGGTCGACGGCGGCTTGAGCGCGGGCGCCTGAGAGGAGATTTCGTCATGGAACAGCGACTGTCGAACGACGTGACACTGCATGTTGTCGATGAGGGCGACGGGCCGCCGATCGTCTTCGTGCACGGCGTGATGATGAGCGGGCGGTTCTTCCAGCACCAGGTCAGTGGCCTGCGCGGCTCGCATCGTGTCGTCGTCCCGGACCTGCGCGGCCACGGCCGGTCCGAGAAGGTGCTGTCCGGACATACCGTCGGCAACTACGCGCAGGACCTGCACCTGCTGTTTGCGGCGCGGTCGATCGAGCGGCCGCTGCTCGTGGGATGGTCGATGGGGGCCATGGTTGTGTACGAGTACCTGAAGGCGTTCGGGTCGAACTCGGTCTCGGGTGTGGTGATCGTCGACCAGCCACCGTCGGACTACGCGTGGGAGGGCTATCCGTTCGGTGTGCTCACCGTCGAGGCGCTGGCGGAGATGGTCGAGGGGCTGCAGCTCGATCAGCGCGCGGTTGCCGAGGAGTTCGCCGGACTGATGCAGCACGAACCGACGCCCGAGACGAGCGCGTGGATGGTGGAGGAGATCATGCGAGTACCCGCCGCCGTGGCGTCGACGATCCTCGTCAACCAGACGCTGCGTGACTACCGTCCGTTCCTGCGCGAGATCTCGTGTCCCACGCTCGTCGCGTTCGGCAAGGACCCGAAGCTCACACCACCCGAGGCGGGCGAGTACATCGCGAGCCAGATCCCGGGCGCGCGCTTCGAGCTGTTCGAGCACTCGAGCCACGTGCCGTTCATCGAGGAGACGGAGCGCTTCAACGCGATGGTGACGGAGTTCACGGCGGGTCTGGGACCGCCTTGACGGAGGACGTCCCGCGGAGGTAGCGTCGTCGGCCTCGGCAGCCGTCGGTGCCTCACACGAAGGGGGTGGACATGCTTCCACGACGAGTGGCAAAACGCAGTCGAAACGTGGTCGCGAAACTCGCGGCTGTCGCACTTGGCGCCGGATTCGCCGCGCTTGGGGTCGGACCGGCCCAGGTGCTCGCGAGCGGTCCGCAAACGCTGACCGGAACCTTCGGCGACGGGGCGACCTACCTCATCCAGGTCCCGGCTCACTGGAACGGCACGCTGGTCCTGTACAGCCACGGCTACGTCACTCCAGGGAGTCCGAACCCGGCAACCGATGCCGGCGATCCCATCACCGGCCAGTGGCTTTTGGACAACCACTACGCGCTTGCCGGCTCGTCGTACGCCACCACCGGCTGGGCCGTCCAGCAGGCGATCCCCGACCAGCTGGCGACTCTGAAGACCTTCGATCATCTCGTCGGCAAGCCGCACCGCACGATCGCCTGGGGTCACTCACTCGGCGGCATGATCACCGCGGGGCTCGTCCAGGTCGCCCCGCGGGACTTCACCGCCGCGCTGCCCATGTGCGGAGTCGTCGCGGGCGGCGTGCAGACCTGGAACCTCGCGCTCGACTCGGCGCTCGCGGTGCAGCAGCTGCTCGGGCCCACGTCCGGTCTCCAGATCGTCAACATCGCCGATCCGACCGGCAACCTGACGATCGCGGAGGGGCTCTACGCCGGCGCGCAGGCGACGCCGCAGGGGCAGGCACGCATCGCACTCGCGGCGGCCCTCGGCGACATCCCAGGGTGGTTCAACCCGGCGAGCCCCGAGCCGGCGCCGACCGATTACGCCACGCAGGAAGCGAACCAGTTCCTCTGGGCCACGGAGGTCGACGGGCCGTTCGCGTTCGCGCTGCGTGCCGAGCTCGAGGCGCGCGCGGGCGGCAACTTCTCATGGACCGGCGGCGTGAACTTCTGGCAGCAGTTGCAGGAGTCGCCGGACTACAAGGAGGTCAAGGCGCTGTACCACGCCGCGGGCATCAGCCTGAGTGCTGACATCGCGACGCTCACAGCCGCGCCCAGGATCACTTCCGATCCGAGCGCCGTCGCCTACGTGAAGCACTACATCGTTTTCAACGGCGACATCAGCATGCCGGTGCTCACGCTGCACACGACCGGTGACGGCCTCGTCGTCAACGAGGACGAGGCGCAGTACAAGAAGACCGTGGACGCCGCCGGCAAGGGATACCTGCTGCGTCAGGTGTTCGTCAGCCGTGCGGGGCACTGCACCTTCACGCCGGCCGAGACCATCGCGGCGTTCAAGGCGCTGATCCACCGAGTGAACACCGGGCACTGGGGGCACCTCGGCCCGTCTGCGCTCAACGCCGTCGCGACATCGCTGGGACCGGTCGCCAACACCGCACCGGCCGCGTACATCCGGTTCACGCCGTTGCGGTTCCAGCGCCCGGCAAGCTGAATCTCCGCCCGTCTGCGAGAACCCAGGACGGTCTCGTCGCGACGGGGCCGTCCTGGCGCGATCGCTACAGGAGCGCGAGGATCCTGTCGATCGGCGCCCCGTGGAGCACGTTCCCGTCGCGTCCGATGACGGTTCCGGCCTGAAACAGCGCGTTGAGCGCCGCCTCCTCCGTGGCCTCGGCGACTGCTTCGAAGATGACGTCGAACGGCGATCCCTGAGTCCAGAACTGACCCTCGATCATCGTTTCCACGGTCGTCGTCTGCGTCGGCGACGAGCGTGGCACGCGATTCGCGGTGGAGAACGCCACGAAGATCTCGCCGCTCCCGTCATTGCCCACGGACCCGGTGCGCGCGAGGCCGACGCCGATGCGACGCGTCAGCCGCTGCAGTTGCAGGGGGTTGAGCGGGATATCGGTCGCGATGACCCCGACGCACGAACCCTCCTGATGATGGCCGGGCATCAGGTCGGTGATCTGCCGCCCGATCGGCTTTCCGAGAATGGACAACTGACGCCTGCTCCCGTAGTTGGTCTGCAGGAGCACACCGACGGTGTGGCTCCGGCCGCCGATCTCGACGACGCGCGACGACGTCCCGATACCACCTTTGAAATCGAACTGCTGCGTCCCCGTCCCCGCGCCGACGCAACCCTCGGCGATCGGACCGGTGCCGGCGTCGTCCAGCGCGCGATGCACGTCCGCCTCGGTGATCGTCTGCGAGCGGTTGTCACTGAGGAATCCCGCGTCGCATTCGAGCACGACGGGGATCGCGACATCGAGTGTGCCGACATCAGGGTCGTGCGCTGTTGCGTAGGTCACCCCGGCGTCGTACGCCACGCCGATGTGCCGCGTATCGCTGAGCACGATCGGTGACGCGAGCAGGCCCCACTCCGCGATGACGAGCTCACCTGTCGAGACGCCGTAGCCGTTGAGCGCCGTGCTCCCGGCGTAGACACGCTCGCGAAACGGATCGCCGTCGTGCGGCCAGATCGCGGTCACGCCCGTGCGTGCCACCGGCTCGTCAATTCCCGCGTCCCCGCGCCAGACGGTGGTATGACCCACGCGCACCCCTGAGACGTCGGTGAGCCCGTTCATGCGCCCGGTCGGCAGCGCTCCGATCATGATCCCGTGGTCGCGCACACGGCCGCGGCCGGGCGGTGGTCCTGCGCTCGTCACCCTTCCTCGATGCGCACCTGCCCGCCGGCGAGCGCGCTGAGCGCTGCCCGTCCCCGCTCACGCAGCCGCTCGTGCGTGCCGTCCATCCAGGGGATGTCGCGCGGCAGGTAGCGCTTCGGTGCTTTTGCGACGATCGTGTAGTTGGCGTCCACGACGTTGGCGATGCGCGAGCGCGACGCCTGCGACAGCAACTGGTATGCGTCCATCACGCTGAGGCCGGTCGCTCCGGCGATCCAGTGCACGAGTTGCGTGTGCGCGATCCGGAACGCATCCTCGAGCGGGCGGTACGAGCCCGCAACCATGATCGCGTCGTCGCTCTCGAGCCGCGGCCACTCGCAGAAGACGCCCTTGATCACATCGACGGTGAGCGTTGTGATCATGGCGCCCTCGACCGCAGCGCCACACACCTCGCCCTCACCCATGGTGTAGTGCCCATCTCCGAGCGAGAAGAGCGCACCGGGGACATTGACGCCGAGGTAGAGCGTGGCCCCCGCGCACGCCTCGGGCGTGTCCATGTTGCCGCCGAATGCCTCGGGCACGAGAACGTTGCGGGCCTCGAACGCGGCGGGCGCAACGCCGATCGTGCCGTGGAAGGGCTGCAGCGGCAGCCGGATCTCGCAGTCGGAGTCGAGCGCGTGATACAGCACCTCGGATGTGGCGGTGTCGACGTGATACAGCCACGTGCGCTCGGGCAGCGGTGGCTGCAATGTCGCCGTGAACCTGGTGCTGGTGAGCGAGCCGAACAGCGACACCGTCGTGCTGACCGCCCAGTCGCGCGCCGGTTGCACATCGATGAGATGGATCGCCAGCGTGTCCCCGGGCTCCGCGCCCTCGACGTAGAACGGGCCGGTCTGCGGGTTGATGAACGGGTACTCGATGCACTTGCTGGGGAGGTCGTCGACACCGCGGATGTTGCCCGCGAAGCAATCCTCGGTGTACAGACGCAGCACCTCGCCGGGGCGCACCCGCCAGACGGGGTTCACGCCCCCGAATGTCCATGCGTACTGGTCGGGGCGTGGAACGATGGATCGGACGACGTCGAGCTCAGCCATCAACCTCTAGCTCTTCGGTGACGAGTCGTGGATCCAGTAGCGGGTGCGGCGCGGTCGAAGGAATGCGTAGTAGTAGATGGTGCCGGCGACGAAGATGCCGAGCACCACGAGCAGGTCGCTGCCCTTCTGCTGTGTGATCGCGAGCCCGCAGCCGACGAGCGCGATGATCGGTGGCACGGGCCAGAGCGGCATCTTCGACGGGCGTTCCGCGTCGCGATGACTGAACCGGCTCACCAGGGACGAGATCGCGATGAGCGAGTAGAGGACGATGAGGAGCACGGCCGTGAACGTGACGACGGTGACGAGCGATGACTGCAGGCAGAGGATCGTCGCCAGGCCGCCGACGACCAGCGTCGCAACCCACGGCGACTTGCGGGTCACGGAGACCTTTCCCAGCCACGAGCTCACCGGCTCCGGCCACGCGCGATCCCTGCCGCCCGCCCAGACGATCCGCGCGAACTGCAGCGTGATCGCGAGCGACGCGTTGAAGATCGCCAGGATGCCGCCCCAGATGATGATCGTCACGAAGGTGCTGCCGAACGAGTCACGTGCCACATCGGTGAGCGGCGTCGTGGAGTGCAGGAAGGCGCTGAGATTCTGCGCGCCGAACACGACGGCGACGAACGGGATCACCTCGAAGACGATGCCGATGAGCGCGGCGGTCACCACCGCCCTGCCGACTCGCGCGGCGCCGCCCGTGGTTTCCTCGGCGAAGTTGATCGCGCTGTCATAGCCGTTCACCGAGAACAGTGCGACTGCAAGCGCCGCGATGACGATCGACGCCGTCACCGGACCGAGGCCGTTCCCGGAGGCGACGACGCCCTGGGTGAGGATCGAGAGTGGCTGATGAATGTGCGCCAGTCCGGACACGAGCAAGGCGGTGACGACGAGCAGTTCGATGAGCAGAAAGACGCCGGTCAGCACTGCGTTGAAGCGGATCTGGAGCAGCGCAAGGATGGTGACGGCCACCATGATGGCGGCCGCGGTCAAGTTCGTCGGGATGTTCGGATTCAGCGAGGTGACGTACGTCCCCACGCCGAACGCGACGCTTGCCGGCAGGAAGATCGCCTGCCCCATGTAGTCGAGCATCGCGAGAAAGCCGAGCTCCTTGCCGAGGACATTGGTCACGATGGAGTACAGGCCGCCGGCGGTGGGGTACATCGACCCCAGCTCGCCCATGCAGAGCGCAATGCACACGGCGATGAATCCACCGAGCACGTACGCGAGCACCGACCCCGTTCCGGCGGTGAGGATGACGACGGGCCCGATGACGAGCAGCGACGCGGTCGGCGTGATGTCCGACAGCACAAGAGCGATATGGCCGATGAATCCGACCGACCGCTCCAACCCTCCCTGATGGCCGCCGATTGCAGTGCTCGGGACGCCGCCCACGCCTACTGGGTCATTCATCGTTCACCCCACTAGACAACGCCATCAGAACTTTGGTTGGGGACTATAGCGACAGCGGTGTGCGTTTGTGTGCGGTCCAACAGCAGCCGGTCAGGGGCGCAGCAGGACCACACCAGTCGTGAGCCGCTCGACCAGATCGCGCCGCACGTCGACACCGATCCCGGGACCCTGTGGCACCGGGAGGCATCCGTCCTCGAGCACGAACGGCTCGGTGATGTCCTCCGCGAAGTAGCGGTCGGACGCCGACGTGTCGCCGGGGAGCTTGAAGTTGGGCAGTGCTGCGAGCGCGAGATTGGCGGCACGTCCGACGCCGGTCTCGAGCATGCCGCCGCACCACACCGGCGCGCCGAGCGCTGCGCACACATCGTGGATCCGGACCGCCTCGATGTAGCCACCGACGCGACCGGCTTTGATGTTGACGATGCTGCAGGCGCCGCGATTGATTGCGTCGGCGGCGACCGCCGCGGAGACGACGGACTCGTCGAGACAGATCGGGGTCGACATCGTCGCGGCGAGCGCCGCGTGACCGGCGATGTCCTCCTCGACGAAGGGCTGTTCGATGAGCAGCAGGTTGAACTCGTCGAGACGGCGCAACCGCGGAGCGCTCGCGGCGTCGTAGGCGGTGTTCGCGTCGACCTGGAGGAGGAGATCGTCGCCGAACGCCTCACGGACCGCGTGCACCGGCTCCCAGTCCCAGCCGGGTTCGATCTTCAGCTTGATGCGCCGGTACCCCTGCTCGAGGTAGCCGCCGACCTCTTCGAGCAGTGCATCCAGTGTCGCGGCGATGCCGACCGATACCCCGCATTCGACCCGGTCGCGCACGGCTCCCAGATAGCGCGCCAGCGACACGCCGTAGGCGCGCAGTTCGGCGTCGAGCACAGCCGCCTCGACGGCGGCCTTGGCCATGCGATGGCCGATCACCCCGCCAAGCGCGGGCTGGACGCCACGGCCGGACACGTCATCGAGCGCGAACAGGCGGGGCGCGAGGTGGTCGGTGATGACCACCTGCGCGGCGGCGACGTACTCGCTGCTGTACACGGGGTCGGCCAGCGCCACGCACTCGCCGATCCCGGTGCCGGCATCTGTCATGACGGTGACCAGCAGCACGTCGCGATCGGTCTGGGTGCCGAACGACGTCCGGAAGGGCCGCACCAGTGGCACGCCGATTCTGCGCAGCTCGATGGCCTGGATCTTCACCCGTCGACCTCCGCGCCGCCGACGATGCGGGTGATCAGCGCTCGGAGCAGCGCTGCACGCGGGGGCATCATCGCGACCTCGACGTACTCGCCCTCCGCGTGCGCCCCGTCGCCCACGGCGCCGAGCCCGTCCAGTGTCGGGACGCCGATCGCGCCGGTGAAGTTGCCGTCCGAGGCGCCGCCGACGCGGGCGGTGCCGAGTGGCGGGCCACCGAGCTCCGCCGCGCACTCCTCGGCGAGTTGCACGAGCGCCACCGCCCGCCGCTCCTCCAGCGGCGGGCGGTTGATGCCTCCGCTGATCGCGAGCAATGCACCGGGCAGCGTGGGGGTGAGGCCGCGGATCGCCTCGTCGACCCGTTCCTGCTCGGCGATGCTCCACGCCCGCACGTCGATATCGACCTCCGCTGCCGCAGGGACGGTGTTGATGACGGTGCCGGCCTGCGAGCGGGTCGGAGTCACCGTCGTGCCGACCGCGGTGTCGCTGATCGCGGCGATGAGCGGGATCTGCGCCGCGAGCTCGACCAGCGCGTTGATCCCGCGTTCGGGCTCGAGTCCGGCATGCGCGGCGCGCCCGGTGATGCTCAGCTTGTACATCGAGATGCCCTTGCGCGCCACCTTGACCCGTTCCCCGAGGCCCGGTTCCAGCACCAGAACGCACCGTGCCCGGCGCGCCTCGTCCTCGATGAAGGCCTGCGACGACGGAGAGCCGATCTCCTCGTCAGCGGTCACCAGGAGCGTGACCCCCGAAGTGTCCGCAAGCTCGCGCATCGCGAAAAGCGCCTGGACGAGCCCCGCCTTCATGTCGAACGCCCCCGGACCGGTCGCGCGCCCGTCGCTGACGGCGAACGGCCAGCGGGCGATGGTGCCGGCGGGCCAGACCGTGTCGAGGTGACACAGCACCAGCACGCCGCCGTCAGCACCGCGGACCCGGAGCAATGGCCTGCCACCAACGTCGAGGAACTCGGGAACGGCTCCGGTGATCTCCTCGATGATCTGCGCCGCGAGGCGCATACCGATGTCGATGAGGTGGAGGTCGTTGCTCGGCGTCTCCGCGGTCACCAGTCGCTCGAGCACGCTGACCATCTCCGCTTGCGTCGGATCAGCCATCGCCGTGGCCCGGTCCCGGTCGGGTGAACCGATAGGCGCCGCTCTCCCATTCGATGGCGAGACCGTCACGCTCGGCGGCGAGCACCGCGTCGCGCGTGGCGATGCGCGTGGTGCGCGCGGCGACGGGGTCGGTTCGCGAGAGCGTCGTGTAGTCCGGCGGGATCGGGTGGGACCGCACAACATCGACCGGTCGGAGCGGTTGCCCGGCCAGCGCGGCGAGCACGCGCGGCGAATCCAGCTGCCACGACACCTCGAAGCGATCGCTCTCCTCTCCGGCGTTCACGATGTCGTCCATCGCGCCGTAGAAGTTCGGGTGCATCGCCATCACGACGGCGCCGAGCTTGACCAGGTTGAATTGCGCATTCCGTGCCACCAGTGGGTCGTAGGTCCAGCGAACCTCGCCGACTCCCTCGCGAAGGCAGACGGCGCGCTGCCACAGTTTGAGCGCATAGCCGACTCCGGTCGAAATGCGGCTCGGGATCACAGCGGTCATGTGCGAGTGGAGGTGCATCCCGCCCTTCCAGCCGACGAACCCCAGCGTCGTGCCGACCGGTTGCTCGCCGGCCATCGCGCCGAGCAACGTGCTGCCGGCGTGCGCGAACGCGCGCAGCAGGTTCGACTGGGGGATCTGCTGCGGACCCCAGACGGCGCCGATCACCTCCTGGGCGATCTCGATCTCGCTGCTCCGCAACTCGTGGACCTCGACGCCGGCTCGCGCGGCGGCGGTCCGCGCAACCGACCACGCGGCGTCGAGCCCAGTGTCCGAGATCACCGCGCCGATTCTAGGTCGGCAGGGTCAGGGTCCCCGATCTGGCGTCGGCGCGGAGTGAAGGTTGGCTATGGTGGCGGCGATGACCGAGATCGGCCGCCTCGAGGACTCGGCGGACCAGCCCTGGACCTGGGACGAGGCGCGCTGGCGCGGGTCCGTGGACCGGGTCCGCGCCGGCAGGCGGTTGGAACCGACAGTCTGGCCCGACGGCGCCGAGGTCGCGGTCGCGCTCTCGTTCGACTCGGACCACGAGACGATTCCGCTCCGCAACGCCGAGACGCATCCGGGCAAGCTCTCGCAGGGGGAGTACGGTGCTCGCGTCGGCGTTCCACGGGTCCTCCGGCTCCTCGACCATCATCGAGTGCCGGCGACGTTCTTCGTTCCAGCGGTGTCGGCGCTGCTCCACCCGGAGGAGATCCCCGCATGCGTCGCGGCCGGCCACGAGATCGCGTTGCACGGCTGGATCCACGAGTGGAACACCGCGCTCGACCGTGCCACGGAGCGCGACCTGCTGTTCCGCAGCATCGACGTCCTCGAGCGGGTCAGCGGCTCACGGCCGTCCGGCATTCGCACGCCGTCGTGGGATTTCAGCGAGCACACGCTCGATCTCATTCGCGAAGCGCGGCTCACGTATGACTCGTCGCTGATGGCTGACGACGAACCCTATGAGCTGCTCGCCGCGGGGGAGGCGACGGGCATCGTCGAGATCCCGGTGGAGTGGATCCGCGACGACGCCCCGTATCTGACGATGGACCGCTACACCGGCGTCCGCCCGTACACGGCACCGCGCCAGCTCCTGCAGATATGGATCGACGAGTTCGACGAGGCGCGTCGACACAACGGGCTCTTCCAGCTCACGATGCATCCGCACCTCATCGGTCATCGGTCCCGGATCGTCGTGCTGGAGCTGCTGCTCGAGCACATCACCGCGGCCGGGGGTGTCTGGTTCGCGAGCCATGATGAGATCGCAAGGTTGGTGGCTGACTCCCCGGGGCGTCAGACTCCTTCCCCATGAGCTACCAGGCAACGCTCGAAAGCTGGCACGAGTTCTACGCGATCCTGGCGACGGCCGCAGCGAGCCTCGTCGGGCTGCTGTTCGTCGGGCTGTCGCTGCACCTGCGCGTGGTGATCACCCACCCCGAGGTGCGTGCTCTCGCGCGCATGACGCTGACCAGCTTCGGATTGACACTCGTCGCATCGCTGTTCATGGTGATCCCCGAGACAGCACCGGCCAACACGGGCATTGAGCTGCTCATCCTCGGCATCGTCGGCGTGCTGCTCATCATCCGCAGTCTCGTCTCCGGCGCGCGAACCGAGGAGCGCGCCATCACGTTTCTGCGGCTCCTGTTGCGGTTCGGGCTCCTCGCGCTGAACTTCGCAGGCGTCAGCGCCGCGGGAGGGTTCCTCCTCGCCGGCGACTATCGGAGTGCGTTGAACGCGCTCGTGATCGTCGCCATCTTCCTGGTCGTGCTGTCA
>DATLRX010000014.1:0-70872 GCA_035534435.1 Candidatus Acidiferrales bacterium
AGACGAGAGGAGTGTGCCGGTGGCGACGGAGCGGGATCGGGCACTGGAGACAGCGCTCGGACAGATCGAGCGGGCTCACGGGAAGGGAGCGATCATGCGTCTCGGCGAGGTGCAGGCTCAACCCATCGACGTCATTCCGACGGGCGCGCTCACCCTGGACATCGCGCTCGGGGTCGGCGGTGTCCCGCGCGGACGCATCATCGAGATCTACGGCCCTGAGTCCTCGGGCAAGACCACCCTCACGCTGCACGTCATCGCCGAGGCCCAGAAGCGCGGCGGCGTCGCCGCGTTCATCGATGCCGAGCACGCGCTCGACCCGCAGTACGCTCAGCGCATCGGCGTGCGCACCGAGGAGCTGCTCATCTCGCAACCGGACACCGGGGAGCAGGCGCTCGAGATCGTCGAGGTGCTCGTTCGCAGCGGTGCGGTCGACGTCGTGGTCATCGACTCGGTCGCCGCGCTGGTGCCCAAGGCGGAGATCGACGGCGAGATGGGCGACAGCCACGTCGGCCTCCAGGCCCGGCTCATGTCGCAGGCGATGCGCAAGCTGACGGCCGCGATCAGCCGCTCGAACACGTCCGTCATCTTCATCAACCAGCTGCGCGAGAAGATCGGCGTGATGTTCGGCAACCCCGAGGTCACGAGCGGCGGTCGCGCGCTGAAGTTCTACGCCTCGGTGCGTATGGACATCCGCAAGATCGATTCGATCAAGCAGGGCCTCGACGTCGTCGGCAGCCGTGTCAAAGTCAAGGTTGTCAAGAACAAGGTGGCGCCGCCGTTCCGTGCGGCGGAGTTCGACATCCTGTTCAACGAAGGCATCTCATACGCGGGGAGCGTGCTCGACATGGGTATCGATGCCCACGTGATCGAGAAGGCCGGCGCATGGTTCTCCTACGGGGACATGCGTCTCGGGCAGGGTCGTGAGAATGTCCGCGACTTCCTGCGCGGCAATCCGGAGCTCCTCGAGGAGGTTGCGGTGAAAGTCCGTCTCTCACTCATGCCAACCCCGGTGGTGCTCGGCGATGCCGTCGTCGAGCTCAACGGCGAAGCACCATCGATCCCATCATCGGTCGCCTGACGCATCGCACCATCACGGGTGATGGACACTGCCGCAGCGCCTCCGGAGCCGGACAACGCGAACGCGGCTGAGAACACCGCGCTGCGCATCCTTCGTGGCGCGGGTCAGTCATCCGCGTCGCTGCAGCGCAAGTTGGAGCGGCGCGGATACAGCGGCGACGCCGCGGCAGAGGCCGTCCGCCGTTGCCGCGAGTCGGGCTACATCAACGACTCGGCGCTGGCGACCTCTGTCGCCGCGCGGCACCGCCGGTCGGGTCACGGTCGTGCCCGGGTCGCGGCGGATCTGAAGGCGCGGGGCGTTACCGAGGACATCATCGCTGAAGCGCTCGACGGCCAGCGCGACAGCGAGGAGGCTGCTGCCATGGCTGTTGCCCAGCAGTTGTGGCATCGCGCCGGTTCGCCGGACAGCCGCGACCGGAAGGCGCGCATGCGTGTTGCCGGAGCGCTGCAACGCCGCGGGTTCTCGTTGTCCCTCGTCATCCGGGTGATGCGCGGCCTGGAGTGAGTCACGCCGGCGAAACGGACGCGGCTGGCAGAGTCGTGGGATGAACTATGCACACCTCGGACGCTCCGGCCTCTCCGTCAGCCGGCTCTGCCTCGGCACCATGAACTTCGGCCCCGAGACCGACGAGCCCACGTCGCACGCGATCATGGATGCCGCGATCGACGCCGGCCTCAACTTCTTCGACACCGCCAACGTATACGGCTGGAAGAAAGGGGAGGGGCTCACCGAGCAGATCATCGGCCGGTGGTTCGCGCAGAATGGCGGCCGCCGGGACAAGGTGGTGATCGCCACCAAGCTCTACGGGTCGATGAGCGACTGGCCGAACGACACGTTCCTGTCCGCGCGGAACATCCGGCGCGCGTGCGAAGGATCGCTGCGGCGCCTCCAGACCGATCACATCGACCTGTACCAGATGCACCACGTCGACCGGAACACGACGTTCGACGAGATCTGGGAGGCGATGGAGGTGCTGGTCCAGCAGGGCAAGGTCATCTACGTCGGCTCGTCGAACTTCGCGGGCTGGACGATCGCACAGGCCCAGGAGGCGGCACGCGCACGGCACTTCCTCGGCCTCGTCAGCGAGCAGTGCCTCTACAACCTGGCCGAACGTCATGTCGAGGAAGAGGTGATCCCCGCGGCGATGCACTACGGCGTCGGGATCATCGCGTGGAGCCCGCTGTTCCGCGGTCTCCTCGGCGGCATCCTCGCCAAGCAGGTCGGTGGCGGCCGGTCGGCGTCGGAGCAGACGCAGAAGCTTCTCGAGACGCACCGCGACCGGGTGGAGCGGTACGAAGCGCTCTGCGCGAAGCTGGGTGAGCACCCGTCGGCCGTCGGGCTGGCGTGGTTGCTGCAGCAACCCGGCGTGACAGCCCCGATCGTCGGACCGCGGACGCCCGAGCAGTTCCAGAGCAACCTCCACGCCCTGGACGTCGTGCTCGAGCCGGAGACCCTGGCCGCGCTGGACGCGATCTTCCCGGGGCCGGGAACGGCACCCGAGGCGTGGGCCTGGTAGGCGTCAGACCGCAGCGCCGGCGACCGGTGGGTGGCTGCGCGCGTAGCGCACCACCGGGCCGAGGGTGAGGAACGTCGCGGTGGAGAGCACCAGCCCGAGGATGATGAGACCGTCGACGCCCAGCCAGCGGGATGCGAGGCCGCCGACGATGGCGCCGACCGCCCCGCCCCCGGCGAGCGCGACCGTGTAGAAGGACATCAGCGCCGATCTGTCGGCGGCGAAGGTCTCGGAGCAATCGGCGAGATAGGTCACCGCGGCCGGACCGAAGCCTGCCAGCCAGAGGACCCCGCCGACCAGGAAGGGCGCGAGCAGGAGCATGCCAACGACCGGCAGATGGTTGATGGCGAACAGCGCGGCCATCGTGAGCCAGGCCCCGGGCACGGCTCGGCGCATGACCACGGCAGGACCGAGGCGTGACACCAACGGCGTCCACACCGCGATGCCGAGGAGGAAGACGACGATCCAGCCGATCAGGAAAAGGCCGATCACCCGCACGTCGAAGTGGTGCATCAGCGACTGTGTGGCCACGCTCTTGTGGCGGAGCAGAGCCGGGAGATTGGCAACGAAACCGCCGATCAGGGCGAACGACATGATCCATCCGGGGAGGAACGTCCGCATCGGGCCCGGACCGACGACGGCACGGAAGACGACGCGCAGCGAGTGCACGGGCAGCGGCGGAACCCGCGGCACGAAGACGAAGCAGACGAACGCCGCGAGCGCGTAGAGCCCCGCGAGCAGCAGGAACGCCCCGCGATGCAGGCCGAAGTACGCGACCGATCCCAGCCCGAAGCCCCCCGCATAGCCGATGAGCGTGGCAGCCTCGAATGCGCCGCTTGCACGAGCCCGTCCGCGACGGTTGCCGGTGGTCGCTGCCGCGACGGTCCCCAAGGCGACGGGGACGAACGCCGCGGCGCCGACGCCCTCGAGGAGCCGCGCGCCACCGAGCTGCGCCGGGCGCACGCCGAGGTACACGAGCAACACCGCCACCGCGCAGATGAGCGGCCCGGCGACGAGGTAGCGTCTGCGTCCGAAACGGTCGGCATTTCGCGCCAGGATCGGCGCGAAGACCATCTCGGTCACCGCCTGCGCCGCGCCGACGAGCCCGATATCGAAGCTGTTCGGCCGCCCCCCCGCAAGGTCGCTCAGGCGGAACTGCACCGCGACGCCCACACCGACAGCGCCGACGCGAAGCATGGCGCTCGCCACCAGAAGGGCTCCGATGGCGCGCGGACCCGTGTGTCGCAACTCATCCTCGTCGGGGATGTCGAGCACCCCGGGGACCTCCCGATCCGTCACCCGTCAAGGGTAGCTGCTGGCGGACGATTCATCGAAACATGCCAGGCATGCCCCCGGCTCGTACAATGTGAACGGTCTGCTGTGGTGAACGACCGGCCAATCGCGGGCCGGCCCCGACCGGAACAACGAGACGTTGTGGGTCTCGTCCCGGTCCCTTTCCCCACATCGGACATTCCCAGCAGGGCGCATCGCGCCCGACTTCCGAGGTTCCAGTCCCATCTCAATCGAGATCGTCGCCCTTATCGGGTTGGTGATTGTTGCAGCCGCGTTTGCGGCCGCAGCCGTTGTGTATGCGCGTCGAAGCGTTGCCCAGGTGCAGAGCAAGCACGACGCGGACGCCGAACGACGCCTCGACCAAGTGCGCGTCACCGAACAGGAAGCGAAATCCGTGCTCCTCGCCGCAAAAGAGGACGCGGCTCGACGGCGAGACGAGGCCGAGGCTGAAGTTCGCGAACGCCGGGCCGAGCTCGCGCGCCTCGAACAGCGCACCAACCAGCGCGAGGAGGGGCTCGAGCGCCGTCTCCGCGAGCTCGACTCCAACGAGCAACGGCTGACCCGGCGAGAGGCCGAGCTCGAGGTCCTCCGCCAGACTGTCGAGGATGAACGCGCGCTGATCACCGCCGAGCTGCAGCGCGTCGCCGCGCTGTCCGAGCAGGAGGCGCGCGCCGAGGTCGTGCGCAGCGTCGAGGGCGAGCTCGTCCCCGAGATCGCGGAGCTGATCCGTCAGGCGGTACAGCAGGTCCGCGAGGATGCCGCCGCGCAGAGCCGCGAGATCCTCATCGCGGCGATGCAGCGCCAGGCGTCGGAACAGAGCGGCGAGGCGTCCGTGAGCGTCGTGCACCTTCCGTCGGACGATCTCAAGGGCCGGATCATCGGACGTGAGGGCCGCAACATCCGCGCCCTCGAAGCGGCCACGGGTGTGGACGTCATCGTCGACGACACGCCCGAAGCGATCGTGCTCAGCTCCTTCGACCCGGTGCGTCGCGAGGTCGCCCGCGCGACGCTCGAGCGGCTGTTCACCGATGGGCGCATCCACCCGGCGCGCATCGAGGAGATGGTCGTCAAGGCGCGCAACGAGCTCGCCCAGCAGATCAAGCGAGACGGCGAGCAGGCCTGCCAGGACATCGGCCTCACCAACGTGCACCCGGAGCTCGCGCGCCTGCTCGGCACGCTCCGCTTCCGCAACTCGTACGGGCACAACGTCCTCGCCCACAGCCAGGACACCGCCGCGCTGGCCGGGATGATCGCGGCCGAGATCGGCTTCGACGAGCAGGTGGTCAAGGAGGCCGCGCTCTTCCACGACATCGGCAAGGCGGTCGAGCACGACGTCGACGGACCGCACGCGATCATCGGCGGCGAGATCCTTGCCCGCCTCGGCCGCCCTGCAGCGGTGGTGCAGGCGGTGCGCTCTCACCACTACGACGAGGAGCCGCGGTCATATGCCGCGGCGATCCTGATGACGGCCGATGCGATCAGCGCAGCGCGGCCCGGCGCTCGCCGGGAGGCGCTGGCGTCCACGATCAAGCGGCTCGAACGCATCGAGGCGATCGCCAACGAGTTCCACGGCGTCGAGCGGAGCTTCGCGGTGCTCGCCGGCAAGGAGCTGCGGGTGCTCGTCAAGCCCGACGAGGTCAGCGACGACGAGGCGCAGATCATGGCCCGCCAGATCGCCAAGCGCCTCCACGGCGAGGGGAGCTACAGCGGCAGGGTCAAAGTGGTCGTCCTTCGCGAAACCCGCAGCGTCGAGTACGCGAAGTAACGATTGCATCGCGCTTCCAGGTGCTCCGCGCAGCGAGAGGCGACAATCGCGCCCGATAATGTCCACGTCCTACTCATCGACTTCACATGACGCAGCAGGGGTAAACCCCCCTTTGGAAATCCTCAAAGTCTCAGCAACCAGCAAGCCGGTGGCGGTCGCAGGCGCGATCGCCGGTGTGGTGCGTACGCAGAAGCGCGTCGAGGTGCAGGCCATCGGCGCCGGTGCCATCAACCAGGCAATCAAGGCGATCGCCATCTCGCGCGGCTACGTCGCGCCCGGCGGTCTCGACCTCGTGTGCATCCCCTCGTTCATCGACATCTCGATCGATGGGGAGGAGCGGACGGGGATCCGCCTGGTCGTCGAAGTCCGCTGACCCCGAGGGGCACCCGATCGGGTCCCGGCACACTGGTAGGCTTCGTCGATGCCCACCCCGGTTCCGGTCCTGAGCGATTCCGCTCGTGGATTCCGGCCACTCCCGCTGATCGCGCGCCCGCCGCGACGCGAGCCGCAGATTCCGGTGCTCGGCCGGGCACCGCGCGTCCACCTCTGGCACATCGGATGTCAGATGAACGACGCCGACCGCGAGGAGCTCGCGGCGCAGCTCGCCGATATCGGCTGCATCCCGGAGACAGCGCTCGACGACTCCGACATCGCCGTTCTCATCACCTGCACGGTGCGGGCCAATGCGGAGCAGAAGGTCTTCGGCAAGTTCCGCGAGCTGATCCCCTGGAAGCGGGCACGTTCCGGGCGCGCGATCGCGCTCACCGGGTGCATGGCGGTGGAGCACGGCGAAGCGCTGCTCGGACGCCTCCCCGAGCTCGACTACGTCTTCGACGTGCGCGAGCCCGACGGATTCCTCGCCAAGCTTCAGGCGCTGCACGCTCCGAACCTCGGCGGGCCGGTGATCGTGCCGGGCTCGGACCGCCTCAGCGCCTACGTTTCAGTCATGGGTGGCTGTAACGAGATGTGCACGTACTGCATCGTGCCGTTCGTGCGCGGGCGTGAGCTCAGCCGTCCGCTGCCAGAAGTTGTCGAGCACGTCGAGCGGCTCGTCGCGCAGGGGGTGCGCGAGGTGACCTTGCTCGGGCAGAACGTCAACTCGTATCACGACCAGGCACACCGCGCCCGACTCCCGGAGCTGCTCGCTGCGGTCGACGCGGTGCCCGGCCTGTGGCGCTTGCGCTTCCTGACATCGCACCCACGGAACGCGGTCCCCGACCTGTGGTCAGCGATGCGCGATCTGCCCAGCGTGTGCGAGCAGCTGCATCTCCCGGTCCAGGCGGGGGACAACGACCTGCTCCGGCGGATGCGCCGGCTGTATACCGTCGACGAGTACCGCGAGAAGATCGCCGCGGCCGTCCGCACGGTCGGCCCGCGGCTGGCGCTGAGCACCGACATCATCGTCGGCTTCTGCGGCGAGACGGACGCGGAGTTCGCGGCAACCGAGGCGCTCATGCGCGAGCTCCGGTTCGACACCGTGCACCTCGCCGCGTACTCGGTGCGGCCCGGCACGGCGGCGGCCCGGCGCGTCGACGACGTCCCCCGCGAGGAGAAGCGCGCCCGGCTCAACCACCTGCTCGCGGTGCAGCGTGAGGTCGCTGCCGAGCGCAACGCCGCATACGTCGGTCACGACGTCGAGGTCCTTGTCGAGGGGATCGCTGCCGACCGGCGTCCATATGGGCGGACTCGCGAGAACAAGGTGGCGTGGCTTCCCGAGGGGGCGGCGAGAGTGGGCGAGCTGCAGGCTGCTCGTGTGGCGGAGTCCAGCGCGTGGCAGCTGCAGGTCGAGCCGGTCGGCACGGCGGCGTGAGAACGAGCTCGAAGGCTCGGGCTCCGCACCTCGTCACAACGACACCGGAGGCGCCACGGCAGACGCTCGACCTGGCCACGGCGGGCGACACGCCCATCCTGCGCGAATACCGGGCCATCAAGGCAGACTTCCCGGACGCCATCGTCCTCGCCCGTCTCGGCGACTTCTTCGAGATGTTCGGACCCGACGCCGAGCAGGCGGCGCCCATCCTGGGTCTGGCGCTCACCGGCCGCGGCTTCGGCGCCGCAGGACGGCTGCCGATGTGCGGCTTCCCGCACCAGGCACTGCCACAGCAGGTCCGCAAGCTCCTCGACTCGGGGCATTCGGCCGCTGTCTGGGACCAGGTCGGTGAGGTGGTCGCGGGGAAGCTGGTCCGCCGAGCGGTGACACGGGTCCTGAGCCCCGGCATGGTCGTTGAGGCGGAGCTGCTGGAGAGCTCGTCGGTGTCACGGTGCGTCGGGGTGTTCGTCGACCACGGCAGGACCGGCATCGCAGCGTTCGATCCCAACACCCAGCACCTGGAGTTGCTCGAGGTCGCAGGCGGCGTGGACGGGGTCGCCCTCGGGGACGAGCTTGCCCGGCTCGACACGACGGAGGTGCTCGTGCCGGAAGGCACCTCGGTCCCGTCGCCGTTCGGCGCCGGCGCGCGCGTCACGCCGCTGGCCCCCGCGCTCTTCGACCTCTCCCGCGCGGCGGAACGCCTCCGCGCCGCAACCGGCGCGATCTCGCTGGATGGCCTGGGTGTCGACGCCGTGCCGGCCGCGCTGCGCGCCGCGGGTGCGGTCCTCGCGTACTGCGAGCGCGCTCGCATCGTGATCAGCCCGGAGCTCCTGCGCATCCAGGTCAGCGCGAGCGACGGCGCGATGCGCCTCGACGCGCACACGCGCAGGAACCTCGAGCTGTTCACGCGGCTCGGGGGCAGCGGTTCCTCGCTCCTGCAGCTGCTCGATGCGACCCGGACGCCGATGGGCGTGCGATTGCTCCGCGCGCGACTGCACGAACCGCTCACCGCCGTGGGGGACATCACGCGACGGCTCGACTCGGTCACCACGCTGCGCGATGCGCGCGATGTTCGCCGGCGATTGCGCGAGGCGCTCGCGGGTGTGCGTGACCTCGAGCGCCTGGTCGCGCGCTGCGTGCAGGGCATCGCGACGCCGCGGGACCTCGGCTCCATCCGGGACACATGCGCAGCGCTCGACGCCACCGGCGCCGCCGTTCACGACATCAATGGCTCGCAGGAGCTCATCGAAGCCGCCGCCCACTGCGTCGCGCCACGCGGTCTGCGCGACCGTCTGCAGGAGCTGCTTGCGGACGAACTGCCCGCGACCGCCGCGGACGGCGGCGCGATCCGCCCGGGGGCCGACGTCGACCTCGACGCGCTGCGCACCTCGGGAAGCTCGGCGCGCTCCTACCTCGCGGCGCTCGAGTCGACGGAGCGCGAGCGTACCGGCATCCGTTCGCTCCGAGTCGGCTACAACCGCGTCTTCGGCTACTACATCGAGGTTCCCAACGCGCAGCGCGAGCGCGTTCCGGACGACTACGCGCGCAAGCAGACTCTCGCCGGGGCCGAACGCTTCGTCACCCCCGATCTCAAGGAGCACGAGGCGATCGTGCTGCATGCCCGGGACCGAGCCGTCGCCCGCGAGGTGGAGCTCCTCGCCGAAGCGACGGCACTCGTTGCCGGTGAGGCGCGAGCGCTGGCGGACGCGGCGGCCGGCGTGGCGATACTCGATGTCACGCAGTCGCTCGCAACCGTTGCCGAGGAGCAGCACTGGGTGCGGCCGTCAGTGGACATGTCGACGGTACTGCGGATCGTCGGCGGCCGTCACCCGCTCGTGGAGCGCACGCTGGGGCCGGGACGCTTCGTGCCCAACGACCTGGCGCTGGATGACGGGGCTCGCATCGTCGTCCTCACCGGCCCGAACATGGCCGGCAAGTCGACATATCTGCGCCAGACCGCGAGCATCGTGCTCCTCGCGCAGATCGGCTCGTACGTCCCCGCCGAGGAGGCCACGATCGGCGTGTGCGATCGCATCTTCACGCGCATCGGCGCCCACGACGATCTCAGCGGCGGCCTCTCGACGTTCATGGTGGAGATGGCAGAAACTGCTGCGATCCTGCGTCAGGCGAGCTCGCGGAGCCTCGTGATCCTCGACGAGATCGGCCGTGGCACCTCGACGTACGACGGCGTGAGCATCGCGCAGGCAGTCGTCGAGTACCTCCACGACGCCCCGCAGCTGAACTGCCGCACGCTCTTTGCGACGCACTTCCACGAGCTCACGGTCCTTGCGGGACAGCTCCCGAGGGTGCGCAACGCGCGTGTCGAGGTCGTCGAGGACGGAGCGGACATCACGTTCCTCCATCGCATCGTTCCCGGGGGCGCGGATCGTTCGTACGGAGTCCACGTGGCCCGTCTTGCCGGAATTCCGGGCGGCGTCGTGGTGCGCGCTCGCCAGCTGCTCGCCGAACAGGAGCGTGCGAGGCCGCTCGCCGGCGGCGGAGGGCACGGGTCCGATCAGCTCACGCTGCCGATGGCTTCGCCAGGACCGCATCCGGTGATGAGCGAGCTCGCATCGCTCGACCTCGACGCCATGACTCCGATCGCGGCGTTGAACAAGCTGGTCGAGCTCCATGGACGAGCGGTCCGATGATCACGAGCGCACCGATACACCGTTTGCCGCAGGTCGTCGCCGATGCGATCGCGGCGGGGGAGGTGATCGAGCGGCCTGCGTCGGTGGTGAAGGAGCTCGTGGAGAACGCGCTCGACGCCGGCGCGACGCGTATCGACATCAGCATCGAGGGAGGTGGGCTTGTCCGCATCGCGGTGGTCGATGACGGCTCGGGAATCGCGGCGGCAGACCTGGAGCTCGCGGTCGAGCGACACGCGACCTCGAAAATCGCGGAGGCATCGGACATCGCGCGCGTCGGCAGCCTGGGGTTTCGCGGCGAGGCGCTTGCGAGCATCGCGGCCGTCTCGGACCTGCGCCTGACCACGCGGACGGCGGCATCCGCCGGCGCCGCGACGCTGCGGATACGCGACGGCGTCCTCCTGGAGCGCGGCGTTGCCGCGAGCGCGGCCGGCACGCAGGTCGAGGTGCACGAGCTCTTCGCAAGCGCCCCGGCGCGGCTTCGCTTCCTGAAGTCCGTGGCGACTGAGGCGGCCGCCGCGGTCCGCGTCGCTGCCGATCTCGCGGTCAGTCATCCTGAGGTGTCGTTCACCTGCAGGACCGACGGACGCGTCGTGGTGCGCACCCCCGGCGGTTCGCTGCGCGATGCGATCCGCGCAACGATCGGCACCCGTGCGGAGCGTGAGCTGCTTGCCGTCGACGCCCCCGGAGCGATCGCCGTCAGCGGCGCGATCTCGTCACCGCACGCACATCGCGCGTCGCGAAGCGGCCTGATCCTCATCGTCAATCGACGCCGCGTGCACAACCGAGCGCTGCTCGCGGCGATTGACGAGTCGTATCGCGGGCTCATCCCGGGCGGACGCCACGGGTTTGGCGTTGTGTGCGTCGACGTGGCGCCGGAGACCCTCGATGTCAACGTGCATCCCGCCAAGCGCGAGGTCCGCTTCAGCGATGAGCGCGCCGTGTTCACCGCCGTGCAGCGGGCCTGCTGGGCAGCCCTGCGTGCCGCCCCTGCACTCGGCGCGGGCGGCGAGATCCCGAACGCCTTCGGCCGGCGCCTTGCGCCCGATGCGCCGGCGCTCGGGCTGCATGGGCTCGAGTTCCGGGATGGCGAAGGCGTCGTCGAGATCGTCGGACGCTCAGAGGCACAGCCATATGGGTTCGGCACGCACGATCGCGGTGCTCCGGCCGTTCCCGCCGGGAGCGCGACCGAGGACGGCGACGACGCGCTCGCGAGGCTGCCCGCGATGTCGGCGCTCGGGCAGGCTGGGAGCGGCTTCGTCGTTGCAACCGCGGGGGACTCCGTCGTGCTGGTGGACCCGCACGCCGCGCACGAGAAGATCCTCTACGCGGAGCTTCGCGAACACTGGAGCCGGCAGGGTTCGCAGCCCGCCGGATCGCAGATGCTGCTCATGCCCGTGGTGGTCGAATGCGGCGCGGATGCGGCCGCGCGAGTTGCGGACGAACATGACTTCTTCTCGCGCTGTGGCTTCAGCATCGAGCAGTTCGGTCCGTCGACGGTGCGCTGCACCGCCATCCCGGTCACCGCCGCGGGTGCCGACCCCGACCGGCTCGTCGCCGAGCTGCTCGAGCGTCTCGACCGGCCCGGCGCCGGACGCGACGAGCGCAACCACCGCCTGGCCGCCCTCGTCGCCTGCCACTCCGCGGTGCGCTTCGGCGATCGGCTCGACATCGATGCCCAGCAGCGGATCCTCGACCGCCTGGTGGCGACTCCGGGCGGCACCACCTGCCCGCACGGGCGCCCCTCGGTGGTCATCCTCAGCGACCCGGTGCTGCGCCGCGCGTTCCGACGCCCCGCGCGGTGACCAGCCCGCTCCTCGTGATCGTCGGGCCCACCTGCACCGGCAAGACGGCGCTCGCGGTGGCGGCGGCCCGGGCGCTTGCCCCGGCGGAGATCCTCAATGCCGACTCGAGGCAGGTTCGGCGCGGCCTGACCGTTGGGACGTGCGCGCCGACCGCCCGCGAGCTCAAGGGCGTCCGATGCCAGCTGCTCGACCTCTGCGACCCCGACGCGCCGTTCACCGTCGCGGACTGGCTGACCGCGGCCCGTCGCTGCCTCGAGCGGCTCGACCGCGCCGGAACCCGCGCGGTGGTCTGCGGCGGCACGGGCCTGTACGTCACCGCGCTCGTCGACGGCTTCGACCTCACCGGCGCTGCGCCCGACCCTGAGCGGCGCGCGGAGCGCACGCAGGCGGCATCCACACCCGTGGGGCTCGAGTCGCTGGTACGAGAGCTGCAGGCTCGTGACCCTGAGGGTGCGGCGACAATCGACCGGCGCAACCCTCGCCGCGTGATCCGCGCCCTCGAGATTCTCGACGCCAGGGGCGGGTCGCTGCGAACCGCTCAGCGCCGCATCGCCGCTCGCGACGCGGTGATGATCGGGCTTGACGTCGCGCGCCCCCTTCACGCGCAGTGGATCGAACGCCGCACCGCCGCGATGTTCGAGGGTGGCGGGATCCAGACCGAGGTCCGGAGCCTCCTCGACGCAGGGCTCGACCGCACCGCGGTGGCGAGGTGCGGCATCGGTTACGCCGAAGCGCTCGACCTGATCGAGGGACGGTTGGGCGCCGAGGCGGCGATCCAGGCGGCCATACGCCGGACGCTGCGCTACGCGAGAGCGCAGCGGACGTGGTTTCGCCGCGACGCGCGCATCCGCTGGCTCCGGCTCGATCTCATGAGCCCCGATGAGCTCCTCGCCGAGACGCTCTGCCTCGTCGCCGCCCCGCAGACCTGATTTCATGCCAGAACATCCGTTTGCATTTTTGACCATCCCGTGCTACATTCCGGGGCGCCCAAGCTGGCTGGAGGAAGTTTCAAACCAATGCCTGACTCCCTGAATCCGCGGCAGCGTCAAATCCTCGACTTTCTACGAGATCACAGCCGCGATCATTCCTATCCGCCGACCGTCCGAGAGATCGGTCGCGCAGTGGGTCTCAGCTCGTCATCGACGGTGCAGAACCACCTGAACACGCTGGAGACCCGCGGGTACATCACTCGGGACCCAGCGAAGTCCCGCACCGTGGAGATCGTCGACGCGCAGGAGTCCCGCGTGCCGAGCAACATCGTCAACCTCCCGCTCGTCGGCCGCGTCGCGGCCGGCACGCCGGTCCTGGCCGTCGAGAACGTCGAGGAGCACCTCAGCGTCGGCACGGAGATCGCGGGCGGCGACGACTCGTACGCGCTCACGGTTCACGGCGAGAGCATGATCGACGCCGGCATCCACGACGGCGACATCGTCGTCGTCCGCCCCCGGCGCGATGCCGCAAACGGCACGATCGTCGTCGCTCGCATCGAGAACGAGACCACCGGCGAGAGCGAGGTCACGGTCAAGCGCTTCTTTCGCGAATCCGGTCGTGTGCGCCTGCAGCCGGAGAACGTGACCATGGAGCCGATCTACGCGAAGGACGTGACCCTCGAAGGGGTCGTCGTCGCGGTCATCCGCCTCCTGAAGTAAGCCTCGTCGCATCGGCCCGCTCATCGGTCCGGCACGTCGGTCTCAGCCTTGCGGACCGCTCCCGATGTTCTCGAGCGTGAGGCGAGGAAGCGATCCGAGATACGCATCGAGCGCAGCCGCGAGCTCGGAGCTGGCCTGCCCGTGCACGGTCACGCGGGTCCCCCCCATGTCGTCGGCCACGGCGCTGATCGCGAGATCAGGACGGTTGTCGAGCAGCAGGGGCACCGCCGGCAGCAATGCCAGCGGCAGCAGGATGATGAGCACGGGCGTCACCGCGGTGAGGATGAGCACCGCCAGCACGATCGCAAGCCCAAGCAGAACCGCCACGTCGCCGCCGTACCTGCGCCGCTGCTGCGGCCGCAGGACCAGGTAGTTCGGTCCGCGCTCGGCCACGGCGATGCCGGGCATGCGTCGGGCGGCGAACTCGCCGAGCACGTCGTCGGGCGGCTTACCGGTCCGCAGCGAGAACTGATAGGCACGAGTCCGCAGGCGAGTCAGCGATGCGCGCATTGGGTTTCCCATTTGTACCGCGTCGCGACAGCCACGCGTGACGTGCGATAGCCTTGGTACGGTGATGGCACGCCCGCCGGCATCCTCGCTGAACCTCGATCCGCTGCTGCTGGGTGTGGTCATCGTGATCGTGGGCGGCTGGCTGTGGCTCGCCCGGCGAGGCACGCAGCCCCTCGGCAGCGGGCGCCGATCCGCATTCGCCGTGGCCGTCCTGCTGCTGGTTGCCGTCTGGATCACGCCGCTGGCGACGCTCGCGCAGCACTACCTACTGGCGGCGCATCTGATCCAGGTGCTCATCGTCATGGGACCCGTCGCGGCGATGCTCCTGCTCTCGCTGCCTCCGGACGTCCGGATCGCGCGGAACTCCGTCCCAGGGCTCATCCGCCTGGCCGTCCACCCTGTGGTTGCGATCATCGCGCTCAACGCCACCTTCATCGCGTGGCATATCTCGCCCACGTACGACGCCGCGCTTGCCAGCTGGTGGCTCTACGACCTCATGGAGGCGAGCCTTCTGCTGGTCTCGCTCTTGTTCTGGTGGCCGATCGTCAGCCCGTGTTCGGCCCCGGGGCAACGCGTCTCGGGTTTCGCCAAGCTCGGGTACATCGTGCTCGCGACCATCCCGCAGACCTTCGGCGGGCTGCTTGTGGCGCTGGCGAGTCATGTGCTCTACGCGGGGTACGGCGATGGGCCACGCCTCGTCGGGCTCGATCCGATAACGGATCAGCAGATCGCCGGAGCGAGCATCGCGCTCGTCAGCAAGATCGCGTTGCTGTTCGCGTTCTTCGTGGTCTTCATGAACCTCCTCAACGCAGACGGCGACGCTCGCGAGGAGGACGGCGGCGGCGGTGGCGGGGGAGGCTCGAATCCTCGGGTCGACGCGCCGACACCACGGCCTTCGGGCATCCCGCGCTGGCTCGACGACGTCGGCGACGGACGGACGACCGACGAGCCCGCCGTGGTTCCGCGGCCGGTCAGGGTGCCGGTAGGGTCAGGGTCTCGCCCGGCCTGAGAGCAGCGCTCTCGAGATGGTTGGCGGATTCGATCTCCGAGATCGCCTGCTCGACGCTGGTGCCGGGGTAGTGGGCTTCCGCGATCCCCCACAGCGTCTGCCCGGCCTGTACGACCACGCGGTCAGTGTGGCTCGGAGCGCCTGCATACGCGACGCCACCGACGACCACGAGCCCGCCGGCCACCGTGGCCAGGACGATGGCGAGCCGAGCCGGGAGGCTGCGACGCTGTGGGTGGTTGGAGTAGCGGTGAGGTCCGAGTGTGTCCTGGATCATGTTCCTGCACCGAACGGATGTTCCATACCACGACGATACAGGGAACGGATGTTCGAGTCAAGGACCGGTCGTCACGACCACGGCAACGATCGCCACGGCGACGATCGCCACGGCGACGAAGGGACCTTTTCGACCGAAGGGCCAACTAGGTCGCAGGCTGAAGCCACCGCTCCGCATCGCGACGGAATCTTCCGACGTACGCGGCGCCCCACAGCACGCGCTGCCGGTGGAAGGTCACGGTCTTCGCACCGAGGTCGACCAGTACCGGGAACTCGAACGATGACCAGTGCTTCGGCGGCGGTGTGGCTTCCACCGCAGCGATCAAGCCTGGGTCCGCGTGCGGAACCGCCGTCACGGCGACGCACACCCCTGAAGACCCGAGACCGCGACCACCACCGGTGCGCCGCACCGCCGTCTGGAAGCACGCGGCAGAGAATGCGGTGAAGTTGGCTGCGTCGACCGAGGTGTCGAGCCGAACGATCACGAACGTCGACACCGTGCTGAACATGCTCGCCTGAAAGTTCCGCCGCCCCGCCCAGATGCCCGCCATCCCGCCATCGACCGCGACGTTGGGCGTGACCTCGAAGCCGTCCGACACGAGGCGCTCCGATACAGTCGCCACGTACTGCTGAGGATCGGACATCGCCGCATCCTACGCGACAGCACCGGATAATCCTGCGGTGGCGCAACGCGCAATCCGGATCCGCTGCGCCGTCCTGATCTGGCGCGACGGCGAGGTGTTGCTCGTCCGCCACGAGAAGGGCGGTCACTCGTACTGGCTCGTCCCCGGCGGTGGAGTCGATCCGGGCGAAACGCTGGTCGAAGCGGGCGCCCGTGAGCTCCGCGAGGAGACGGGCTACAACGTCGAGGTGGGCCGGCTCGTCGCGCTCTGTGAGGCGATCGATCCGAACCCCGGAGGGCGGCACATCGTCAACACGGTGTACTCGGGGACCATTCGCAACGGCGAGCTCGCGGTCGGCGCCAACGACAAGGCGCTGCGCGACGCGAGGTGGCTGCCGGTCGCCGAGCTCGCGACCCTGGAGATGTACCCGCCGATCGGCGCCGAGCTGCTGGCAGTCATCCGTGAGAACGGCGAGGGTGCGGTGCGTGTGCTCGGCAACACCTGGCGCGACTGGGGCGAGCCCGAAAGCATCTGAGCGTCGCGCTCAGGACCGGGCCGCCACCTCGTCGAGGTAATCGCCGAGGCGTTGGTACGCGGCGCGCTTGCGCCGGTCGGTGATCTCCGTGTACACCTTGAGCGTCTCGAGGGTGGCGTGGCCCAGGACCTCCTGGACGAGGCGCACGTCGCCGTCGGTCGCCTCGAGCAGCGTCGTCGCCGCCGTGTGACGCGCGGCGTGGGGACTGCGCAGATCGCTGAACAGGTCGAACATCGCCGGGTCGGCGCCCATGCGCCGTCGCAGTGCCGTCAGCGCCCGCCGCGCCCCGTCGGTCGTCAGTCGGTTGTGCGGCAGCGCCCGGCCATGCGGGACGTCGGCGCGCGCGACACTGATGAAGAGGGCGGGGGAGGGATCCGGCCCGCGCATGCGAAGGTAGTCCTCGACCGCGGCAAACGCATCATCCGTGCAGTACACCGTTCTGTATTTGCCACCCTTGCCAAGAACACGGAAGCCCTCGCGGTGGATGTCACCGCGGTCCAGGCCGCAGGCTTCGGCGATCCTGCAGCCGGTGCTCAGCAGGAGGTGGATCAGCGCCCGGTCGCGCCGGTCGCGCAGCGTCTCGTTCGGAAGCGCGGCGAGCAGTCGCGGCACGTGATCCGTCGGTACCGGATGCGGATCGCCGACCACGTAGCGAGGCACGGTGACCTGCCGGCTCAGCTCAGCGGCAACCCAGCCCTCGTCGTACGCGTACCCGAGGAACCGGCGCAGCGCGACGAGCGCACGAGCGCGTGACCGCGGGTTCGGCAGGACGTCCGCAAGCTCGATCTGATAGCGACGCAGGACCGGGCGATCCACCCCCGCCAGCAGGTCGTCGCCAAGCGGCCGCGTGCGCATGAAGGCGACGAACTTCGCGAGATCCTGGCGGTACGCGCGAACCGTTGTGGCGGGCCGGTTGCGCTGGACGCGCAGCCAGTCGAGGAACTGCTCGACCTGGTCTGGCAGCGAGTCCGACGGCCCGGGGACGTTCGGGGCCCAGGAGGGCCCGCGGCGCGCGTGGGGCGCTGTCGGCCGACGGGTGGGGAGGACGCGAGCTGCCACGCTCCGTATTATCAGGAGCTTGGGGCGTCGTGACCGATTCCGGCCTCATCAAGGGCGAAGCGAATGAAGTCGAGGGTCGTGGCCCGTTGATCCAGCGCCCCAGCCGCCGGGTAGGCGACCGCAGCGCGAATCAGGTCCCACCACGGAGAGAGATATGGCCCGCGAAGAGCCCAGGCGGCTGCCTGAGGCTTGGTGACGATGTCGCCGGTCACGAGCATGCAGAGCGTCCGGCACATCGTGAGAACCGCGTATGCCTGGTAGGCATGGTCGAGGAACCGGCCCGGGAACTCGAGCTGCGGCAGCCACCACGTCCGCAGGTTGGCGATGGCCGCCTCGCGGAGCTCGCCCGGCGTCACCGGCGCGACGATCCGCGCGATCTCGCGACCGGCAAGGATGATCCCATGGGTGCGCAGCAGGTGCTTCTGGATGACGAAGTCGGGGCCGAGCGGCTGCAGCTTGAAGCCCTCCTCGGGGTGGAGTTCGAGGACGGCGATGTCGGGCACCCCGTCGGACGCCAGCGCCTTGACCGGCACGAACATCACCTCGAGCCGGTCCGCGCAGCGCTCACCGCCCCAGCCGAGCATCGCGTGGTGAAGCTCGGCGATGCGTTCGTTGGCGGCGTCGTCGGTGAGGGAGCGGGTCGCGACGAGAACGTCGATGTCGCTCGTGCGCGGGTTGAACGCGCCGGTGGAGAGCGATCCATATACGTAGACGCCGGCGAGGTTGCGACCGAGCACGCTCTGCCACGCCGCGGTGGCCGTCGCGAGGAACGCGCTGATGTGCGGGCCGCCGGCCCTGGTCACGCGCGCGTTCGGCTCCATGCCGGTGAAGCCTACCGAGGAACCGCGTGCCGCTCGAACCGGCCCGGCGCCCGACCGTCGCGAACCCAAGGCCCTGCCATGCCGTGATCGCTGCCGCGTTGTTGGTGTTGACGTGGCGGTGGGGGATCTCGTGGCCGTGAGCCCAAGAGCCGGATCGTAAGCCGGTTCCACGCGTCTAGATCGTGAGAATATGCATTATCAGGAGCTTGAGTGCGGCTCTCAGACCCGTAAGGTAGCTCGCCCCACCCCAGCGTTCGCGGTTCCGGCTTGGTCCAGGGCCTAAAGGGTTCCGGCGCGTCTCTTACGGCGCCCGAAGATCGTCGCGCGCCCATCGCGTCGCGTCCTTCGCCTACTCGTGACGCCCTGTTCCTCTGACGGCCCTTACCGGTTGGATGACCATTTGAGCGATCGCGTTCAGCACGATCCCCGAACCCAGTAGGCCGAGGAGCGCCCATCCAATGCTGCCGGTCAGGAGGTAGACGATCAGGAACGTGGCGGCACCCCCCGCGCCCATCCATACCGCCCACAGGACCTTGAATCGGGTGCGCCGCTCCGTCCCCCGTTGCTGTTCCATGCTCGGCCTCCAACCTTCACTCCCACCCTATGACACCGCTCATGACGGCGGAAGTGCCGAAGGTCCCAGAATTCGGCAGGCACGCGATCGGGTATCGGCGCATAAGCCGTTCAACGTCATCTCCTCGGCGCCTCGGTCCGGGGTCGTCCCCTATGCACGACGTGCGACGTGGCGATCGAGGAAGCGCAATGTGCGCTCCCACGCATCCTTCGCTGCCGCGGGATCGTATGCGGGCAACGTGTCGTTGAAGAAGGAGTGCTTCGCTCCACCGTAGATACGAATGTCGTGCTCGACGCCGCGCGCCGTGAGGCCGCGATCGCGAACGCCACGGGTGAGATCGCCCGCGCCGGCCTGAAACGCCTTCACCCGGCCCAGCGGGAAACGAGCGACGCTAGCCCGCTGGGTTGAACACCGGCGTCGCGGGCGCCGCACATCCCGGGCACGCAGGCGCGTACCAGAGCCCGCCTGCCGTCGACCGCCACACGACGTCGATGGCGCCGCTCCCGGCAAAGGCCACCGACGACGGGTCCGACCCTGCCACGGCACCGAGACCCTCAGGCCCGATGAGCCCGCTCGCCGACGTGTACAGCGCCGACGCGAGCGTCCCGGAGCCGGACTCCCGGGTGTCGACGACGACCGCCCCCGGCGCCAGGGTCACCGCCGACGGGTTGCCTTCCACGGCCACGGTCCCGAGCGCGGCGACGCCGCTCAGGACCCCGGCGTTCAGCAGACCGTGCACGAGCTGCCCGCCGCCGTTCCAGAAGACGTCGATGCCGCCACTCGACGCGCTCACCGATGGGTTGGCCGCGAGCGCGGACGTGGTCAGCTGCTGAGCGCCGCCCCAGCCCCAGGACGCGCCGGTGTCCTCCCACAGGTCACCCGAGGCGGCACGCCAGAAGACGGTGTCCGAGCCGGCGCCCGCGCTGACGGCGACGGGGGTGCCGGTGACAGTGCCGCTGTCAAGAGGTGTCGGTCCGCTCCAGGCGCCGTTGAACCGGTCGACCCAGAGGGCTGAGCCGGCGCCGACCCAGAAGAGGTCGATGAGCCCCGGTCCCGGGGAGACCGCCTCAGGCACCGATCCGACCGAACCGAGCCCCAGCGACACTGGGACGGACCATGTGCCGCTGCCGTACCAACCGGCCGTGAACGTCGACTGCCAGACATTGCCGTCCGCTCCCTCCCAGAACGCGTCAATCCGTCCAGGCCCCGACGCCACCACTGACGGGTCCGTTGTCAGCGCGGCTGACGGGCCGGCCGCGGCGCTGATGTCTGTCGCGCCTGTCCCCCACACCGCGTTCCGGTATCGCAGCGTCCAGACGTGGTCATTCGTCCCCCGCCAGAGCACGTCGATGTCACCGGCCTGATCGGAGACCGTCTGCGGCGTGCCGGCAACGTTGGTGGCGGCAAGTGCCACCGGGTCGGGCCAGCCGTAGTACGGCAGTGATCGGGTGCCACCCTGGTCGAGGTCCACGCGCCCGCTGATCCCCGGCACGGAGCCGGCATCGCTGAACTGCCAGACCTGCCAGCCGGTGCCTCCCCAGTTGTTCGCCGGCACCTGAGGCGACGACACGAACCAGTTCGCCACCCACAGCGGATCGAGCGTGAACGCCGACGAGTTGATGTTGCCGTTCCACCAGGCGGGTGATGCGTAGATTGCGGGGAGGGATCCGATTGCAGCGCTGACGGTGTCCACCACCGTCTTCAGATTTGCGATGACGACCGACTGCGGCTCACCGCCCATGGTCTCGACATCGATCGCGGGCATGAGGTCGCCGTGACTGAACCCGACCGAGCGCAGCTGCGAGATCAGCACGTTGGCCTGCCCCACCGGGCTCTGCGATGGCTCGAAGAAGAGATACGCGCCAGGGGTCACACCCGCTCCGGTCGCGCCGTGCCAGTTGTTGGCGAACTGCTGGTCGCCGCTTCCGTTGCCGTCGGCGGCGCGGATATACGCAAAGGAGATCCCCGACGCCGCCACGGAATGCCAGGCGATGGTGCCCTGGAACGAGCTGACGTCGATCCCCTCCTTGGTCGCCGACGCCTGGGCGTCCATCGACCGCGCCAGCCCACCGGCGGCTGCGGCCAGAACGACCAGGGATGTGGCGGTGGCGGCGATCCGCGACCTCATGCCACCTCCGAGAAGGGACCCACCATTGCCCTGAGGATAGACACGCATGTAGCAGTCTCGAGTTTCGTCACCGTATCTTCATCAGAGCTCTCCTCGCGGTTCTGACACAGTTGTCTGCGAGACAGTCACACGAAAGGTTGTCTCCGGTACCCTCAGTCCGTGGACACGCCTCAGCGCAAGCCCGCGGGTAAGACGCCGCCTCCGGGTGTGAGGCCGTCCGGCAAGCCGCTCACCAAGAAGCAGCGCAGGAACCAGGCAGCGATCCGATCGGTCGCGCTGAGCCGCCGCCCGCCGTGGCAGTCCCCGACGGTGATCACCTCGGTGAGCGTCGGCATCGTCGCCGTCGTGCTCATCATCATCGTGCTCATCAACCAGGTCGGCGGCAGCAACGTCGGCACCAGCGTGCCGATCTCCGCGAACGTCGCCAGCATCCTTCTGCACCCGAACCCGTCGGTGATCTCAACTGTGGGCTCCGGCAGCCAGCCCGGCGAGATGGTCAAGCTGCCGGGCAACACCGTCCTCAAGGACTCGAGCGGGAAGCCGATGCTCGTGTACGTCGGTGCCGAGTACTGCCCGTTCTGCGCCGCAGAGCGCTGGAGCATGATCTACGCGCTCTCGCAGTTCGGAACCTTCACTGGACTGACGCAGATCGAGTCGTCGTCGACCGACGTGTATGCGAACACCAACAGCTTCACGTTCCACAAGGTCACCTACACGAGCCCGTACATCGACTTCGTCCCCGCCGAGGTCCTGGATCGCAACCAGAACCCGCTCGACACACCGTCGGCGCAGGTGACCGCCATCTTCAAGAAGTACAGCACGCCGCCATACACCTCAACAACCGGCGGCTTTCCCTTCCTCGACATCGCCGGTCTCTACACGCTCTACAACACGAGCTACAGCCCGCAGATCCTCGCCAATCTCACGTGGCAGCAGATCGCGACGAAGCTCAAGAACCCCGCCGATCCGGTGACGCAAGCGATCGTCGGTAACGCCAACATCCTGACGGCGGCGATGTGCATCGCAACCGGCGACGTGCCTGCATCCGTCTGCTCCACCTCCACGATTCAGGCGATCGAACCGAGCCTCAAGGCACTCAAGACTCCGACGAGCTGAGCGGAGGCTTCGCGTTGGTCGCCGTCAGCTCGTTCTCGATCATCACCACGGGCTACGCCGTGCTCGCGCTCATCGCCGACGCGATGGTGGTCGTGGTGGTCATGGGTTTTCTGCTGACGCGGACGTCGCCTGCCAGTCGCGAAACGTGGCGACGGTTCCGCGATGCGGTGACGCCGTTCACATTGCACCTCGCGTGGATCGTCGCGATGCTCGCAACGCTGGGGAGCCTCTATCTCTCGCAGATCGCAAACCTGACGCCATGTGAGTTTTGCTGGTTCCAGCGCATCTGCATGTACCCGCTCTCCCTGCTCCTCGGCATCGCAGCGTTCCGCGGTGACACCCGGATCGCCAAGAAGTATTTCCTCACGTTGTCGATAGTGGGTGCGGCTCTCGCCACATATCACTACCAGCTGGAGCACATCGCCGGAGAGCCCACCGTGTGCGGGGCGGCGGTCCCGTGCGATATGGCGGCATTCAATATCTTTGGATTCATCTCCGTCCCCTTCCTCTCGCTGGCGGCGTTCCTCCTCATCACGACGTTGCTGCTCCTCGGTCGCACGCCGAGTGACGAGGAAGACGAGGACGACTCCGTCGAGGACGGCGACACCATCGAGCTTTCCGACACGACGCTGCCGGCGACCGCCTGACCTGTCGCCCGGTCAGGTGAGCTCGCCGAGATACTTCGGCAGCATCTCGCGCCACGTCGACCAGTCGTGGTCGTACTCGGATCCCCACAGATCGACGCGATTGGGAACGCCTTTGCTCCCCAGCACGTGCGCGAGTCGCCACGACTCACCCGTGTTCTCCCAGCGGCCCTCGCCGGATGCCAGGATCGCCTGACGGCTGCGCAGCAGTGCCAAATGCTCGCCGTTCAGGCCGGGCAGAAAGTACGACGGTGTCGCGAAGTACAGGTCGTCGCCCGCGCCCTCTCCGACGAAGCGTGAGATGTCGTACGTCCCGCTCATGCCGAGCGCATTCGTCACCACGTCCGGGTAGTGACACAGGAGCGCCACCGCGTTGAAGGCGCCGATGGATGCGCCGGCAGTCATCACGGTGATGTCCGGGCTGTCGCAATCCATACGGATCATCGGGATCAGCTCGTAGCGGACGAACTCGAGGAATCCGCGCAGCAGCGCAGCGCGATATCGCGGGTCGCCATCACCGCGCAGCATCGCCGCCCCCGATACGCTGTCGCACGAGTAGAGCTTCACCCGCCCGGCCTCGAGATACGCCCCCACCGAGTCGACGAGCCACATGCGCTCGATCTCCTCGGCGTCACCCCCGGCCGTCGGGAACACGATGACCGGCCGGCCGAAGTGACCCCAGCGCGCCACGGTGACGTCGGACGCGACTCGTCCCGAATACCAGCGCTCTCGCCGCTTCATGGCCGGGAAGTCTCGCGCATCGGCACGGGCCCGCGCTGGCTCAGGGTCAGGGATAGATGAGGCGCGCTTCTCCGGGGAACAGCCAGCCGAGACCGTCCAGGAGGCGGTCACGCCAGTTGATCCAGTTGTGGCCGTCGAGGGCTTCGACAACCTTCAAGGTCCCGGCCATCTGCTCCAGCACGCCGACCATTGCGCGGTCCGGTTCGGCGAGCGGCTCGAACACGCCGTAGGTCATGAAGACGCGCTCGGTGACCATCGGTGGGCCCTCGCGGACCTTGTTGACGAACCGGATGACGGGCTCGAACACGCGACCATAGCTGTGCTCGCCCGGCTCACCGGTGAAGCGCAGCGACGGTGACTCGAGAAGCAGACCTCCGTAGAAGCCCGGCGCCCGGACGGCGGCGGCGAGCGACGCGACGCCGCCGAAGCTCGCGCCCATCAGCACGCGGGCGCTCGGGGCGCCGCGCAACTGGAACGTCCCCTCGAGTTGCGGCACCAGCTCGCTGGTGAGGAAGCGGCTGTGGGCGAGGCTTGCGGCATATTCCCGGAGACGGTCTCCGGGGTGCGTGAAGACCACGAGACAGTCCGCGATGAGGCGGCGGTGCATGAGGTTGTCGAGCACCGTTCCCATCGACGAATGGTTGAGGAAGTCACCGCCGTCGTGCACGATGAGCAGCGGCAGGCGCCGGTCGCGCCGCCTGCGCGCCGGGACATACACCGTGACGTGCGCCTCGCGACGCAGCGCCTTGCTCGCGATGCGCAGGTCGGCAAGCTCGCCCGGCACCGCCGCGGGGTCCGGGTACGTCCAGTCGGGTCGCGCATAGCCGTCGGCTTCGAGCACGGACTGCGACCCGATGGCGTCGGACACCGCGTTCTGGTTGAGCGGATCGTTCATGCTCTCCGCGCTGTCGCCGCGGCGGACGAGCATCCGGTACTGAATGCGTGCACCGCGCGGCAGCTCGATGCTCGCGTGCCACAGGTCCGTGCCCTTCATCCGGCGAAGCGGCAGTGGGATGGGCACCCCCATGATACGGTGCTCGACGCCGACCCAGTCGGCCTCCCCTCGCCAGAGGAACGTGCACGTCGATCCTTCGACGAGCGGGACCGAGTGATCGCGCAGCAGCTGGTCGATCGCCTCGGGAGAGGCGCCGTCGTTGCGAAGCCTGGCGAGGGCGTGCTGAGGCTGCGAGGGCGCAGGGCTCACGCTCAAGCCGCCTCCGTCCCCCGCACGAGGCGGCCGTCGGGAGCGACGACCCCGACAGTGCCGAGGTCAGCGGGCAGGCCGGCGCTCAACTCGAGACGGTCGCCGGCGTCGAGAACGACACACACGCGCGGAGCGAACCGTGCTGCGAGCAACGCGCGCGCATCGGCGTCGTGTCCGTGCAGCCGCTCCGACACCGGGAGCGCGACGAGGCCGCGGGCCACGCCGATGCCGATGTCGTAGAGCTCCGCGGGTCGCGCGGCGGGATCGTCGTCGTCGATCACGACAATGTGCTCGGAGATCGCCATGCAACCCGATGACCAGACGAGCAGCGGCTGCGCTTCGATGAGCGCCGCGAGGTTGCAGAGATGCAGGCAGTCGTTCAGCACGCCAACATGGCCGCCGGCAATCGCGATCGCGGCGCACTCCCCCACGATCGACGCGACCTCATCGCGATGCCGGCTGATCATCGACCGATGGTGCGGGGGGTGCGTGGCGTGGAAACGGTCGTACGCGGCCGCCATCGCCGCAGCGTGCGACTCGTCGATCGTGCGCACCGCCTCGATGGCGGCCGTGAGCTGCTCGCCCGCCCCGCCTGGTGTACCGGCGAAGCGCTTGCGCATCACATCGACGCCGTCGAGCGCGGCGCGCACCCTGCGCTGGTACTGCTCGCGCAGGTCGTCGAGCTGCGTCCGCAGCAGACGCTCGGCCTCGGCATACTCGGAGTCGCTGCTGAGCACATCGAGCCGACGCCCGTACAGCCCGAGGTTGCGCGAGCCACCGCCGAGACGGCGGTCGATCTCCGCGTCGTTTCGCTCACCCTCCTCCCATCCGGCGGTGATCAGGGCCACCGGACCGTCGACACCGAAGGCCTCGATCTCCGCCGCAAGGTCGACCTCGTCGTTGAGTGGACCGAGCAGCGTCACCCGCCTCACGAGGCGCGCACGTGGACCGTCTCACCGACGACGTTGAGCATGTGGTGCACGGTGTCGAAGTCGGGATGGGCCATGCGGATCCAGGCGTTCGCCATGTAGCCGGCCTCGACCGGCTGAGTCGCGGTGCCACTGGGAAGGTGCGTGTCCAGGATCCACTGGCCGAACTGGCGCTGTATGTCTTCGAGTCCCTCGTAGTGCGTGATCGTCCCGTCGCGATCCGGCCGGAGCGCGACGATTCCCGCGGACAGGCGGCGCGACAGCGGCCGGTCGACCGCGTGATGGACGATCGTGTTCGCCCACTCGCGGTAGATGTCGATGTCGTTCCCCGCCGCGTAGAGGTCCCAGGCGCGAACACCGGGCGGACGGCAGCCGATCTCGCTGAAGCGCAAGCCCTTGGGTCCGAAGAACCACTCCATGTGCGTCGCCGACGTGCCGATGCCGAGCGCGTCGATGGCACGCAGCCCGAGCTCGCGCACCTGCTCGTAGTCGCGGTTGGTGTCGACCTGGTTCGTCGAGACGAACTGCGGGCTGATCCAGCGCTCGCGCATCGCCTCGAGCACGTTCGGGAAGTAGTGCGAGATGAAGTCGTACGCGGGGTGGCCGTCGATGCTGATGGTGTCGTAGAAGCCTTCGTGGCCCTCGACGAACTCCTCCACCGCCACGTCCTGCGCGCCGGATGCGCCGAGCGCCGCAAGCGCCCGCTCGAGCTCGGCATCGGAGTCGACCCGGCTCGTCCCGGATGCCCCCGCCGCCGCACGCGGTTTGAGGATGAGCGGGTACCCGACCTGCGCGGCAAACGCCAGCACCTCTGCGGAGGAGCTCGCTCCGGTGGACTGTGCGGTGGCAATCCCGGCATCGCGCAGCGCGTCCTTCATCGCAGGCTTGTCGCGGCAGAGATATGCCGTGCGGACCGACGTCCCGGGAATGCCGCACGCCTCGCGCGCGTGGGCCGCCGACATCGTGTGCGCCTCGATGGTCGACTCGAGCGCGTCGATCCAGACCCTGCTCTGGGCAAAGCGCACGGCCTCCACCAGGGCGTCGACGTCCGTGACGTTGGGGACCTGCTGGTAGTGGAACATCCAGTCGCGAAGCTCCTGGTCGAGGAAGTCGACCGGGCGCTCGCCGATGCCGATGACGTTGGCTCCCGCGGCAGCGAGTCCGCGCACGAACTCGCGCTGGTTCGGCGGAAAGGCCGGCTCGACGAAGATGATGTTCACGCGGGAGATCCTACCCGCAGCAGGCCACGGTCCTGAGGCCCGGCTGCCTACACTCGCGGCGTCACATGCCGAATGCCGTGTTCGTCGCCCCGTTCCTCCTGCCCGCGACCGTGCGCTTCATCGCGGCCGCAGCGTCGCTCCCCGATGTCCGGCTCGGGCTGATCAGCCAGGACCCTGAACAGCGTCTCGGCGACGATCTCCGTACCGCGCTTGCCGGCCATTTCCGGGTGAACGACGGCACCGATCCGCAGCAGATCGCCGATGCGACGCGCGCGCTCTCACGTCATCTCGGGGGCGTCGACCGGCTCATCGGGATGCTCGAACAGCTGCAGGTGCCCCTCGGCGAGGTGCGCGACGCACTCGCGATCCCCGGCATGGGCGCGGAGGTCGCCAGGAACTTTCGCGACAAGGCACGGATGAAGACCGTCTTCGAAACGCACGGCGTTCCCTGCGCCCGTCACCGCCTCGTGCACGATGCCGGCGAGGCGCAGGCGGCCGCGGCGGAGCTTGGCTATCCCGTCGTCGCCAAGCCGCCTGCAGGCGCCGGCGCACGCTCGACCTTTCGCATCGACGGCGACGAGCACCTCGGTGAGTGGCTCCGGGCCGACCCGCCGAGCGACCACGTCCCGGTCCTCCTCGAGCAGATGGTCGTCGGCGAAGAGCACAGCTTCGACAGCGTGCTGATCGACGGGGAATGCGTCTGGCATTCAATCTCGCGATACCTGCCGACACCGCTCGAGGTGCTCGAGAACCCCTGGATCCAGTGGGCTGTGCTGCTCCCACGCGACATCGCGACGCCGGAGTACGACGTCATCCGCAGTGAGGGCGTGCGCGGGCTTCGCGCGCTGGGACTGCGCACGGGACTCACGCACATGGAGTGGTTCCGTCGCGCCGGCGACGACATCGCGATCAGTGAGGTCGCGGCGCGACCGCCGGGTGCCCAGTTCACCTCGCTGCTGTCGTACGCGCATGACATCGACATGTACGCGGCGTGGGCGCGGCTCGAGATCTCCGGCACCTTCGAGCCGCCCGAGCGGCGCTACTCGGTCGGGGCGGCATACCTGCGCGGCCAGGGAAGCGGCACAGTGCTCGCTGTGCACGGGCTCGACGTCCTTCAGCGCGAGCTCGGCGACATCGTCGTCGAGGCCGTGGTCCCGCGCCCGGGGCAGGCCTCAACCGGCACGTACGAGGGCGAAGGGCACGTCGTGCTGCGCCATCCCGACACCGGGGTCGTCGAAGCGGGGTTGCGCCGAGTCGTCGAGGTTGCACGGGTCGAGCTCGGAGAGATGTCGTGACCGCGACCGTGTTGATGATCTCTCCGGGCTACCCGGCCGAGATGCCCTTCTTCACGCGCGGTCTGGCTCGCGCCGGCGCACGCGTCATCGGTGCCGGCGACCAACCCGTCATGGCGTTGCCGGAGATGGCGCGCGACCACCTCATGGACTACTGGCAGACCCCGTCGTTCGCGCACGAGGACGCGATCGTGCACGAGGTCGCACAGCGCGCGGCGGGGCTCCGCATCGATGTCGTGGCATCGCTGTGGGAGCCGACGATGCTGCTCGCGGCGCGCATTCGCGAACGCCTCGGCATTCCGGGGATGACCGTCGAGCAGACCATCCCCTTCCGTGACAAGGAGACGATGAAGCAGGTGCTCGACGCGGCGGGGATTCGCACGCCACACCACTACCGCTCGGGAACCGCCGCGGGCGTCCGCGAGGCGGTGGAACGCATCGGCTATCCGATCATCGTCAAGCCGATCGCCGGAGCCGGGTCCGCGAGCACGTTTCGTGTCGATGGCCCCGAGGACCTGGAGCGCGTGCTCCCGCAGCTGCGACATGTCGCGGAGGTCAGCGTCGAGGAGTTCATCGACGGCTCGGAGTACACGTACGACACCATCTGCTCGGACGGTGAGGTGCTGTTCGACAACGTCTGCTGGTACCGGCCACGTCCGCTCATCGCGCGTCAGCTGGAGTGGATCAGCCCCGTCACCGTGGTCATGCGCGACATCGATGCGGCGAACCTCGCAAACGGACGCTCGATGGGACGCGACGTCCTGCGGGCGCTCGGATTCCACGACGGCTTCACGCACATGGAGTGGTTCCGCACCGCGAGCGGCGAGGTGGTCTTCGGAGAGATCGGGGCGCGCCCGGCGGGCGCGCGCACCGTCGACACCATGAACTTCGCGAACGACGTGGACCTGTTCCAGCAATGTGCGGAGGCGGTCCTCCACGGGCGCCTGTCCGAGCCGATCGAACGCCGGTACAACGCCGCGTCCATCTTCAAACGCGCGCAGGGAGGTGGACGCATCGCGCGCATCGAGGGACTCTCCAACCTGCTCGGCGACTACGGCGAATGGATCTGCGCGATCGATCTGCTTCCCATCGGCGCGCCGCGGCGCGACTGGCTCATGACCCTGATCTCCGACGGCATGGTGATCGTTCGGCACCCGGACCTGGACACCTGCATCGAGATCGCCGACCGGTTCGCGACGGAGCTGCAGATCTACGCGGACTGACGGTTGCGCGGATGAGTCGCCGGCCGTGGTGCCTGCTGTCTATCGTCCGGCTTTGGTGCGGTTCGCGCCCGCACCAGCACCATGGCGACGGCGAAGCGCGATCGGTGGCGCCGGACGCGCGTTCGTCGCCTCGGCGTTCGCGCGGAGCTTCGCGAGCGTCTGGATGAGGTGCTCACGGTCGGCTTCGCTGATGCCATCCGTCGGGTCGATCGAGGTTGCGTGCACCTGGGCAAGCATCGGACCGACGAGCGCCCGAGCCTCGCCCGTGATGAGGACGTGCGAGCGAGGTGCAGCAGAACCTCGCCCTCAGCTCGCGGATGCCAGGAACTCGAAGAACAGCGTCTTCCAGCGCTCTGCCGCGTCGAACAGCGGACCGTGCCCGGAGCCCTCGAACATCTCGATGCGCACTCGACCACCCGAGTCCCGATAGCGCTCGAGCACAGCGCGGATCTGCGCCACCATCGGCTGCGGGGCGAAGACCTCGTCTCCCGGCCAGCCCGGGATGACGCCCATCCTGCCGAGGGTGCCCATCTCCCACGCGGAGTTGTCGGAGACCACGATGTCAGCGGTGCCGTGCGTCCAGAGGACCGGCGGCTTGGGATCGACGTCGACGATGCCGGACCAGTTGCAGTATTTCCCCGACAGCGCATTGAGGATGCCGCGCGTTCCCGGGGCGATGCCCGGCCAGTTCTCGGAGGTCGTCGTGTCGCCGGGGTACCCGTCATCGCCGGTCTCCGACTTGAGGATCTCCTCGACGAGCATGTCCTCACGGTCTGCCGGCTCGCGATGCGCCGGCGCCCAGTACGAGCTGTTCATGACATTGCGCGGCGACACCGGCGAGCCCGACGAGGTGTCGTGCGCCGCGATGTGCTGCGTGAACTCGGCATTGCCCGTGCCTCCCCCCGAACCCGCGTAGTCGGGGAAGCAGGGCGTCCCGTCGAGCCGCACACCGCCGAAGCCGTACGGCGACACCGGGTCGATGAAGGTGAGGGATGCAACCGGACGGTCCTGCGCGTAGTTCGCGATTGCCGCGCCGCCGGTCGACCATCCGACGAGATGCACCGGTCGGGTGATCCCGAGCGCGCGGACGAGGGAGAATGTGTCGTCAGCCCAGTCGCGCAACCCGCGCGTGGCATCGATCGGGATGCGCTCCGTGTCGCCGAATCCGCGCATGTCCGGTGCGATGCACCGGTAGCGCTCCGGCGCGGCGACCATCACGTGCTCCCAGAAGCGGCTCGTGGCGAGGTTGCCGTGGATGAGAACGACGGGTATGCCGTCTGACGGTCCCGACTCGATGTAGCGCATGCGCAGACGATCGGTCTGCGCCGTTGCCCCACGAACGCCGTCCGGGAGGTTCATCCCATCAGCTCCGGCAGCTCAGTCCGCGGCGGCGACCGCGCGCGTGCCCACCGCCTGCAGCGACTGGGCACGCGGCGCGGGCCTATCGCTGCGCAGCTCCTCGATGAGGCCGTCGACGACGTCGCGGAGCGACCCACCCGCGTCGACGATCTCGCGCTGGCGGATGTAGCTCGACCCGCGCTCCATGATGTCCATCGCGCCGCGGAGCTCAGCCGTGCAGCCGAGCCGCGCAGCCACCGGCGTCAGATCCTCGACCAGCTCGCGGATGGCCTGGCGCAACGGAACGGTGGTGCCGCCTTCGTCGACGATGATCGACGCGTCGAGACCGTGCCGCGCCGCGCGCCACTTGTTCTCGCGTACGAGCCAGGCGCGTGGAGTCGGCAGCGTGTAGCCGCGGTCGATCATGGTGTCGAACTGGTGCACCAGGCACTGGCTCAACGCGGCGACGACACCGACCTCGCGCAGCGTCGGGATGCCGTCGCACACGCGGATCTCGACCGTGCCGAAGCTCGGATGCGGACGGATGTCCCACCAGACCTCGCGAATCGTCTTGATGGTGTGCGACGAGATCAGCGTGTCCATGAGCTGCTCGAACTGCGGCCATCCACTCAGCTGCCACGGCGGGCCGGCCGTCGGCAGGCTCTCGAACACCTTGGAGCGCCACGAGGCCATGCCGGTGTCATGCCCCATCCAGTACGGGCTCGACGCCGACAGCGCGAGGAAATGCGGGATGTACGCGGAGAGCGCGTTGACCATCGCGATGGCCTTCTCCCCGCTTCGCACGCCGACGTGGACGTGGATGCCGAAGATCTGCATCTGCTTCGCGGGCCATTGCATGTCGTTGACGAGCCGCTGATAGCGCGGGTCGGGACTGATCTCCTGGAGGGCCGGGTCGCTGAATGGATGCGTCCCCGAGCACATGAGGTCGAGGTTGCGCGGCTCGGTGTGCTGTCGCAACTCGGCCATCGTCGCGGCGAGATCCGCGACCGCGGCGCCGGCGTTCTCGCAGATACCGGTGATGATCTCCACCGTCGACTGAAGGAGCTCCTTCTTGGCCTTCGGATGGCCGGCTTCACCGAACGGATCGCCCATCTCCGTGAGGATCTCGTGCGCCCCCTTGACGAGCTCGCGCGAGTCGTGATCGATGAGCTCGAGCTCCATCTCCACGCCGATCGTGGGGCGAGGGCTGGAGACGAATTCGATCATGGTCATGGGGAACTGGACTCTACGCCGCAGTCGCGCGCTGATCGTGAGCCCACGCGGCGAGCAGTCCCCGGAAATGCGCGATGAACTGATCGTGCTCGTGCGCGGGGAAGGTCGTGCGGACGGTCTCGACGATGATCCGGTCGAACTCGGGGCTCTCGACCCAGGCCACCGACAGCTCATCGATGTGCCCGAGGTGGCGGTCGCAGAACTCGGTGTACCGGTCGACCTCGAGCTGCCGGTCGGCGATGCGCCGGTACCCGGCGAGCTTCTCCTCGTAGCTGAGGTCGGCGCGATCCGCGATCGCGAAGTATTCCTCGGTGTCGAGGTCGACGGACTGGTGGCGTCCGGTGACGCAGCAGAACACGACCCACTTGAGCAGCGTCCGGATCGCCCACGGGAAGTAGTAGTGCAGGCTCGTGAGCGCGAGGTCCGGCGTGGCGTTCGCGTAGTCGATGGGATACACATCGTCGCCGCGGATCAGCGTCTCGCAGCTGTTGAGCTCCCAGCGGAAGAATGCGTTGACGGTGCGCAGGATGCTCACCACCTCGTTGCCGGCTCGCGGCTCCAGGAAGTTGTGCTCGACGGAGTAGCGCTCGTGCATCGGACGCTCGGGATGAAAGTTCAGCACCATGACCTCGGCGCCGATGCCGAGACTGCGCGCGAACGCGTCGTATCCATCCACCGCCGCCTGCAGGTGCATGAGGCGTTGCTCGGACTCGTCGTACGCCCGGTACAGCGTCGCCGAGTCCTCGATGCGCGAGACGCCGACCCACGCCCCGCCGTCAAACGGCTTCATGTACAACGGCATGCCGACCGCACCGGCAACCGCCTCGAGGTCGAAGTAGCGGAGATAGCGCTGCGCCGTCCCGGCAAAACGGGGGTTGTCGGGTGGGGTCTTGTTGGGCAGCATCCACGTCTCCGGTACCTTGAGACCGAGCCGGATCATCGCGCAGTACGCGGCGTGCTTCTCCATGGCCTGGAACGTGAACGGGTTGTTCAGCAGGTGGACGCGATCCATGAGGGTGACCTTCTTGAGCCACTCGCGCGGCATCGGATACCACCACCCGAGCCGGTCGATCACCAGGGACTGCCGCGGGCGCATGCGCAGGTCGAAGGGCTCGATCGTCATCCGCTCGGTGGTGAACCGGTGCGTCTCCCCGCCCTCGCGCACGGTGAGGTCCGCGCGTCCGAGCAGGGCCTCGAACGCGGCAGGCCAGTCCTCCTCGACCCCGAGCAGCATGCCGATGAGATGGGTCGTTGGCATTGTGCATGGGAGTATGCGATCCCCCACTCGCGAAGTGCAGACTGCCGTCCCGCGTCAGCTCCGAGTGCCGCGGCTCCCGCGTGAGTGCGGCGAAGGTGGCTCCGCCGCTCGGTTCTCGAGCGTCGCCTCCAGGCGGAGGGTGCGCTCGAACGCGGCCCACACCGCGTCGCTCACGACGGTGCGGAGCCCACCGCGCTCGAGCTGGTACAGCGCCTCTGCGGACGTGCCCCCGGGTGAGGTGACCATGTCGCGCAGCTCCGCCACGTGTTTCCCGCTCTGCAATGCGAATTCGGCGCTCCCCTGCATCGTGTCGAGGACCAGCTCACGTGCGACATGCCGGGGGAACCCGAGGTGGACCGCCGCGTCGGTGAGCGCCTCGATGAACAGGAAGATGTACGTCGGCCCCGTGCCGCTGACCGCCGTGGCCATGGCCACCTGGCGTTCGTCATGCACCTCGAATTCCCGGCCGAGGGCCGCCAGCATCGCGCGAGTGCGCGCCTTGCCGCGCACATCGACCTGCTCTGTCGCGAACCAGACGGTCACGCCCCGGCCGATCTGCGCCGGGGTGTTCGGCATCGAGCGCACCACCGCCGCGTGATCGAGGCCCCGGCCGAGCGCGGTCGTGCTCGCGCCGGCGATGACGCTGATGACGAGCTGTTCGGGACGCAGCGACCCGCGCAACTCCGCCATGACGCCGCCGAGCATCTGGGGTTTGACGGCGAGGAGCACGATGTCCGTGTCCCGCGCCGCCTCGCGATTGTCAGAGGTCGTCCGGACCCCATGCGCCGCCATCAGCGAATCCCGCCGCTCGGACCGAGGGTGCGTGCAGATCACGTCGGCAGGTGCGATCAGCTCGCGTTCGAGCAATCCCGCCAGCATCGCCTCGGCCATGACGCCGGTGCCGACGATGCCCAGCCGTGTTCCCCGGAGGCTTTCAGCGCTCATGAGCGCCACACATTACCGCCACCATTCCCCGGCGGGTTCCGCGTCCCGTGCCATGATCGTTGAGCGATGAGCCAGATCACCACACCCGGCAGCGACGACCGGCCCGTCTATCAGTGGCTGCCCGACGCGTCGTCGACGCCGCCCGCCGATGACGCATCCTGGCTTCCGCCGCGGGGACCGAGCCGCCCGGTCGCGCCGCCACAGCACAGCCCAACAGCGCCACGCCAGCAGCGCGGCCGTCGCGAAGGCGCAGCCGGCGGCATCCTCGCCGGGATCGCGGCGTTCCTGAAGTACGGGCTCTTTCTGGTCAAGTTCGGCACTTTCGGACCGACGCTGATCACGATGGTGATCGCGATCTGGTTCTACACGCTGTTCTTCGGCCCGGCGTTCGCGATCGGCATCGTCTTTCTCATCCTCGTTCACGAGCTCGGCCACTTCATCGTCGCGAGGTGGATGGGAATCCCGGCGCGGCTGCCGATCTTCGTCGGTCCGCTCGGGGCTTTCACGGCCCTGCGCCGCTCGCCCGCCGACGCAGGCAGATCAGGGATCATCGCGCTCGCCGGGCCCGCGCTCGGCACTGTCGCGGCGCTCATGTGCTTCCTGCTTGCGTCAACGGCGCCCGAGGGATACGCGAGGTACCTGCTCCTCGCGCTTGCGTTCTTCGGGTGCTTCCTCAACCTCATCAATCTGGTCCCGGTCGGGTTCCTCGACGGCGCCAAGGTTGCGGATTCGATTCCCGCGTGGATGAACGTTGCGGGGCTGCTCGTGGTCGCCGCCGTCGTGCTGTTCTTCGGCAACCCGATCGGGCTGATCTTCCTCGTCCTCGGCATCTTCCACACCATCGGTCGATTCCGCCGCGCCAGTCAGGGTTCCGATCCCGCACAGCTCGCGGCATCGAAACGGGTCGGGCTCGGTGCCGCCTATGTCGCGATCCTGCTGGTCGCCGCCGGCGGGATGAGCATCGCCAACACGTCGATCGTCAACAGCAACTTCGTGCCAGGCGTGAATCAGAGCACCGGGACGCAGGTGCTCTGACGACCTCGAGCCAGTGCCGCGTCCTCCTCAGCCCAGCAGGTTGCGGATCTCCCGGACGAGGTCGATCGAGGCGTCGATCTCGATCTTGCGGTTGGTGAGGCTCTCGACGTTGACCCCGAACGGCAGGCCGAGCCGGCGGCAGAAAGCGATGAGGGCCCGGGCGTTGACGAGGCATTGCTCGTACGACGCCGTCAGCGGGTCCCCGGACCGGGTGATCTCGGTCCGCAGCCAGCCCGGGACGTCGATGCCGAGCCAGGACATGAACTCCAGGGTCTTCATCGAGCCGCACGGCGCCAGGGTCAGCACGACCGGCCGTGGTTCCAGACCCTGGTCCCGGCAGCCGTAGGCATAGTCGGACAGGAGGTTCCGGGTGTGGTCCAGGTCGTAACAGACCTGGGAGACGAAGAACTCGCAGCCGGCATCCTGCTTGCGCAGCATGCGCTCGTGCTCTCCCCCTGCGTCAGCGTGCCGCTCGGCGACGACAACGCCGCCCATGCGCGGCGGACGCGCGAGAGCGGCGCGCCGGCGGTAGGCTTCAGCAAGGCTCGTCCTCACCACCTGGCGTCGCGACGCCGCCCCGACCAGCACCGTCAGCACCCGGTCGCGGTCCGCCTCCGACAGCCACTCACTGAGCTCGTCCCCGGTGTACTTGCCCACTGCGCGGTAGACGACCACCGGCCCGGCCCAGCCGGCCAGGTGGCGGTCGAGGAAGGTGGACGGATCCATCATCGGCATGAATGGGAACGGCCGCGGGGTCGAGGACCGGTCCGCCTCGGCGTCCACGTCATAGAGGATGAGCCCGTCAACCTGCACGGACCGGAGCCGCGCCAGGGCCGCCTCGGCGATGGTGTCCGCCTGCTCCGGAGTGGTGGTTCGCCGCGGCGGGGTCAGCCCATAGAGCAGGACACCGTCACGGGTCCTGGCCAGAAGCTGAGCGACCCGATCTCCCTGACGAACCACTCAGCGGCTCGGGGTCGATGTCGGCGCGGCGGGCGCCTCGCACAGCGGGAAGGGGAACGACAGCGAGTTGTAGAGGTCGCCGAACACGTCGAGCTGACCGCTGTTCTGATAGTTGAACCCGATGAGCACCGCCTCGGTCTTGCTCAGCGTCAATCGGATCTCCGCGTACAGCGGCAGACGCGGCACCGGGAGCGCCGTCGGCGTGGCGCCGGTGTACGACGCCTCCTTGACGTAGTAGGACAGCGTCCCCGTGTACCCGCATACCTGCACCGGTCCCGTGTCGGATTGCGAGTACCCGGGCAGGCCGCGAGGACCGAACGAGCCGGGCGTGGTGCCCGTCTCGAGGAGGATGCTCTGCATCCCCTGTTGCGGCAGGAAGACGGTCCCATAGCTTTCCTGCTGAAATGCCCATGCCTGCGGATAGAGGGCCGAAAAGCCGCTGGCCTCCGCATACCGGTTGAAGCTCCCCGGGGCCGTGAGGGTGGGGTCGGCGACGATCCAGCCCGTCGTGGAGCGTCCCTGCACCTTCATCCAGCCGCCGCCTCCGCTCTGGTAGTCGAGCACGGTGAAGGACGCTCCCTGCCCGAAGTTGCCGACCACGTTGGCCGATCCGAGTGCCGGCGCGGAGTGGATGCGGAGCCCGAGCGGGCTGAGAACGGTTCGCGAGCTGCCGACGATCACCGGGGTCGGGCTGGGTGTCGGGCTGGTTGCGCTCGTCGGCGCGGTCGATGGCGTCGGCGACGTCCTGGACGGCGTGCCACCACAGGCCGCGATCAGCGCGGCTGACACGGCCGGCAGACCGGCAGCGATCAGGCGGCGAGCACGCGCAGGCATCCGGCGGCGGACGCCGTGATGGCGCGCAGGTCGTAGCCACCTTCGAGGAGCCACAGGTTTCTTCCCTCAGCGTGCGTTTGCGCAAGCGTTCGGATCCGCGTGGCGACCGCGGAGTAGGTGTCGTCGTCAAGCATGAGCTCAGCGAGCGGATCGTCGCGATGCGCGTCGAATCCCGCGCTCACCACGATGAGCTCGGGCGCATGGGCGGCCACGGCGGGAGCCACGATCTCGTCGAACAGCTCGAGCCAGCGTGTCCCGTCGGTTCCGGGCGGCACGGGGACATTCACGGTGGTCCCGGCCGCGCCCGGGTCGCCGCGCTCCTCGGCGCTTCCCGTGCCCGGGTACCACGGGAACTGATGCAGGGACGTGTACAGCACCGCCGGGTCGGCATAGAAGATGTCCTGCGTGCCGTTGCCGTGATGCACGTCGATGTCGACGATCGCGATCCGCTGCGCACCCGCTCGCTGCGCGACGCGCACGGCGATCGCCGCATTGTTGAAGAGGCAGAAACCCATTGGCAGATATGGTGTTGCGTGGTGTCCCGGAGGGCGCACCACCGCGAACGCGGCGAGCGCCTCGCCATCCATCAGCGCACGAGCGGCGCGCGATGCGCACCCTGCCGCGTTCAGCGCGACAGCGTACGAGTGCTCGGTCGCATACGTATCCGCGTCGAACCATCCCCCGCCCTTCACCGACATCCCTTCCACGCGACGGACCTCGGCGTCGGAATGCACCAGCAGCGGCAGCTCACGCCGGCCGGTCGGCGCGTCGAGCCAGGGAAGCGCGGCAAGCTCGGGGTCCGCGGCGATCCCGTCGAGAATCGCGATCACACGATCCGGCCGCTCGGGATGCCCGTCGCGAGCATGTTCGAACTGGTCGTCGTTGCGAATCAGCGCCAGCGGAACCGTCACGCGGGTGAAACTGCGGCCCGGACGACCTCGATACGCTCACGCAGCTCGCGCGCCGCGGCGGCCGGACCATCCGTTGCGGCCGCGATGCCTCGACTTACGGCGACGATCACACCCCGGCCGCGGCTGTCGAGCCCCGCGCTGACCGCATCCTCGAGCGACCCACCCTGCGCGCCGACGCCCGGGAGCAGGAGCGGCGCCGACGGCGCTGCGTTGCGGATCGCCTCGACCTCCTGGGGCGCGGTGGCACCGACCACGAAGCCGACGGCTCCGCCGGGGTCGGCGGCGAGGCCGACCTCGACGATGCGACGGCTCACCGGCTCGCCGGATTCGAGGCGCGCGTCGAGGATGTCCGCGGCGCCAGGGTTGCTGCTCCGAGCCACGAGCAGGATCCCGCGTCCGTCGCGGTCGAGGAACGGCGTGAGCGAGTCACGGCCGAGGAGCGGGTTGATCGTGACGCAGTCGGCACCCAGGACATCGAAAAGCGCCCGCGCATACGCGGCCGCCGTGTTCCCGATGTCCCCGCGCTTGGCGTCCAGGATGAGGATGCGATCGGCGGGGATGTGCGAACGCAGCCGCTCGAGCACCGCGTAGCCAGCGGACCCGAACTGCTCGAAGAAGGCGAGGTTCGGCTTGAACGCGCAGACATGGTCGATCGTCGCCTCGACGATGTCGAGACAGCCGCGCTCGGCCTCAGCCGCGCTGGCGAATCCGGCAGGGTCGAGCCCGGCACACAGGAGCGACGCGGTCGCATCGACGCACGCGTCCAGGCGTGCGGCGAACGTCACGGCGCTACCAGGCCTCCCTCGACGTGCTCGGCTGAATGGCGCCCTGGTCCGGCCGCGGCCAGTACGGCATCTCGATGCGGTCCTTGTACTTCGCCGCGCAGTGCGGGCAGACGCGCGCGATGTGGCCGTCGAGGATCACCGCGGACAGCCGGTAGATCGGAGTCTCCTCCCCGTCGCAGTCACACGTCGCAGTCACCGCCATCAGTGCGATATTGCCACGGACGCGGGGTCAGCCCGCGGCCGGGACGGGAGCCGGCTGCGGTGGAGGGACCCGCCGCGAGAGGCGCGCGCGTTCACTGATGCGCCGGAGCATCTCGAGTGCCTCGGTCTCGTCGCGGCAGCGGGCGGAGGCCTGCCAGCGCCGGCCGGCAGTGTCGACGTCGACCGTCGCAACGCGAAAGGCGCGTTGCAGTGGCCCGGATTTCAGATGCACGCTCTGCACCTTGACGAGCGGAACGATGATCGTCGAGCTCTGGACCCTCCCCGTCCGGGCGTAGACGTAGCGCTCTCCGAACCATGCCGCGAGGAAATGAAAGGAGAACGGCGCCTTCAGGCGGGCTCGTCGCGGCGGCCCGGCGTCGGGGGGAGGGCCCGGGTGCGCGTCGGGCATCACCCGGGCGAGCAGCCAGAGTGCCTGCTCGCGAGAGGCCACCGGGATGAGGGTTCGCGCGACCTGCTGGGCATCGCGGTCACTCTCGCGCGAGACGGCCTGCCGGGCGACGTCCACCTCGAGGCGCGTCCAGCCGAAGACGCGCCAGAAGAGTGGCTCGACAACCCGCACCGCCTGGATCCGTCCGTACGGGATCGTCTCGTGGCGGCGCTGCAGGAGCCCGCGGTCGAGCCGGACCCCATCCCCCGCCTCGCTGATCGTGAAGTCGAAGTCCTCGTTGAAGGCACGCGCGACCCCGAGTGCGCTGATCGCCAGCACCGTGATCGCGCTGCCGAGCGCTCCCACGCCAACGATGGGAGCCGCGGCGATGGCGGCGATGGCGACGATCGCGATGAACACCGGCGTGACCACCTGCGCGCGCATCAGCAGCGCGGGCATGAGCAGCCCGTTCTGGATGTGCAGCAACGGCAGTGACGGCGGCTCGGGAGTTCCGGCCTCCAGGCCGTGCGCGAGCGCAAGGAGGCGGGCGCGAACGATCGGGGCCTGTGCCGCGGTCAGGTAGGCGAGCCGCCCGTGCTCGGCCCCACGCCCCGCCGACACGACGCGGACCTCGGCGAGGCCGAGGAACCGCCCCGCAAGCGGAGCGATGACGTCGACGGCCTGGATGCGAGCCAGCGGGATGCGCAACGACTGTCGGCGGATCAGCCCCGTCTCGATCTGGAGCGCCCCTTCGGCAATCCGCCACCGCGTCACGAGCCAGGAGATGACCCCGCTGATCCCGCCGAGCGCGAGGAGCACGGCATACGCCGCCAGTGAGAACGGAAACCCATGCGGATCATGGCGACCCTGGGAGTCGGCGATCGACGGCACAGCGATGACGAGCACCCCGATGACCACGCTGCCGAAGCGCACCACCGGGGAGAGTGGATGCAAGCGACGCCACGTCTCGCCCACCTCCGGCAGGATCGCGGCATCCATCGTCGACGCTGCTCCGGTCATCGGAGACGGTTGGACCATCACAGCCCGGTCGCCTTGGCCTCCCCCACCGTCGCCAGCCGGTCGCGCAGCGCGTCGGCGTCGACGCGCACGAGGCCGGGGATGCGTGCATCCGAAGCCGCCGCGGCGGTGTGGAGCTGCACTGTCGCCAGGCCGAACGCGCGATCGATCGGGCCGGCCGTGACGTCGATGAACTGCATGCGCCCGTACGGCACGACCGACACACGCCGGAACAGCAGGCCGCGAACGACGATGAGGTCGTCCTCGCGTTCCGCGTAGCCCCACGAACGAAAACGTCCGCGCTCGACAAGCCACGCGACAATCGCCATCAACACAATCACCACTGGCACCAGGGGTGCCGCGGGGACGCGCGTGACGAATGCGACGACGAGCGCGACGATGAGCACCGGCCCCCAGAAGAGCGCGATCTGGCACTGCCGCGCGACCCAGAACCGCGGCGAAAGGCGGCGCAGGTTCGGCGTGTCGAGCGTGTCCAGGGCTGTTGCAGCGGTCGTCATCCCGCGGTCTCAGGGCATGCGTCGCAACGCGTGACTCCGGGGATCTCCGCGCGAGCGCCGCACGCGCACACCCATCCGGCCGGTCGCGCCGGTACGCCGAGCACGAGCGCGAACGGAGCAACGTCGCGCGTCACCACCGCACCGGCGCCGACCATCGCCCAGCTGCCGATGCTGATCCCGGTGACGATCGTCGCGCTGGCGCCGATCGATGCTCCATCGCCCACGACTGTGTCGCCATGTGCCCACTGCGCCTCGGTGCGCAGCCGTCCATCCGGCATGACGGCGCGGGGCGAACGGTCGTTGGTGAACACGACTGCCGGACCGACGAAGACACCATTGCCGAGTCGCAGACCGCTGTACAGCAATGCGGCGTTCTGCACCTTGCAGCGATCGCCGATGATCACCCCGAGGTCGACCGTCACATCCGATCCGATGATGCAGCTCGAACCGATGCGCGATCCGCGACGTAGGTGAGCGTTCGCCCAGACGAACGTCCCGGCGCCGATTTCGACATCGTCCTCGACACGCGCAAGGGGGTGCACGTACGGCGCGGAGAGCTCACTCATCCTCGAGAGCTATATCACACCCACCAACCAGATCCCGAATCGCATGCGCAGCGCTGGACGTTTGGGGACCCCGAGCGCACGATAGACTGACCCGAGGAGAAAGGATGAGTGCGCTGAAGCCCCGCGTCGAAGCCGGCCTGCGGCGATTCGAGGGCAGGATCGGCATCGATCGCGAAGGGCGGACCGTCTGGGTGTGGCTGATGCCCCCGGCGATCGGCCTCGTGACGGCGTGCCTCGCGCCTTTCATGCCCGGGCTTCCGGACTCGATGGGGCTCATCTACCGTCTGACGCTCGCGATCTTCGGTTTCGTCACCATGACGGCCATAACGTCGATCTACCTGATCTCGTTCGACAACGACCACAACCAGCAGGCACCGGTCGACGGCCCGGAGCAGGCTCGCGGTGACGACCGCGGACCCGAGGAGCCGCCCGCTCCCTCAGGCCCGCCGCCGAAATCGCTCCATCGCCTCGACGCCGTCTCCGAGCCCGGGGACGAGCAGCATGAGCCCGGCGCCGCCGACGAGCGGTCCAGAGTCCCGGCAGTTTCCGGAGCGAGGCGCTAGGCGGACGCGTCCCGCACGGGAAGGACGATCGCCGACGGGTGATCGTCGTCGTGCCAGATCTCCTGGTCGGCCACATGCATCGTCGTGGCGGATCCGAACGGCTCTCCCCCGCCAAGGTTGCGCGCGAATCGAGGATGCGCCCCGCTCGACACCTGGACGCGGATACGGTGGTCGCGGCGAAACACGTGCGCGGCCGGCCACAGGTCGACCGTCACGATCGAGACACCATCGGCGTCACGCCGCCACCCACCGGGCGTGAGCCGCACCAGGCCGTCGCTGATGTTGCGTGACGCGCCGGAGGGGTCGACATCGCAGAGACGGACGAAGAAGTCGGTGTGCTCCAGGGACGACCGGACGTGCAGGTGCGCGACGACGTCGCCCACGATCTCGACATCGCGGACGAGCGCAGCGGATGTGTAGACGAGCACATCAGCTCGGCGCTCGAGCCCTCGGTTGTCCCGTGGGCCTCCCGTTCGCGCGAGCAGCGTGCCACCGACGGTTGGCGTCGGATCGGCCGGATCGTATCGATAGCGATCCGGCTCCGAGCGTGCCGCGGGGCTGACCTCGAGGCCGCCGTGCGGACGCAGGTGCCAGCGCACCGGACGAGAGGGAGGCGGCCACTCGTCGAGGTCGACCCAGCGCCGCGTGCCGCCGACGAATATCCGCACGCGCGATACCCTGGGTGTTGAACGCCCCTGAAGATGCACCCCGAACCAGTCGATGGCGTCGCGAAGGCTCTCCGCGAGACCGCCGGGATCCACGTGCTTCCAGGGCCCGATGGTGAGCCGAGTGTCGCGTCCAGCCTCGCGAAGCGCGCGATAGTCGGCGAGCTGGACGGGAAGGAAGATGTCGTACCAGCCGGTGACCATCGTGACTGGCGCGGAGACGGCGTCGAGATGGCGGTCGAACTCGACCGGAGCCCAGAACACGTCGTCATCCTTGCGCGCGAGCCAGTCCTGATAGAACTGCACCCGGTCACCGGTGACCGCCCGGTCGGCGTCGGCAAGCGGCGTGGTGGCGAACCCGCGAGCAAGACGCTTCGCGCTGCTCAGGCGATCGTTGAGCTGTCGCAGACCCGTGTGGCCCTGGCTCGCGAGGATGTCGAGCCACGTGAGCGTGCTCGCCAGCGAGAACGTCCCCGCCGGGTACGTGAACGTTCGGGTCCGCGATGAGGTGATCGCGGGTGCAAGCGCGCGGAGCGTTGCGTGCGGGTCGGCCGCCACCGCCCACTGCACGATGCCGAGGTAGCTCGGCCCGAACATGGCCACCCCGCCTCTGGACCACGGCTGCGCCTCGAGCCAGTCCAGCGTCGCAAGCCCGTCGCCCGCCTCGTCCCGATAGGCGTTGAACACCCCACCCGAGCCGAACGTCCCCCGGCAGCTCTGGACGACGACCTGGAAGCCGCGCTCCGCAAACGCTCGCGCCGCCAGCCCCCAGATGCTGCCGCGTCCGTAGGGACTGCGCATGAGGATCACCGGTTCGGTTCCGTCGTGGCGAGCACGGTATCGATCGGCCAGCAGTGTCACGCCGTCCGGCATCGGGATCTCGATGTTGCGCCGGACCGCGACATCACGCGTCCGGGCCGGCGGCAGCTGCGCGGCTCGTTCGAGGAGGCGGCTCGCGAGGCTCATGGGCGGTGGAAACCCGGGTCAGCCGGTGACGAGCTCGAGGCCGCAGGCGACCGTGTTGCCGATCTGATCGCTGACGACCATCACGTCGCGACCCGCGCGGGCCAGGAGCGAGCCGGCCACCGCAGCGCGGTATCCCGCGGCGCAGTGGACCCACACCCTGCCGGAGGGGATCTCATCGAGGCGATCGGGCAACTCGTGGAGCGGGATGCTCAGCGCGCCGGCCAGGTGACCGTCGGCGTGTTCGCTGCGGAGCCGGACGTCGACGATCACCTCGCCGCTCGCGCCGAGGAATGGCTTCAGCTCCTTGAAGCCGATGAGCGGATACGAGCCGGTCTCCAGATCGGCCCACGGGTCACCGCCTCCGTTCTGGGGCTCGCTGATCCCGCAGGCCGCGATCCGCTCGATCCCGATCCGGGCGAGGGCGCGGCGCGCCGTCGCAAGATCGGCCGAGGATGCCGCGATGAGGCTCAGCGGGCTGCCCCAGGGGATGAGCCAGCCGAGGTACGTCGTCAGCGGATCGCTGAGCTCGAAGCCGACCGTGCCGATCAGGTGCCGATCCGCGAACTCGGCGCGCTCTCGAAGATCGACCACCCATTCGCCGGCGCGTGCGCGGGCCGCGAGCTCGCGCGGATCGGCGAACGGCGGCAGATCGAGGTCGATCGAGCCGGCACCCTCGCGGTTCCGCGGTCCGATGTACGCGTAGTAGCGGGGAAAGGCGTCCAGACCGGCGACGAGCCGCGCGACGAACGCGTCCTCCTCCATGAGCAGGGCCGGGTTCTCGGCGCGCTGGTGCCGGGCGTCCGCCGTGTCGGCGGCCCCGACCGGGAAGCCGGCCGAGCACAGGCTGCCGAAGCCGTGCGTGGGCAGGATCGCCGCGTCGTCCGGCAGTTCATCGGACAGCCGCCGGGCGGAGCGATGCTGCAGGTGGCTCAGGCGATCGGTCACCCATGGGCCGGCGAGGTCGGTCCGGCCCACCGAGCCGAGGAGCATCGATCCCCCCGTGAATGCCGCGACCGGCCTGGCGTCCTCCTCGAGGATGTAGCTCGTATGCGTCGCTGTGTGGCCCGGCGTATGTCGGGCGCGGATGATCAACCCACCGATCCCCAGCGTCTCCCCGTCCGCGATCGACTGCCGCTCGTAGCCGACGGCCTCGCCGGCCGGGATGACATGGGTGGCGCCGGTGACCCGGCAGAGCTCCGGGCCGCCGGAGACGTAGTCGTTGTGGATATGGGTCTCCAGCACGTGGCCGAGCCGGGCGCCGTGCTCCGCGAGCACTGCAAGGACGCGGTCGATGTCGCGCTGCGGGTCGATCACGACCGCCTGATCGCCGGCCAGGATCGCGTAGCTGCGGTCGCCCAGCTCGGGCGTCTCGATGGTGCTGATCTCGAAGGGCATCCCCGAACGATCCCACATGGACACGCGAACGAGCGGGGTTGACCGTTCTTCGCGGGTTCTGCCAGTGTGTTCGAGCACGATGCGCCAGCTCACCAGCCTCGACGCGCAGTTTCTCGCCCTCGAGACCCCCAGGATCTACGGCCACGTCTCCGCCGTCCTGATCCTCGATCCGTCGACGGCTCCGGGGAGCGCCATGACGCTGGCCACCCTGCAGCGGCTCATCCTCGAGCGACTCCCGCTGATCCCGGTGTTCCGCTGGCGTCTCGCGGAGGTGCCATTCGGTCTCGACCATGCGTACTGGGTCGACGACCCCGATTTCGACATCGACTTCCACGTCCGCGAGCTCGCGCTCGTGCCGCCGGGGAACATCTCGCAGCTCGAGGAGCAGGTCGCTCGAGTCTTCGCGCGGCCTCTCGACCGCACGCGGCCGCTCTGGGAGGTCTACCTCATCCACGGCCTCGAGAACGGGCGCGTCGCGCTGATGACGAAGGTCCACCACGCCGTCATCGACGGCATGTCCGGAGCCGAGATCCTCGGTTCGCTCCTCGACCTCACCCCGGAGGGGCGACCGGTCCCGGAACCGCTCGACGAAGACATCCACGCCGGCATGCCCTCGCAGCTCGAGATGCTCGTGCGCGGCCTGATCGGCCTCCCGCAGTATCCGCTCCGCCTGCTGCGCTCGCTCCCGACCACGCTCCCCAATTTCGAGGAGGTCGGCATCTTCAGCATGCTCCCCGGCGCGAGCATCGTCGGTGCCGCGAGCCGGCGCGTCGAGAGCATGATCCGGCGCGACGACACCGTCACCGGGCGGCGTCGCGGCAGCCCCCCACGCACATCGTTCAACGGCCGCATCTCCGCGCACCGGCGCATCGCCTTCGGTCAGATCCCACTCGATGCTGTCAAGGATGTCAAGAACACGTATGGCGTGACGGTCAACGACGTCGTCGTCTCCATCTGCGCCGGCGCGGTGCGCCGGTGGCTGCTCAAGCATCATGAGCTCGGCCGGAAACCGCTGATCGCGCAGATCCCGGTGTCGGTGCGCAGCCCGGAGCAACAGGGCACCTTCGGCAACCGCATCCTGCTGAACGGCGTGCCGCTGCACACGGAGATCGCGGATCCGGTGGAGCGGCTCCGCACAACGCACGAGTCGCTGGCCAGGATGAAGGAACGCAACCAGGCGATCCCGGCCACGCTGCTCCAGGACGCCAACAACTTCATCCCTCCCGCGCTCTTCTCTCGGGCCGCACGACTCACGTTCGCCTGGGCCAGCAATCCGCGCCTGCGGCCCATGTGGAACCTCGTCGTGTCCAACGTGCCCGGCCCGCAGTTCGCCATCTACTGCGCGGGGGCGCGCCTCGACGCGATCTATCCCGTGTCCGTCATCACCGACGGTCTCGGACTCAACATCACGGTGATGAGCTACGACGGCGACCTCAACATCGGGATCGTCGCCGACCGCGACGTCATCCCGGATGTCGGCTCGATGATCCCCTCCCTGAAGAGTGAGCTGGCCGCGCTCATGGTCACCAACGGGAGCGCCGAGGTGGCGACGCGGGCCCATCCGCGCCGTCGGCGCGCGCACCCGACCGCGCCGCGATCCGCATAGGCGCCGTGGACCCGGTCGCGCTGGCGCGCGCGCTCAGTGACGACGTGCTCTTCCCCGGTGCTCTCGAGGTGGACGCCGCGGACATCGTCCCCGTCGAACGGCTCGACTGCCTCGCGGAGGCCGGCCTGTACGGTCTCGCCGGCCCATCCAGGGCTCACGGGATGGGCCTCCCGGACATGGGCACGGGTCTCGAGATCATCGAGATCCTGGCCGGCGGCTGCCTCACGACCACGTTCGTCTGGATCCAGCACCATGGCGCCGTGCGCGCGCTGGCCGAGGCCGGCTCTTCCCGGCTCAGCGACGAGTTCCTCGAGCCGATGTGCCGCGGTGTGGTGCGAGCAGGCGTGGCGTTTTCCGGACTCCGGCGTCCGGGCCCGCCGATGCTCGCCGCCGCCCCCGCTCCCGGTGGGTGGCGATTCGACGGTCAAGCCCCGTGGGTCACGGGTTGGGGGCGCGTCGACGTGATCCGGGCGGCTGCTCGTCGCGCGGACGGTGACATCGTGTGGGCGGTTGTCGACGCGCGGAGCAGCGACTCGCTCAGCGCGGAGCGACTCCATCTGACCGCGGTCAACGCGAGCGCCACCGTCACCCTCACGTTCCGCGACCACTTCGTCGGTGACGATCGGGTGATCACGACCCAGCCGTTCGACGAGTGGCAGATGCGTGACCGTGCCGGCCTGCGTCTCAACGGTTCGCTCGCGCTGGGGGTCGCTGCGCGATGTGCCTCACTGCTCGAGAGCCACGCACTTCGCGACGCGGTCGCCGCATGTCGTGCAGCCCTCGATCACGCCTCACCGGACGCGATGCCGGACGCCCGAGCGCGAGCGTCAGCCCTTGCACTCCATGCGGCGACGACCTTGGTGGTGACCGGCGGCGGCCGTTCGATCACGATGGACCACCACGCTCAGCGCCTTGCCCGTGAGGCGCTCTTCCTTCTCGTCTTCGGGCAGACCGCGTCGATCAGGGCCGCGCAGCTCGATCGTCTCGGCCGCGTCCCGGTCTGACCGCGCGGGTGCGCCGCGGGCAGCGCCGTCTATGATGATTTCATGGCAGACGACGTCGAACGCATTGCATGGACGGCAGTCAAGACGGGTGAGTCCGTTGTCGCAAGCGATGGGACCGACATCGGCAAGGTGGTCGAGGTCGCGGCGCTCGCCCGCGAGGATATCTTCCATGGGATCGTCTTCGAGCACGCTCATCGCCACAAGCACTACCTGGCGCCCGCCGGCGACATCGATCACATCACCGAGGCGGCGGTGCACCTCTCCGTGGACAGCGAGAAAGCCGGCGAGTACGAGGAGTTCGAGCAGTTGCACGTGGAGCGTCTCGGCGTGCGCGGCATCTTCAGATGGAAGCACTTCGGCTGGAAGGACTCTGACGAGTAGCCATCGGTGACCGGCGAAGGGGATCGATCACCGAATCGGATCCCTTTCGTGTTCACGCGTCGTTCACCCTTGCGGATATCTTTGGCCCATGAGTTCGCCGCCGGCCACGCTCGTGTTCGACCTCGACGGCACGCTGCTCGACGTCTCGGTTCGTCATCACACCGTCTACAGCACGGTGTGCGCGTCCTTCGGCGCGAACCCACTCGACCGCGCGACGTACTGGCGCCTCCGGCGCCTTCGAGCCGGATGGCCGCAGATCCTCGCGGCGAGCGGCCTCGCCGCCGAGCGTTTCGAGGCGTTCGAGGCCGAGTACAACCAGCAGATCGAGCTCCCTGAGAACCTGGGCTTCGACGTCCTCTTTCCCGCCACCCTGCCGCTCCTCACCAAGGTCGCTGCTCACCACGTGTGCGTGCTGGTTGCGATGCGCGCATCGGCACCATCGCTTCGGGCAGAGCTGGGCGTGTTGGGCCTGCGGCCGTTCTTCGAGGCCACTGAAACCGCCGCGGGCCTCGGCGAGCCGGCGTTCAAGGTACGAGCCGGCCTCATTCGCAAGATGGTGCCCGGCGGCACCCCGGCGATCGTCATCGGGGACACCGAGGCCGACGTGATGGCCGCGAGCGCCCTCGGCTACCCGTCGGTCGCCGTGTGCTCCGGGTTCCGCGAGCGGGAGATCCTGGAGCAGCAGGAGCCGACGTACCTCGTCGATGACCTGGGCGGCGTCGAGGGAGCCCTCCGCCGCGCCGGCGTGCTCTGAGTGTCGGCCCGCGAGCGCAACGAAGCCCCGTTCGGGGTCGCCGTGCATCGGCAGCTGAAACTCATCCACCAGATGCTGCGCAACGACCTCACGGTCTGCCGGGAGCTGGCGGCCGACGTCGCGACCGGGGCGCCGTCCGCGCACGTTGCCGACCGCCTCGCCGAGCTGCAGGCCAACAGCCCGCTCTGGAACCTGCAGATCAACTGTCTGTATCACTGCCGGATCGTGCACATGCACCACCACGGCGAGGACGCGGACATGTTTCCCGCACTGCGACGCTCCAACCCGGAGCTCGGCGTTGTCGTCGACCGGCTCGAATCCGATCACCGAGCGATCTCGGTGCTGCTCGACAACGTTGAGTCGCTGGCGCGCAAGCTGGATGACAGCACCACAAGCGCCGAGCGCGACTCGCTGGTGATCGCGCTGCGTGATCTCGGCACCCGCCTCCTCGAGCACCTCGCGTTCGAGGAGGAGAACATCGCCGCGACGATGCGCAGCTGGGCGACCTGGCCCGCCTAAGATGCGGCCATGCCACACAGGGTGCCGGGTGTCATCGCGCGCCGCCGGGGCGCCCCGGTCGAGGTCGCCACCGTGACCGTGCCCGACCCTGGGCCCGGCGAGGCCCTCATCCGGGTCGAGGCGTGCGGCGTCTGCCACACCGACCTGCACTATCGCGAAGGTGGCATCGGCGACGACTTCCCGTTCCTGCTCGGGCATGAAGCGGCCGGCCGCGTCGAGGCCATCGGCGACGGCGTGGCCAACGTCGCGCCGGGTGATGTGGTGGTGATCGCATGGCGCGCTCCCTGCGGCACGTGCCGCAGCTGTCTCCGCGGCCGCCCCTGGTACTGCTTCGACAGCCGCAACGCTCGGCAGCGCATGACCCTCGATGACGGCACCGAACTCACGGCCGCGCTTGGCATCGGTGCGTTCGCCGAGCTGTGCCTCGTCGACGCCGGACAGGCGGTGACGATCGATCCGAGCGCTCGGATGGAGGCCGCAGCGCTGATCGGTTGCGGCGTGATGGCGGGATTCGGCGCCGCCGTCAACACGGGCGCGGTCGCGGCGGGTGACACCGTCGCCGTGATCGGATGCGGCGGCGTCGGCAACGCCGCGATCGCCGGCGCGGCGATCGCCGGCGCGCGCATGGTCATCGCCGTCGATGTCGTCGAACGCAAGCTGGAGTGGGCGAAGCGCTTCGGCGCAACGCACACCATCGACGCGCGGACGCAGGATCCGATCGAGGCGATCCGGGCGCTCACCGGCGGGTTCGGCGCCGACCTCGTCATCGACGCGGTGGGCCGGCCGGAGACTTACGTGCAAGCGTTCCTGGCGCGCGACCACGCCGGCCGCCTCGTCAACGTCGGCGTGCCGCCGGAACAGGGCATGACCGTCGAGCTGCCGATGTCGGAGGTCTTCGGCCGAGGCGGGTCGCTGCGCTCGTCGTGGTATGGCGACTGCCTGCCGACACGCGACTTCCCCGTGCTCATCGATCTCTATCGCAAAGGCCGTCTCGACCTCGACGGTTTCGTGTCGGAGCTCATCACCGTCAATGACGTCGAGGACGCCTTCACGAAGATCGTGAACAGCGAGGTGCTGCGTTCAGTGGTTGTGTTCAAGCACGACTGACGTCAGCGCAGCCGTTGCGCGAGGTACGCCAGTGACTTCGAGTAGCGGTAGTCGATGCCCATGTGCGTTGCGTCGAACAGCTCGAACTCCACGTCGGTGACCCCGATCCTCGACAGTTCGTCGCGAAACGCGGTCGCGCCAAGGTCGAGATACCAATCGTCCCGCGTTCCCGCGTCGATCCACACGGCGCGAAGCGAGCGCAGGGGTTCCGCATACCGCGGCACCATGCGCACCGGATCCAGCGCCAGCCACTTCGCCCAGATGTCGTCGCGGATCCGGCCGGAGTGCGGGTCGAACGGGAGCTCCGGCGTTCCGTCTTCACGCGCCGAGAAACAGGCCGCCACACCGAACGTCATGACGACGCTGCCGTCGGTGTCCTTGGTGAACGCCGTCCGTGACTTGAAATCGGACCACCACGCCATGATGTCGCCGTCAAAATCGCGCAGCGCACGCACGACCTTGGCGAACTCCGGGATGTAGCAGTACTCGTACAGGGTGTCTCCCGCGTGGGTGGCCATGCCGCCGAAGAGATCCGGGCGCCACATCGGCGTGATCATGGCGCCGAAGCCCCCGCTCGACTTCCCCTGGATGCCCCGATGCGCGGGATCGTTCATCGTCCGGTAGTTGGCGTCGACCCAGGGGACGATCTCGTCGCAGAGATACGTGTGATACCGCCCGGTGCCGGGCGAGTCGACGTATTGCGACCCGCCGTACGACGTCCACGCATCCACGTAGACGACGATCGCCGGGGGCGCTTCCCCGGTCGCGAAGACGCGGTCCGCCGCAGCGGGAAAGGATTCGCGGAACGCGGCGCGATTCCACCACATCGCCGCCTGGCCCATGTAGCCCTGGATGACGTACACCGCCGGATACCGCTCGTCCGACGTGTCGTAGCCCGGCGGTACGTAGACCCAGAGCGGTCTCTCGGCAGGATCGGCGAGCACGTTCCCCGCGAGCGCCTCCGACTCGAGCACATGCTCGGCCACGCGCCCGGCAAGGTTCTGGCGCCACCAGCGGGGGGACTCCGCCTGGCCGGCCGCGGCAGGATCGATCTCGCGTGCACTCATCGCCACCACCTCACGTGAACGTTCGCTCCCCGACGCGTGATCGTAGCGACCCCGTACCGGAGGTCGGCGGCCCGTCGCCGGGGCCGAGTCGGCTAGCCTGAAACGACAATCACACGGAGGCACGTCAATGCAGCAGCGACGTCTCGGCAGGGAAGGACCGATGGTCTCGGCCGTCGGGCTCGGAGCGATGAGCTTCGCCGGCGTGTACGGGGATGCCGAGGACCCTGAGTCCGAGGCAACGCTTGCGCGCGCTCTCGAGCTGGGTGTGACCTTCATCGACACGGCAAACATCTACGGCGCCGGTCACAGCGAGGAGGTTGTCGGCCGAGCCATCGCGACGCGCAGATCCGAGGTGGTGCTTGCCACCAAGTTCGGTGGCGGTGGCGGCGTCGGTCTCGGCAAGCGCGACAAGGTGCGCCCTGCGCTCGAACAGAGCCTCGCGCATCTCCGGACCGACTACGTCGATCTGTACTACCTGCATCGCGTGGACCCGTCCACACCCATCGAGGAGACGGTCGGCGCCATGGCAGAGCTGGTGACGGCGGGGCTCGTCCGCTATCTCGGGCTTTCCGAAGCTGCGCCGGAGACCATCCGTCGCGCGCACGCAACCCATCCGATCACCGCGCTCCAGACCGAGTACTCGCTCTTCAGCCGCGAGCCGGAGGCCGAGATCCTGCCGACAACCCGCGAGCTGGGCATCGGCTTCGTGGCCTACAGCCCACTCGGACGCGGCATGCTCACCGGGAACTTCCAGCGTCTGGAGGACCTCCCGGCGGACGATTGGCGACGCAGCGTCCCGCGCTGGCAGGAGGAGAACTTCGACCAGAACGTCCGCCTCGTCACCCGGCTCGAGGCGATCGCCAAGGCCCACGACATCAGCACCGCGCAACTCGCGCTGGCGTGGGTGTTGCACCAGGGCAGCGACGTCGTTCCGATCCCGGGCACTCGCAAGCGTGCGAACCTCGAGGCGAACGCCACCGCAGCGGACGTCTCGCTCAGCGACGACGAGCTCCACGAGATGAGCGCGCTCGCCTCCCCGGCGACGGTCGCGGGTGCCCGTGGCTCTGAGCAGTACATGCAGCGGGTCAACGCCTGACCCGCGTGAGAGTCACCGTCTCACGGCCTGGGCGCTGTCTGATGTGTCCGCCCTGAGAGCGCGGCGTAACCGGCCCGTCATCGCCACTGCGGTGCTCGAACCTACTATCGAGACGTGTCGAATCTCTCTGCGCTGCTGTCCGCGCTCTACTTCCGTGGCACCGAGTTCGTTGCCCGGCACCTCGAGCGAGATGAGGAAGGACAGGGCATGGTCGAGTACGCGCTGATCCTCGTCCTCATCGCCATTGTCGTGATCGTCATCCTCACGACGGTCGGCAAGCGCGTGAACAACGTCTTCTCGAACATCAGCAACGGGCTCGGTCAGTAGGCCGGACCGGCGGAGCGGCGCGGCTGCGCCAGGGAAACGGGCCTTCGCGCTCGTCGCGGCGTGCCGGACGGATAAGCCGGTACGCTGGAGTCCGGTTCGAAGTCAGTAGGAGGACTCGCATGAGTGTCGACAGCAGCGCCACAGCGACGTGGGTGGGCGATCTCGCGACCGGCCAGGGCACCGTTCGCCCCGCCAGTGGTGCCTTTCCCGAGCTCGCGATGACCTCCGCCCGGCGCTTCCAGACCCGGGACACCGGCTCGAGCCCTGAGGAGTTGATCGCGGCGGCCCACGCATCCTGCCTGTCGATGGCGCTTGCGCACGGCCTCGCCACAGCCGGATACCCGCCCAAGCAGCTCAACGTCACCGCGCGCGTCACCGTCGGGTTGCCGGAGGGCATCTCCGCCATTCACCTGACGATCAACGGCAAGGTCCCCGGCATCGACGCGGAGACGTTCTCGTCGGCGGTCGAAGCGGCCAAGGCGGGCTGTCCCGTGTCGAAGGCGCTCGCGGCCGTCCCGATCACGGCGGAGGCGACGCTGGAGCTGTAGCCCGACCGGGCTCGAGAGCTACTCGGGACCGGCGTCGAGCAGGCGCCACGCCGATCCGCTCAGCTCCCATGTCTGCACGGGCTGCGCGATGGACTGCGCCTCGCTGAAGGCGAAGCCGAGCAGCAGCAGCTGCGACCGCGTGACGTCGGTCACCTCGGCCTGCGGCTGCGGCGGGACGCGATCGGTGGCAAGCGGCAACCACCGCGACCCGTCCCACGTCCAGAGCGCCGGCACCACGCCACCGACGAGGTCGCAGTTGCAGAGCACCAGGCTCCCCCGGTTGGGATCGAGGGCGATGGCCGTCGAGTCCGAGGGACTGTTCACCCCGGTCACGACGTGCCACTTCGACCCGTCCCATCGCCACGTCGAAGCGGGCTCGGTGACCAGGTTGGCCGCCTGCGCAGCGCAGCATCCTTCGGCCAGCATCGTGCGCGAGATGGGGTCGTACGCCAGGAGGATGCTCGAGTCGATCACCCCGAGCATCCCCGCGCTCTGACGGAGCCAATGGGTGCCTGTCCAGATCCATGTCTGACCGCCGCCGCCGCCCGGCGCTGACAGGGTTACCAGCAGCATCTGGTTCAAGGCCGGATCCCAGGCCATCTGTGACCCGCCGCCGGCCGGAGGCTCACCGGCGCCACCTGCGCTCAACCTCTCCCAGTTCGTCCCATCCCACCCCCAGGTGTCGTTGACCGGAGCGCCCGACTGGAGATGCCCCCCGAAGAGGAGGATCTGCCCGCTCTGCGGGTCGAACGCCGCCGACGCGGCATAGCGACCCTTCGGGCTGTTCGCCGGGTGCAGGAGCGTCCATGTGGCGCCGTTCCAGGCCCACGTGTTGGCGACGTTCGAGACACCGCCGAACAGCACCACCTCGCCGGTGGACGCGTCGTCGGCGACGCTGAACGCGAACGCCACCGACGGCTGGCGGGGCACCGGTGTCGGCCCGACGCTCGCCGGCGTGATGCGTGGCACCGGGTGTGACGGCGGTGGACGCTGGATCAGGGAAACGACGATGCCCATCGCCGCTGCAACGGCGATGAACGCCGCAAGAATGACGCCTGGCCGCACGGTCATCAGCTGCTGCTGCGAATGGCCACGCGGTCAGGATAGGCCCCGGAGCGCCGCGTGCAGGTTTGGTACGCTTGCCGTCAATCGGCAAGCCTGACAATCGACAATTCGAGGGGGGACTGCGCATGCGTCGGATGACTCTCGCCGTGGCCACCGGATGGCTCGCCATTCCGTTGGCGCTCGCGAGCACGACCAACGGCGTGGCCGCCGTGAGTCACGGTACGTTCCATTCAGGAAGCGCGATGGCCAGAGAAGCGGACTTCGAGTCTACCAACTGGTCGGGCTACGCGGACACCGGTCTCACGTACACACAGGTCAAGGGCACATGGAAGGTGCCGACCGTCAAGACCCAGAGCGGCAACAAGTACGCATCGGACTGGGTGGGCATCGGTGGGTTCAACGATGGCACGTTGATTCAGGCCGGGACGTCTGAGCAGATTCAGGGGGGCGTGATCTCGTACAACGCGTGGACTGAGATCATCCCTGCGCCCGAGGTGCCGATCCCCCGGTTCATCGTCCATCCCCGCGACTCGATGACCGTGACCGTGACGAAGGTCGCGGGCGTGAACCAGTGGTCGATCACCGTCAAGGACACGACCGAAAGCGAGTCGTTCACGGAGGGATTCACCTACTCGTCATCGCAGGCGAGTGCCGAGTGGATTCACGAGGCGCCGACGGTCGGCGGCGGACAATCGGTGCTCGCCCTGACGACGAACGTGACGTTCACCCGCGGCACGGTCAACGGCTCGACGAAGATCGCCAGTGGTGGGACGGCCAACTCGATCCAGATGGTCACGTCGGCGAACAAGCCCGAGGCAACACCGTCGTTGCTGAGCACGAAGGGCGACGCGTTCGCGGTTGCCGACGGCGCCAAGGCACCGAAGCCACCGTCCAGCTGACCTCCAGGAGCCTCAGGGCGACCAGTTGAAGTCAACCACGACAGGCGCGTGGTCCGATGGTCCAGTGCCCTTGCGCGCATCGCGATCGATGTACGCATCGGTGACCGTCGCGGCCACCGCCTCGTCGAGGAGCACCAGGTCGATACGCATGCCCTTGCCGGTGTGGAACATCCCGGCACGATAGTCCCAGTACGTGAACGGCAGTCCCTTGAACGCGCGCGGCTGCACGTCACGCAGTCCCAGCGCCACCAGCGCGGCGAGCGCCTCGCGCTCCGCCGCGCTGACATGCGTGGAGCCGATGAACTCAGCCGGGTCCCAGACGTCGGCGTCGGTCGGTGCGATGTTGAAATCGCCGCACACCGCGAGTGCCTGGCCGGAGTCGCGACCGGTGGTGAGCGCGCCCTTGATGGCGGCGAGCCAGCGCAACTTGTACTGATAGTGGTCGTTGTCGAGCGTCCGGCCGTTGGGGACGTAGACCGACCAGACGCGGAGCCCTCCGCAGGTCGCGCTCAGTGCCCGCGCCTCCGGGTCCGGAAAACCCGGCTCACCGGTGAAACCACGCTCGACGTCGATGAGCCCAACCTTCGAGACGATCGCGACGCCGTTCCAGCGACCGTCACCGTGCAGCGCGAGCTCGTATCCGAGCGCCTCGACCTCCGCACGCGGAAAGCCCCCGTCAGCGATCTTCGTCTCCTGCAGGCAGAGCACGTCCGGCCGCGCCGTTTCGAGCCACCCGACGAGGCGGGGAAGCCGCGCGACGACGGAGTTGACGTTCCAGGTGGCCAGGCGCACGCGTGCAAGGATAGTCGGCTCACGGCTCAGAGCCGGAGGCCGCCTTCGAGGTGTCCCATCGCCTCATCGAACAGCGTTGCCAGATGGGCCGACGGGTCCTCGAGCATCGAAAACAGTACGGCCATCGCCACGCCGACGACCGCGCCGGCGAGTGTCCTGACCGCCATGTCATCCGTGCTGCGTCCAGTTCGTTCGGCCAGGACGCTCGCCAGCAGACTCATCGCCTGGCCGAATTGATCGAGCATCGAGGCACGGAGCTCGGGGACCGCGAGGATGAGCTGCATGCGCTCCGCCTGCGCCGCAATCTCCTCGGCGGTGAGCTCCGCGAACGACTCGTGAAACGCGACGCGCAGCGCCTGCAGGGGGCTGAGCGACGCGGGCTGTCGCTGGAACGCGGCAACGATGATCGGATCGAAGTCGTCGGAGAGGACGACGTCGGCCTTGTTCGGGAAATACCGGAAGAACGTGCTCTCGGAGATCTCGACGTCGTCGATGATCTGCTGCACCGTCGTCGCGTCATATCCCTGCGTCATGAAGAGCTGCAGCGCGCGCCGGCGGATCGCCTCGCGTGTGCGCTCCTTCTTTCGCTCGCGCAGCCCGGCGGCCGGGTGGCTAGCTGATTCCGACAAGTGGCCGTTCCTCGACACTGTTCACCTGCAGAGTGTCCTGCAATTGGTTGTGTCGCGGCAGGAACAGCAACGTCAGCACCACCCCGACGAGCGCGATCCCCGCGGAGACGAGCAACGCCGCGTCCATGCCGTCCACGAACGCGGTGCGGACGGAATGCAGCAGCGCGCTCGAGCCGAGCTGCTGCGCAACCGCGACGCCGCCGAACACGCTCTGACGGACGGCCGTGGCGGCAGCGGTGGGCAGGCCGGACAGCGCGAGCCGGGAGAGATAGATCGAGCTGAGCACGCTGCCGAGAATCGCGGTGCCGAACGGACCGCCGACCTTGTTCACCGCCTGCAGGACCGCCGAGCCGACACCACTGCGCTCCTCGGAGAGCTCGACGAGCGCTGCGGACGTCGACGTCGACAGCGCGAGACCCATGCCCACCCCGACGACCGCCATCCAGATCACCACGAAGAGGGCGCTCGAGCCGACAGCGGTGGTCGCCCCGATGGACAGCCCGACGCTCAGCAGGACGAAGCCGGCGGCGGCGGTCAGCTTGGCCCCGATGGTCCGGACCACACGCTCGGCGGGGATCGCCCCGACAACGAGGCCACCGATGATCGGCAGGAGCCGGAGGCCGGATCCCATCGCGTCGGTGCCGGCGACGCCCTGGAAGTACTGGGGCAGCGTGAAGAGGACACCGATCATGGAGAGCACGGCGACCGCGGCGAGCAGGACTCCCCAGGTGAACGACGCTGACCGGAACAGGGAGAGATCCAGCAGCGGCCGGCCTCCCGGCCGGTTGGTGAGATGGCGCTCCCAGGCGAAGAACCCGGCCAGGACGACGACCCCGGCGATCATCGCGAGCAACGCGCGAGGGTCGCTCCATCCGTCCTGACCTGCGGTGATGAGTCCGTACGTCAGCGCCACGAGGCCGGCCATCGAAAGAGTCACGCCGATCAGATCGATGGCGGGACGCTCCAATGGGCGTGACTCGGGCACGAGCGCAATCAGGGCGATGACTCCCACCACCGCAATGGGCGCATTGATGAGGAACACCCACCCCCACCAGAAGTTGGTCAGCAGCCAGCCGCCCAGAATCGGACCGATCGGCAAGGACAGGAAATTCGCCGCGGCCCAGATCCCCACGGCCTTCGGGCGCTCCTCCTTGGTGAAGAGCACGGTCAGTGCGGAGATGGCCATGACGACGACGCCCGCTCCGGCGAAACCCAGCAGAACGCGGGCGGCGAGGAACTCCCCCACCGTGGTCGAGAACGCGCACAGGACCGATCCCGCCCCGAAGAGCGAGAGCGCGATCACCAGCACCCGCTTGTGTCCGTACCGATCGCCGAGGAGTCCGGCCGGCAGCATCGCGGCAGCGAGCACCAGGAAGTACGCCGACGAGAACCACTGGAGGTCGGACTCCGACGCGTGCAGCGACTTCGCGAGCGTCGGCAGCGCCACGCTGAGCACCGTGCCGTCGAGCCCCACCGCCAGAACGCCGAGGCTCACCGCCGCCAGCGCCCACCACCTCTGTGCTCTCTGCGTCTTCATGGCAGTCACCTCTTTCTGAATGTTACTTTCATATGATGGTAGCATTCATGGCGACGCGGCGCAATACGCGCCGGCGCTGACTCGGCATCCCGACGGGGCGTATCCTCCGTGCACGCATCGGAGCGGCACGGGCATGAGGTGGATGAGATGACAACCAAGTACCTGCTCTCGGAAGACGAGCTCCCGTCGCACTGGTACAACATCCTTGCGGACATTCCCGAGCCGATGGGCGCCTTCCTGAGCCCGCGGACGCTCGAGCCGCTCACACCGCCCGACCTCACGCCGATCTTCCCGATGGCGATCATCGGGCAGGAGGTGTCGACCGAACGCTGGATCGAGATCCCGGATCGCGTGCGCGAGATCTACAAGCTCTGGCGGCCCACTCCGCTCTACCGCGCCAAGCGGCTCGAGAAGGCGCTCGATACTCCGGCGAAGATCTTCTACAAGTACGAGGGCGTCTCGCCCGCGGGATCGCACAAGCCGAACACCGCGGTGGCACAGGCGTACTACAACGCCGAGGAGGGAATCAAGCGGCTCACCACCGAGACCGGAGCCGGCCAATGGGGCTCCGCCCTCGCGTTCGCGGGCGGGCTCTTCGGCCTCGAGGTGATGGTCTACATGGTGAAGGTCTCGTACCAGCAGAAGCCGTACCGCCGGGCGCTCATGGAGACCTGGGGAGCGAAGGTGCTGCCCTCGCCCACCGATCAGACCGAGTTCGGCCGGAGCGTGCTCGCCAAGGATCCGGACTCGCCCGGCAGCCTCGGCATCGCGATCTCGGAGGCGGTCGAGGACGCGGCGACACGTGATGACAGCCACTACTCCCTCGGATCCGTCGTCAACCACGTCCTGCTCCACCAGACGGTCATCGGCCAGGAGGCCAAGCGTCAGATGGAGATGGCCGATGCGTACCCGGACGTCGTCATCGGCTGTGTCGGCGGTGGTTCGAACTTCGCCGGCGTCGCCTATCCGTTCCTCGCCGACCGCCTCGCCGGCACCGCCAAAACCCGGTTCATCGCTGCAGAGCCCGCAGCCTGCCCGACGCTGACACGCGGTCTGTACGCGTACGACTTCGGCGATACCGCCGGCATGGGCCCGGTCGTCCCGATGTACACACTCGGGCACAGCTTCATTCCGGACAGCATCCACGCCGGCGGGCTCCGGTACCACGGCGATGCGCCATCCCTGTGCCTCCTCGTCAAGAACGGGCTCATCGAAGCACGCGCATACAAGCAGAACGAGTGCTTCGCCGAGGCGGTGCGCTTCGCACGCAGTGAGGGCATCCTGCCCGCGCCCGAGCCGTCGCACGCGCTGCGCGCCGTCGCCGAGGAGGCAGCCGCCGCCCGCGAGGCCGGCGACGAGCGCGTGATCCTCTTCAACCTCTCGGGGCACGGCCACTTCGACCTCGCCGCGTACGACGCGTACTTCGCCGGTCAGCTCAAGGATGTCGAGCTGCCCCAGGAGCGGCTCGACACCGCGCTCGCCGAGCTGCCCAAGGTCCCAGTCGGCGCTGCCTGAGGCCACGCTCTGTCACCCGCACAGGTACGCTGACCTGTGACCGACCATGCCGTGGTGGATCGCGGTCTCACGGACGCGGGTGCCGGCCCGCGCCCGCACGGCCTCGGGATCGCGGTCGTCTTCGACTGGGCGCTGACCGCGCAGCTGACGACCCAGGCGCTGGCATCCGCAACCCGGAACCTCGGCCTCACGCCGAACCCACTCATGATCTCCGGCGCGCTGCTGGCCGCGGCGCTGCTCTTCGCGCTCGGCGAAGGGGTGCGCCGCGGGGTCAAGGCGCTGCGCCTCGTCCAGGTGGGGCTGATGGCGGTGATCACGGCGATCGGCGTCGTGTCACTGGTGCAGCTCATCATCGGGCCGCGCAGCGGTAGCCTCGCCTTCACCACCGCGATCGAGCTCAGTTACCCGCCCTGGGTGCTCTGGCGGCTGCTCACTCCGCAGACCGCTGCGTGGTTCGCGCTCCCGGGACGGCACAAACGCGCGCCCCTGACATCCGGCTGGAAATGGGTTGCGGTGCTCGCGATCTGGGCGATCGCGTGGGGCGTCGTCGTCGCGTGGGCCGAGTCGCTCTAGGGTGTGCCGAGCAACTGGCTCAGCGTCACGGTCTGCAGTCCTTTGCTCGTGAGGTAGGCGACGATCTCCGGCAACTCCACTTCCAGCAGCTCAGAACGGATCTGGGCATCGGAGAGCGTGGCAAGGTCGGGGTGCGAGAACGTGTGATTGCACATTTCCACCCGGCCTTCCGCGATCAACACCCTGATCCGGGCAACATACGGTGCGAAGTTCATGGCGTACATGCCGTTTGGGCAGAAGGTGGCGCTCGCGCCGGTCAACGCAAGGTTGGTGACCAACGTCCCGATGCAACTCTCACAACGCCTTTCGTCGAACGTCAGGGCGACCTCATTGCTGCTCCTCGGTCCTTGATAGACCGTGAGTGCATTGCCGGGGACGGCCGGCGGAATCGGTGGAAGGGTGGGAATCGAGCTCGGCTCCGGGCTCGGCGCAACCGTGGGCGCGGCAGATGCAGAAGGCGTTTGACCTGGCGTCACGTTCGCAGCCGCGCATCCGGTCATGGCGAAGGCAGTGACCGCCACGAGGTGACCCCCAAGCGTGCCTTCACGAAGCCACGACGGTGGTGCGGGGTCATAGCCCGATGTCCGGAGTCACCCTCCCGATTGTCCGCTCAGCGCTCCGTCGTGTCGCGCACCACAGCAGTGACGAGGGGCTGGCCGTCGACGCTCACGTCAGCGGGCGTTCGGGCTGCCCCAGCCGGGTGAGCTCGTCCTGCTCCGGACTGCGCTGCACGGACGGCTTCCTCCGCCGCGCCCGCTCGACACGATTTGCGGTGATCATGCGTGTGACGAGTTCGCTGAAGCCCACATCAGGCCCGAGGGGTTGCTGTCGCGGAGTCGTCTGGCGGCCGGTCATACCTGCACCCTGAGACGGATTCCGGTGCAACCGGGCGCATCAGCCATGGTCGCAACAGCCTCCGCTCAGATGCGTTGCACACGGCTATGTCCGCTGGCGCGCACTGGACTCCGACGGATTCGACGCGCTCCGTAGACTGAAGCGGGTGCCCCTACGGCATACCTATCTCTTCAGCGTGGACCTTGAAGACGTCCGATTTGCGATGACGGATGGACGTCGGTATCGAGAACGGGTGCCTCGCAACGCCCACGCATACCTGGACTGGCTCCGCAAGCACAAGTTCACGTGCACGTTCTTCGTCGTGAGTGACGTGGCCGAGGCCTATCCGTCCCTCATCGAGGAGATCGCATCTGAAGGACATGAGGTCGCCTGTCATGGCTACCGCCACGTTCCGCTCGATCAGCAGAGCGCAGAGGATTTCAAGCGCGACACGGCCCTTGCGATCGAAGTGCTTCTCAAGACCGGCGCCAAACGCGTCGAGGGCATCCGCGCGCCAGTGTTCTCGATGACAGAGGCGACGCAGGACCGCTACCCGATCATGGAAGCACTGGGATTCACATACTCGAGCTCCGTGCTCCCCGCCCGCAATCCCCTCTACGGGTGGAAGGCCTTCGGCACAGACGCGCGGCGGGTGGGGACGAGACTCGTCGAGATCCCCATGTCCGTTGCGCGGGTCGGACCGGTGACAGTGCCGCTCGCCGGCGGGATCTACTTCCGCAACCTTCCGGAGCGGCTGATCACCCGACGCGCGACGCAGTACCAGCGCAGCGGCATTCCCATGAGCGGGTACTTTCACCCGTACGACATCGATACCGAGCAGGAGCACTTCATGCATCCGGGGATCAAGAACAATCGCGTGTTCAACGCACTGATGTATCGCAACCGTCAGAGCGTGTTCCGCCGGCTCGATTCGCTCGTTGCACATGGCTTCTCGGTGTCGACGTATCGGGACCATGTCGCGGTGTGCTTTCCCTAGATGTACGAGCTTCGGCAGACCGGCACGTCTCCCGGTGAGATCGGGTTGTACGCGGATCTTCTCTCCGCCGTGTTTCCCGCGACTCATCACTTCAACGCCGACTTCCTGACGTGGCAGTACAAGCTCAATCCTCTCGGACCGGTGGTGGGATTCGATGCGTGGTCCGGCCGCGAGCTGGCGGCACATTACGTGACGATTCCCGTGCAGTTCGCGATAGCCGGGCGTCTCACCAAAGGCCTGCTCTCGCTCAACACCGCAACCCGACCTGATCACCAGGGGAAGGGCCTGTTCACGTCGCTCGCGACAAAGACGTATGAGCTCGCGCGGACGCTGGGATACGAGTTCGTCGTCGGCGTCGCCAACCAGAACAGCACACCGGGATTCCTGAAGAAGCTCGGCTTCTCCTTGATCGGTCCGCTCGACGTGAAGATCGGCATCGGACGGGTGCGCTCGAAGCCTCGGTCCGCGTATGCGCTCAACCCCATCTGGAGCGACGAACACCTGCGCTGGCGTTTGCGCAATCCGTCGCGGACGTACCGGGCGAGGGGCGGCAACGTCTTCGCGAGGACCGGCACGATGGGCATCAGCGCAGTGCTGTGCCTCAACCGGAGTCTCCCGGGTCGCGCCGCGCGGATCCCGGCCCTCGGGCTGCAGACCTGGATCGGCATCGATCGCAACGTTCGATTCCGCGGCATCTTCATCGACCTCCCCGAGCGCTTCAGGCCATCGCCGCTCAACTGCATCTTCAAGGACCTCGGGAGCAGTCATCCCGTCTTCGCGCACGACGACGTGCACTTCGAGCTGATCGATTTCGATGCGTACTGAGTCTGCGCCGGCGACACGTGACCGCCGGCATGCGCTGCGGCGGCTGCTGGCCCTCCCGGAACTGGACGGCATCGACGCCGACAGCCCGCGGCGTCTCGAGGTCCACGCCGCGGTGCTCCAGCGCAAGCCGATGCTTGCCGGCGTCTTCCGCGAATGCCACCACGTCATGCGCCGTCTGGATCGCGCCACGTTCGGTGACACGCCGGGCCTTCGAGTCGAGATCGGCTCGGGTGTCGCCCCGATCGCCGCGACGTTTCCCGATGTCCTCGCGACCGATGTGGTTCCGGGAGCAGGCCTGGACAGGGTCATCGACGCGCAGGACATGGATCTGCCCGACGCTTCAGTTCGTGTCCTCTATGGCCAGAACTGTTTCCATCACTTCCCGGACCCGCGCAGGTTTCTCGCCGAGGCTGAGCGTGTCGTCGCGCCGGGCGGAGGTGTCGTGCTCATCGAGCCGTACTACGGGCCGCTCGCCTCGGTGGTGTTCCGGCGGCTCTTTGCGTCGGAGGGCTTCGACAAGAAGATGCGGGGATGGCAGACGTCGGCGACCGGACCGATGGTGGGCGCCAACCAGGCGCTGTCGTACATCGTCTTCAAGCGCGACCGAGCGCGGTTCGAGCGCGAGATGCCGGGCCTCGAGCTCGTGTCGAGCTTCCCATTGGGCAACTACGTCCGCTACCTGCTTTCGGGAGGGTTGAACTTTCGCCAACTCGCGCCGACAGCGTCGGTACCCGCGCTCGAGCTCCTGGAGATGGCGCTGCGTCCGCTCCGTCACACGCTGGCGTTGCACCACGTGATCGTGCTGCGCCGCCGGCCGGTGTCGCCTGCCTCCTAGACCTCGATTCCTCGAGACCGGCGGGCCGCCCGGCCGGTGGAGTTGCGAGCCGGAGCCTCCCGACCATCCAGCTCCCGACCATCCAGCTCCCGATCAGCGCTCCGAAGCTCCGCCTCCGCGCGCTGCAGGCGCTCCCCGAGGAGGGCGTTTGCCTCGCTGAGCTCGCGGATGGACTCCTGCTGTCCGGAGAGGGAGATCGAGAGCTGCAGCGCGATCACCAGCAGGAAGGCAAGCCCCACACCCGCAAGCAGCCCCGTCGGGGTCACCGGCAGCGAGGGGGAGATCCCACCGATCAGCAGCAGCACGATGGCCGCCAGGACCAGCAGGAGCGATATTGCCATCCAGCCCAGCGCGTATCGGAGCGAGAGCAGTCTCCGGCGCGCGAGCACGAAGACGATCGCGAGGAGGCCGACGCCTCCGAGTGCGACGAGCGCCGACTGGACAGCGACGGTGCTCATATGGCGACCCGCCGCAGCCCGGCGGCATCCTTGGCCCAGGCGAGGGCGGCCGTGTGCGAGTGCCGGAGGTCCGGTGCCCCGGGCCAGTGCACCACCAGACGCCCTCGGTGACCGGTCCATCGCTCGGGCTCGGCCCAGGCGATCTCCAGAACCTCGTGCGGCAGCACTCCCGTCTTGATGACCAGCTCGGTCCGGTCGGGCAGCATCTCGACAAGACCGGCGAGCGTGCACGGTTTCGTCGTCCCCAGCGCGACGACCACGTCCAGGAGCGATGCGATGGCCGGGATGTGCGGACCCAGGCGGACGCCGGCGTTGACCTCCAGACCGATCCTCGCGTCGGGGCAGTGGCGTCGGAGGTCGTTCAGTGCGGCGCCGATGACGTCGATGTTGCCGGTCGCCGTGGCGAGATCGACGACGTAGGCGTCGACGACAAGGGCTCCGCGGTAAGCGCGCGGAATCCGCCCCAGCTCTGCTCGAAGCAGCAGCAGTAGCGCTTCCCATGGGCGGCCGGACCCCGACAGCGCGCGTGGGGGAGCCACTCCCAGGGCCGCTCGCCCGAGACGCACAGCGCCCAGCTCGCGAATGAGCGCGAGCGGCCCGCGGTTGGTCAGCGATCGGAAATGACCAGGTGCGTCGGGCAAAGCGATGATCGACTCGGGCGAGAGGTCGTCGGGGTCGACGTGCTCCGTCAACGTTCCCGTGAGCGCAGGGCCGGGCCACGCGTCAATGAGCCCGAGAGGCGCCCCGCGGAGATCCGGCATGACCGCTCGTGAGTCCTGCCGCACGTGCACTTCCTCCCTCATCGTCGTGACGGCCGGACGAACGATGCGTTCTCCGCTGCGATACGCGTGCGTGATCAACGCCTCGACGCGAGCCGCAAGCGCGGCCGAGTTCGCGCCGTCGTGGTGCCGAGCGAGGAGGTCCTGCTCAGCCCAGAACGCGCCCCCCGCCTCCATCGGTGCGAGGTCGAAGCCGCGATCGGCGTCGAGCTGATGCACCACGTGCACATCGCCGCCGCCGACGAAGGCAACGCACGAGGTGGTGCAGACCAGGTATCCCCGGTCGGTATCGATGCGAAGGTGGTTCTCGGCGAGGTCGAAGCCGGGGAGATGCCACGCTGTCGAGAAGCGCCCATGGATCCCGCCTGCTCGGAGCTCGAGCGATGCACCGTCCTCCGCGCTCCGAGCTCCGGACATGACGAGGATCGCGTTGTCCACGACCGCCGACCCGAGCAGCAGGTCGATCATCGCCAGCACGTGCACGCCGAGGTTCACGAGTGCCCCGCCGCCGCTGATCCTCGGGTCGAGCTCCCACACCGCTCGCTTGCCGTCCGTCGCTGCGTCGATTCGTGACACGAATGCGTGTGCCTCGAATGACACCGGCATCCCGTACCGCCCGGCCCTGAAATCCGCGGCAATCGACGTCAGGTGCGGCAGCAATCCGGCGAGATACCCGGTCCCGACGTATCGATCGGGGTGCGCCGCGATCGCCGCGGCAAGCGCAGCGCGATCGCGTTCCGACGCCGCGACCGGCTTCTCGATCAGCACGTCGACACCTGCCTCGAGCAGCTTGGTTGTCAGTGCCACATGGCTCGAGGGCGGTGTCCCGATGATCGCGACGTCCGGGCGCAGCGCCGTCAACGCCTCGTCGAGATCGACGAACGCCGCCACGTCCTTGCCGGCAAATGCCTTGAGCCGTCCGGCTGCGTTCCGGTTGAGGTCGACGATGCCGACCAGCACCATGCGCTGGTGGTGAGCGGCGGTGAGTGCATGGACCAATCCGATGCGTCCCGCGCCGACGAGGATCAGACGGCGCGGCCGCGTCGCGTCCACCGGCGTCTGCTGCGCCGCCCCGGCCGGAGTGCGTCCGAGCAGGCCGAGTCGTTGCATGTCTCCAGTGGTGTCCATGGGCCGGAAGGCCTCGATGCCGTCGATGTTCTCCTCGCTGATCGGCGATGGCAGATGCAGCCGTGACGCGAGCCGGACTGCTGCTCTGGCGACGCCGATCGAGACCGGCACGCGCACCGTTCGCACGCCAAACCGTTCGAGCGCGCGAGCCTGGACGAGTCCGCCGAGCTCGCGCACGGTGGGATCTGCCAGTTCGACGAGCGCCGGTGGTTCGACGGCATCCGCGAGGTCGAGGAGCGCAGCGCACAGCGTGTCAACGTGGATCGGCTGCGCTCGTGAAGCGGCGCCGCCGATGTCGGGGAAGAAGCGGAGCCTCGCAGCCGTTCGCGCGGCCCGTCCCATGAGCCCATCGTCCGCGTCGCCGACGACCAGACCCGGACGCACGACCACGACACGGGTATCCGTCGTGAGCGCGCGCTCGACGGCGAGCTTGGATCGCCCGTATGCGGAGCGCGCTCCTGCATGCGCCGACTGCGAGGACACGAACACGAACCGACCGACGCCGGCTTCGGTCGCAGCCTCGAAGACCCGCAGCGTCCCGAGACGGTTCACCGCGTCGACGACCGAGGGCGCCGCAGTCGTCGACGCGACAGCGAGATGCACCATCGCGGAGACTCCTCGCATCGTGTCCGGCTCCGGCCGGGCAGGGAGCTCGAGGAAATGTCGGTGCTCCAGAGGAACATACGGCGCGCCGGACCACGGGCGCCTGCTGAAACCGACGACCTCCCACCCGCGCGCGAGTGCCTGCGTCGCAAGGTGACGCCCGATGAACCCCGTCACACCCGTGATCGCGATCCTCACGCCGAATCGTTCTCCCAGTGTGTGTGCTGCACGGCACGTCTCCCGCTCGGACGGTAGCTCTGCACGCGCAGCGCGCTCATCACGCGAACCACGTACCACATGGAGCTGAAGGTCGAGGCCGAGGACACGCCGGATGCGCGCGGACGCATGTGCACGCCGACCTCGACGACCGTGTGGCCGCCACGGCCTGCGCGTGCGAGTGCCTCGACTGTGTCGCTCAGATACTCGGACGGGTAGTTCGCCGCGAATGAGCCGAGCAGCGTGCCGCTGATCGCCCGGAACCCCGATGTCGCGTCGGTGATGTGCGCACCGGTTTCGCGGGACGCGGTATGTGCGAGCCGGGACATGGCCAGCCGGCGCCCGAAACCCACGTCATGCGGACGCCCGTCGGTGAAGCGCGATCCGATGACCAGGTCCGCGTGGGTGTCGGCCATCGCCTGCAGGAGACGCGGAATCTCGCCGGGATCATGCTGCCCGTCCGCATCGCACTGAACCACGGTCACGAACCCGTTGACCACGGCAAAGCGGAACGCGCATCGGAGCGCGCCACCGACACCGAGGTTGACGGGCAGGTGCAGCACAACAGCGCCCGCGAGCTCCGCGACCTCGGCGGTGCGGTCCGAGGATCCGTCATCGACGACGAGCGCGGCGAAGCCTTCATGCCGCACCTCGGCGACGACGGTCCCCACATTGGATTCCTCGTTGAATGCCGGGATCACCACGAGGACATCGCTCGTGCCGTCACCGCGATGGGATCGGGAGAGGGTCATTGCGGTCGTGCTCCGATGGTGCGTTGCCCTCGAAGAGAAACCGCCGCCCGGCCGGCGATCCGACGCGCGCCGAGCCGGCGCCACAGCCACGGCGCCAATCCCAGCCCCAACAGTGTCAGCACCCCGATGCCGAGCAGGAATGGGTAATGCGCGTACGACACGTACTGGAAGACGACGGTGTGCTCCCCGGGACCGACCGTCACGGCGACGAATCCGGGAACAACCATGTACGGGTTCACGGCTTGCCCGTCGACAGTGACGTGCCATCCCGGATCGAATGTCGTTTTCAGCACCACCGCAGCCGTTCGATTCGCGGTGACGCTCGCCGCATAGAAGCCGTCCTGTCCGTCCTCGACCGTGTCGACGCTCGTGCCGGCTGCCGTCCTGGACGCAGCGATGATCGGCTGCGTCGGCGACGCCGCGGGGCCACCGCTGAACGCGACGGTGGCGAGGTCGCCATGCCGGAATGCCGCTGATTGCAGGAACGGTTGCATCTGCGTCGCCATATCGGCGCGGTTCGCCTCAACGACTCCGGAGGTGTCGACAACCTGCACATAACCCGACGTCGCGACGGCCCAGAGGCGGTGCCTGCCGCTCGAGTCGATCAACGTCGCAGGTACCGGCGGTTGCATGCCATCCGGCATGACGATGTAGCGAACGCCGTAGAGCTGATACTGCGCCGGGTCGTTCTGGTTGAAATACGCCTCGTTGTCGGCAACGAGCGACGGTGTGCGGAGCGTGAAGCCGACCTCGTCCACGCTGTTGTCGGCAAGGTACTCGTAGACAGGCACCTGGCCGATGTCGTATTGCGCACCCCAATTCCCAGGCATGCCCGCGTAGGTCCGCCCTCCCCCGCCCGACTTGATGACACTCAGCAGCACGCCGAGCGCCGCGCCGTCGGTCTGGTCGCTGTCGGCCTGGAACGCGATGGTCGCGGAGTTGCTCGCAGCGTATGCCGCACGGTTCGTCCATGCGGGGAGCGTCAGCAGCACGGCAGCTCCCATGAGACCTGCGGCGATGGGAACGATGCGGACCCGTGGCCTCCACGATCTCACCAGACTGACAGCGGACTCCCCGGCCCACGCGATCCCGACACCGGCGAGCATCAGTCCGGAGAGCTGGACTCCCACGAGGTAGCGATGCAGGAGCACGTCGCTGCTGCCGGGCAGCAGGTTGATGATGAAACCGAAGGTCGGACGTCCGGAGAACAGCACGAGACTGAGCGTCATGAGTCCGAGCAGCACACGCGCACGAGCGTCGGTCCGAAAGCGATACACGCAGACGGCGGCGCCCAGGGCGACCAGCAGGCTCACGATGGGGAACCGGCCGTTGTCGAAGAGCTGACCCGTGAACAGCCAGCCGAACACCTGGGGTGCGCCCCATGAGTTGAGCCAGAAGGTGTTCTGGTTGAACTCGCTCAGGTTGGAATACGCAGCGCCTGAGATCAACGGCACCACGACCCACGACGCAACGAGCGCAGCGCCGCCAAACACCACAACGGCGCGACCGATGCGCTGGAGCACCCCTCGCCAGACGACGATGACCAACACGCCGATCGACAGCAGCGCGAGATATCCCGTGAGGAAGTGCATGGCGACCGTCAGCCCGACGACAAGCGCTGCGAGGGCATACGTTCCGCGACCCATTCCGTTGACCGCGCGCCAGCTGAGCCCCCACGCAACAGGGAGCAGGAACATGCCCCATTCCTGAGACCACAGCCCGTTGCCGAGCCACGTGTAACTGAAGGATTCGTAGCCGTAGCCGGTGACGCTCACGAGGAGCGGGGTCAGGAGCGCTGCACCGCCGGCCGCCCACGACGACCAACCCAGCAACCTGCTGCCTGCGTACACGCTGATGGGAAAGAGCGCGAAGAGCAAGAACCCCATCCAGCGCTCCGTCGACATCGTACCGAAGGCGAGCGAGAAGTATGCGGTGATGAGATGCGGCAAGCTCTGATAGTGGGAGAACTGCGGATCGCCGAGACTCAGGAACGGGAACCAACCGTCCAGTGGGAGGATGTTTCCCTGGTGCATCTGCTGCACCGCCCACGACACCATCTCAAAGTGACCGGCCTCGTCGTTGACCGGCTGGACGTTCGTCAGCTCCGCGGACAGCGTCACGAGGTTGAACGTGCACGCGCCGCCGACGAACAGCCACGGCGCAAACCTCAGCAGCGATCGCCGCGATGTGGGCTCTGCGACGCGCGCGGAATCCACGGCGGGTACGGGGATGGTGCGAGGTCGCGGAGGAGCGATCACGAAACGTTCAACAGCGACTCAGGCCTCCGGCGCCGGCGTCGACACCGCCGGGGAGTGCGGGATTCGCGACGCAAGCGACGGGTCGATCACAACCGCTTTGGACCAGTCCGCGCGCGCACCGCTCGCGTTACCTTCGGTCTGCAGGATGAACCCGAGGTTGAGCCATGCAGCTGCGAACCCCGATTGTTCGGACACGACTTTCAAGTACAACTCCTTGGCGTTCGATGGATTTGTCGTGGCGGTGTCGACAGCGAGGTTGAACAACGCGTCGGTGAAGGTGGGATCGATGACCACCGCCGCCGTGTACTCCCCCACTGCCAGCGACGTCTTGCCATGCCGGTCGTAGACCGTGCCGAGGTCGTAGTGCGCTACAGCGCTGTTCGCGTCCAACTTGATCGCCTGCTGGTAGTTGTCCTGCGCGGTCGTGAGGTCACCGGCGAGTTGCGCTTCGAGACCGAGGGCGACGAGCGTGGTTGCGGTCGGCGGGGTCCCGCATGCTGCGAGCACGGTCGCCAGCAGGCCAAGTCCCAACGCGACGCGGGTCGTCTTCACGCGCGGCAGTCACCCGTGCCATGCCGGCGCCGGCGAGACCACCGCGAGGTGGTCTGCGCCGGTCCGACACAGTGGCATTGCGCCTGGCTCGGGGCGAACCCGGCCGGTGGCGATCATGCCAGTGAATCAACCAACTGCATCGAAGTCAGAAGTTGTTAGTTGCCGATGCAGACAAA
>DATLRX010000015.1:0-5406 GCA_035534435.1 Candidatus Acidiferrales bacterium
GAAGACGCGGGTATCTATCCTTGCAAGCTGCTCATCGCCTCAGGGGGTATCCCACGCCATGTGCGTCCTGCTCGCGTTCCTTCTGTTCACGGCCCTGCTCTTCGGGTTCGGCTTCGCGTTGCACGTTCTCTGGTGGATCGCCCTGATCTTCCTGATCTTCTGGCTGATCGGACTCGCGTTCCGGCCACGCGGCGGTCGCTGGTACTACTGGTAAGGCGGAGCTCCTCCAGCCTCGCCCGTATACTCGACGCTCCCGGAGAGGTGTCCGAGTGGTTGAAGGTGCCGCTCTCGAAAAGCGGTGTGGTTAATAGCCACCGTGGGTTCGAATCCCACCCTCTCCGCCATTTTTGATCTCAAAATGATTATCAGAACATCACAAGTCTGTGGTGGTCGCAGACCATGAGTCGCCATTTTGGCGCCGCGAAAAACGCGTCAAACTAGTTTCGGTCCACATTGGCACTTTCAAGGGGGTCGACCAAGCCCGCCCGGCCGGCTCCGGAGAGGGTCTCCGCCAGCCGGTCGGCAGCGGCCGCCTGGAGCCCCGGGAGCACGTGGCTGTACGTGTCGAGAGTGACCCCGACGGTCGCGTGGCCGAGGCGCTCGCTGACCACTTTGGGGTGTTCCCCCACCGCCAGCATCAGGGTGGCCATGGTGTGCCGGAGGTCGTGAAGGCGGATACGCGGCGCCCCCGCGCGGTCGAGGAGCTCATGGAAGACCCGACGCAAGCTCGTCCGGCTCACCGGGCCACCGAGGCTGTTCGTGAACACCAGGTCACTCGCCTGCCATGCCGCGCCCGCCGCGAGCTGCGCCCGGGCCTGCATGTGCCGCTGACGCTGCAGTGCCTCGGTCACCGGCCCCGGCAGCGACACGGCCCGACGGGACCGATGCGTCTTCGGCTGCGAATAGGCGACGCCTCCGCCCTTGACCGGCTGCGCCGCCTGCTGGACACGGAGTTGCCGCGCGGTGAGGTCGACATCCTTCCAGCGCAGTCCAAGGAGCTCCCCCACGCGAAGGCCCGTGTACAACGCCGTGAGGATCACGACCTCGAACTCCGATCCCTGGGCTGCATCCAGGAGTGCGGCCGCCTGGTCGCGGTCGAGGACGGACATCTCCGTGCGCTCGCGACGAGGCGGCGTGACCGCGTCAGCGGGGTTGACCGTGAGCACGCGCCACCTCATGGCCTGCTGCAGCGCTTGCCTGATCAACCGGTGATGCTTGAGGACTGTCGCAGGCGACAGGCCAGCGTCGAGCCACTGGCGTTCCGCTGCCACGATGTGCGTTGGCCGCAGTTGAGTGAGGGGGACGCGTCCGAGCGTCGGCACGACGTGGAGACGCACGATCTCCTCGTAGCGCTCGTATGTGCGCGGAGCGACCACGGGCCGCGCGTAATCGCGAAGCCAGCGCGCGAGAAACTCGGCCACTAACTCGCGTGTGGGATCCACGTACGTCCCGGTTTCGATGGATCGAATCAACGCTGTGCGCTCTGTCTCGGCGTCTCGCTTTGCACCCTCGACGTTACGGCTCACGCGCTTGCGCTTGCCGGTCACTGGATCGCGTCCGAGCTCGATGACGACTTGCCAGGAATCCTTCGATCGGCGGCGAATGTATCCGTTCATGAGCACTCCAGGAGACGAGGGGATCGGCTGTCCAGGCTACCGAATGACGGAAGCGCTCAGCAACACCGATGCGGGACTCATGGCCGCCAACGCATGTCATCAGTGAAGTGAAACGCTGGAATGAATTGTCGCGACTCAGTGCGAAGTGTTGCGTTGTACTTGATACAAGCTGTCATTGGGTAACGCTTGGTATTGCCCTGTGTCGCGCCCGACTCGGGTGGCCCTGCGCGTGATCGCTTGCGCCGCGCATCTGCGACATCGCGATTCTCTGGAGCATCAGGATGCGTGGCATCGGCGCACCGTTTCCCGGAGTCCAGCACAGCCGTTGTGATGGGCGACCCAGCTACAGTCGCGCCGTGGCATCTGAGCGGCGTCGTCGCTGGAGGGACTACAGAACTCGGGCCGGCCGCCGCCCGGTCCGTGAGTTCCTGCGTGATCTCTCCGACGCTGATCTTGCCGCCGTCGTCGCAGCCATGAAGGAGGTCGCTGTCGACGGGCTGGTGGCCGCACGACACCTACGAGGCGACATCTACGAGGTTCGCGCCGACGGTGAACGGGTTACCTACCGCCTGCTCTTCGCGACCGAGGGACGCCGACACCAGGTTCTGCTCGGCTTGGAAGCCTTTGGAAAGAAGACACAGACGACCCCACCGCGGGAGATCGCGCTCGCCGAGCGCCGGCTGCGAGACTGGCGCTCTCGAGCTCGGCAGGGTACCCCTGACCCATCTCAGATCTGATATCTCTCATTCGATATGAGATACTCCGTCAGGTGAGCGTCGTGCCAGCGAAAGACTTCCTCGATGAACTGACCGAGGAGCGGACCCGAACGAATCCGGACTTTCCGGAACTGGTCGAGGCCGCCCTGCGGACGCGCAGGCTTCTGCGCTCGCTCGCTGACCGGCGCCGGGAGTTGGGCCTGAGCCAGACGCAGGTCGCCGCGCGGATGCGGACCTCTCAGTCAGCACTTGCGCGTCTCGAAGGAGGCGGAGCGGATCCCCGTGTCTCAACGGTCGAGCGCTATGCGCATGCGCTTGGCGAGGAGCTCGCCCACCAGCGCGCCGCGAGTGCGTAAACCGATGGGCGAGCCTAACTTACCCTCATGCGAACCGGCCGCTACTCGGTGTGGGTCCGCAATCCGCCGTCGTGGCGTCGCCAGGTGCCGTGTTATGGCTTCGCAGGGCCGTAGCGTACTGGCTCGCTGGTGAGGACCGACCACAATCGGGTGCCGTACTCGAAGTGCCACCATTCTTCGGCGAGGGCCACGTATCCGCAGTCGCGGAGGGAGTGGTAGAGCAAACGGCGTAGATCTCGGACTCGGCCGGGTGCGTTCTCGAAAGCCGTCAGGGGTGTGGCGCTGCTGAATTCATCGAACTCGGTGCCGAGTGCCACGGGCTCTCCCTGCCAGGTGAGGGTGAGGTCGACGGCGCCACCGGTCAGATGCGGAGGAGGAGCCGCAGGATCGGAAGTAGCAGGAGCGACGGCCATACCGTTATCGAGTTCCTTGCCGAGCGCATCGAAGAGCTCCTGTTGCAAGTCCAGCGGACGCCATCCGTCGAAGATCGCCAGCCCAAACCCGGTCGGCAGGCTCTTCGCCACGGACTGCAGCCGATGAAGAGCTTCTGCTCGTAACGATTGCTGTTCCACGCTGTGCCGCCAGCCTGCTCTGGCGTAGCTGTGGAGCACGACGATGCCCGGGCCGCCAATCTCACGTAGAGGCTCGCCGTCCGTAGTTGGGATCGACGCCGGAATGTGGTCCAAAGCATCCTGTTCGGGCAGTAACGACGGAATACCCCGCGGAACGCACACCTCGGGCACGGTCTCGATGCTGAGCACCAACGCATTATCCGCAGAGCGCCGTGATCGAGGCCACGGCTTTGGTCCGCCTCCGACCGCGTGCTCCATTCCGAAGCCTCTCCGTCGCCAGCTCACCAACACGCTACCTGCCCTGCACATGGCCCCCCGCCACGACTCTGCCAGCACCGACATTCACGCACGCGCATCGACCACCCTAACCCGCAGACAATTACACCTACGGTGGCAGACCACGCTGAACGGCGAAAATGTAGGCGCTCTGTAGGCATTTCGCCACTACGCTGGAGCTCGTGCAACACGGGTTCTCGCGATGATCTCCATCGGCAAGCTCACCAGCGTCGAGCAGGCGGTGCGGTATCTCCGCGAGGCGATCGCACACGAGCAGATCGAGTACTACACCGCTCGCGGTGAGTCGCCAGGACGTTGGAACGGTGCCGCCGCTGAGGGCCTCGGGCTGCGCGGCGAGGTCATCGACGCCGACTTTGCAGCGGTGCTCAGCGGCACACATCCACGCACCGGCGAGGACCTCGGCAGACACTGGCGGACGCAGTCGGTCGTCGCCTTCGATGTCGCGGTGTCCGCACCCAAGGACGTGAGCATTCTCTACGCGCTTGGCGACGAGCGCACGCGCGCCACCATCCTGCGCATTCACAGTGATGGAGTCCACGCAGCCGCCGAGTACCTCCAGGAAAACGCAGGCTGGGCTCGGCAGTACAACCCGAAGACCAGGACGACGGAGGCGGTGCGCGCCAGGCTGGTCATGCCCGAGTTCGTGCACCGGACGGCGCGGCCGGTCACCGATCCGAGCACCGGCAGGGTCACGGTCGACCCGCAGCTGCACACGCACGTCACGGTGCCGACGTGGGTACAGCGACCTGACGGCAGCTGGAGCCAGCTGTACAGCGAGGCCCTCTACCAGCACGCCGCGGCCGCCGGTGCCATCGCCCAGGCGGAATGGCGCGACCGCCTGGTGCGCGAGCTGGGCATCTCCACGGTGGTGGACGGCAAGGGCTGCTTCTCCATCGTCGGCATCACCGACGGGCAGCGCCACGAGTTCTCCCGGCGCACCCAGCAGATCGAGGCGCTCGAGCGCCAGCTGGGCATCGACTCCCCGTACGGACACAAGCTCGCGGTGGTGTCGACGCGCGAGAGCAAGCACGAGGTCGCCCCCACCGAGAACCTCTTCGCCCAATGGCGGGAGCGCGCCGCGGGCGTCGGGCTCGACGCCACCAGCATCCAGACCTTGCTGGCCCGCGAGCCCGAGGCATTGCAGCCGCGCCGGCTCGACGTGGAGCGCAGCGTCGAGCTGCTCGGCGAGCGTGGGCTTACCGCCCAGTACGCAACCTTCACCCGTCGCGATGTCATCCGCAGCGTGGCGGCACACGCGCCATTGGGGATGAGCCGGGCCCAGCTCGAGGCCACCGCCGACTGGATCCTCGCCGACCGCAAGGCGGTGGAGCCACTGGTGCCGCACCGTCTCGACGGAGAACGCGACGTCGACGCCATCGCCCGTTGGATCGACGCCGGCCGTGAACTGCGCTACACCACGCCGGAGATGCTCGCCATCGAGCGGGGCATGATCGCCACCGCCCAGCGGCGATCGGCGGCATCCGTCGGTGTCGCGGACATCCGTGAGACCGAGGCAGCCATCGCCGCGCGGCCAACGCTCACGGCCGACCAGCGGTTGATGGTCAGAACCGTCTGCCAGAGCCCTGCCGGCGTGGTGGTCGTCGAGGGCGCCGCCGGGGTGGGCAAGACCTTCGCCCTCGACGTGTGCCGCGAGGCGTTCGAAGCCACCGGCATCGAGGTCGTCGGCTGTGCGCTGGCCGGCAGGGCAGCCGACGTGCTCGAGACCGGCGCCGACATCCCCACCTGGACGGTCACGGGGATGCTCCACGAACTGCAGGTCGACCATCTGCCACCCAGCGGCGTGCTCGTGGTCGACGAGGCAGGCATGATCGGCGACCGCGAGCTTGCC
>DATLRX010000016.1:0-5898 GCA_035534435.1 Candidatus Acidiferrales bacterium
TCCTTGCGTCACCCCTAGCCACCGTGCTCGTGGACTCAATCAGGCGGGTCTCGCGGACCGACAATGCGGCCGTGCGATTCCTCTTCACCACGCTCGCGGGATCCGGCCACTTCCACCCCCTCGTGCCCCCCGCCAAGGCCCTGGAGCAAGCCGGTCACGTGGTCGCCTTTGCGGCCCCGTCATCGTTTCGGGCGAGCATCGAGCGCAGCGGCTTCCAGGCGTATCCGGCCGGATTCGACCGGCCGCACGATGGTGCTGACGATCGTTTCCTACAGCTGACACGAGCGATCGATGCGCTCCCGCCCGACGGGCCGGCAAGGACTCTGTTTCGGATTCGCGATCTCTTTGCGGGCCTCTACGCCGAGCGCATGATCCCGGACCTGCTCGCCATCGCGGACGAGTGGAGGCCGGATGCGATCGTGCGCGACGTGGGAGAGTTCGGCGCGTACATCGCGGCGGAGGTCCTGGACATCCCCCACGCGACCGTTCGGAGCAACACGATGCTCTCGACCTACTCCGAGCGCCACATCGTCAGCGCCCAGATCTCGCGACTCCGTGCCGCCTATGGGCTCGCGCCGGATCCTGACAGCGCATCGCTGTTCCGGTATCTCCATCTGGCATTCGAGCCGCCGCACTTCCACGATCCGGCGCTGCCGCTGGCTCCGACCTCCCATCTGCTGCGCCCGATACCGTTCGATCAATCCGGAGATGAGATCCTGCCGGCGTGGGTCGCAGGACTCCCACCGCGGCCCACGGTGTACGCGACACTCGGCACGGCGTTCAACCGCCGGGTGCCCGAGCTCTTCAAAGCCATCCTCGACGGCCTGCGCACAGAACCGGTGAATCTCATTCTGACCGTCGGGCGCGACGGGAACCCCGCTGAGCTCGGGCCACAGGCTGATGGGACACATGTGGAGCGATACGTCCCGCAGAACCTGCTCTTCCCGCATTGCGCCCTGGTGGTCTGCCACGCGGGCTTCAGCACCGTCACCGCGTCCCTGAGCCATGGGCTGCCGATGGTGACGCTCGCGATCGATGCCGACCAACCGGTCAACGCGCACCGCTGTTCCGCGCTAGGCGTTGCCGAGGTGATCGAGTACGGACTGCGGACGCCGGAATCCATACGCGACGCCGTACGCAGGGTGCTCGACACGCCGGGCTACCGTCTGAAGGCAGAAGCGATTCGCGACGAGATGGCCCTCCTTCCCGGCCCCGACCATGCCGCGGGCCTCCTGGAGCGATTGGCAGCGGAGCGACAACCGATACTGACATCGGTGGCATCGCAGCACCCGGTGCATCGAAAGGCCGACGTTTGAGACAGACCCGATCGGCTTGAGTAGGCTCGCCGGGGCTGCTTTCGTCAGAGGGTCGGCAGCGACCCCAGCCATGCGATCGCGAATATGGCGGTCGCGACGGCGAGGATCGCGAAGGGCCGCCGCGCTCGGGTTACGGCCACGGCCAGCACACCGCAGCCGAGTGCGGCGACACCGGCAAAGAACAGCCACCCGGCCTGGTGGAGCGGTCCGGCGATGGCGGCGGCGAGTACCCCCGCGACGGCCACGGCGCAAGGCGCCGCCCACCGTGACGCACCGGCACCGATCAGCACAGGAAGGCTGCGCACCCCGGCGGCACGATCGGTGTCGATGTCCGGGAGCGCGTTGGCGAGGTGCAGCCCCACAGCGAGCAGCGCCGACAGCGGAATCAGGACGAGCAACTGCGATGGGATGGCGCCGGCTGACGCGTACGAGGCCAGGGGCAGCACAGCCATGCCGCCCCACCACGGCACCCACGACAGCACGGTCCGCCGCAAGCCCAGGTCATACGAGAGCCCTGCGCCAAGCGCCGCCGCACCGAGACCGAGGGTCGCGAGGTTGATCGTTGCCGCGGAGGCGAGACCGATCGCTGCGAGGACCACGCCGAGCCATGCCGCCGTGCGTCGACGCATCACACCCCGCACCAGCGGCTTGTACGGCTGAGCGACAGTGTCCGCGGGGAGATCGACGACGTCGTTGATGACGCCGATGCACAGCTGAATGGGCAGCATCGTGCCGATCAGCTGCAGGATCCGGAGCGCGTCGGGCACACCCCTGCCGGCGAGCGCGGCGAGGGCGACGAACACCAGGGTCACCAGCACTGACGGCCCGGGATGCCCAAGAAAGATCAGCGACCGGACTCGACCCCCTGGCGCTCGCTCGTCCCACCAGACGGGACGGGCCGCGCTATTCGGCGGGCTGGTCGTCAGCTGGTGGGGGTGGCGTTTGCTCGTCGTCTGAACCGAGCTCGTGCGCCGGGTTGACCGCGGACTCCGCCGCCTCGCGCGCCGCGGTGAGCGACCCGTATCCCGCCGCCTCCTCGGCAGCGACCTCGGCCGCGAGAAGATGGTCGTGCACCGCATCCTCAAAGCGACGAAGCCTGCCTTTGGGCTGCTCCTCCGGGGTCTCCGGCTCCGGGGTCTCGGTCACGTGCTCACCGAGATCAATACTGCCATGCCGTCGCGTGCTCAGGTCCTGGCCGGCGTTGGGTGAGCGGTCATCTATCACATCCCGTGATACCTGCTGTAACCGCTTCGCGTATCTGTACGAAGAGACCGTGCTTCTGCTTCTCCGACCGAGCGGCCTCAACATGGAGGTGCCCACTGATGACACGCGGACGAGTCGTTGGAGCAGCCGTTGTTGGTGTCGTCGTGGTGGTCCTGATCATCGTCGTCGTGATGATGATGCACAGCAGCGCGAACGGTTCGAGCGGCGGCGGGTACGGCTACTGACACGCGCACGGCACGTCGCCCGCGGGCAACCAGGCCGGCAGCCGTCGGCCACGACTGACCACCGCATGCCGCACCGGCTCACCTACCTGCGACGATCGGCGCCATGGCTCGGAGATCTCGGTGCGCATAGCAGCGGTCGTCGCCGACCTCGATGGCACCATCGTCCGCTCCGACTTCTCGATATCACCGGCCACGCTCGAGGCGTTGGCGGCGATCCAGGCTGCCGGCGTCCGTTTCGTCGTCGCCACAGCGCGCACGCCGCAGGGACTCGCCTACCTGGGCGTTCCCGCCGACAAGACGGACATCGCCGTCTGCTGCTCGGGATCGATCGGCTGGTCGTCGCAGCAGCAGGCTGCGCTCTGGATGGAGATGCTGCTCCCACAAGCGGTGCGACGCGTTGTCGACATCGCCGAGTCCGAAGGGGCGGGCGCCGCAAGTTTCGACGGCGTGTACTGGCGGATGACGGCGGAGTATGCGCGGCTCAGCCCGACGCAACCGCACGGCACCACGCGCGTGATCGTGACCCCTGAGGAGCTCGCGGACGCGCCGTGCTGCACCATGGCGGTGCGGCGCGAGGGAGATGACCTCGGCCATATCGCCGAACTCGTCGCCTCCGAAGCGGATACCGGTGCGCTGAGTCATGTTGGGCGGTCAACGGTGCTCGACGTGACCCGCGAGGGTGTCGACAAGGGTACGGGCGCCGTGCGCGCACTCGCCCAGCTCGGACTCTCGCCGGACGCTGCGGTGAGCTTCGGCGACATGCCGAACGACATCGCGCTCTTTCGCGCGACGGGACGCAGTTACTCCGTCGGCGCCGTGCATCCCGATGTCGTCAGCGCCGCTGACGAGCTCGTCGACGACGTCGAGCACGACGGGTTCGCGCGAACGGTCAGCGCACTCTCGGCCGCGGGGTGGGAAGCCGGCTGATCGCTCGTCTCCCGGGCGGCTCGGAAGCCGATGCGATGACACCTTCCGGGGTTGAAACCCGTATATAGCCATGACGAGCTTGGCAAGGAGGGTGAGTGACGTCGCTGCCGGACCGCATCGGTGCGGTGGATGTCACGACGTCGCCCGATGCCGATGCGGCGGAATTCGAGGCGGAGCTTGCTCCGTTGCTCGCTGAGGCGGTGCGCGTCGCGACCGGAATGCTGTTGAACGCGACCGACGCCGAAGACGCGGTCCAGGAGTCGTGCGTCCGAGCCTGGCTGCGGCGGGCCAACCGCCGGCCAGACACCGAGCTCCGGCCGTGGTTCCTCGGCATCGTCGCGAACCAGTGTCGAGATGCCATGCGCGGCCGTTGGTGGCGCGTGATCCGCGTTGCAGATGTCACCGAGGATCATCCGGCCACCGGCGACGACACAGCGGAGAACATCGACCTTCGCCGGGCAGTCGCCCGACTCCCACACCGCCGTCGCGTCGTGATCGTGCTGCGGTACTACCTCGATCTGCCCTTCGAGGATGTCGCTGCGACGATGGGGTGCTCCGTCGATGCGGCGAAGGCGCTCGTCCAGCGCGCGACGGCGGATCTTGAGCGTGCGCTGTCGATTCCCGAGGCGATGTCGTGACGCACGACGACGATCACCGTGAACTCGCACGGCGAATGCACAGTGGGGTCGACCCGATGCTGCCGGCCTCCGGCGTCGAGCACCGAGTCATGGCCGCCGCCCGCGAGCGTATCGCGGCGATCAACCGTCCACGGCCCGCCTGGTTGCGGCCATTCCAGACGGCTCTCGGGGGTGCGCTGGTCGCCGTTGCAGTTGTCGCGCTTGTCGGAGGCGCACTCGGACTGACCCTCGCCTTACGCGGCCACCCCGTGCCGGTGGCTCCGGCGCTGACGCCGGTCGTTCCGCCGAGCAACGCGCCTCCATCACTCGTACCAACGCCCGCCGCGTCACCCACGCCGTCGGCACCAGGGACGATCACGTATGTGCAGCCGGGCTCCGTGAGCTTTGCGAGCGCGACGAGCGGGTGGTCCGCGGGAGGCGCTTGCGATGCGCAGAACCGATGTGAGACGGGTATCGCGCGAACGACCGACGGCGGCGCTCGCTGGTCGCTCGTAACCCCTCCGGTGAGCGCCAGGGGTCTGTCGCTCGGCATCACTGCCGCCTCGAGCCAGGACGCGTGGATCTGGGGCACAGATGGAAACGGGACTGGCCTCCCCCCGATACTCGCTGCAACACACGACGGTGGGCGGACCTGGCAGCAGTTCAATCTCGGTGGTGCCACCGTTGTCGACGTGCAGGCCGCCGACGGGACCGCGTGGGCCGAAACGGCATGCGCAGCAGGAGCGGTCCCCTGCACCGCCCGGTTGGTGTCGCAGCCGATACACGGCGGCGAGTGGACGACACTCGGACCAGTACCCAGTGCCGTGCAGGGCCCCGCCTTCAGCAACGGAGCAGTCTCCGGTCCGTACCTCGTGCGCTCCGGCACTCGCGCCTGGGTCATCGATGGGAACGAACAGCATCCGGCGTTGGTCAGCACATCGGACGGCGGCCACGTCTGGACGCAACTCCCGCTGCCCTGTGCGTATGGCGCCAATATGACTCTCGGCGCTTCGTCAGCAAGCCAGTTGATGCTGGCGTGCGCCAACGAAGGAGGCTGGCCTGCGCCGCAGTCCGTGTGGACGTCCGGTGATAGCGGCGAACACTGGGCGCTTCGCAGCCGAAGCTATTTCACGGGTTTTCAGCCACCTGAGCCTGATGTCGGGTCCCTGAAGAACGATGGTGCGCCGATCGGACTCGCGGTCATCAACAGCGAGACGGCGTGGATGGTGAATGACCGCGGCGATGATCTGGTCACTCACGATGGCGGCGTGAAGTGGTCGCCTGCGGCACTCCCGGTTGACTATTTCGGCAATGCCGGCGGCGGTGAAGGGGTGACATTCGCCGACTCGCTCCACGGTTGGACGTTTGTTCCTGCCGGACTGTGGGTCACCACCGACGGCGGCATCGTCTGGAAGCGTCAATCGATCATCGGGCCGGTGACCGGCTACTAGCTCGCCGTGGCGGCCGCGCCGCCGCGCGAAAACGCGCCGCCATCGTGCGCATCGCGACGCGCAATCCCGGCGGCTCCAGCACAACAAGGTCACATTCGAGGCGAACGAGGTACGACGCCGCCCACTCGAGGTCATCGGC
>DATLRX010000017.1:0-61477 GCA_035534435.1 Candidatus Acidiferrales bacterium
TCACGGCGTCTTAAAAACCGCTGGGGGAAACCCCGTTTCGGGTTCGAGTCCCGAGCTCGGCATACTGCTGCACAAAGGATTCGGGTCAGACAGCCGAAACCCTGGCTTGGAAAACCCTTGCGCCGCACGAAACGCATTTGCGTATCGGTCGCTCGTCGGATGGAATGGGTCCGACCTGATCGAAGGTGAGTGGTATCAGCCGCATACTGCCGCAGGTCGTGCAGGTGAGTTCCAGGCGCACAGGGCTACGAACTGCCACTATGATCCCAATCCTAGAGCGGTCAAGGCTAGGCGGTCTGTCAGCGAGCGTACAGAGCGTGACCGGACTGGATCTGATTACGAGGCCGGCACTGGCCGGCCGCTCGCACGGAGGCGCATCAGCGAATCGCAACAGGTTCTTGGGAGGGAACGCGGCGGTGTCTGCCGGCAGCGCAATATGGTGCCGAAGCAGCAGACGCGATGCGGACAATGAACAAATGAGAGGGCGACTGACTGCCCGCCGACGTACAGACCGATGAGTGGATGCCCTGAATGCGGAGCCGACCGGCTCGTGCCGCTGTCGTTCCACGTCTCGCGGCACGGTGCTGATGACCAGGAGCGGCCCGAGGTCGTCGCGATGCGGCCGATCGCTAAATGCGGTGGATGCGGAGCGCGGATCTACACAGGATCGGGTTCAGAGCGCTCGCGATCAACATCGGGCGCGGTGACGGTCACGATCGCTCGCCGCGTGACCGACGGTGGCGGTACACGCCGCGCATGATGCGATTCGGGTGCGCCAGACCTCGCGGCGGGACCGATGCCCAAGCGGATCCCTGACACACCAACGCTTTGCTACCCGAACCACGGAGCAGACCGGCCGAGTCGACTGCGTGCAGGTCGTCAGGCGATAGGCGGCGGCACCGGCGGGGGGGTCGATGGCTGCGCGCCCCCCGCCCAGAGGTACCGATCCCAGATCCCGTTGAGGTGGTCCTGGTAGTACAGGGAGTACAGGCCGAAGACGAAGGCCAACAACAGGCCGATGCCGCCGGATGCGCGGCCCGGACCACCGGCTGCCTGCTCCATCCGTCCGATCCTCTGCCCCAGCCGGTAGATGGCGATGAACGGGGGGACGATCAGGATCCCCCCAGGGATGAACGCGAGGACGGACAACGCCGGCTTGATGGAGTCGTCCCTGAGGAAGCGTCGCGCCTCGTCGTTGACCTTGTAGATCCAGATGTACGAGTAGATCCCCAGCGTGATGAACGGCAGCCCAAGCCATACGGCGAAGATGTTTCGCCGCTTGTATGCCTCGTTGGCAACCACCACGGTCTGGGACATCGGGCGACCTCCCTGTGCGGACTCAGTGGCGAGCCGGCGGCGCGGCAGAGTGTAGATCGAGAGTCGGAAGAACGGCGGCGTGCTGGCGTACAGAGCCTCCAACATTGGGAGTCGGGTAACCCGATCGCCGCTTGATGATCTGGCCCAGGGTGTTGTGCCGTTCTAAAGACCAGGGGACATGAACCGAGACAGTCAGGGACGTTACCTCCCGTCACCGGCGCTCACGCTCGCCCGGAACCTCCACGCGATCGGGAAGCTCGTCAAAGGATGGCGGAACTCGCCCGGGATGGAACTCTGGCAACGAATCGACGGAGAGTTTCGCGTCCTCCGGCACTGGCCCGATTCCTGACACCCAAAAGCGTGGTGCCGAAGTGCGAGACTCCGGATCGATTTGATCCTTTGCGGCCACTGTGGGGGAGGCCGGCTGATTCCGTTGACCCACACCGGGGTTCAGCGCGATGATGCGTACCCGGGGGGATGGCCGCGACCGCCCGGCCGGCCGATCTTCAGGTGCCTCGACTGCCGTCGACGTCTGTTCGTCCAGGATGTGATCCGGTCGGCCCCGCCGCGCCGGGATTCGAACGACGGCTGAGCAACCACCGGTCGCTGATATCGTCGAAACGACCGGAATGGCACGCGGGTGGAGACGACCAATGGCCAGTGACTGGAACAACAAGATCATCGAGCAGTTCCGCGCCAACGAGGGACGAGTCGGACCACCCTTTGCAGGCTCGACAGTCGCTCTGTTGCACCACCGTGGACGCAAGACGGGCACGGAGTACGTGAACCCGGTCTTGTACCTGGCTTCTGATGATGACGACAAGGTGATGTACATCTTCGCGACCAAGCGGGGTGAACCGGACAACCCCGCCTGGTACAGGAACCTCGTTGCCGCCGGCGCTGCCGAGGTCGAGGTGGGGACCGAGACGTTCCCGGTTTCGGTCCGTGAGGTCACCGGACCCGATCGAGATCGCGTGTATGCGGAGCAGGTCCTCCGCGTTCCGACGTTCGGCGACTATGAGACGAAGACCGCGGGAGTCCGAACGATCCCGGTCCTCGAGCTCCGCCGGAGCTGATCCCCGGCTGGTGGAGCTCGGATCTGCGTTTCGAGCCGCCTCGTCGTGTCCTCGAGACGGGGGTCTGCGTTGAGCGGGACGGGCGCCACGAGCTTCGCCCCTCACGCACACTACGCATCCTTGCCGACCAGAACACGCTCCGAACCGCCGACTGCCCGGCCCATCCTTGCCGGTCGCTGAGGCTGACGTGCCATCCGCACGGATGCCGTCGCGATCGTCCCGGCTGATGCGGCCGTGCCTCGAGGGCGCAGCACTCCTCGTGTCGCCGTTCGCCGCGGTGTTCGGGCTGCGCATCACCGTCATGTCGCCGCCCGATCTCAACGACCCGGCGATGCACACGGCGTTCGTGATCAATCCGAGCGACGTTTTCGCCCGCTACACCGCCGTGCTGGCGCCGACGGACCGCCTTCGCGAAGGCGCCCGGGTCGCGTTCGTGGTGCCGGCCCGCCTGTCGTATCTGCTCTTCGGCCCGGTACCCGGGTTTCTCGTCTTCCGCTACGTGCTGGCGCTGATCGCGCTGGTTCCCGCGTACCTCCTGCTGAGGCGGCTGTACGGCCGGATTGCCGGGGCCATCGCGGTGATCGTGATCCTCACCTGTCCTGTGATCATCCTCGCCTGGGGAACCGACTTCCCTGATTCCGCGGCGGTCTCGTACCTCATTGGCGGCCTCGCGTGCCTTGCCATGCCGTCCGTCCGGTACCGCTTCGCATGGGTCATCGGCTCGGCAGTGCTCCTCACGCTCGCGCTGTGGGCGCTCGCGACGTCAGCGCCGCTGATCATCGTGACGCTGGCCGTCTATACGCGGATCATGTGGAGTCGCGAGCGCGGGACCGTGCTGCGCGACATCGCGCTCATGGGCGGCGCGTTCGTCGTGGTCACGGGACTGCTCGTCGTCGCTTCAGGGTTGGTGATCGGTCCGCTCGATTACATCCAGACGACCATCGCGTCGCTCATCTATCTCGCGCAGCCGGCGTGGGTCAGGATGGATCACTCCGCGAGTCCTTTGTGGGCCCCGTACATCACGTATCTCCTCGTCCCTCCGGCCGTCATCGCGCTGTGGTTCGTCGCGTTCGCGAAGCCGCTCCGGACCATACCCACGCCGCAACTGCTGGTCGGTATGACCTGTCTCACCGAGCTGCTCATCTTCGGCTTGCTGCAACTGTTCGGAGGCGTTCAGGACCTCGAGGTGCACTACTTCTCATCGCTGTTGTGGGCTGCAGTCTGCATCACGCTGGCGATCGTCCTTGTCGAGCTCGGCCAACCGCTCTTCACGCACGCGGTGCTGCGCTGGACGCTGCCAGTCGTCCTGATCGCCGTGCCCCTGGTCTTCGAGATCCATCCACGCATTCCGCAGTTCGGCTGGGTGCCGTGGGGCATCCTGCTTGCAGCGTTCCTGGTCGCGCTCGGCGTGTGGGCCTTCAGACTCGGATCGACGGCATCGAGCATGCGGAGCATGACCCTGATCGGGGTTTCACTCACCGCGATCGTCGGCGGCCTGCTGGCGCTCACGGTGACTCCGACACAGCACGCCCGCCTCCGTGGCACCGTCGTCGACACGTTCCCCGCGTACGCACACACGCTCGGCGGCAACGATACGGTTGACATCGATCTGTACTCGATCACGACGCAGCTGCCGGCGTTCGTCGGGACGCCGGCTTACTCAGGAGAACGCCTGGTGACGTGGTGGTCGGATAACGAGATCGCGCTGCTGCGCGAACCGATCGGGATCTTCCACGCGTTCATCAATTCCGTTCCGAGCGACCTTGGCGTTCTCATCACGCCGGGGCGTCAGTGGATCGAGCAGAACAAGCCGGCACAGGTGCTGCTGATGAGCTTCAACGGCACGCAGTTTCCCGAGTCACTCGCTCAGCTCAGTCAGTTTCGTCCGGTCGTCGTGCGCGCCGGCGTCGTGCGCTCCGGCTCGCTCGCGCTGCATCTGTGGCTCGTCGATCTCACGGTCTATGACCGGCAGGGCTAGCCTCCGCGACAAGTCGCCGCTGTACATTCGGGTCGCATGGACGCTCAGTCACCCGGGCCGAGGATCCGGCGGAAAACCGCCATCTGGCTGGCTGCTATCGCCGCCGTCAGCTGCGTGATCGTCGGACTGATCGTGCTCGCGTTCGACACACCATCGAGCCTCGGGCCGTCTCCCGCGGGGACGTGCACCATCGGTTACGCGTCGGGCGAGGCACGCGTCACGTTTGACGGTACCGGCGCCGGGACGATGTGCGCCGGCTGGCATTCGTCGGACTCGAACTGGCACTCCGCGGGCGCAGCTCCGGGATCGGACACATCCGTCTGCACCGGCCGAAACGGCGCGCTCTCCTGGACGGTCATGGACGGCGGGCAGCAGGTGCAGGGCAGGAATGCGTGCGGAGCCCTGAGCCGGTGGACGCAGGGTGGGTCGCTCGACATCCCGTGAGGACGCGCAAGGCCGGCGTCGAAGCACTGACCGAACTCCTTGCGCGCGAGGGCTTCCTCGCCGCGGACGACGAGGCGGCTGCGCTCACCATGCGGGCCGGTGGGGATGCCGACCTGCTGCAGGGGCTGGTCGCGCGCCGTCTGACCGGCGAGCCGCTCGCCTGGATCGTCGGGACCGCGACCTTCTGCGATCTCACCGTACGGGTCGACCCGGGCGTCTACGTCCCTCGCTGGCTCACCGAGCCGCTCGCTCGACGCGCTGCAGATCGGCTTCCCTCCGGTGGCAGCGCGGTCGACCTGTGCACCGGCAGCGGCGCGATCGCGATGACGCTGGCGGCCGCGCATCCGGGCGCTCGTGTCGTCGGGTCTGATCTCGACGACCGTGCAGTCGCATGCGCGATCGCCAACGGCGTCGAAGCCTATCGCGGCGACCTCTTCGCCCCGCTGCCCGCGGACCTACAGGGAGCAGTCGACGTCGTCGTCGGAGTCGTGCCGTATGTGCCCACCGCGGAGCTGCCGCTCCTGCAGCGTGACACCTTCACCTTCGAGGGGACACTCGCCTACGACGGTGGCTCCGACGGCACCGACATCCTCCGGCGTGTCCTCGAGGAGAGCACTCGCTGGCTTCGAGCGCGTGGAGCACTGCTCCTCGAGCTCGGCGGGCAGCAGGCGGACCTGATCGCCGGCGACCTGGAACGGCTCGGGTACGAGGGCGCGATCGTGCACACCGACGAGGACGGCGACGTCCGGGGCATCGAGGTGACGCTTCGGCCGTAGGGTTGCCAACCCGCACCCGCGAGTGAACGGGCGGTACCATCGGCCGGCCCATGCGGTCGTTTCCATTCGCCGTCGCCAATCTCGCCGTGGTCGTGGCCATCTCGGCGACGACAGTCAGCGCCGTCGGGGCGGGCCGCGAGGCCACCTTGCGCCGACGTCGGTGATGGCCTGGGCGTACACGTGGGCGCCGGTCGGCACTCCCGTCGTCGTCACGTACTGAGGTGATACCCGGCGGTCCTCGGTGACGGTCAGCGGGCCGCGGCTGCAGCTCGCCCTGCTCGCCGCCGGGGTGATCGGCGCCGCCATCGCGGCCGTCCTCGAGCCTTCGGCCTTCGGGGATGCGGCCGCGCACACGTGGTCACCCTTCGTTCTCGTCGCGGGGCTCCTGCTGATCGGCGCGGTTGCCAACCAGGACGGGATCTTCGCCAGGGCCGCGCAAACGCTCGCGAGGCTGCCGGGCGGCGATCTCGTGCTCTACCTCGCGTCGATGCTGCTCGTGGCGGTCGTCACGGTCTTCCTCAACCTCGACACGAGCGTGGCCTTCCTCACACCGGTCCTCGTGCTCGTCGCTCGCAGCCGTGGCGCCGATGTGCTGCGCTTTCTGTACGGGTGCGTCTTCATGTCGAATGCCGCATCGCTGCTCCTGCCTGGCAGCAACCTCACGAACCTGCTCATCCTCTCGAACCAGCACCAGACCGGCTCGGCGTTTCTGGCGCAGATGGTTGCTCCGTGGACTGCCGCGGTGGTGGTCACCGCGCTCGTCGTCGCGATCGCGTTCCGCGGCAGAGGAGAAGCGCGGCCGGCAGCCGCCGTGCGGCGCGTGGACGCATCCCCGCTGAGCCTCGGTGCGGTGGTGGTGGCCGCCGTCCTCATCCTGGTGCTCACCGACCCGGCGCTTCCGGTGCTCGCTGTCGGTCTTGCCCTTGCTGCGATTCGGTTGCTGCAGCGCCGTGTCTCCACCACGCAGCTGCGCGAGATCGATGTCACGAGTCTCGCCGGAGTGTTCCTTGTCGCGCTGGCGCTCGGCACGCTCGCGCGCGCGTGGTCGTTCCCCGGTCACGTCATGGCCGGTGCCGGGGATGTGGCGAGCGCGGCGATCGGCGCACTCGGATCCGTGCTCGTCAACAACCTGCCCGCGGCCGTGCTCCTCGGCTCGCGAATGCCGGCGGACCCGCGAAGCCTGCTCCTGGGCTTGAACATCGGGCCCAATCTCGCCGTCACCGGCTCGCTGTCGGCGCTGATCTGGTGGTCGGCCGCGCGCGCGGTGCGCGAACGTCCATCGGCCGTGCGCTACTCTGCGGTCGGCGTTGTGCTCGTCCCGCTGACGCTGGCCGCCGCCCTGGCGGCCGGCCGGCTGTTCTGACCTATCAGACGGGCGTTGCCGCGAGGCTCGTGACAGCCTCCTCGATGACGCGGAGTGCTCGATCGAGGTCCTCCTCGCCGATCACCAGCGGGGGCTGCACGCGCAAGACATTGCCGAAGGCCCCGCCGACGCCGATCAGAACACCGCGCTCGCGGCAGTGACGCTTCACCGCGGCTGCCTCCGTGGACGCCGGCTCCTTGGTTGCTCGATCACGCACCAGCTCGACACCGATCATCAGCCCGGTCCCGCGAACGTCACCGATGAGCTCGCTCTCATCCGCGAAGGCTTCAAGACGGCTCATGACCATGCTGCCGAGGCGGGCGGCACGCTCCGGAAGGTGCTCCTCGACGAGCATGTCGATCGTCGCGACGCCTGCGGCGCACGACACCGGGTTCCCACCGAACGTCGTCATATGGTCTCCCGGCTCGAACGCGTCTGCGACATCCTCCCGGGCGATGAAGGCGCCGAGCGGGAAACCGCTGGCGATGCCTTTGGCCATGGTCATGATGTCGGGCTCCACGCCGTACGCCTCGATCGCGAACATGTGGCCGCTCCGCCCGAATCCGCTCTGCACCTCGTCGACGATGAGCAGGATCCCCTTGGCGTCGAGGATCTCCTTGACTCGCGCGAGGTATCCGTCGGGCAGCGGAATCATGCCCCCCTCACCGATGATCGGCTCCACGATGAAAGCTGCGACATCATCGCTGGTGTCGTAGCGGATCACGTCGTCGACCGCGTCGGCGCACGCCAGCGAGCACGTTCCCGAGCACATCCGGCAGCGATACGGGTTGGGAGTCGGGGCAAACCCGATCCCCGCGATCTGCGCGCCGCCGCCATGCTTGCGCAGCGAATTGCCGGTGACCGCAAGGGCGCCTGCCGTGCGCCCGTGAAACGAGCCCTGCAGTGCGATGATCTCGCGACGGCCGGTGAACACGCGCGCGAGGCGCAGCGCGCCTTCGACGGCCTCGGCGCCGCTGTTGCCGAAGAACGTCTTCTGCAGGCGTCCGGGGGTGATCTCCGCAAGGCGCTCCGCGAGGTCGGCAACGATCGGGATGTGATAGACGTACGAGCACGAGTGGACGATCTTGTCCATCTGCCGTTTCGCGGCCTCGGCGACCTTCGGAGGCACGTGCCCGGCGTTGACGACGCCGATGCCCGAGTAGAGGTCCGTGTACTCCGTCCCGTCGGTGGCGGTCACCGTCGCCCCGCGTGCGCGCTCGATGGTGATCGGCTCGACTCCCGCAAGCGCGCTCGTATTGACGTAGCGACGGTATTTCTCGACGGTGTCCATGACGGCGCGCTCCTCTCAGAAGGTCGGTGGTGTGTTGACCCAGAACAGGCGGGTCGTATCGTTCGAGTGGTTGGTCCAGCGATGGCGCTGGGCACTGCGGAAATACAGGGTGTCGCCGGGCTCGATGTGGTAGTGCTCGGTCTCTTCGAGCCACACGTCGAGCTCGCCGCTCAGCACATAGATCGCCTCCTCGCCGTCGTGCGAATAGGCGCCACCGCTCCCGCCGCCCGGAGCGACGCTGAAGATGTCGATCTCGAGCACGGCATCCGGAAACATGACCAGGTCCTCGATCTCGACACGGTCGAAACCGCGGAGGCGGCGGCGCTCGGTCGCGCGCACCAGCTTCGGCCCGGCGGTCCCCGCCGGCACGGCACCGAAGAACTCGAGCAAGGTGCCGCCGTACGCCGATGCGACGCGCTGGAGCAGCGACACCGACGGCTCGGCGAGCCCGCGCTCCACGAGGCTGAGGTACGAGGCGGAGATGCCCGCGCGTTCGGCTGCGTGACGGAGGGAGAGGCTGCGCTTGGTCCGTGCGGCGCGGAGCCGCTTGCCGACGACCGGATCCTCGGGAACCGACTCACCTGCCATGAGGGAGCGCAGCGCCGGAGGCGCGTAGCCACGGGTCAGCAGCGCGCGCACATCGCGAAGCCGTGCGACGTCATCGGACGTGTAGCGACGATGCCGGCCCCCGGCGCGATCAGGACGCACCAGTCCCTTGCGCTCCCACGCACGGAGCGTCGACGGGCTCACGCCGACCCGGCGCGCGACCTCACCGATGCGTATGTCGTCCATGGGGACTCCTCACCGCGGGTCGAAGGTGGCAGCAGGTACGCTGTCCCGCCTGGTCGAACTTGTCATTGTTGAGTAGCTTATGACCCTCTGGTCGCCGCCTAGCCCGCCCGGCGCGCGTGTCGCACCGCTCGCGGAGGACTATCGCGAGACGCCACTGTGGTGGGACGACACCGCGTTTCCGACACTGCAGGAGGCGGCGTTGCCGCGGAGCGCTGACGCGGTCATCCTCGGCGCAGGCTTTACCGGTCTCAGCGCTGCGGCGAAGCTCGTCGCGCATGGCAAACACGTCGTCGTGGTTGACAGCGGCGCGCTCGGCGAAGGAGCGAGCGGACGCAACGCCGGGATGATCCACGCAGGTGTCCGACGCGACGCGGCGACGCTCGAACGCCGCCACGGTGCCGCCGGCCGCGCGCTGCACGACGCGAGCGTCGAGGCGTACGCGTTCGTTGCTCGAACCGCCGCGGCGGTGGCGCCCGATGCCGCCTACACGCAGTGCGGATGGCTGCATCTCGCTCATCGACCGTCGCGCATGAAACACCTCCGCGCCGACGAGGTGGAACGTCGCGAGCACCTCGGCGAGGCGACGGTCATGCTCGAGTCGGCCGCGCTCGAGGCGGAGGCGCCATGCCGCGGCTTCCACGGCGGCATGCTCACCAACGACGGCGCGAGCATCCATCCCGCGCGGTACCTGTCCGGTCTGGCGCGCGCCGTCCTCGGCGACGGCGCCGAGGTCCATGCCCACACGCGTGCGACGTCGATCGAGGCATCCGGCGCGGGATCGATCGTGCGCACGGAGCGCGGTGACATCAGCGCCGGGGAGGTCCTCGTCGCCACCAACGGCTACACCGATGCAGCGGCGCCGTGGGCGAGACGCAGGATCATCCCGATCGGGAGCTACATCATCGCGACGGAGCCGCTCGGCGACGCGCGCGCCGCGGATATCAGCCCGCACCGGCGAATGATGAGTGACACACGTCATTTCCTTCACTACTGGCGCCTCTCACCCGACGGACGCCTGGTATTCGGCGGGCGTACCAGCTTTGTCCCGATGAGCGTGCAGACGGCGCGGGACCGCCTGTACTCGGCGATGATCGGGATGTATCCGCAGCTGGCCGGTGTGCGGCTCAGCCACGCGTGGACTGGCAATGTGGGTTTCACCTTCGACCAGCTGCCGCACCTCACACGCCTCGACGGCATCACCTACGCGATGGGGTACTGCGGCGCGGGTGTGGCGATGGGCAGCTGGATGGGAACGCTGGCCGGCGAGTGGATGGCCAGGGGTGCCAGGCCGGCGTTTGCCGATCTCCGCTTTCCGCGGATGCCGGGCTACCGGGGGCACCCCTGGTTCCTCCCTCTCGTCGGCGTGTATTACTCCTTGCTCGACAGGTTCTGAGCGGGGTCGGCCACGGCGGCCGGATCCACCGTCGCTCCGGGAGTCGTGAGGGCCGCGGCGGCGCCGGCGAGCTCCATGGTCCCTGTGCCCCGGACGAACGCCATGAGCTGACCGTTCTTCTTCACGTAGGACACGGTCTTCGTACGGAAGAAGCCGTTCTTGTTGATCACGGCGGCGACGATCGTCAACGGGATACCAAGCGCGAAGGTGATGAGCACGGGCGCGGCGGTGCCGATGTCATCGGAGAAGGCCGTCCCCGCCGGGAACACCACCTCGTAGCCGATCCAGAACAGGAAGATCCCGCCGATGAAAGGGAGTAATCCGGCAAGGAAGAACAGCGAAACCTTGGTCAGCAGCACCTTGCGGAATGCCCAGGCACAGGCGATGCCGGTGATCCCGTAGTAGAAGGCGACGAGCACGCCGATCTCGAGGATCAGGTTGCCGAACACGTTGTTAACGCTGCCGATGAACGTGCTGGCAACCACGACGATCGAGAGCGCGGTCGTGACGAGGGTGCCGATCCATGGGGTCTGCCAGCTCTTGTGCACGATCCCGAAGATCTTCGGGAACACGCCGTCGCGGGACATCGAGAACGACAGACGGCTCGAGGGCAGCAGCGTCGTCTGCAACGTTGCGACTGTGGAGGAGAGGACCGCGAGGATCATCAGGTAGGTGATCGGTGTGGTGCTCAGTCCCTGCGCGAAAAAGTAGAGGATGTCGCCCCCGTTCGTGCCGATGTTGTTGAGATCCTTCGCGGAGGTGACCATATCGATCGCCGTCGCCGACACCAGGAAGAGCACGAGCAGCACGACCATGCTGATGAGGCCCGCGTAGCCGGGGGTCGTCTCGGCGTCCTTGGACTCCTCGTTGACGTTCGCCGCGGTGTCCCAACCCCAGAAGAAGAACACGCCCAGCGCGGCTCCGGCGGCGAGGCCGTCGATCGACCCGAGCGCTCCGGGGTTGAACCAGTTGGCCTGCACCGGCTGGGTCGCGGGATGTCCTCCGATCACTTTGACGAACGCGGCGATGCAGAACGCGACGACGATGAGGTACTCGATCGCCAGCAGGACCCACTGGAAGTTCGCGGTGAGCCGGATGCCACGCACGACCATGAACGTGACGAAGAGCAGCCACAGCACGCCGACCGCTGCGATCCAGAACTGGCTTCCCGCCGCGTCGGAACTGATCCAGCCGAAGCTCTGGAGCAGTTGCAGCGTGTACGCGCCGGCGATGAGCGGCGCTGCCGCGCAGAACAGGACATTGGCGCAGAGCTGCACCCACCCACCGAACCATCCGACGTACGGGCTCAGCGTCCGGCTGACCCACGAGTAGGACGCCCCGCAGTTGGGGTCCATGCGGTTCAGGTAGTAGTAGGCGAGCGCGATGAACAGCACCGGGACGAAGCTCACCAGGATGGCCGCGGGCGAGGCCGCACCGACGGCGACAAAGAGCACCGCGATCGTCGCGGCGAGGCTGTAGGCCGGCGCGACACTCGACGTCGCGATGATGGTGGCGTCAAACAAGTTCAGCGTGTTGGTCTTCAGCTCGGAGACCACGTGTTTGCCGTGAACGATCGGCTCCGCTAACGACGCCATGTCTTCCTCCTCACCATGTCCTCCTCGGTCGAGCCTGGATCGTCAGGCTTCGATGTTGCTCATCACGTGTTTGATCCGGGTGTAATCCTCGAATCCGTACATCGAGAGATCCTTGCCGTACCCGGAATGCTTGTAGCCACCGTGCGGCATCTCCGACACAAGCGGGATGTGCGTGTTGATCCAGACGCAGCCGAAGTCGAGCGCGCGCGCCATGCGCATCGCACGCCCATGGTCTCTCGTCCAGACGCTCGACGCGAGACCGTACTCGACGCCGTTGGCCCACTCGAGCGCCTTGGCCTCGTCGTCGAATCGCTGCACGGTGATGACCGGGCCGAAGATCTCGCGCTGGATGAGGTCGTCGTTCTGCCGAAGGCCGGAGATCACCGTCGCCTCGTGGAAGTAGCCACGTGAGCCGACGCGATGCCCGCCGGCGACGACGTCGGCGTGCGATGGCGCGCCTTCGACAAGCTCGCTGACGCGCTCGAGCTGACGGGCGTTGTTGAGCGGTCCGAAGGCGACCTCGTCGTCATCGGGCATACCGGTCTTGCTGGCCGCGGCCTGCTCGACGAGCGCGGCGACGAGCTCGTCGTGAATCGATTCCGATGCCAGCACCCGGGTGGCGGCGGTGCAGTCCTGGCCGGCGTTGAAATAGCCGGCCATCGCGACCGTCTCCGCGGTGGAGGCGATGTCGGCATCATCGAAGACGATCACCGGCGCCTTGCCACCCAGCTCGAGGTGGACCCGCTTGAGATCGCCCGCGGCAGCCTTGGCGACCTCGAGCCCGGCACGAACGCTGCCGGTGATCGACGCCATCGCGGGGATCTTGTGGCTCACCAGCGCGGCGCCGGTGCCCGGGTCGCCGCAGATGACGTTGAAGACGCCCGGTGGCAGGAACTCGGCCATGATCTCCGCCATGAGCAGGGTGGTGACCGGTGTGGTGTCGGACGGCTTGAGGACCACCGTGTTGCCTGCCGCGATCGCCGGCGCCCACTTCCAGATGGCCATCACCATCGGGTAGTTCCACGGGGTCACCTGAGCGCAGACACCGACCGGCTCGCGGCGGATCATCGACGTGTGTCCGGTCATGTACTCGCCGGCACTCCTGCCCTCGAGGATCCGCGCGCAGCCGGCGAAGAAGCGCACCGGATCGATCAGCTGCGGGATCTCCTCGGACCGGGTCATCCCGATCGGCTTGCCGGTGTTCTCGCACTCCAGCGCGACGAACTCCTCGGCGCGCTGCTCGAACGCGTCGGCGATACGCAGCAGCGCCATGCTCCGGTCCTTCGGCGTTGTGTCACGCCAGCCACCGAACGCCCGCTGCGCGGCCTTCAGCGCGGCATCGACATCGGCGGCGCTCGATATCGGGGCGCGCGCGAATTCCTCGCCCGTGGCGGGGTTGATGAGCGGTGTCGACTCGTCTGACGTGGCGTCGCGATGCTCACCGTCGACGAAGTTGCGCAGTGTCCGTGTCGCAACAGCACTCATGACTGAAGATCCTTCGCAAGCTCGCGGAAGTTGTCGACGTAGCGGCGGACGTCGTCCGACGAGTGCTGTACGGAGAGCGTCCAGTTCTCCTCGGCGCCCGGTGCCATCAGCACGCCGCGGTTCGTCTGATAGAGCCAGGAGATGTACGCGAGCGACTTGTTCATCGCGGCATAGTCGCGGTAGTTGCGCACCGGGTCCTTGCGGTACGTCACGCAGCCGCGGGCTCCCATCGAGACCACGTGGAAGGGGAGCTCGTACTCCGACATCACGTCGCGGAGTCCGCCGCTCAACTCCTCGGTGAGCGCATCGAGGTGCGCATATGCCGGACCGGTCAGCACTTCGAGCAACGTGGCGCGGGACGCTGCGGTGGTGAGGGGGTTGCCATTGAAGGTTCCCAGCTGCGCGACGGTGCCGTCGCTGATCTTGGCCATGATGTCAGCTCGCCCACCGACCGCACCGCAGGGCAGGCCGCCGCCGATCGCCTTGGCCAGGCAGACGATGTCCGGCACGACACCGAATCGCTCGGTGGCACCGCCCGGCGCGATCGTGACGCCCGTCTTCACCTCGTCGAAGATCGCGACCGCACCGTGGCGATGCGCCGTCTCGACGACCCCCGCGAGGTATCCGTCCTCGGGGAGCACGAAGCCGATGTTCATCATCGCCGGCTCGACGATGACGCCCGCGATCTGTCCGGGATGCGCGGCGAACGCGCGCTCCAGCGCGTCGAGGTCGTTGAAGCCGACGACGATCGTCAGAGCGACCGTGGACGCGGGAATGCCCGCCGTCATGGGCACGGAGTTCGGCGAGTCGGAGTCACCCGCGAGGTCGATCGCCGGCTCCACCGACACGAGCAGTGCGTCGTGGTGGCCGTGATACGAGGCCTCGATCTTGATGATGCCCTCACGACCGGTGAAGCCTCGCGCAAGGCGAACCGCATCCAGGGTCGACTCGGTGCCACTGTTCGTGAAGCGCCACTGTGGCTGGTGGAACCGGCGCGCCAGCTCGCGCGCGACGACGATGTTCTCCTCGACGGGCTGTGCGAAATGCGTCCCGCGATGGAGCTGCGCGTCGACGGCTGCCACGATTGCCGGGTGCGCATGGCCGACAACCATGACGCCAAAGCCGTTGTGGAAGTCGACGTACTCGTTGCCGTCGACGTCCCAGACCTTGCTGCCCAGCCCGTGATCGATGAACACCGGCTGCGGCGGCGTGTCCTGGAACGAGCTCGGCACGCCGCGCGGAATGAACTCCTGGGCTTCCTTCCAGAGCTCACGCGAACGCCCGCGCTTCGAGCGGAAGACCTCCTCCTCGCGAGCTGTCAGTGCCGCCACGTGCTCCGAAGCGACGTCACCCGTGTTGGTGCCCATATGGTCCTGGTCCCTCCAGACAGCCCCGTGGATGCAGAGAAATCCTACTGAACGCCTGTAGGATCCGCGCAACGTTAGACGCAAACGGTGGGGACCGTCAAGCGCCCGGCAGCGCCCTTCGCATGCTGGTTACCGCCAGTCGACTCGCGTGACCTGACCGTCGAGGATCTCGACGTCACGGGTTGCGCACGGTCCCTCCGCCCAGAGGGTCCACGTCCCGGCCTCGAGTGACGGGAACAGCGCGACGGGTACAACGGTTCCGTGCAGAGTCCGCTCGTGCACGCCGGTGTGGGTGCGGGCATCCGGGCGCCCTGCGCGACTGACCTCCGGCTCGGTGCCGAGAAGCGCTGCCGGCACCACCACCAGCAGCGCTCCGGCCCCCCCGCCGATGTCGAGCACCGCCGGCCCGCTCAGGGCGCTGCCGGCGGACTCGCTCTCGGTCATCTCGGGGTGTCGAACCCGTTGAGTGGCAGACCCAGGTACGGGAAGTGGTCGATGTACCGGCTGTTGCCGGGCACCACGCCGCTGCTGAACTGGGCCGCCGAGAAGTCGCTGACCGCGCCCGCAGCACCGTCAGGCGTGAAGCTCGGATCCACAAGCGGGATGGTCACGCCTGCGATGGCGCGAATCTCGATCGTGGCCACGTCGTCGAACACGCGACGTCCGTTCGGGAAGCCGGCGACGTCGCCGCCGAGGATGCCGTTGATGTTCGGTGAGGAAGCCGGCGGAATCGCCATGTTGAGGCGAAGCAGGTCGGCTGGCGTCGAGCCGGTGCTGTTCTGGAAGCCGGCGACGATGCCGGCCGGCAGACCGGTCAACAGGATCGCCTCGAGGTCGACGCGATCCTTCATGTATGCGGCGAGGTTCGGGAAGACGCCCGGGTAGAGCACGGGGAGGAGGCCCGCGAGCTCGGGATGCGCGTAGTTCGACACGAACTGCGCGTCGTTCCTCGGGTCGGTGGAGTTCCAGAAGTCCTTCTTGCCGATCGGGATGACCACCTCGTTGACCAGCGGCATGCCGAGGCGCGACACCTGGACCCACGGTCCGACATCGGTCGTGCGTCCGCCCATGTCGAGCACGGTCGACTTGCGGCGGCTGGCGGACGTATACACGCCGATCACCGAGTCCGGGCTCGTGGGATCGGTCGGGAGCTCGCCACCGCGCGTCAGGTGGGTCTTGGGAACCTGGATCGCGATCGTGTGGACGTTGAGCTGCTTCGAGGAGTCAACGCCGCCGACGGCCGGGAGCGGAATGAGGTGAGCGTTCTGGAACGGACGCAGGACACCCAGGTCGAAGATCGAACCGAGGTCGACGTAGAAGCCCTCACGGCGCTGACCCGCGAACACCCATCCACCGTCCAGCGGATGCACCGCCGCGGCGGCGAGCGCGTGGTAGTTGGGGGTCGAGCGGACGCCGACGTTCACGGGCGGGCAGGCGAGCCGGTTGGCGAGGACCTCGGCGCGCCCGTTGCGGATGCGCGTGACCGAGTAGAACTGACGAACGTTCCAGCTCGAGCTGGTCAGGCTGGTGATGGGACCCGTGTTGTACAGGAACGTGTTCGGGTCGGTGTACTCGGTGGTGAACTTGAACTGGTAGGTGATGTTCTCGCCGACACCGCCGCCGTTGCTGATGTGGATCTCATAGAGGACGTCGTCGCCGAAGTTGTAGAAGTTCGGGCCGCCGTCCGGTCCCTCGAGCGGGATGTAATTGGCGATCAGCGTCACCGAGTTCGGATGATCCGGGCTGGTGAACGCGTAAAGGTCAGTGCTGTCAGCAACCGGGTCCTTCGCGATGCCCGGCGCTTCACGATGCGAAGACATGTGTACCCCTCGTGAGGATGTGAATGCAGTTGCGGTCGGCTGTCAGCGCGTGACGCGCTGCAGCTGACGGATGAGCTGCGGGCTCCTGGTCACGATCGCCCTGTGGCCGACCATGACCTCGATCTCGCCGGTCGCCGCGTCACGAACGTATGCGGTCATGGGCTCATTCGCCACGGGACCGTCGCTCGCGTCAGCGACGTTCTGGGCCGCTTCCACGAGGGTGCCCGGCCCGGCGATCAGCCCCATCGCCGCCACGCCGCTTGCCGCCCCCACCGTGGTGGACAGAAACGTCCGCCGTGTCACCTTCGCCATGTGCTTCACCTCTCCTGAGCGGCCGCCGGCGATCGAGTGGTCGCCGTGTCGCCGCTCTGTCACCGCCTGATACGGACGGGTCCAGACTGCGGATCACTGCCCGTGTTCAGGCGGAGGGGAGGCTCAGGTCCAGTTGGGGACGAGCACCTCGACGTCGCTCCCGGTGATCCGCGTCTGCACCGAGGGAAGCGGTGCAAGACGGTAGTCGCCAGGGTTTGCCTCACCGGTCAGGGCGAAGCTCATGGGATGGCACGGGCAGACGAGCTTGCCGGCCGCCGGCTCGGGGACGAGCGTGCAGCCCTGGTGCGTGCACACGGCGCTCAGCCCACGAATCTCGCCTTTGAGGGTGAACAGCACGCCCTGGATGCCACCCGCGGAGAACTGCTTGATCCTGCCGGGCTGCACGTCCTCGAGCGTCGCCACCTTCACCCACGCGCTGAGGTACGGCACGATGGGGCCGGTCCCGCTCTGGGGTTCGGTGAGCACTTCGCGGATACGTTCGGCTCCCACGCCGACCGCAACCGACGCGGCAACAGCGGCGATCCCTCCGGCAAGGAAGCGCCGCCGCTGAATGCCGTTGTCCACCCATCCGGGCTCGTGCTCACCCGCGTCTCGGAGCTGTCTCGCCAGATGGTCCACGAACGCGGGCGACGGCGCGGCCCCGCCGGGATGGGCTGCGCGCAGGCGCGCCGCGACCTGCATGGCCCCGGCGTCGTCCTCGGCGGGCGCGCGCGGCGGCCGGCGATCGGCGATCAACGCCTTGATGTACCGCGACAGGCGGCGGTCAGCCTTGGACATCGCCACCTCCGTTTGCCGCCGCACGGCGCAACGCGCGCAGTTGCAGCACCTTTGCGTTCGCCACGCTCACACCCATCGCCTTCGCAGTCTCACGGATCGAGTACCCGCGGAGGAACCGGAACTCGAGAACGCTCCGGTAGTTGGGAGGAAGCTGGTCGAGGATGCCGCTCACGTCGACCTCGCGATCGGGGTCGGGCTCGCCGGCGGCGTCACGTTCATCGTCGAACTCCATGAGGACTGTGCCGTGTCGCTGACGCCAGACATCGGCGAGCACGGTTCGGGCGGTGGCACGGAGATAGGAACGAATCTCCGCGGGCGAGACATCGGATCGGAGCCGGGGCAGCGCACGCAGAAAGGTCGTCGACGTGACGTCCTCGGCGTCCGGCGTGTTGCCTGTCCGCGAGTAGACATACCGATAGAGGGGAGCAATGTGCTCCTGGTAGACGGACTCCCAGTCATACGCGCGATCAGGGGCGCCCACCACACGGAGCGGAGGCGTCAATTCGGGCACGGCCACGTTCGATCATGTCCTACGGGCAGGGGTTACGCAACCGGCCATTAGGGGCATGATTGACGCGAGGGAATCCCATGAGCACCGCAACGACCCATGACCGCCTGATCGGCACCGTCTCGCTCGTGCTCGACCGCATGGTGCACGTGCGTCTCACGGCTGTCGGCATCAGCCGGCCCGGGGTCATCGACAGGACCCCCGCCGATCCGGCGCAGCTCTGGGAGGAGAGTCGCGTCCTCGATCCACGACCGCTGCACGTGAACCGGTCGTGGGAGTCGCTCGACGGGCCGAAATGGCGCGAGCTCGAGCTCGAGGGGGAGAGCGATGGCCCCGGCGGGCACTGGGGCAGCCGGCGCTTCCTCTCCACCGCGCACATCCGGCAGAACTCCGGCCCGGCACCGTTCGTGCTCCTCCTGCACGGCTACGCGGTGCCGCAAACCACCTACGACCGCTGGCTGGCTCGTCAGATGCGCCAGCGTGGCGCCCATACCGCGCGCCTCGACCTGCCATATCACCTGCGCCGCACGCTTCGCGGACAGAGGAGCGGGGACGGCTACTTCAGTCTCGATCCCGCGCACATCAGGGCCGTGGTCCGCCAGTCCGTCGAGGACGCGGCCGCGATCATCGCCTGGGCACGCGCCGAGGTGACGCCCCACGTCAGCGTCGTCGGCGTCAGCCTCGGCGGTCTGATCGCGACCCTGCTTGCCGTGCAGCTCGATCTCGACCGCGTGATCGCGATCGCCCCGTTCTGCGACCCGGCGACCACGCTGTCGCAAAGGCCGCCGACCCCCTCGCTCCGGCATCTCGGCATGATCGGCGACGACATCCAGTCCTGGGGACCGGATCGGGCTGCGGCGGGTCGCTTTCTCGACTCGACGCTGGCTCCCCTCGTGGCGCGGCACTTCACCCCGCGCACGCCGGGAGATCGGATCACGCTCGTGAGAGCGATGCAGGACCTCGTCGTCGGAGCGGACCCCGTGACGGAGCTGGCCGAGGCGTGGCAGACGGAGCTGTGGACGTACCCGCACGGACACATGACGGTGATGAGCGCGAGCGGGATCGCCCGCCGCATCGCGGACGCGGCGACGTCGCCGCCGCCCGAGGCCGGCCTCTCCGTCGCTGTATGACCATAGCCGTGCCGGTGCTCCGGCGTGAAGGCACCACCCGAGCCGGCCGGCCGTTCCGCATCCGTCCATCCCGTGACAGCGACGCGCCGGAGCTTGCGGCGCTCATCGACTCGGTGGCCGCCGAGGGAGAGTTCATCGTCGCCGTCCCCGGCGAGCCTGACACCATCGAGCAGAGCGCGCGCCTCGTCTCGATCGTCCTGGAAGGCGGCCTCTCACTCACGCTCGAGATCGAGGGCGCCCTCGCGGGCAACGTGATGGTCCATCGCCGCGCCGGCAGGCATTACGCACACGTGGCGGAAATCGCCATTCTTGTCGGCAACGGGCATCGCCGGGAGGGATTCGGGCGCATGCTCATGGAGATGGCGATCGCGTGGAGCCGGGCGGTCGGCGTCGCGAAGCTCAGCCTGCAGGTGTTCCCCGGCAACGCCGCTGCCATCGCGCTCTATCGATCGCTGGGCTTCCGCGAGGAGGGCGTGGCGCGAGGAGAGGTGCGGATGGCGGGCGGGGATCGTGACCTGCTGCTCATGGCGCTGGCGCTGTAGGCGCCGGACCCGGCGCGGACCCCTGGTATCCTGCCCGCGAATGAGCGACTCGCGCCCGATCGGCGTGTTCGACTCCGGTGTCGGCGGCCTGACCGTGCTCCGCGAGCTGCGTCGACGGATGCCTGCTGAGCGGCTGCTGTACGTCGCCGACCTGGAGCACTTTCCGTATGGTCCGCGGCCGCAACGCCAGGTCCGCGACCTCGCGATGGGCATCATCGCCATGCTGGTGACGATGGACACCAAGCTCGTCGTCATCGCGTGCAACACGGCGACGGCCGCCGCGCTTCACGTCGCGCGGGAGCATTTCGACATCCCGATCATCGGTGTGATCGCGCCTGGCGCACAGGCAGCGGCGACCGCAACGAGGTCGGGTCGCGTCGCGGTGCTCAGCACCGAGGGCACCCGGGCCAGCGGCGAGTACGTGCATGCCATCAAGGAAGCCAACCCGGGCGTCCTCGTCCTCAGCGAGGCGGCACCCGCCCTCGTCGAGATCGTCGAGGACGGCGACGCCGACACCGATCGTGCCGACGCGGCACTCGAGCCGGTGCTCGAGCGGGTCTTCGCCTGGGACGCCGACACGCTCGTTCTCGGCTGCACGCACTATCCGCTGCTGCACCCCGCGATCGATCGGGTCATCGGCCAGCGCCGTCTCCGTGTGGTCGACAGCGCTGACACGACCGCCGCGCGCGTGAGCCGGGTCATCGCGGTGAACCATCTCGAGGCAGGCGGTGAGGAGTCGATGTCACCGCCGCCGGAGCTGATGGTCACGGCCGATCCCGGCCGGTTCAGCGCAACCGCGGCGCGGCTGTTCGACGAAGCCCTTCCGGATCCACGCCTGGTGCGACCTGCGCCTCCCGTGATCCAGCTCGCTGCCGGCTCATGAGCATCGCCGCCGAGGAACTGCTCGAGCCCATCGCCGGCGAACTGCGCGAGTTCGAGGTGAGGCTCGACTCCGAGATCGCGTCCGACCTCGGTCCGATGGCGAGCGCGATGTCGCACATCGTCAAGGCCGGAGGGAAGCGACTCCGGCCCGCGCTGGTCATCCTCTCGGCCCGGCTCGGCACGGCCGCTCCCGACGATGTCTTCAACCTCGCGATGGGGATCGAGTTCATCCATACGGCAACCCTTGTGCACGACGACCTCATCGACAAGGCGCCCACCCGGCGCGGCATCCAGACGATCCACGAGGCACTCGGACCCGACCCCGCGGTGATCATCGGCGACTACTACTTCGCGAAGGGCGCATACCTGCTCGCGGAAATCGGAATCCCGGCAATCGATTCGGCGATCAGCCAGGCCGTGATGACGATCTGCATGGGCGAGCTGCTGCAGATGACCAGCCGCAACGCGTACGACCAGTCGCTCGAGGACTATCACCGAAAGATCGCGCGCAAGACGGCAACGCTCGTGAGCACGTGCTGCTATGGAGGAGGCGTGATCGCGGGACTCGACACTGACGGCGTCGAGCGGCTGCGCCGCTACGGCCACAGCCTCGGTATGGCGTTCCAGATTGCCGACGACGTCCTCGACTACGTGGCGACGACTGCCGAGGTCGGCAAGCCGGTCGGCGCCGATCTGCGCCAGGGGACCGTGACGCTCCCGCTGATGCTCGCCCGTGACGATCCCGAGGCCGGCACACGGCTTCGCGAGATTCTGGACAAACGTGACCTCAACGACGACGACTACGACGAGGTCGTGACGTTGGTGCGCAACTCGAGTGCCATCGCGGAGGCGGAGCGCGGCGCGCAGGAGTTCGCGCGGCAGGCAGCGGTCGAGCTGACCGGCTTTCCGGCGTCGGATTCGTTGACGACGCTCGAGCGCGTCTGCGACTACGTCGTCGAGCGGCGAATCTGAGCGTTCCGCTCAGACGGCGCCGAGTCGCCGTATCTCGGCGCCGAAGATCGTGGCCCAGAGCGCGAGCACCACTGTCGCCGCCACATAGCCGGTCGCTTCGACCGCGGTCCACGCCAGTGACCTGCCGACGGCGCGGTCGCCGGACTGCGCGGCGCCGATGCTCGCAACCGCGCGCGCGACATCGACGGCGGAGAGGAGCAACACCACAACGAGCGCTGACCGCACCGCCACGTATTCATGGCGGAGACCGGCGCGGAGCTGGCTGAGAGTGAGGCGGTCGGCGGAGGCACGTCCCGCCGGTGGCTCCGGAGCGCCGTGGCGCAGACGAAGGACGGCCGCCCCGAAGCAGAGCGCGGCCACCCAACCGGGCCAGGCCGTCCGCCCGCTCGAGCCGGTCGCGATCAGCGTCTGCAGCGGATTGAGCGGGTCGTGTGCCGCGAGCTGCGCCGCCAGCGTCTGGTGCAGGCGCACGAGAAGCGTGCCCGCCACGCCGCACGCCGCCGCGGCGATCGCGACAACGATGCAGCGCAGCGCCACCGGTCCGCGATCCAGGAAGACAAGCTCGGTGAGGTGTGCGTCGCGCTGTGGCTGCACCGTGGCATTGTAAGTTCGCTGCTGATGTCGCGAACGAGAACCGCACCAAACCGCACGATGCGCGTCGCCACATACAACATCCTGCTGGGAGGCGAACGTCGTCGCGAGCTGGTGTTCAATGTGCTGCGGCGCATAGACGCAGACGTGATCGCGCTCCAGGAGGTTCGCGAGCTCGACCACGTGCGCGAGCTCGCGCGCAGCCTCGGCATGGAGGTGTTGATCGGCCGGCCAAGCGATCCCGACTCGGCGATGCACACGGCGATCCTCACGCGCGTGGAGGTGCGCAGGTGGCGCAATCGCCGCCATCACGGGCGGATGCTGCGCTCGAATCTCCATTGCGAGATCGAGACCGGCGGCACGCGCATACCCGTCCTCGCTGTTCATTGCCTGCACCTCGCGGCACGCTTTGGGGAACGCAACAAAGGCGAGGCGAGGCGCATCCGTGAGATCGGCGCGGTGCTCACCGACATCCGGAACGAGCCGGCGGTGCCGCACGTGCTCATGGGCGACTTCAATGCCCTGAGCCCTGGGGATGACATCCGCGCGACGGCATTCTTCCGGCGCATGAACGAGTTGCGCCGTGCGGGGCTGCTCGTCTCCGGCGCGAAAGGGACGCTCATACCGCTCGTCACGGCAGGCGAAGGGGACCCGCGGGAGATCGAGGATCGCTGGCGACGCGCCGGCGTCGACCCACGCCTCCTCGGCGGGATTCCGGTGCTTCCGCGGGTCGTGTCGCCACTCACCGCCGGCATCCCCGTCTCCCGGGCGATGGACCGATTCCTCGGACGTCTCATCGAGCGATGGACGGTGGAGCGCCTGCTCAGCGAGGGCTACGTCGACTGCTACCGGCAGGTGCACCCCCGCGCACGGGGGCTCACCTGCGCGACGTGGCAGCTCGCGGCGCGGGTCGACTACGTCTTCGCGACGCCGGACCTCGCAACCGCGGTGCTCGCCGCGGATGTCGTCGGTGGTCGCACCTGGCCGGACCCGGACGCGGCAGCGGCGTCGGATCATTTCCCCGTCGTCGTCGAATTCGGGGTGTGAGCCGCATGCTCAGGTGGCGACGGCGCCGATTCCGGTCACCGTGGTGACGACGGCGTAGATCAGCAGCAGGAACAGGAACGCGATCGCCAGGCCGACGCTGCCGCAGACGATTCCGGTGATCGCCATACCCCTGCCGGAACCGTACGCGTCGGCGCGCCGGACGCCGAGGATCCCGAAGATGATCGCGAGCACGCCGAGCACGATGCTGACGTAGTCGACGAACGGGATCCAGCAGAGAACCACCGCGATGATCCCGCACACACCGGCGGCGATGGCGATGCCGTTGGTCTCGCGGCCGTAGAGGATGGCAGGCTGCTGAGCATATCCGTACGGCGCTCCCGGCGGCGGGAAGTCCGTTGGCGGCGCGGGCTGACCGGGCGGCACGGCGTTCGGATCGTCAGTCACCGGGTGTCCGTGCGGGGATGGTCAGGCGCGCGGAACAGACGAAGTGACGCTTCCGCCCGTGAGCATGAAAGCGCCGTCCGACAGTTGCTTGCCCGTGACGTCCATCCGCACGTCATCCCGGTCAAGCAGCTGAGCGAACGGCGCTGTGAAACCGAGTGCTCTACGCGCTGGGTGGCGGCGGGGGCGGGGTGTAGCCACCACCGGGTGGGGTGTAGCCACCGGGAGGATTGCCGTAGCCGCCGGGGGTGGAAGCGACCAGCGGTGCATCACCGGGCCAGCGGCTGATGACCACGAGGTAGTAGACGACCACCGCGATGATCAGGCTGAAGATGAAGCTGCCGATGCCACCGTACCCGATGATCGCGAAGACGCCACCGATGAGGTTGACGACCAGGCCGTAGATGACGAGGTCCTTGCCCGAGCGGTTGAGCTGGTACATCCGGAACCCGCCGAACGCGTACAGGACCGAACCGACGAGTCCGATGAGGACACCGATCAGCGCAAGCCCGAAGATGCCCGAAGTTGTTCCGCCGCAGTTCGTGCCGGAGACCGCTTGGCAGAAGGAGTTGGCGCTGTTCACGGCGTTGTTGAGCGCGAACACGACCGGCAGCGCGATGAGGTCGATGATGATCCCGATGATCGCGAGGATCCCGATGACCAGGCCGAGCGTCTTCGCGGGGACGTTGAGCTTGATCGGCGGGTCTGCAGCAAACGGCGGATCGGTCAGTACGTTGGCCATGGGCTTCTGGTGTTCCTCCCGAGATTGGCGGTGCTGTGGCTCACGGGTTCTTCAACGGGGCGCCACGTCCCCCGAGCGCGGATCGGTGGATTATGGAGTAATTCGGGGTCCCTGGGCCAGGGTGTCGCGAACGATGCGGCGACGATCCGGATGCATCCGTCGGAACACCGATGCGGCGCAGAGACCGGCGGCCGCCAGCAGCCCCAGGAAGATCCCGACTCCAAGAGATCGGCCGGTCGCGGTCGCGAGAATCATCTGAATGAGGACGCTGCCCACTGCGAGTGCCGCCGCCCCGGCGTAGGCGGTGGTCTCGGGGACGTACGGCGTGATCACATCGTCCAGGAATCCGCGTCCGATGAGCAGGAGCAGGATGGTCAGCGCTATTGCGAGATAGAAGAGATCGCCGAGCAGTGACGCGCGGAATGCATTGAATGTGACGTGCGAGCCGGCGACCGTGTAGCCGTACCAGGGGAGGAAGGCGACGGCGAGGCCGATTGCAGCCGATGCCGCCGCGATGGCCTCGGCCCTGTTGAGATGGCTGGGCATCGTGATGTCCTCGACTCGAACCGTGATGAGACGCCCGGTCGCAGACGCGCTACCGGGCTGGGTGAGGTTGGTTCGAGTGGATCGTATGCAGGGTTGGGCGAGTTGTCAACGCCGCGGGCGTGGTCTCGTCCCCGGATCGTGGCCCTTTGCGGGAGCTCCGGAAGCCGGCGGGCCCGTGTCCGGCGCGAACACCGGAGGCTTGCCGGCGATGAGCAGATCCCCGAGCGTCGCCCATCCGAAGCGTTCCCTGCCGCGACGGACGAGCTCGACGAAGCACGCAGCGGTGGCCTCGGCATCGGCGAGCGCATGGTGTGGCTTGCGATGGACGACACCGAGCTCTCGACAGAGTCGCTCGAGCCCGATGGTGTCGCGGAGGCCGAAGAGTCTCGCGGCGAGTCGCGTCGTGTCGACGTTGTCCGCGTCGAGATTCGTTCCGATCGCCCGGCTGATCAAGCGCGTGTCGAACGCGTCTGCGCTGTGCTCCACGAGCACCGCTCCCCGTGCGAAGCGCTGAAACCGCTCCACCACGAGTGACACGGGCGGCGCCCCGTTGAGCGCGGCAGCGTCGATCCCGTGAATCCGTCGCGCGTACGGGTTGATCCGGTCGTTGCTGTGCACGAGCGTCTCGAAGCTCATGCGGTGCTCGCGCAGCGTGAACGCGACGGCGCCGAGCTCAACCAGGTGATGCGGCGATTGCCCCGTGGTCTCGCAATCGAGCGCCACGAAGTGCAGCGCATCGATCGGCGTCTGGGGACCCGGGCGCTCGGCTGCCCAGGAATCGGTCGTGTCGTCGAGTGTGGCGAAGGGCTCGGCTCCCGCAGGACCGAGGCGCGGCATGAACTTGTCGCCCGTGGCGACCCTCCCTCGGCGCCGACCGTATCGCCGGCGAGTTTCCATATCACCACCATCCTAGAGCGCGGGACCGGGGGAACCGGTGCGCAGTGGCCCCAATCTATACTCGCCCGTGATGCGACTGGTTGCCTCCGGGCTGAGCTTTCGCACCGCTCCAGTGGCTGTACGGGAGGCAGCGGCCATCCCAGCGGCGCGTGCCGCGACGACCCTGCGCTACCTCGTCGGCCATGCCGGTCTGCTCGGAGCCGTGGTGCTGTCGACGTGCAACCGGACCGACTTCTACATGGTGTGCCCCGACGAGCTGAGTGCCGAGGTGGCGCCGCGCCTCGCGCGGTACCTCGACCCGAGAGGGACGCGTGGCGTCGCGAGCCACCTGGTCACGACACTGGACCGCGATGCGGCGCTGCACATGTTCCGGGTCGCGAGCGGCCTCGAGAGCATGATCGTGGGTGAAGCGCAGGTGCTCGGCCAGTTCAAGACGGCGCATCGCATCGCAACCGAGGCCGGGACCGTCGATGCGCGACTCGATTACGTGATGCGTCGCGCGATCTCGACGGCAAAACGCGTGCGCACGGACACGCCGCTCGGGCGTGGAATGGCCAGCCTCAGCGAGGTCGCGGTGGACTGTGCGCGCACCGCGGTGCAGGACCTCGAAGGCAAGGGCGTGCTTCTCGTCGGCGCAGGGAAGATGAGCAAGCTCGCGGGGCGGCGACTCCGGGAGGAGGGCGCGCGCATCATGACCACGTCGCGCGGTGAGTCGAGCCGGCGGCTGGCACGGAGCATCGGCGCCGATCCCGTGGCCCTCGATCAGCTCGCGGACGTGGCGGACCAGGTCGACGTGATCATCGCGTCAACCGACAGTGCGCGCATCGTGCTCGATGCCGTGGCGATCGACGCGCTCCAGCGGCAGCGGGCGCACCGAGCGCTCTGCATCGTGGACATGGCGGTGCCACGCGATGTCGACCCCTCGGCGTCCGAGATCCCGGGGGTAACGCTCATCGATATCGATGAGCTCGGCCGGCGCGTCGAGAAGCGGCTCGACCGGCGGCGCGAGGCGATCCCGGCGGTCGAGACCATCATCGATACGGAGCTCGAGCTCACGCTCACCGCGATCGGCCAGCGCGACACTGCCGGACCTTCGATCACCGAGCTGGTCGAGTGGGCCGAGGCAGTGCGGTCGCGTGAGATCGAGCGGGCGTTCGGCACGGCGGGCGAACTCGACGCGGAGACACGTGCCCGTGTCGACGTGCTGACGCGCAGCATGGTGCGCAAGCTCCTGCACGGGCCGGTGACGCGACTCCGCGAAGCGGCGGGGGACCCGGCCGCGACGCTGGCGATCCGCGAGGCGTTCCGGCTCGACCGATGATGCCGGCCGCCGAGACGTCGCTGCTGCGGCTCGCGACGCGCGGAAGCGCGCTTGCGCGTGCCCAGACGTTGATCGCCACCAACGCGCTCGTCGCATCCGGCCGGGTTGACGTCGAGACCGTCGTAGTACGGACCGAGGGAGACCGAAAGACCACGGCGCCGATCGACCAGCTGGAAGGGCAGGGCTGGTTCACCGCCGAGCTGGAACGGAGCCTGCTCGACGGTCGCGCCGATGTGGCGGTGCATAGCGGCAAGGATCTCCCGTCGGCACTCGCCGGGGGGCTCAGCGTCGCGGCGTACCTGCCCCGCGCCGATGCGAGGGACGGCGTGGTCTCGCTCGACGGCCGCACGCTTGCCCAGCTGCCCGCCGGCGCCACGGTCGGGACGAGCAGCGCGCGCCGGGCGGGATTGCTCGCGGCGCTCTATCCGTCGCTCAGGCCGGTCGCCATACGCGGGAACGTCGACACACGGATCCGGAAGCTCGAAGCGGGCGAGTACGACGCCCTGGTGCTGGCGTGTGCGGGTCTCGACAGGCTCGGCCTCGGTGACCGGTGCAGCGAACGCCTGGACCCGCGCACGTTCGTGCCATCCCCGGCACAGGGCGCCATCGCGCTCGAGGCCGTGACGGGGTCACCGGCCGCCGAGCGTTGTGCGGCGGTCGCGGACCCGGGAACGACCGAGGCGGTCGTCGCCGAACGCGCGGTGCTCGCGGCCCTTGGGGGCGGCTGTCTGCTGCCGCTCGGTGCCTGGGCGCGGATCGAGAACGAGCGGTTGCACCTGGTTGCAGCCCTGGTCCAGGACGGGGTCGTGCGCCTGGCCGAGGAGACGGGTGCGATGGACGAACCGGCCGCGCTCGGTGCGAGAGTCGCGAACCGCCTGCGATGACCGGGGTGCTGCCGCTTGCCGGGCGCCGGATTCTCGTCACGCGAACACGCGAGCAGGCAGAGGGGCTGGTGGATCGCCTGCACGGCCTCGGTGCGAGCGTCATCGTGGTGCCGTTGATCGCGACGGAGCCGATCGCGACACCCGAGGCCATCCTTCGATCTTCGAACGAGGTCCGCGCATCCCCGCCGCCGCGCTGGGCGGCATTCACCAGCGCGACCGCGGTGCGCCTTGTTCTCGGAGCCGCCGGCGCGGAGGTCGTCGACGGGATGCAGGTCGCCGCGGTCGGCGCGGCCACTGCCGGTGCGCTCAGCGAGGCGGGCGTGATCGTGGACCTCGTCTCCGCCGGCCCTGACGCGACGGCACTCGCGGACGCGCTGCTGGCTCGCGGCGTCGCAGGCGCCACGGTGTGGCTCCCGTCGGCGGAGGCCGCGGCGACGGCATTGCCGGCGGCCCTGCGCGCGGGCGGGGCAACCGTGATCGTGCAGCCCGTCTACCGGAGCGTGATGCCCGCCGCAGCCCCGGATCGACTTCGGTCGGCGCTCGAGACTGGGATCGACGCGATCACGCTGACGAGCGGCAGCAGCGCCCGCAACCTGAGGGCCGCGCTCGGTGACGAGCACTTGCCTTCGGGCGCCGTCATCGTGTGCATCGGCGAGCAGACCGCGTCAGAGGCACGCGTGTCGGGGTTCAGTGTCGGTGCCGTTGCGACGGAGGCGTCGGCTGAGGGCCTCGTCGCCGCGGTGACGGGGCAGTTCACCCCTCAGCGGCTACGCTGACGGGCGTCATGAGTTTCCCGCTCGACCGACCCCGCCGGATGCGCCGGACGCCCGCATTGCGGAATCTCGTTCGCGAGACGCACTTCAGCGCGAGCCGGCTCATTCACCCGGCTTTCGTCCGCGAAGGCCTGCGCGAACCGACGCCGATCGCATCGATGCCCGGTCAGTATCACGAGAGCATCGTGTCGCTGTGCGCGACGGTGGAGGAGACGATCGCGCTCGGCCTCGGTGGCGTGCTGCTCTTCGGGCTGCCGGGTGTCAAGGACGCGCAGGGCTCGGGTGCGTTTGCCGAGGACGGCGTCGTGCAGGAGGCGATTCGCGCGCTGCGTCAACGATTCGGCGATGCCTGCGTGATCATCGCGGACTGCTGCCTCTGCGAGTACACGGATCACGGCCACTGCGGTTTCCTGCTCGAGGACGGCACTGTCGACAACGACGCCACCCTCGAGCTGTACGCGCGCACGGCGGTCGCTCAGGCGGCGGCAGGCGCGGACATCATCGCGCCGAGCGGGATGATGGACGGCCAGGTCGCCGCGATACGCGACGCGCTGGACACATCGGGATACACCGACACCGCGATCCTCGCGTACAGCGCGAAGTTCGCCACCGTGCTGTACGGGCCGTTCCGCGAGGCGGCGGAGAGCACGCCCCGCCAGGGAGACCGGCGCTCCTACCAGATGGACCCGGCCAATCAGCGGGAGGCTGTGCGCGAGGCCATCCTCGATGTGGAGGAGGGGGCCGACATGGTGATGGTGAAGCCCGCGCTGACATACCTCGACGTCGTCGCCCGAGTCCGCGACGCGACCGATCTGCCACTGGCGGCGTACTGCGTCAGCGGCGAATTTGCGATGCTGCACCACGCTGCCGCGGCGGGCGCGTTCGACGAGCGCGCGGCGGTGCTGGAGGCCCTCGCCGGAATCCGGCGCGCTGGTGCCGACATGGTGATCACATATCACGCGCGTGCCGCGGCGAGATGGCTGAAAGAAGGCAAGGAGTAATTGGATGGCTGACCAGGGCGGCATGCAGAATCGTCTTCCGGTGGTGATCGGATCAGGTGTGGTGGTGCTGATCGCGATCGTCGCGATCGCGTTCGGCGTGAACAACGCGAGCTCGCCGCTCCCGGCAGTTCCGAGCCCGACACCCACCGCGGCGAATCCGACACCGAGTGCCACCCCGAGCCCGACTCCTTCGGCGACACCCGCTCCGACCATTCCGTTCGCCGACTGCTCGAAGGCGACGTTCGGCCCGGTCCTCGCCCCACTCAACCCGCCCGCGAGCGTGCACACGTACGCGGCGGCGCCTGCGACGACCATCGATACGACCAAGCTCTATCAGGCAACGATCGTCACGAGCAAAGGCAACATCGTCCTGTGCCTGCAGCCGGATCTCGCGCCCAACACCGTCAACGTCTTCGTGACCCTCGCGCGCAACCACTTCTATGACGGCATCCCCTTCCATCGGGTCGTCGCCGGTTTCGTCATTCAGGGTGGCGATCCGCAGTGTATCGGCGCGGTTCCGGCTGCCCCGGCAACGCCCTCGGGCACTTGCGGCAACGGCGGTCCGGGGTTCCAGTTCAAGGACGAGCCCGTGCATCAGTCGTACGTGGACGGCTGCGTTGCGATGGCGAACAGCGGTGTCAACACCAACGGATCGCAGTTCTTCATCTGCTCCGCCAACGACTCGAGCCAGCTGCAGCCGCTGTACAACCTCTTCGGCAAGGTCGAGTCCGGCATGGATGTCGTGCTGAAGGTCGCTCAGGGCGACGTCATGAAGTCGATCACGGTGAAAGAGCAGACCTAGCCGTGCATCGACCGAGGCGCACGGCCGGCGAACACGATACGAGGGGCTGACATGAGGGATCGCAACGCGCGGGCGTTGCGGGAGCGCGCCGAACGCGTGCTGCCCGGGGGCGTCGACAGCCCGGTGCGCGCGTACCGCGCGGTGCCGGGCGTGCCGCCGCACATCGTCCGAGGGGCGGGTGCGCACGTCGTCGACGCCGACGGCAACGACTTCATCGACTACGTCCTCGCCTACGGTCCGCATATTCTCGGGCATCAGCCGCCGGAGGTCCTGGCCGCGGTACGGGCACAGCTCGAACGCGGGATCGCCTACGGCCACACCGTCGAGCTCGAGGTCGAGCTCGCCGAGCGGATCGTCGCCGCAGTCGAGTCGGTCGAGATGGTCCGCTTCGTCACGTCGGGCACAGAGGCGGCGATGTCGGCGGTGCGCCTGGCCCGCGGTGCCACCGGCCGCGACCGGATCGTGAAGTTCGCCGGCGCGTATCACGGCCACGCGGATGCACTGCTCGCGGATGCCGGCTCCGGGGTCGCAACGCTTGGGATCCCGGGGTCTCCCGGCGTACCGGCGGCGGCGGTCGCAGGAACGACGGTGCTCCCGTACAACGACCTGGACGCCGTCACGCATCTCTTCGCGAGTGACGGCGAGCGGATCGCCGCTGTGATCGTGGAACCGGTCGCCGGGAACATGGGGTGCGTGCCCCCGGCCGATGGGTTTCTGCGCGGACTTCGCGAGGCGACATCCAAACACGGTGCTTTGCTCGTACTGGATGAAGTGATGACCGGATTCCGCGTCGCATACGGGGGCGCTCAGACGCTCTACGACGTCCGCCCCGACCTCACCCTGTTCGGCAAGGTGATCGGCGGCGGCCTGCCGGTCGGCGCTTACGGTGGGCGCCGCGATCTCATGGAGCAGATCGCGCCGGCCGGTCCCGTGTACCAGGCCGGCACGCTTTCAGGAAGCCCGCCCGCGATGGCCGCAGGCTGCGCGGTGCTCGACGTGCTGCGGGACAATCCCTCGGTTTACGCGGACCTGGACCGTCTGGGCGCGCGGCTCGCCGCCGGATTCCGCTCCGCAGCCGCGGATGCCGGGGTGGCGTGCGTCGTGGGCCGCGTCGGCAGCATGATCACGCCGTTTCTCGGGATCGAGGATGCGCGGTCCTTCGAGCAGGTCAAGAGCGCCGACCGCGACCTCTTCGGCGCCCTCCACGCCCGGTGGCTGGATTCGGGCGTCCTCTGGCCGCCGTCGCAGTTCGAGACTGCCTTCCTCTCCACAGCGCACACTCACACCGACGTCGACCGCGCGGTCGAGGTCTTCGCCGCCGCTCTCGACGAGCGGACACATTGATCTCAGGGGCTCAAGAAATCACGTGCTATATTGGAGGCTGACATGCTCAGTGGAATAGGCGGACATCTGCCGGAAATCATCATCGTCCTGGTGGTGATCCTGATCATCTGGGGACCGGGGAAGTTGCCGGACGTCGGCGCTGCGATGGGCAAGGGAATCCGCGAATTCCGGAAGGCCTCGTCTGACGCGCACGACACCGTCGTCGGCACGAGCACGACGCCGGCGACACAAGCCGCTCAGCCCGCGCAGCCCGCGCCCGTTGCGCAGGTCACCGCGCCGCTCGGCGCTCCGGTGCAGGGCGAGACGGTTCCGCAGCAGCCAACAGTTACCGGCTGACGCTCCGCGCGCGCGGACGCTGACCATCGGCACGTAAGGTGCAGAGAGTGGCCGACGACGAGCGGCGGATGACCATCGTCCAGCACCTCGAGGAGTTGCGGCGTGTCCTCATCTGGGTGATGGGGTCATGGATCGTCGGGACCGCGATTGCCTTCGTCTTCAACGGGTTCTTCCTGACGATCCTGCTGCACCCGCTGCACACGGTGCTCGCGAACTCGCACAGCATCATCCCGAACGACGAGGCGATCATCACGTCGCCCACCGAGGGGCTCACGGTCCCGCTGAAGATCTCGGCCGTGGTCGGTATCGTGATTGCCCTGCCGATCGTCCTGTGGCAGACGTGGAGCTTCGTCTCGCCGGGACTGCGTCCGAAGGAGCGAAAGTTCGTCGGCCCCTTCATCGCCAGCGCGTTGCTGCTGTTTGCCGGGGGCGCGGCCTTCGCGTACTTCATCATGCCGCTGGGGCTGAACTTCCTGACCAACTTCCTGAACGGCCACGCTGTCTATTTCCCCGACATCAACTCGTACATCTCCTTCTTCCTCATCGTCTGCTTCGTCTTCGGCATCACCTTCGAGATGCCCGTGGTGATCGTGTTGCTGGGCCTCCTCGGCTTCGTGTCGTCGAAGAAGCTGAAGGGGTGGCGCAAGATCGCCTACGTCGGGATCATCGTTGCGGCGCTCGTCATCACCCCCGGCGCGGATCCGTTCACGCCGACGGCGCTCGCGATTCCGCTGATCCTGCTGTACGAGGCCTCGATCATCGTGCTCCAGCGCATCTTCCGGCGCTGATCCTCCGGCCTCGGAGAGGACAGTCGATACACTCCGGGCCATGCGCCCAGATCAGCGAGCCCCCGGCGACCTGCGACCCACGACCATCGAACTGCACACACTCCCGTACGCCGAGGGCAGCGCGCTCATCACCGTGGGCGAGACCCGCGTGCTGTGCGCGGCCACCGTCGAGGAGCGAGTCCCGCCGTTCCGCAAGGGATCGGGTCGCGGATGGGTGACCGCCGAGTACGCGATGCTCCCGAGGAGCACGCACACGCGGACCGAGCGTGACGGCCGCAAGGGCCGGGTCGACGGCCGCGTGCAGGAGATCCAGCGCCTCATCGGGCGGAGCCTGCGCGCCGCGGTCGACTTCGAGGCGCTCGGCGAGCGGAGCATCCTCATCGACTGCGATGTCCTCGTCGCCGACGGTGGGACCCGCACGGCGTCGATCACGGGGGGCTATGTTGCCCTTGCCCTGGCGGTCGGCCGGCTCCGTGCCGCAAACGCGATTCGGAGCGACCCGTTGCGCTGGCCGGTCGCCGCGGTGAGCGCCGGCATCGTGGGAGGCGAGGCTCGCCTCGATCTCTGCTATCTCGAGGACTCCGCGGCCGATACCGACATGAACTGCGTGGGGTCGTCCGACGGAAGGCTCATCGAGCTCCAGGGCTCCGCCGAACAGGAGCCGTTCTCGCGTGAGGAGCTGGAGTCCCTCCTCGGCCTTGCGGGTGCCGGCCTCCAGCAGCTGTTCGCCATCCAGGCCGAGGTGTTGCGCGGCGCGGCGTGACCGGTCCGGTCCTGGTACTCGCGACCCGCAACCCCGGCAAGGTCGCCGAGCTTCGCGACATGCTCACCGGCCTCCCCTGGGACGTCCTGGGGCTTGACGACGTCGGGTTCCACGACGAGCTCGAGGAGCCGGGCCCCGGCTATGTCGAGTCAGCGCTCGCCAAGGCCACCGTGGTCTGCGCGGCCAGCGGGCTTCCCTCGCTCGCCGACGACAGCGGCATCGAGGTGGAGTCGCTCGGCGGCTGGCCCGGCCCGCTCTCGGCGCGATGGATGGGCGAGGGCAGGACCGATGCCGACCGCCTTGCCGGGCTGATCGCCGAGGTGGCACGCCGGACGCCGGACGACCGACGGGTCCGCTATGTGTGCGTGGCCGCGCTGGCGCGGCCGAACGCCGAGCCGGTGACGGCTCGCGGAGAGTGCCTTGGGACGCTCATCGCCGAGCCACGGGGCACCAACGGGTTCGGGTACGACCCGGCGTTCCTGTCCAACGATCTCGGGATCACGTTCGGCGAGGCGTCGGAGGAGGCCAAGTCACGGGTGTCGCATCGTGCTCGAGCGATCGCCCGCCTCGTGGAGTCCGGCGTCCTCGGAAGTCGCACGTAGCGGCTCAGCCGGCCGGGATCGCGGCGCCCGTGACGAGTTGCGCAGCGTCGGAGAGCAGCAATTCGATGACCGCCGCGACCGAGTCGGTGGTCACCCACGAGGAACGATCGGCCTTCGGCATGGACGCCCGGTTCGACGTCGTGTCCATGGTGCCCGGCAGGACGCTGTTCACGGCGATGCCGTGGCCCCGCAGTTCGACCGCCATGACCTGCGCGAGACGAACGACTGCCGCCTTGCTCACCTGGTAGGCGGCCTGGCCGCGCGCGACGTCGATCGCGGCCCGCGATGCCACAAAGACCAGGCGCCCGCCGGACCCCGCCGCGATCATCGATGCCGCGGCCGCCCTGGCGAGGCGCCACGGTCCGAGCAGGTTGGCGCCGAGCATCACCTCGACGGCCGCGTCGTCCGTCTCATGTGCCCTGCCGCCGGCGAACCCACCCGACGCGCTGACCATCCCTCGCCATGGACCGACCGCCTCGACGGCCGCGCGGAGCCGTGCGACCGACGCAGCGTCGTCGAGATCGCACTGGACGACGGTCACCCCCTCCCGCGCTGCCACACGCTCCGGGTGGCGCGCCGGGACGACCACCGCGGAACCCGACGCCAGGAGACGCGCCACGACGGCGCTCCCGAGCGCACCGCCACCACCACCGACGACGGTGACCCCCTGACGGAACTGGACGGGCACAATGCCTCCTCGTGGACCCACGGCCTGAGCGGATGTTCCGGCCGGAGGCCGTGCTCCGCGCCGGGGCCGCCATCTTCGCGCTGATCGCCGCCGGACTGGTGGCACTCCTCGTGACCGCGCACCTCGAAGCCGTCGATCCGCGCACGCTGCCCGCCGTCCGCCCGCCGAAGGCGAGCGCTCCGACCCCCGCGCCGTCGCCGCTCACCGATCTCGGGCGAGGCGATCTCGGCAGCGTCGTGACCATCCAGGTGGAGGTGGAGCTGTCCAATGAGGAGTCACTCGGCACCGGATGGATCTTCGACAGCAAAGGGGACATCGTCACGAACGCCCACGTGATCAGCGGGCACGTCGCGATCCGCGTGACCGACCGCTCGGATCGAACCGAGGTCGCGGTCGTGCTGGGAAGCGACGCCACCAACGACATCGCGCTGCTGCGTCCGGAAGGGGCCTTCCCGGGCCAGGAGCTGCCGGTGGATGCGGCAGCGTTCGTGAAGGTGCCGGCGAGCGTCATCGCTCTGGCATCGAGCACCGCAACCGGGCGCGGGGACATGACGGCGGAGACGCTCATCGGCCTGCACGCGAACGTGCCACTGGCGCCGAACGGTGGCGTGGACCAGGGCCAGGTGGGACCGCAGATCTACAACGACATGCTTCACCTGGAAGGAGAGCGCATCTACGAGGGCAACAGCGGCGGCCCCGTGCTCGACGCCGCCGGGCAGGTGGTGGGCATCCTGACGCTCGCGAGTCCGAGCTCTCCGGACGCCTACGCCATCCCGATCAGTCGTGTCCTCGCCGAGCTCATCCAGTGGTCGAAATCCGGGTGATTCGGCCGCGCATTGGGTATCGTCATGAGTGACGCGGGCGTGTCCCGATTGCCCCGAGGAGTTTCATACCGTGCCAGCACGCGACTTCGACATCGCCATCATCGGCGGCGGCCCCGCAGGGCTGACGGCAGCGCTGTACGCGGGGCGCAACCGCGATCGCGCGATCATGCTCGAGGGCAAGGCGCCGGGCGGGCAACTGCTGAACACCGAGCTCATCGAGGATTACCCGGGATTCATGTCGATCCTCGGCGTCGACCTCGCCACCGTGATGGAGCAGCAGGCGGCTCACTTCGGCACGGAGCTCATGCGCACGGAGGTCCGCGCCATCAAGCTGCTGCCGGACGGCATGAAGCTGATCGAGACCTATGAGGGCGACTATCGCGCTGCGGCGGTGATCATCACGGCCGGCGGCAATCCGCGAAAGCTCGGTGTGCCCGGCGAGGAGGAGTTCGCCGGTCGCGGCGTCTCGTACTGCGCCGTCTGCGACGGTGCGTTCTTCAAGGATGTCCACCTGGCGGTCATCGGGGGCGGGGACGCCGCGGTGGAGGAGGCGCTCTTCCTCACACGCTATGCGAGCAGGGTGACGATCATCCATCGGCGCCGGGACTTCCGGGCGCAGCCGATTCTGATCGATGAGGCGCGCAAACATCCGAAGGTCGATTTCATCACCGACACGGTGGTCGAGAGCATCGACGGCGTTGCCAAGGTGGCCCGATTGTCGTTGCACAACATCGACTCCGGGCGACGCACACAGCTCGAGGTCGGCGGCGTGTTCATCTTCATCGGCTTCATCCCCAACACGCAACTCGTCGATGCCCACATCGATCATGACAAAGCCGGCTATTACTTGACCGACCCCATGACGATGATGACCAACATCCCCGGCATCTTCGCGGCGGGTGATGTGCGCAGCCAGCTGACACGGCAGATCACGACCGCCGTCGGCGATGCGACGACTGCCACGATCGCGGCGAGCAAGTGGGTGGAGGAGTGGCGTCGCGGCCGTGACGACACGTCCGCGGAGCTCGTCGATGCCGCCGCACGCGGCGCCGCCTGACGCATCTCGCGAATGAGCATCACCACCGGCCACGGTGACGGCGGCGAGACCGGTCTTCTCTACGGCGGCCGCGTCTCCAAGGACGACGTCCGCACCGAGGCGTACGGATCGCTCGACGAGGCGATCTCGGCGCTGGGCCTCGCCCGCGCCCTGACGGAGGATCCGGGTCGCGCGGCGCGCCTGCTCGAGCTCCAACGGGAGCTTTTCATCGTCGGCGCCGAGCTCGCCACCGGCCCCGGCCATCGGGCAGATCTCGAGCGCCACTTCAACGTCGTCACCGTGGAGATGGCGGACGCTCTGAGGCGTGAGATCGTCGAGCTCGAGGCACGCGTGCCGCTGCCGGGAGGGTTCGTCATCCCCGGCGGCACGCCTGCCGGTGCCGCGATCGACATGGCCCGCACGCTGGTCCGGCGCGCGGAACGGCGCACCGTCACGCTGCAGCGCGCCGGCGAGCTCGAGAACCCCGAGGTGTTGCGCTATCTGAATCGGTGCTCGGACCTGCTCTTCATGCTTGCCCGTGAAGCCGAGCAGGGCGCCACGGTCGCCTCGGGCGGGCAGCGCCGCCGCGAGGACTGACCGTCGTTTCGATTCGCTGGTCAGAGAGCCCGGATCAGGGGCGGGGCGCGGCGACCGGGACGGCCGATCCGTCGAGCAGGCACATGCAGCGCAGCGCCAGCCACAGCTGGTGGCGTTGCGCCGGATCGTCAGTGTCGATGCCGAGCTGGCGGAGACGGCTGACCCGGTAGACGACGGTGTGGCGATGGACGCCCAGGCGGTCGGCGGCTTCACCGATGCTCCGGCTGTCGAGCAGCGCCTCGAGCGTCGCCACGAGCTCGAGGCGGCGGCTCGGCGTGCCCGCCGTCAGCGGGCCGAGCACCCGATCCACGAAGCTCCGCATCGCGTCGACGTCGGCTGCCAGGGCCGCGAAGACGCCCACCTCGGCATCGGTGTGGACAGCCCGGTCGGGATAGAGCGTGCGGCCGACGTCGAGCGCGCGCCGAGCGTGCTGAGCGGCCGGCGCGACCTGGTCGAGGGTGACGGCGACAGGTCCGACGCCGAAAACCACCGGCCCGACGGCGGCGCAGAGCGCTGCCAGGTCGCGACCCTCCGGTACCAGTGCGATCCAGATCCCGGGGTCGTCGCTGATGAGGTGAGCGCCCTCGGCACGCCATACCTCCTCGAGCTCGCGCTCTGCCTCGAGCGTTGGCACCGCGCACGCCACCACCCAGTAGGGAGGAAGGAGCGTGAGGTCCGCAGACGCCGCGGTCCGCCGGAGCTCCGCTGACGCGTCACCGCCCAGCAGCCGCTGCAGGATCCGGTCGCGGTCGCGATCGCGCTGACGGAGGAGCCGCTCGCGCGTCTCCAGGTACGCGCGACCGACGGCAGCGCTGATCTCATCGAAATACTCGAGGACCGTGCTGGTCACGCCGATCACCGTGCTCGGCGGGACGTCGTTGAGAAGCGCCGGCTGCCCGATGACCTCATCCCAGAGGACGCGCGCCGCCAGCCGGTAGGCGCCGAAGACGAGCTCGAGCGGCACCCCCAGCTCCGCCTGCTGCGCTCCCATGGAGCCGAGGCGCTCGAGATCGCCGGCCCGGAGGCCGCGCCCGTCGCGGAGCAGCCGGACGAAGGTCCTGAGCGCGTCCCGGCAGGCCGCGGTGACCGTACGGAAGTAGCCGAGCGTGCGAAAGCGGCTGTCGGGGAGCGAGATACCCGAGACGATCTGACGCGTCATCCGCCTGGCGATCTCGTCGACCTCTCCGAGCAGCCGGACGGTCACCGCAGGCGGCAGGGTGGCCGCAACGGACAACCTGATGTCAGGTGCCTTGGTCACCTGGGCCATATTGTCCTCCGTGCACAAATCCTGGCGTGTACGCTGCATGACATTGCCCATGCTTTGTGCGTGACAGAGAAAGTATGCTGCTTGGAATGCTTTACGACGACATGTTCATCCGCCTCGAGCGGGCTCGATGGACGCTCAGCACCGACATCCCGTTCGACGACATCGATCCGAGCCTCCTGACGCCCCAGTGGATCAGCGACCTCCGGAACATCTGCCTCACGGAGCTCTCGGCGCTGTACGCCACCGAGATGTTCCTCCGCGACTTCTACACCGACATCGATTTCTGCAGCTTCGTCTCGATCTGGTTCTACGAGGAGATGAAGCATCACCTCACGCTGCGCAAATACCTCGAGAGGTGCGGGGAGACCTTTGACGAGGCCAAGCTGCCGGAGCTCCGGCTCACGTTCGCGCCGGGTCCGGCGATCGAGACGCTGACCATGCACTTCTGCGGCGAGCAGCGCCTCGCGCACTGGTACACCGCGTTCAGCGAGCAAGCACCCGAGCCGGTCATCCGTCAGATCTTCAAGATCCTCGCTGCCGACGAGCTGCGTCACGCGGCGTGCTACGCGAAGTACATGCGGCGAGCCGTCGCGAACAAGCCCGAGGTCCTTCCAGACATCCTGAAGATGTCGCTGTGGATGATGCGCAGCACCAACGACGCGCCGAAGCATCCGACCACGATCACGGAGCCCTCCGTCGTCGGACAGCTCGAGGACCCGGAATACGTCTCGCGCATGCTCAACTGGTACCTGCCCGGGCGCGACCATGAGGCTCCCGTGCAGCGGCGGATCCTCGCGCTGATGTCGGAGCTGAGCGGGGTCGAGCTCAAGTCGCTGCGCGACATCCCGCCGCTGGTGCGCAAGCTCAGCCCCGCCCATGCCCGGCAGGCGGTCGCCGTCGCCTGATCCCGGGCGAGCGATCCGAGATCGCCGCATATAATCGGCCGGCGATGGATGCACCCGAGAACCTGCACGTCCGCGCGATCGTCCACGGACGGGTCCAGATGGTCGGATTCCGCGCCTTCGTGATCCGCCATGCGGGTGAGAGCGGCCTGACGGGAACCGTACGCAATCTCGACGACGGCACCGTCGAAGCCGTCCTCGAAGGACCCGCACCTGCCGTGCGGCGGATGCTCGACCTGCTGCACGAGGGGCCTGCGCACGCTCGCGTCGAGCGGGTCGATGTGGAATACGGGACACCGGCGGGCACGCTACCGGCGATGATGGTGGCGTCATGAGCATTCGTTTCGCGGAACGCCTGTCCCGGCTCGGCACCGAGAGTGCCTTTGAAGTCCTCGCGCACGCACGCCGCCTCGAGGCGGAAGGGCGCAGCATCGTCCATCTCGAGATCGGCGAGCCCGACTTCGCCACTCCGGCGAACATCATCGACGCGGCGGTTCGCGCGATGCGCGACGGGGCGACGCACTACACCGCCGCAAGCGGCATCCGTGAGGTGCGGGAGCGCACTGCCGCATACATCACACGGCATACGGGCGTGCCGACGGAGTACGAGAACATCGTCATCACGCCGGGTTCGAAGAACCTGCTGCTCTTCGCGCTGCTCTCCCTCGTCGAGGAGGGCGAGGAGGTGATCGTCCCGGATCCCGGCTACCCGATCTACCGGTCGCTCACCGAGTTCATCGGCGCCACCGCGGTCTCGTTGCCGCTGCGCCAGGAGAACGATTTCCGGATCGACGTCGCGGAGCTGCATTCGCTGATCACCCCGCGCACGCGCATGCTGGTCGTCAACTCGCCGCAGAACCCCACGGGCGGGATCCTCACTCGCGAGGACTGCGAGGAGATCGCGCGACTCGCCATCGAGCACGACCTCATCGTGCTCAGTGACGAGATCTACAACCGGTTGAGCTACGACTCCCACCACGTCTCTCTGTACGGGATCCCGGGCATGGCCGAGCGCACGATCTACATGGACGGTCTGTCCAAGGCATGGGCGATGTGCGGGTGGCGGCTCGGGTTTGGCGCGATGCCGGTGCCGATCGCCAGGAAGATGGACACGCTGATGATCAACAGCTCCTCGTGCGCCGCGGCGTTCACGCAGTGGGCGGCGGTGGAGGCCTTCGAGGCGCCCGAGTCGGAGGCTGCAGTCGTGTCGATGGTCGCGGAGTTCGAGCGCCGCCGGGATCGCATCGTCGATCTCCTCAACGCCATCCCGGGGTTCAAATGCCACCGGCCGGCGGGCGCCTTCTACGTCTTTCCCGACATCACCGGCACGGGGATCAACGAGCGCGAGCTGGCCGCGTCGCTCCTCGACGAGGTCGGCGTCGCCGTCCTCCCGGGGACGTCGTTCGGTCCGCACGGGGCGGGACACATCCGCCTCAGCTATGCGGCCTCGATCGAGAACCTCGAGGAGGCGGCGCGACGCATCGGGCAGTACGTTGGTGAGGCGGTCGTTGCGGGATGACACCTCCATGGCGCGACCGCGATGAACGACCCGCAACCCGGTCTCGAGGAGACTCGCCGGCGCCTCACTGACCACGACGTCGTCGCGGTGGTGCTCGGGCTCCCCATGGGTGACTCGACGCCGGTCGCCGCCATGCGAGCGCTCGGGACCGAGGCTGACTGCTTCCTCCTCGAGTCCGTCGAAGGCAGCGGAGCCATCGCCCGCTGGTCGATGCTCGGGCACGGGCCATCGCGCGTGATCCGCGATCCCGACCGTGACGGGGAGGACGTGCTCGACGTGCTCGAGCGCGACGTTGCCTCTCTCCACGCCGCGTGCGCGCCGGGGATGGCGGCGCCGCTGCTCGGTGGGGCCGTCGGGTTCCTCGCCTACGAAGCTGCGGCACGGTATGAGCGGCTACCGCTGGCGGAAGGTGATCCGCTCAACCTGCCACGACAGTGGTTCGGGATCTTCGACACCGTCGCCATCTTCGACCATGCCGGGAAACGGCTCCTCTTATCGAGCTGCGTGCACCGCGACGACGAGCTCGGCCTGGAGGCGGCGTACGCGCGAGCACTTGTGCGTATCGGAGAGCTTCGAAGCGCCATCGAGGCTGCTCCACCGTTCGAGGCGCCGCCGCTGCGTGGTACCGCCGTCGACATTGCAGCATACGAGTCAGGGTCGAATCTCTCTCGCGGCGACTTCTGCGCGCGTGTGCAGCGGGCGCTCGACTACGTCGCCGCGGGCGACATCTTCCAGGTGCAGGTGTCGAGACGATTCGCCTTGCCCCTGCAGGCACATCCCTTCGACGTGTATGTCGCGCTGCGGACCATCAACCCGAGCCCGTACATGATCTACATCGCGACGCCGGAGTGCACGCTCGTCGGCGCTTCCCCGGAGATGCTCGTGCAGGTGCTGGGTGACACCATCCGATACCACCCGATCGCCGGCACGCGGCGCCGAGGCCGCACGCCGGAGGATGACTCGCGTATGGAGGCGGAGCTGCGCGGCAGCGAGAAGGAGGCCGCGGAACACCTCATGCTCATCGACCTCGGCAGGAACGACCTCGGCCGCGTCTGCGCGACAGGGTCCGTGCGGGTGACGCAGCACATGGAGGTGGAGCGCTACTCGCACGTCATGCACCTTGTCAGCAGCATCGAGGGAACGCTTGCGGAAGGCCGGGACTCGCTCGACGCTCTGCGGTCGTGCTTCCCCGCCGGGACGGTCACCGGAGCCCCCAAGATCCGCGCCATGGAGATCATCGCCGAACTGGAGCCGGAGGTTCGCGGGCCCTACGCCGGTGCCATCGGCTACGTCGGCTACAGCGGCGATCTCGATACCGCGATCGCGCTGCGAACCATAGTGGTCCGTGACGGCGTCGCATACGTGCAGGCGGCCGCGGGCATCGTCGCCGACTCGTCCGCCGCCGAGGAGGCGCTGGAGATCGACAACAAGGTCGCCGCGCAGATCCTTGCCGTCGAGGAGGCGAACGAGTGGGCGCGACGATGAGCGGGCAGGTCCTCGTGATCGACAACTACGACTCGTTCACGTTCAACCTCGTGCAGTACCTCCGTGAGCTCGGCGCGACGGTCACCGTGGTGCGCAATGACGCCGTCACCGTCGCGGACGTCGTCCGCGCGGATCCGGCGGCGATCGTGATCTCGCCGGGGCCGAAGACGCCGGAGGAGGCCGGCATCTGTGTCGATCTCGTCAGAACGCTCGGCGACCGCGTCCCGATCCTCGGCGTCTGCCTCGGCCATCAGGCGATCGGCGTCGCGTACGGCGCGACGGTCGTTCGCGCGCCGCACGTGGTCCATGGCAAGATCGGCCCGGTCCACCATCGCGGCGGTGGTGTGTTCAGCGGCCTCGCCAATCCCTTCCCCGCAACGCGTTATCACTCGCTCGTGATCGCACGGCAATCGCTTCCCGACGTGCTCGAGGTGACCGCGTGGAGCGATGACGGCCTGATCATGGGCGTGCGCCATCGCGAGCGCTCCGTCGAGGGCGTCCAGTTCCATCCCGAGTCGATCGGGACGCCATCGGGACATGCCTTGCTACGCACGTTTCTCGACACCGCCGGCGTTGCTCCGGTTGCGGTGGGTGCATGAGCAGCGCGCTGGACGCGATAGTGCTTCGCAAGCGCGCTGAGGTCGAGCAGTTGCGCTGCGCCGAGGCGGCCCTCTGGGCGAAGGCGGAGTCGATGCCTCGCGGCCGCGGTTTCGACGGAGTGGTCGAGGGCGGCGCGATCATCGCCGAGATCAAGCGCAGGTCGCCGAGCGGGGGAGTGCTTCGCGCGGAGATCGAGCCGGCCACATTCGGCGCCGGCTACGCGCGTGCGGGCGCTGCCGCCATCTCGGTGCTGACCGACGGACCGGACTTCGGCGGCTCGCTCGACGACCTGGCCGCAGTGCGCGCTGCGGTCGACATTCCATTGCTGCGCAAGGATTTCACCGTCGATCCCGCGCAGATCGCGGAGGCGCGAGTCGCCGGTGCCGACTGGGTGCTGCTCATCGTCGCGATCCTTGACGTCGACGCGCTCGATGGCTGCCTCGCGGGCGCGGTGCGCTGCGGCGCGCACGCCATCGTGGAGGTACACGACGTCGAGGAGGCGCGCGTCGCCGTGGCCGCAGGGGCAACGTGTGTGGGCATCAACAATCGCGATCTCGGCACGCTGCGCACCGATATCGCGACCTTTGCGCGTGTCCGCGCGACGGTGCCGGACGGCGTTCGGTGCATCTCCGAATCCGGCGTGCGCCGTCCGGAGGACGTCACGCGCCTCGTCAGCGAAGGTGCTGACGCGGTGCTCATCGGTGAGGTGCTGCTGCGCGCGGACTCTCCGGCCGCGGCATGTTCTGCGATGGTTGCCGCCGGGCGCGCGGGAAGCCGCTGATGATCGTCAAGGTCTGCGGCGTGCGCACCCCTGCGATTGCCGAGGCGGCGATCGAGGCCGGGGCTGACTGGATCGGCCTGATGTTCGTTCCCGCGAGCCCGCGGTGGGCGGATGACTCCGCCGCGCTCGCCGTCATGCGTGCCGTGGCCGGGAGGGCCGACCTCGTCGGCGTCTTCGTCGAGCCGTCGATCGCGGTCTGCGACGATGCCGCGTCCCGCTACAGGCTCGCGGCGGTCCAGGTGCACGGACGCCACGACCCATCGCTCGCCGCCACCTCGGTTCCCGTCATTCCTGCCATCAACGTCGCGACGCGCGAGTCCGCGTGCACGCTCGAATGGCCGCCGGACGTCCTGGTGATGCTCGACGGGATGCCCACCACCGGAGGCCTGCCCGGGGGCACGGGCCATCGCGTCCCGCTCGAGTGGGCTGCCGACGTTGCCCGGCACCGCCGCGTGCTCCTCGCGGGAGGGCTCGGACCGAATGATGTCGCAACCGCGATCGCCACCGTGCGTCCTGCCGGGGTCGACGCCTCGAGCCGGCTCGAGCGTGCGCCGGGCGACAAGGACGAGGGGCTGGTGCGCGAGTTCGTCCGAGCTGCCCGGTCCGCTGCCGCGCAGCTCGAGGACGTTGCGCGATGAGCAGCGAAGTCCCCGGGCGGTTCGACGGGTACGGCGGCGCATACGTCCCCGAGACGCTCGTGCCCGCGCTGGAGCAGCTCGAAGCCGAGATGGAGAGCGCATTCGCTGATACCGCGTTCGTCGCCGACCTCGATCGCCGGCTCGCGGACTTCGCCGGCCGCCCGACGCCGGTCACGCACGCGCAGCGGCTGTCCGGCAGCACTGCGGGGGCGCAGATCTGGCTGAAGCGCGAGGATCTGCTCCACACCGGCGCGCACAAGCTCAACAACGCGCTCGGTCAAGTGCTGCTCGCGCAGCGCATGGGCAAGACGCGGATCATCGCGGAGACGGGCGCCGGACAGCACGGCGTGGCGACCGCGACGGCATGCGCGGCGCGCGGCCTCGGCTGCACCGTCTACATGGGACGCGAGGACATGCGCCGCCAGGCGCTCAACGTCTACAAGATGGGGCTGCTCGGCGCCGAGGTGCGGCCTGTGGACAGCGGATCGGCGACCCTCAAGGACGCCACCAACGAGGCCATCCGCGACTGGGTGGCAAACGTCGGCGATACGCACTACGTCATCGGGAGCGCCGTCGGCCCGCATCCGTATCCGTCGCTCGTTCGGCGCCTGCAGCGTGTCATCGGCGACGAGGCCCGCCTGCAACTGCAGGCGCGGCTCGGCCGCCTTCCGTCTGCCGTTGTCGCGTGCGTCGGCGGTGGCAGCAACGCCATCGGCATCTTCGCGGCGTTCCTCGGCGATGACGTACGCCTCGTCGGCGTCGAGGCAGCCGGACGTGGGCTCGATACAGGAGAGCACGCGGCGCCGCTGTCACGAGGCAGGCCCGGCGTTCTGCACGGGTCGCGCAGCTATCTGATGCAGGATCCGGCCGGACAGGTGCTCGCCACGCACTCGATCAGCGCCGGCCTCGACTATCCCGGCGTCGGCCCGGAGCACAGCGCGCTGCGCGACAGCGGACGGGTCGAATACCAGAGCGCAACCGACGGCGAGGCGCTGGCGGCGTTCCACACGCTCTGCCTCCTCGAGGGGATCATCCCGGCGCTCGAGTCGTCGCACGCGCTCCACATCGCGGCGCGCATCGCCGCGAGCAGCGATCCCGGCGATGTGGTGCTCGTGTGTCTCAGTGGGCGCGGCGACAAGGACGTCGACACAGTGCGCGAGTACGACGCGCGGTGAGCGATTCGGGGCCTCCGGTCACCCGCTTCGACGCGGCGTTCAGCGCGCGGGGGGCAACCGCTCAGCCGGGATTGATCCCGTATTTCACCGCGGGATTCCCACACCTCGAGAGCACGACCTCCCTGCTGCTGGCGGCACAGCGCGCCGGCTGTCTCGCCGTCGAAGTCGGCATCCCGTTCAGCGACCCGCTCGCCGATGGACCGACGGTCCAGCGCACGGGTCAGACTGCGATCGCGAACGGCATGACACTCGCCCTTGCGCTCGAGCAGGTCCGTGCGGCGCGTGAGCTTGGAGTGACCATCCCGCTTGCCCTGATGACATACGTCAACCCGGTGCTCAGTTTCGGCGTCGACGCATTCGCGCGCGCCGCGGCACAGTCGGGTGTCGACGGCACGATCTTTCCGGACCTTCCCCTCGACGAAGCGGCCGCTGTGCGGGCGGTGCTGCACAACACCGGCGTCGCGGTCATCCCGCTCGTCGCGCCGACGACGACGCCCGAACGGCTCACGCGCATCTGCTCGAGCGCGGCAGGTTTCGTGTACTGCGTGAGCCTCACCGGCGTGACCGGGGCGCGCAGCGAGATCTCCGCAGACGCACTCCGGCTCCTCGATACCGTGCACCGGTTCACCGCCGTTCCACGGGCACTCGGCTTCGGGCTCTCGACGCACGATCACGTCACCGCACTCCGCGGCCACGCGGAGGCCGCAGTGGTCGGATCAGCGCTCCTCGACCACATCAGTGCCGCCGGTTCGGACGACGCGGGGGCGGTCGCGGAGCGCTTTCTGCTTGCCATGCAAGGCCGCGGGCAGGTGCCGCCCGCGTGAGCCAACAGCGGGTTTCTCCGGCGGCGAACATCGACGGCGAGATGCGTGTTCCCGGCGACAAGTCGATGAGCCACCGCGCGCTCATCCTGGCAGCGCAGGCGAAGGGCCGGAGTTACATCGGCAACGCATCACCGGCGGAGGATGTCGTTTCCACCGCGGCTGCGCTGCGCGCCTGCGGCGTCTGGGTGCGCGATTTTCCGCCGGACCGGTACGCGCTCGACGCCGCGGGCGTCGGCGTGAGCCTGCGTACGCCGGAGGCGCCGCTGGACTGCGGCAACTCGGGCACGACGATGCGCCTGCTCGCCGGCGTGCTCGCGGGCACGGAGTGCGACGCCACGCTGGACGGTGATGCGTCGCTGCGCCGCCGTCCGATGACACGCGTCGTCGATCCGCTGCGCGCGATGGGAGCGACGGTCGACGCCTCGCCGGCGGGAACGGCGCCGCTCCGTGTCCGCGGAACCCGCTCGCTGTCCGGCGTGACCTGGCCAATGTCCGTTGCCAGCGCCCAGGTGAAGTCGGCGGTATTGCTCGCGGGGCTCGGTGCCGACGCGCCGACGACCGTGATCGAACCACTGCCGTCGCGCGATCACACCGAGCGGATGCTGCGGATGTGCGGTGTGCGGATCGACTCCGACGGGACCGCCGTGACCGTGCATCCGGGCGCGATCGAGCCGTTCGGATTCCGGGTTCCCGGCGACATCAGCTCGGCCGCCTTCTTCCTTGCGCTCGTGGCGTCGCGACCGGGGTGGTCGGTCCGCTGCCCCGGCGTCGGCGTCAACCCCGGCAGGACCGGCATTCTCGACGTGCTCGAGATGATGGGCGCGCGCGTGACCGTCAGCGAGCGTGACGCGGCCGGCGGCGTCGAACCGGTCGCCGACATCGAGGCGGGGGGCGGCGACCTGCACGGCGTGACGATCGCCGGCGCGCTGACCGTCCGATGCATCGACGAATTGCCGGTGATCGCCGTCCTCGCGAGCCAGGCTGACGGCGACACCGTGATCCGCGACGCCGCGGAGTTGCGGACGAAGGAGGTCGACCGCATCGCCTTCCTGGAGGCCGGGCTGCGGCTTCTGGGTGTCCCGTGCGAGAGCAGCGCCGACAGCCTCGTCATCCACGGTCCCGCGCACCTGCAGGCAGCGCACCTCGATGCCGGCGGCGACCACCGCCTCGCGATGGCGTGGGCGGTCGGCGCGTCGCTGGTACCGGTCGGAGGAGGGGAGTCCGTCATCGACGGCGCGGACGTCGCGGCGGTCTCCTACCCCGGGTTCTTCACGGACCTCGCGCGACTCGTCTCCGCCTGACGGCTGCGGCGCGACGTCAGGAGTCGAATCGGAGCACGAGGTGTTCCCCCTCGCGAGCCTCGACGACCTTGAGCCAGCGCACGTCGATGGTCACCGGCAGCACCTCGGGCCTCTCGACGTATGCCTGCGCTCCCGCGGCATGCTCGATGAGCCGCTGCGCGATATGCGTTCGCGCCGCCGGGTCCTCGACCAGCGCCGCGATCCCTCCACCCTGAATCCACCGCGACGCGTTGCCGGGGGAGCACATGAACGCGACCCGGGGGTCGGCCACGAGCTCGCGCTGCAGACGCGATCCGGCGCGCGCGGCGATGAGCAGCCTGATGCCGGACGCGCTGCGCTCGGGTGCGAAGAACACGCCGGCGACGTGTGGTCCGGCGGCGCTCGATGTCGCAAGCGCGAGGGTGTCGTACGCTCTCAGCGCCCAGAGCGCGCGTTCCAGCCCCGCGTTGTCACCGGACTCGGTTGTCATCGCAGCAGCCGGCTCAGACGCCGGTCGGCGAAGACCTTGCCGCCCGACTGGCACGTCGGGCAGTACTGGAACGAGCGTGTGGCGAGGGACACCTCGCGAACCGTATCGCCGCACACGGGGCACGGCTGGCCGGTTCTGCCATGGACGCGCATCGACTGTCGCTTGCCGTCCTTCAAGCCCCTGGGATCCGTCTCGACGGCACGCGCCACCGCCTCACTCAGAACCTGGTGCACCGCGGTCGCGAGCCGCTCGACCTCATCGTCCGACAGCGCGTTCGCGTGGCGCAGGGGTGACAGCCGCGCCGCATGGAGGATCTCGTCCGAGTACGCGTTGCCGATGCCGGCGATCAACGCCTGATCGGCGATCACGGTCTTCAGGGTGCCTTTCTGTTCACCGAGCAGCCCTCCGAGCATCTCGGCCGTCAGTGCCGGATCGAGCGCGTCGATGCCGAGGCGCTCAACCCCCGGCACCGCAGCGGGATCCCGGACGACGTAGATCGCGAGGCGTTTGTCCTTGCCGTGCTCCGTGATCTCGAGGCTGCCCCCGTCCTGCAGCGAGAACATGACGGCAAGCGGACCGTGCAATGCGGGGCGCGCATTCGTGGGCTTGTCGCGGAGCGTCATCCACCCGCCTCGAGCCAGATGCGCGATGAGATGGAGAGGAGGCAGCGCGAGGTCGATGAACTTTCCCCGACGCTCGCACCCGGCAAATGTCAGCCCCTCGAGCGCCGTGATCTGCGGGTCGAACGTCTTCAGCACCGCCACGGACCGCACGGCAACGCGGGTCACCACCCGTCCGCGCAGGCGGGTGTCGAAGGACCGGCAGAGCGCTTCCACCTCGGGCAACTCAGGCATCGCGAGTGAAAGAATGCGCTCGGTGCCGAAGAGCGTGGCCGTTACGAAAGCCGTCCGGCCGCGGCAAAGCCGTCCGCATGGGACTGAGGACGTCCTCTGCGTGCCCCGGTCGACGATCTTTCCCGACGGTGCCTGGCACGGCCTCGTCGCCCGCGGCCTCGAGCGGGTGCTCCGCACCGTCCACGCGACCGCCGAGTACCGGCCGCGAGCCGAGATCGAGGACAACGCCGAGATCCAGCAGATCATCCCGTACTGCGTTGTCCACCACCCGCTCGACGATACGTATCTGCTCACCCGCCGCCTCCGCCGCTCGAGCGAGAAGCGTCTCCATCACCTCTATTCGCTCGGCATCGGGGGGCACGTGAATCCGGGCGACGGTGAGCGAGAGGACCCGGTGGTCGGCGGCCTACGGCGCGAGTGGGAGGAGGAGATCCGCTGCGTCTCGCCGGCGCGGGCCAGCCTTGTGGCACTCCTCAACGACGATTCGAGCCCCGTGTCACGCGTCCACCTCGGCCTCGTCTTCCTCGTCGAGCCCGAGGACGCTGCCGTCGACGTCCGCGAGGTGGAGAAGCTGGAAGGGGAGACCCTCTCGCTCGAGGCGATGCGGCGCCACTACCTCAGCATGGAGTCGTGGTCCCAGCTCGTCTTCGACGACCTCGTCGCCGGCGCCCAGACGCGCGTCGCCCGCAGCCCGCTCGTGGTCGATCTCGCGCCTGCCCCGTGACGCCGGCGGCGCCGCCCCGGCCGGAGTACTTCCTCACACCCGAAGAGCTCGCCGCGTGGTTCCGCTCCAACCCGTCTGCCACCGAGGTCTGGATCGGCTTGTGGAAGAAGGGCCACGAGCGACCGGGCATCTCGTACGCCGAAGCGGTGGATGAGGCGCTCTGCGAGGGGTGGATCGACAGCGTCGTCCGTCGTGTCGACGAGGCCGGCTACATGGTCCGGCTCACGCCGCGACGACCTCGCAGCAACTGGACCGACACCAATCTCCGTCGCGTCGAAGAGCTCCGCCGGGAAGGACGGCTTCGAGCAGGGGGCGAGCGCGCGGTCGCCGCGCGCCGCGTCGCCGAGCGGCCGGAGCGCTGACGCTCCGTATACTCGGGCGGCCATGGCAACCACTGTTCGCGTACCCGGACCGCTCCGCCGCCTCACCAACGGCAATGCCGAGGTGAGCGTCGAGGGGGGTACCGTCGGCGCGGTGCTCACCAACCTCGACGCAACCTATCCCGGCTTCCACGATCGCCTCTACGATGAAGCCGGAAGCTTGAGGCAGTTCATCAACATCTATGTCAATGACTCCGACATTCGCTTCGCCCAGGGACTCGACACCCCCATCGCCGAGCGCGACGAGGTCTCGATCGTCCCTGCAGTCGCCGGAGGTCGCGTTCGTCACTGATCGTCCCCTCGATCATCTGCCGCGTTCGGCGGTGATCGCCGTGGCGATGTCGGGTGGGGTGGACTCCAGCGTGGTTGCCGCGCGGGTCGCAGCGTCCGGGCTGCGGGCGTTCGGCATCACCCTTGCGCTCTGGCCGCGCGATCGCGCGATCGTTCGGGACCGCGGTTGCTGCTCGATCGATGCCGTGGACGACGCCCGGCGCGTGGCCAATTCGGTCGACCTACCGCACTACGTCTGGAACCTCGAGGAGGACTTCGAGGCCGGCGTGATCGCCGATTTCGAGGACGGCTACGCTTCGGGAACGACGCCCAATCCGTGCGTGCGCTGCAACGAGCGGATCAAGTTCGGCGTGCTGCTCGAACGCGCGCGAGCCGCCGGGGCGACACATCTCGCGACCGGCCACTACGCGCGGACCGGACGCCGCGGGCGCCTGGCGACATTGCACCGGGCGCGAGATCGGAGCCGCGACCAGGCGTACGTGCTCCATCGCCTCGATCAGGATCAGCTGGGCAGCGCCGTCTTCGCGCTCGGCGGCGACGAATCCAAGGCCGGCGTCCGTGCCGAAGCCGCAGCGCTCGGGCTCGTCACCGCGGCCAAACCGGAATCGCAGGACCTCTGTTTCGTCGATGTCGACATGCGTTCGGAGCTGACCAGGCGGCTCGCCGGCCGTTTCGCCCCCGGCCCGATCATCGACGCCGAGGGAGCGAGGCTCGGGGAGCACGGCGGCCTGCCCTTCTTCACGGTCGGGCAGCGCGCGGGCATCGGCATCGCTCCGGACCGCCCCGACACGGCGCCGCGCTACGTGATCGAGCTGCGGCCGTCGACCAACGCCGTCGTCGTCGGCCCGAGAGCGGCGCTGCGCCGGTCCACCCTCGAGGCCGGCTCCGTTCGATGGATCGCCGGGACGCCGCCACCCGCCGGGTCGTCGTGCGAGGCGCAGCTGCGGGCGCACGGCGAACCACACCCGGCGCGGGTCGAGGCGTCCGAGGCGGATGTCGTCACCGTGCGCTTCGATACCACGGTCGCTCAGGCGGCACCGGGCCAGTCGGTGGTGCTGTACCGCGGCGATGAAGTGCTCGGAGGCGGCGTCATCCGCCGCGCGGCCTGAGGCCCCGCGTGATGCCGCCGACGCCTGGTCAGGTGCTCCTCGGTATCTTCGCCGTCCTCGCCGGGTGTCTCGCAACCACCGCCGCCGTCTACGCGGGCCGCCAGACCGGGAACTGGCTGTACTTCATCTGTGCCGCCGGCGCCGTGGCCTTTGTGGCCGGGGTCGTCGGTCAGCGGGGCTTCCCCAGCCCTGCCGCCGTGGCCCGCCTGGGCGCGACTGCCGCGGCAGTGTCAACGCCCGGGCCGTGGGATGCAGGCGTGTCGCTCCCGATCATCGGCGTTCGTGTGACGCCCGTCGCGATCGGTGGTCTGCTCTTCGGCGCGGTGGGGCTCAGCCTCGTGCTCCTCTTTGAACGCGTTCCCGGGATCGCGCGTGCGCCGGTGGCAGTCCGTCCGTCGCGGCTTGAAGACGAAGATTCGATCTGAGGCTGCGCTGACTACAATGCCGCCCGCCCCCTCATGACCGTCAACGCACTCGCCTTCTACGCCGCCGCCGTCCTCATCGTGCTCGCCGCGGCGGCGGCGGTGGGGCTTCCTTCGCTGCGCCTTGCGAGCTATGCAGGGGCGGCGACGGTGGTGTTGCTCGCGATCCTCGACGTGGTCTCGCACGCATACATGCTCGCCGCGATCGAGATCGTGGTTCCGGGCCTCGCTCTTGGGATCGTGGTCCTGGTGCTCCGCCGCGAGCAATACCGAGACCTCGGTGCGTCGACAGACGCGGGCTCACGCTGGTGGCTCGGAGGGCCGGTCGCGCTGGCTGCCGGATTGGTGCTCGTCGTGACGCTGGCAATCGTCGGACCCTCCTGGTACTCGGACATCGTCGTCTCGATCGCCAAGGCCGTCACCCCTGCGGCGCTCATCACCGTGCTCCATTACGACGCGCCATATGCGCTGGTCATCGCGGTCGTCCTGATTGCGGTGACCGTGGCCGCGGGTCTCGTGATCGGCCGTCGCAGCGGTGACGAGCAGACCCTGGATCAGCACCTGCAGGCACGCCGCGAGCGCGAGGAACGTGCACGCCGGCGTCGCGATGATCGTCAGGCGGGCCGCCGTCGCCCTGCCCAGGAGGACTCGTGAACATCGGCAACGGTCAGTACGCGGTATTGAGCGCGGTGGTGTTCGCGATCGGCCTCTACGGCGTGTTCGCGCGGCGTCATCCGCTCGCAGTCGTCATGGCGCTCGGGCTGCTGTTCGCGGCGCCGCTCATCGCGCTTGCGGGATTCATCAGCGCAACGGCTGTCAACCAGCGGGCGCCCCTTGGCGGCGCACTCGCCACCATGGCGATCATCGCCGCGACCTGCCTCTGCAGCATCGGGTTCGCGCTGGTGCTCCTGCTCTGGCGGCGCAGCGGGCGCGCGGATGTCGACGCGCTCGGCGACATCGAGGAGTAGCGATGTCGATCTACAACGCCGCCTGGGGGATCCCCCTGCTGTTCCTGCTCGGCGCCGGGCTGTCGTTCGGTGTGGAGACACCGCGCCGCGCTGCGCAGGCATGCGCGCTGTTCACCGGGCTGTCGTTCGTGGTCGCCGCCGTCATCCTCGGCGTTCGCCTCACGCACGCCCCGCAGGCGCCGTTCATCTCGCTTCTGACCTTCTTCACGATGACGCCCTCGGAAGGCACCATCTTCCCGACGCAGTTTCAGGCACAGGTGGGCATCCAGATCGACGCGCTCTCGGCGAGCTTCGCGGCTGCGATCGCCTTCGCAACGCTGATGATCCAGACGTACGCGCTGACGGCGATGCGCGGTGAGGTCGGATTCCGGCGGTTCTTCTGGGCGTCGTCCATCCTGGGATTCGCCACCACGGGTTTCGTGCTGAGCCCCAATCTCTTCGACTCGCTGGTCATGTGGATCGCCGCCACCGCGGCGGTCTACCTGCTCGTGTCGCTTGCATGGCAGCGTGCAAGCAGCGCCGTCAACGCACTGCGCGTCGCGGTCGTCCTCACCGCCGGAGACATCGCGCTCACCCTCGGCGTGGTCTTCACATGGATCAAGTTCGGCGTGTTCTCGTCGCTGCTTGCCGCACCGGCGGGGCAGGACATCGCCGACCCCCTGTCGTGGAACATCATCTCGCAGGGCGTCATCGGGACCCTGCATCGCGCTGTCGCGAGTGCCGGGCCGCGGGCGCTCATGGTCATGGGCATCGTGTTCGTCGTCGCAGCCGTGCTGCGCGCCGCACAGTTCCCGTTCCATGTCTGGCTGACGGACGCGGCCGAGTCCGCCGTGCCCGTGATCGCGCTCGTAACCGCGACCGTCGCACCGCTCGGCCTCTTCCTGCTCGCTCGCACGTACCCGGTGCTCGCGCACTCGCCGCGCGTGCTCGCTGCACTCGCGCTCGTCGGCGGAGCGAGCGCGGTGCTCACCGCCGGAATCGGCATCGGGCAACGCAATCTCCGGCGTATTGCCGTGTGCGCGGTCGCATCCGAGCTGGGGCTCGGTCTTGCTGCGCTCGGCATGGGCGGGTTCAGTCCCGGCGTGTTCATCGCCTTCACGTCGGTCTTCACCGCGACGTTGCTGCTGCTCGCAGCGGGCAATGTCATCCGCGTCTACAAGACGGACGACATCACCGAGATGGGCGGGGCGTGGCCGAAACTGCGGGCGACATGCACCGCCCTGGGTGCGTGGGCGCTGCTCGCGGGTGGCCTCGGGCTCAGCTCCTACTACGCGCTGTCGTCGACCTTCAGCGGCGCCGATCCAGCCGGTGGTGTGTTCAGCGGCCTCGAGCGCACGGTCATCACGATTCTCGTCGTCGTCGCGGCCGTCGCGGGCGCGCTGCTTGCCGGTCGGGTGCTCATCACAGTCGCCGGCGGAGCCGTCACACGCCGGCGTGGTTTCCAGCACGACCGGATCGCGGATGCCGAGCCCGGCATGCGCCGGCCGCTCTGGCTCGCGCTCGTCGCGGCGGTCGCCGCGGTCCTCGTCGGCCTGCCGGGGCTGCAGCCGTTCACCCTCGGAGGCCGGATCGCAGGGCTCACATTCATGCGCTTCGTCTACTACGGCACCCATCACCAGGCGATCGGCTTCGACCCGCTCGCCCTGCTCGTGGCGCTGCTCGCGCTCGCCGCCGGCATCGGCATCGCGGTGTTCCTGTACTCGCCCGCCCGGCGGGCGGCTGCGGATGCCGGTGCCGCGCCCTGGCAGCTGCGCGTGCTCGAACAGGGTTTCTACGTGGAGTGGCTCACGCAGGCGTCCGCTGCGCCGCTGCTCGCCGTCTCCGGTCGCGTCTCCGACTTCGACGCGCAGGTCACCGCGCCACTTGCCGTCTCGGTCGGCGAGAGCGTCGATCTCGCGGCGACAGGCCTGGGCTCCTTCCGCAACGCGCGGCTCGGCCGCTACCTCGCCGGAGCGGTCGTGGTGATCGCGATTCTCGTGTTGCTGTCAGTGCTGGCGGCAACAGGGAACCTGTGGGTGCACACCACGTGAACGTGATCCTCTCGTCGATCATCTGGACGCCGATGCTCTTCGCCGTGGTGGCGATGTTCCTTCCCGAGCGCGATGACGAGCAGCGCGGACGCGTGCGGACGGTTGCGCTTGCCGGAGCGGGTCTGAGCTTCTTCGTCAGCGCCTTCTTCGCGATCCTCGGGCAGATCGGCCTCGGCCAGGGCGGCGGGCTCTCCTCGGCATACCAGGAGTCGCACGCATGGTTCTGGACGTTCCTCTTCCACGCCTACTACGACCTGACCGCCGACGGCATGACGCTGCCGCTGCTCGTGGTGACGACCACCATCTTCGGGTGCGTGATCTTCCACTCCTGGAAGATCCATGAGCGCGTCCGTCTCTACGTGATCCTCATGCTCGTGCTCGAGACTGCCGTCAACGGGGTGCTGTGCTCGGCGGACTTCGTGCTGTTCGTCGCTTTCTGGGGACTGATGCTCGTCCCGATGTACGTGCTGATACGGGTCTACGGCGGCCCCGGCGCGCGCCGTGCCGCAGCGTGGTTCGCGGGATTCCAGGGGCTTGCCTTCGTGATGATCGTCGCGACCGTGGCGATCATCATCATCGAGGCGGGCAACCAGTCGTCGGACATGGTGCAGGACCTGAAGTCGTTCTCAACGCCCGCGGAGACAATCGGCTTCTGGATGAGCTTCGTAGCGTTCGCGATCGCCATGGCGATCTTCCCGGTGCACACGTGGATGGTGGAGGCGCAGAGCAAGGCGAGCCCGGGCGTGGCCGCGATTCTCTCGGGCACGATGTTGCTGCTCGGCGCCTACGGGATGATGCGCATCAGTCTCGTCGTGTTCCCCGCCCCGGCGCACTACTACTCGTTCGCGATCACCGGACTGGCGGTCGTCGGCGCGTTCTGGGGCAGCATCGGCGCGCTCCGCCAGGACGAGCTGCGCCGGTTCGTCGCGTACATGAACGTCGCCCAGATGTCCATGGTGCTGCTGGCGATCGGCGCGCAGACATCAGTCGCGCTGGTTGGCGCGATACTGCTGCTGGCCGCCCACGCATTCGCTTCGGCGATGCTCACGCTCATCAGCGGCGGCGTCGAGGAGCGGACCCGCACCACCAGCATCCGCGCGATGGGCGGCCTGGTCGCACAGGCCCCACGCCTCGCCGGGTTCTGGCTCTTCGCCGCGCTCAGCGTCATCGGCATCCCGGCACTCGCCGGTTTCACCGCCGACTTCATGGTCTTCAGCGGGTCGTTCCCCGAACATCGCATCGCGACCGTGCTCGTCATGGCGAGCGTGATCATCACGACCGGGGGGCTCCTGTGGGTCGCCAACCGCGTCTTCTTCGGGCCTGTTCGCGACCAGTTCGCGCGGGTGCGGGACGTGACGCTGCTCGACCTGACGGTGCTGATCCCGCTGGTCGGCGCGGTGCTGCTCTTCGGCATCCGCCCCGGGGCGATCATCCCGATCATCAGCAACGGCGTGCTGGAGATCACCACCCGGATCGCCGGGGGCTGATGCGCCCGTGAACTTCACGCACGCCCTGACACTCGGCCTGCTTCCCGAGCTGATGCTGGCCGGCACGGCCGTGGTGTCGGTCACCGTGGCTGTGGCGCGGCCGGGTCTGCGTCCTGACATCCATCGCTGGATCGCGTGCATCGGCCTCGTGGGGTCGCTCGTCGCGTGCGGCCTGATCCTCCTCGGCCTCCGCGGCATCCCCACCGGGGTGGGGATCGTCGTCTGGCGTGGTGGACTGACCGTCGACAGCTTCTCCGTCTTCATCGCGATCCTTGCGGGCATCACGGCGCTCGCGTCGTGTCTGGTCAGCGACACACCGGTGCGTCGCATCCCCGCGCGCTCCAGTGCGTTCTACGGGCTCGTCCTCGTTGCCACCGCAGCGGTCGACGCCATCGCGGCCGAACGCGACATGGTCACGTTCTTCATCACGCTCGTGCTCCTGCTGGTGTGCCTCGTCGCGCTCGGTGCGCTCGTCAAGACGGATCCGCGTGGCGGGGTGTCGTCGTTCGAGCACCTCGTCGAGGGGGTCATCGGCACCGCGTGCGTCCTCTACGGCCTGGTCGTGCTCTACGGGGTGACCGGCAGCACGAACCTGGCTGTCGTCGTCGGCTCGGTGCGCACCGCCCCTGGGGTCGTCGCGCTCTCCGCAGCGCTCGTGCTCCTCGGGCTGTGCGCGACCCTCGGCGTCTTTCCGTTGCGCCAGTGGGTCGGACGCGTCGGCAGCAACGTCCCGGCCGGAGCCGCCGGTTTCATCATCGCGATGAGCGTGATCGGTGGTGGAGCCGCCCTGGCGCGCGTGACCGTCTCCGGCTTCGGGGCAGGCGTCAGGCCGTGGCTGTGGCTGGTATCGGTGATCGCATCGCTGGCTCTCGGCCATGCGTCGCTCAGCGCGTTGCGCGAGTCCTCCGTGTCCCGGCTCGTCGGGCACCTCGTGAGCGCCCAGGCGGCGATGCTGCTCCTCGGACTGCTCGCGTTCTCGACGGGCTCCCTCGGTGTGCCGGCGTACGGGATGACGGCTTTTCTCGCAGGGCTCGGGATCACGTCTGTCGCGACGCTCGCTGCGTTCGGCGTCCTCTCGATGATCCAGAGAGCGGGCATCGAGGATGCGATCACCGACATGCGCGGCCTCGCGCACCGATCGGCGCCGGCAGCCCTCCTGCTCTCCGTCGCCGTCGCCACACTCGCGGGCATTCCGCCGCTGGCCGGATTCCTGTCGCGACTGCTTCTTGTGACGAGCGCCGCCGACGCCGGCTACGGCTGGCTCGCCGTCGTCGCAATCGCCGCGACGTTGCTGACCATCATCGCGGCCGTTCGCTTCATCGGCCTGCTCTACGCGGACGTCGGCGATGAGGTGCCCTTCACGCTGGGGGCAACCCCGCTGGTATCGCGGGTCGTTGCCGGTGCCGCCTGCCTTGCGGGGGTTGTGCTCGTCGTCCTCATCCAGCCGCTGCTCGCGGTGGCGACCGCGGGAGCCGGGCCACTGCGCTGACCGATCTCCATCCTCGGCAGGGTTCCTCGAGGCGGGACGGCCCCGCTATGGCGCTGACAGCCCTGACAAGGGTGGTTCGTACGCTCGGACCGTTGCGCGGTCCAGTCGCCGACGCGGTCGGCGCCCGCTGGTACGCACGGCTTGCGCCGGCTGAGCGCGTTCGCGCGGCGGCGAATCATCACCGCCTGCAGCCCCACCTCGGCTACAGGGAGGCTGCGGCACTCGCCCGGCGCTCCTACCAGGAGTACGTCGGGATGATCGTCGACTCGATGTGGGCTGATCCGCTCAGCTCCGAGGAGACGCTCGCGATGTTCCAGGTGCACGGCAGGGAGAACCTGAACGTCGGGGACCGCGCGGCAATGGTCGTCCTCCCGCACTTCGGCAACTGGGACATGGCGGCCAGCGCGGCACTCGGCATGGGCGTCCACCTGACCACGGTGATGGCGCCGGTGGTGTCCCCGGGGATCACCGAGATGGTGGAGCTCTCGCGCCGGCGCAAGGGCCTCGAGACCTTCACCGTCCGCCAGGCGGCCCGAGGGCTCTTCCGAGCCCTGCGCCGCGGTCGTACCGTCGCACTGATGCTGGACGTCCCCGAGGCCGGCCCCACTGTCGTGGTGCGGTTCTGCGGGGGTCCGGTGCGCTGCAGCGCGGTCCCGGCACGCCTCGCCGCCGTGACCGGGGCGGCGATCATCCCCGTGACGTGCCGGCGGGAGGGTCGAGGGTGGGCGCTCGAGATCCACCCCGCCGTATCGCTCGAGGGCGACGAGGCGGCGGTCATCGGCCGCGTCGCGGCGCAGGTCGAGCCGGCGATTCGAGCGCACCCGGAGCAGTGGTATCCGTTCCACCACGTGTACGCGGACGACGATGGCTCCGCCGCGGCGTCTGCGGAGCCCGTCCGGGGCTAAACTCGAGGGCGCATGGCTGGCAATGTCGCCGCTGCGGCGGGGTGCGCCGCCGGATACCTGATCGGGTCTGTGCCGTTCGGGCTCATCGTCGGCAAGACCGTCGGCGGCCTCGACGTGCGCGACTTCGGCAGCGGCAACATCGGCACCACCAATGTCGTGCGCACGATCGGCGCGAGAGCGGGCGCGCTGACGTTCGGCCTCGACGTCGCCAAGGGCGCCGCCGCCGTCCTTCTGGCGCGGCGCCTCGGTGCCGACCCGATGGCACAGGCGACAGCCGGACTTGCGGCATGCGTCGGACACTCCTGGCCCGCGTTCGCCCACTTTCGCGGCGGCAAGGCCGTGGCGACCGCGGCCGGGGCGCTGATCGTCGTGTCGCCGCAAGCATTCGCATTCGCCGCTGCAGGTGGTGTCGGGGGCCTCGTGCTGACACGAACGGTGTCGGTCGGTTCCCTCGCGGCTGCCGGAGTGGGGACCGTCGGCGGCGTGCTCGCCTCGGTGCGCACGCACGACCCGGTCCCGGTTGCGTTTGCGTCGCTGGCGGCGACGCTGGTGGTGGTCCGGCACATCCCGAATATCCGCCGCCTCGCGCGCGGCGAGGAGCCCAAGCTGTCGAGCCGCCTCCTCGGCGGCTCTTGACCTCCTCGTGACCGGCGGCAACCCCGCGGCATCGCCCGGACTGAGCGTTGTCGACCGTGTCAGCGCCGTCATTCGCGCGCTGACGACGACCACCGGTGGAGTCGCCGCGCTGCAGAGCGAGGTGGTCCGCACGGCGGCGCTGCTTGCCGGCGAGGACGCCACCGCCGCCATGGCGCTCCGTGAAGGGGATCATTTCGTGCTCGCGACGCTCGATATTCCTCCGGCGGCGGGCATCGCCGACGGGTGGGAGCGATCGGCCGAGGTGCTCTCGGGCAAGCGCCTGAGCCGCGATGTGCCGGGGGGCGGATCGCTGCTCGTGCTGCCCATGTTCTTCGGCGGCGAGGTGATCGGCGCACTCGCGGTGCTGTCGCCGCCGCATGCGCGCGGGCGCGGGGACGACACCGAGGATATTCTCGCCAGCCTTGCCGGTAACGCGGCCATCGCCATGGAGAACGCACGGCTCTATGAGCAGGAGCGCGATACGGTGCGACGCCTGCGCCAGCTCGACGCGATGAAGACGAACTTCCTGTCAACCGTGCAGCACGAGATGCGCACGCCGCTCACCGCGATCCTCGGCTTGAGCGACCTCATCGAGATGTGCTGGGACACCTGGCAGGATCCCTCGAAACTCGATGCGCTGCGAGACATCCAGGTTGCCGCGAAGAATCTCGATGGGATCGTCGAAACCATCATCGACTTCTCCGCAGTCGATGGCAGGGTCATGCCGCTCGCGGTTGGCGACATCCCACTGGCAGTCGCCGCCCACGCCGCCATCGAGACGATCGGCGAGCGCCACAAGGGCGGTTTGCCGATCCCCGCGACAGTCGAGGTGGATCCGGACATCACGCTCGCGGCCGATCCCGACCGGCTCGGTCAGGTGCTCCGGGCGCTGGTCGACAACGCGGTGAAGTTCAGCGACGGCAAGGGGAGTGTCCTCGTGCGCGGGTCCCGCGCCGGCGACGGCATGGTGCTCGTGGAGGTGATCGATCAGGGCATCGGGATTCCCACCGCGGACGTCGAGCGTGTCTTCGACCGCTTCTTTCAGGTGGACAACACCGCGACACGACGCTTCGGCGGCACGGGCATGGGGCTGGCACTCGTGAAGCGCGTCGTCGACGCGCACAGCGCGACCGTCGAGATCGACACCGGCGTGGGCCACGGGACGCGCGTCGTCCTCCGATGGCCGGAGCACGCGGTGACGTCCGAAGTCGCCGCCGACACGCCGATCGCACCGTCCGTGCCGGTACAATGACCTCGGTCGCGCTAGGCGGGGCGTTAGCGGTGCCCTGTACCCGCAATCCGCTATAGCGGGGCTGAATTCCCCACCGAGGGGGCGCGTTGTCGGGTCTGCTCCGGACGCGCCGGCGTTGACGACTGGGTCCCGCGCAGCTCGGGC
>DATLRX010000018.1:0-46746 GCA_035534435.1 Candidatus Acidiferrales bacterium
CCGGTGCCCGTAGTCCATGTAGGGCTTGCCCACCGTGATCTGGTCGGGAGGCACGCTGACCACGAACTTGGGCGGTGACACATCGTCAATTGCGGCGGGGAACATGAACCTCAGGACTTCAACGCCGCCGAAGAGCACCGATCCTAAAGCTCCGAGTCCACCCATGAGCAAGAGGAAGTTGCGCCGAGACAGCTCGGCGAGGCGTTGCCGCTGTGCCGAGGGATCGGGGTAGGGATTGACTGCCATCAACTGAGCTACAAACTGACCCGTCAGTTTTGTGTCCATGATACCATGTCGCCGTCGACGACGCCTGCGCCGAGGCGCGAGTCAGCAAGGGCGCCTTCTACGGGTACTTTGATTCCAAGCAGGACCTGTATGCTCTTCGGCGTAGGGAGGAGAATGCGAGCCTCCGGCCGTGGGTGCCCCGGCCGATCCTCGAGGCCCACAAGCTCCTCAATTTACCCGTCCGCCTGCCGTCCTTCATGACCGCGACCGATGTCGAAACGCTCCGGTGCTAGTTTCGGGGCCGGGCGCTACGGGTCAGAGCCGCGTCGATCGCTCTCATGAGTTGCGACTGCGTGACTGTCGAGCCGGAATCAAACAGCGCCACGATCTTCCCCGTCGGGTCGACGACCTCGATATAGTCGTTGTGCACGATGTCGTAGCTGACGCGCGCACTGGATGCTAAAGCGTTCGGCTCGTCGGGTTGGGGAGAGTACGCGCCAGCGGCCTTCTCCCGTGCGATCTCCGCGTTCTCGGCGGACAGACTCGTCTTCGCATAGTAGACGTGAAAGCCGATGCGCACAGCGTGATAGATCTGCGCCGGCGTGCCCGTGAGAAATTGCCACTGCGGGTCGGATGGGTCCGCGCCGTACTGGGCGAGGTACGCCCTCATCTGCGCGGGGCCAGCGCCGACCGGATCGAGGTTGAACGACACGAACTGGACTTTGTCGGCAAGTTCCATCATGGCAAGACGACGCTCGAGGAGCACGAGGTTTCGCGTGATGAGTGGGCAGTAGGAGGTGCAGTACGGGAAAAGGAAGCTCACCACCTGCACCTTGCCCATGAATTGGGTCGACGTGACGGGACGGCTGAACTGGTTGACGAGGGAGTACGAGGGCACGCGCCCGAAGTTCGCGCTCTGGTTACTGATCGGCTGCGAGCCTGCTGAGGACGCGGCGCGCAGCACGAGCACGACCGATGTTGTGACCGTGGCCAGCACGGTGACGATCACTAAGAACCACCCCAGGCGGGTGCGCATAGCCCTGACCATCAGCTCTCCACGGCTCGGCTCGGCGACGTGCAATGCGGATTGGGCAGGCGCAGCAAGCGGATGCTGGCGTTCCCGGGGCTGGCATAGGGATCCATTGGCGTGGTCCCGAAGACGTGTTTGTAAACTGACGAGTCAGTTTTATTCCATCATACCATGGCGGTCCACGCCGAAGATCTCCGTCGAGGCGATGAGCGCGTCGTCGTATAGCGCCCGGACCAACTCGATATCCGCGGGTCCATTGTGTAGCGCGGGACCGCCGCCACGTCTCGGCCAGCCCATGTCATGGATCAGGCGAAGCACGATCCGACTCGAACATCCGAATCTCTTTCCAATCTCCGCCGCTGAGAGTCCATCACGCAGATAGAGCCTCTTGACGACGTCAACCGGCAGCGTCTTCCGGTCTTCGCGAACTGCTACGCTGAAGCTGGCGATGGAGCTCGCCTCAAGGCCTGCCAGATCGGCTGATGGCTCCTACTGACCACGTGTCGGCAGGAGCGACCCTTGATCATCCGAACCGAAAGCGCGCCGGGAAACTCGAACCGCGAGCCGCAGCCGACCTCTCTCGGCCAAAGTACGTCTCCTTTTGGGGCGCTGACAAGTGCCTGATGAACGACAGCGTCACCTGGTAGAACCGTCGGCCGGAGGAGGGCTCATCCTCAGTTGCGATGACGTGCTATTGCTGCGCGGTGGTCGCGGAACATGGTTGATCGATCTTCAGGTGGACGTTGGCGGTGTGCAGCGTCGTCTTCAAGTTCCAATCGGCCGCCATAAGGCACTGAGCCGCCTCGCGACCGAGATAGCTAGAGCCGAGGCCGAACAAGTTGCGCTTGACGGCCCCCCCACCGTGACGTTGCCTCGTTCCACAAAATCGCGGTGACCTAATAAGGACGCCGCAAGACCGCCTCGACCGCCGTGCTTCCGCCTCAGCTGGCCCGTCTAATCCGCGCTTCGCCGTGAACCGTGCCAGTCGGGGCGGCCTCGACGCTGGCCGGGTTCTGAAGAGCGGTCGCTGTCGAGCCACCGGCCGAGCCGGAAATAGAGATCCTCGCCGAAGCTGGTCGGGAGTGGCTCGGCTACGACGAGTTTGTAATTCCGCTGTCCATCCGGTTGCCGCGGCGCTCGCATGAAAAGGGTGGTATCCGCCTGAAGCTTGTAGAAGCTCTCGGCGAAGTCGAACTGATGCGTGACGAAGAACACCCTGATCCCTGCCTCGAGGAGCGCACCCACGACTTGACGCCCAATCTCAGATCCTTCGCGCTCGTTCGTCGCGGCAAATGACTCGTTGAAAAGAACGAGACTACCGTGGCGGATCTGATCAACGATCTCGCTCATACGGCTCAGCTCCGCGTCGAGGCGCCCGCTTGTCATGGTTGAGTCCTCCTCCCGGATGAAGTGCGTGAAAACGCCCTGACACACGCTCCCTCGGTACGTGTCGGCAGTGACGAACATGCCGCACTGCATCATCAGCTGGGCGAGCCCGACGCTCCTCAGAAACGTCGACTTGCCACCCGAATTTGCACCGGTGATGATCACCAGTCGTTTCCCGTCGGCAGCGACATCGTTACCCACGACTCGACTCCCGGAACGGAGCACTAAGCAAGCGTCGCACAGACCGGCAGACGATAACGTGAGCGGTTGCAAGGGTGATGGTTTCGGGAAGCAGGTCGTCTCCCCCTTTGCCTCGAGCCGGTCCCGAAGGTTAAGGCAGGCGATGTAGAAGCCCAGCTCTGCCCTGAGCATGGTGAAGTAGCTCAGGATGTGGTCGGCGGACTGGGCGGCGGCGTTGGCGACGAGATTGATGCCGCGGCTCGTCAGGTCAGCAAGCGCATGCGCCCCCGCCTCATCGCGCGGCGGGATGGTGAAGGAATACGCCGAGGGAGGCATGAATCCCAAGCGTTCCTTCCAGCTCCGCTTACCGAGAGCCGGCGACCGGAGCACGAAACTGATCCCACTGTTGTCTCGGTCCAACTGAGCACTGATCAGCTCGCCGTCGCGGAAGCGCAATTGCTTCAAATGGTAACCGATGGTCTGAAAGTACTCGTCGTCCAGTTCATGCTGCAGGGTGCGAAAGAGCGCCGTGAGACCGGCGGAACGAAACCTGTCACTGTGCTCGTCAGCGACCCTGCGCAGTTCCTTGAGACGGACGACGTATGCCTCGAGTTGGCGGATCGCTCCGGAGAGGATCAAGGAGGGGTTTTGGGAGCTGTACCCCCAGATTCCGCGCTTGTCCTCGAGCGCGCCCAGGGCGATCGCATACAGCCCCCTGACAATCGCGGGCTCGGCGATACAATCGGCGAGAACTCCCTGGCGGTATACGACGCCCTGGGGGTCGTCGAGGCCGGCGAGAAGGACCCTCATCGACACGTCGTAGAGACACTTGTCGCCGAGCGCCATCGCCTCGAACAAGGTGGTCAGCTCGAGGTCCTGGATCAGGTCTCGATGATTGGCGGGCAGCTCAGCCCCGAAGTCGAAGTCCCGATCCTCGTAGAGGAGATGCGCCTTCATGAGACCAGCCTTCGCCGCAAACGCTCGTAGGTGACGTTGTGCTTCTCGGCGATGGCGAGCGCATAGGCGAGCCCATCGGCGGGTCCCCTGACGACTTTGTAGGTGCGCTGGGCGGGGTTCTCGGGAACGATCGTGCTGACCATGCTGACAACGGACTCGGCGAGCGAGGTCAGTTCATCGACGAATGTCACGTACACGGCGATCAGGTCCAGCTGGATGATCTTCTCCATCACCTTCCTGCCGAGGAAACGAGCATCCTTCAGCGTCGTCGACGTGAAGATCTCGTTCATGATGATGATGCTGTTCGGTGTTGCGGTCTGGAGGACGTCGCGTATCCGGACGATGTCGTCCTCCAGTTTCCCGCTCATCCTCGTGAGGTCCTCCTCCTTCTCGAAATGGGCGAAGAGGCGATCGTAGAGGAAGAGCCGAGCCGCACTCCCGGGAACCGGACAGCCGACGCCGGCCAGGTGATGGAGCTGGCCGAAGGTTCTGGCAAAGGTCGTCTTGCCCCCCTGATTCGGGCCGGACACCAGAAAGATTCGCTCGAGACCAGTCAGACGAAAATCGTTCTGAACAATCGGTTTGTTCTCCGAAACCAGCTTCTTGGCGAGCGCCATATCGAAGGTGTCAGTCGCGAAGATCTCCTTCGAGGCTGCGCTGACTTCCGGGTAGCAGAAGGGAAGCCCGGCGGCCTGCAGAGGTCTGATGTAGTCGAGATACGCCAGATAAAATTGGAGCTCACGTTCGAAGCGTCGGACCGTCGCGTCGAAGAACTCTGCGTGGCGGCTGCAATATCCGTCCAGCGCCGTGAATTCGTCGCGGAACAGAAGAACCAGCTTCGCCAGGATTTGAGCTCCGACGTGATTCATCCCGGGCCAGCTGCGGTACTGGAGCCGATAGTCCTTGACGGCGCCCCGCTTGAAACGCTCGAACGTCTGCAGGACATCGGCGCTGTAGTCACCCTGTCCTTCGAAGCGGCTCACGTCAACCCTTCCGCCGCGAATTCGGATGCAGTAGCGGATCCCGGCGAACGCGTTCTTCCGCTCTAGTGTGTCAGCCGCAAGCAAGGCGAATGCCGAGGAGGCCACGTAGTCGGTGAGAAAGACACGGAAGGCCAGCAGAGCACGGGAGCTCAGCTGGGAAGAGTCGAGAGCATCGGCAAGGGATCGCAGGGCATCGCAATAGATGGCCGCGGCGTCGAGGAACCATCCCTCGCGCTGGTACTGGTATCGCATGTTCGTCAGCTGTCCGAGGTGGGCGCGTACCTCGCGCATCAGGAGGGCAAAGTGCTGGATGCGGTCGAGGAGCGCCGGATCCTCCAGGTCGCGGAAGACCTCATGGCGATAGTGCACGGTGTCTATGTCGGTGAGCTGCCGGAACAGGATGGACGAAATCAGCTCATGCTCCTCGCGCGTTCCAGCGATCGTCGCGATGACCTGGTCGAGATTCAGATCGGTGGCAAAGGAGCGGTCGTCCTCCACGCCGGCGCTCGCCTGCGCCGGATCTTCGCTGACGAGGAGGCTGCTGAACCCGGCGGGTTTTCCGGCACTACCACCGCCGATCTGCTGGGCTGACTCAGCGCTCATGACACTCTTTCGGTGCTGCATGCGCGTTCGACTAGCTCGCTGATGTCTGCGCTCCTTCGGTTGGGGACATCCGCAATCCGGCGGAGCCGATGAGTGCAATGACCATCCAGGCCGCCGCGTACGCGAATCCAACAACCGGCGATATCGCCGCATACAGCAGGCCAACGACGGTCGACGATGCGAAGTCGCCCGCAGCTTGGACCCCCCCAAGGAGCCCGAAGCCGCTTCCTCTGAGGTCATCAGGCAACGCCTTCGCGACGAGCGTCGACTCAGCCGTCTCTGCGAGCCCGATTCCACTCCCGGCGAGTGTGAACGCGAGGAGCAGCAGTGGCCAACCTTGTCCGGGGAGGGCGAAGCCGACATACGCGAGCACGTAGAGAAGTGCGGCAGATGCAAAGACAACACGCGGCCCAGAGCGATCGATCCAATGTCCTCCGATGGCCGCCACCGCCGCACCGAAGGCGTTATGCGCTGCATAGATGAGGATCGCGAGCGACGCGGCACCGGTCAGCGACAGGCCGCCAGACTGCAGCTCCTGAGTGGCGCGAAGAATGAGGAGTGTTGTGGCGACGTTACCCAGCTCGAACGCGGCCACTGGAACCATCGGGCGGAGCAGTCGTGCACGGCGAAGCCGCCCAAACTCGATCCTGATCGCCCCTTGTGCTGCCGGCAGGTTCCGATGCGCCGCACGTGCGGCGAACGTTATTGCCACGACGGCAAAGAGACCGGGGACAGCTGCAAGGTACAGGGTTGGTCGTATGCCTATCCACGTGACCAGGCCCGCTGCGAGCAACGGGCCCACAACGGCGCCCAGATTGTCTCCGGCTCGCTCCAGACCAAACGCTCGCCCGTAGGCTTGGTGCGGCGCGAGCTCCGCAAGAATGCTATCGCGAGCCGGCGACCGAACACCGCGAGAAGTCCACGCTAGTGCACGGAGAAGGCCGACCTGCCAGACGGCGACCGTGACTCCAATAAGTCCGGTCGTGATGGCCGTGCCCAAATACCCGCCACTGGCGAGCCGGCTACGCCGGTGGGGCTGATTGGCCAGCGGGCCGGTGCCGAGCTTGGCGAGCCCCATGAAACTATCGCTGATCCCTTCGACCAACCCGAGTGCCCCGGCTGAGGCGTGCAGCGTCGCTGTGAAGAAAGACGGCAGGATGGCGGTCGTGATCTCGTGGCCCGTGTCGGAGAAGAAACTCGCTGCGCTGACACCGGCCACCCCGGGTGTGAGCCAGTGTTTCATCACATTTCCCGAGGCTGCCGATGCCTGCGTTTCACTGTCGCCTGGCTGAACAGAATCGGGCTGCTGCAGCCCAGTCATGTTGCTTCGAGCATCCGGCGTACGTCCTCAATCTGAGCGATCGCAGCTTCCGCGCCCAGCGGCTGTGCCGCTTGTTCCTGTGCTGCATACTCACTTCGAGTCACGGCCGCGGCCAGTGCCTCGCTCAACACCGTCCACGAGTCCGAAGCCTCACGAACCCATTGACGTGCAGCGCGGTCGAGGCCCTGGACGGCTGAGTACCGAAGGCGTCCTGCGAGACGGTCGGCGTCCTCAATCGCCCGTTCGCGGCGAGCTCGCTCGCGCCAACGCCTTCCCAACGCTCCCGGAAGAGTTGCGCGCGCCTGCCGCACTGCCATCGCAAGAGCCCCCGGTTCGTCGCTGAGATCGACATGAATAGCGTCCATCGCAACGGGTTGTCCCACATCAAGTAGCGCCTCAGGCAGCGTGACCCCGAAGGCGTGTCCTGCCCGCTCAGTGAAGAGCGCGACCAGTGCGCGGAGACGCTCCGCGTGCCGGGCGGCGGGCACGCGAATGGCCACGTTGAGAGCACCCGCGACGTCGCTCCGCCAGGTGTCCGCCGCCGCTGCAACGTGGCTCTCCCATTGGTCGTCACTGCCTGCGAGAAGAGTCTCCGACAGTAACTCCCTCAGGGTGGCGACCCTCGGCTCGAGAATCGTCTCGGCGGCGCGACGGCACGCAGCGTGAAACACCGATGTCTCCTCGTCTGCGGCGTTCGTCAGTGCTTGAGTTGCCGCCTCAAACGCGCGACGAGCGGCTGCTGCCTCACTCGCCGGCTTACGCGCTGCGGCCTCCTCAAGGTGCACCGCCACCTCCGCGAGGGCAAGCAGCCTCGCTGCGAGGCGACGTCCGCGCTGAACCGCCAGCCGATGTTGCTCTCCAGCGATGTCATGTTCCAACCACGATCGGAGCGCCTCAAGGCCACCTCCGCGTTGGGCGATGGCATCACGGGCCGAGACGACGAACACGGTCACGTCGTTCGATCGACACAAGGCCGCCACCCGAGGCCGTATGAATCCGAGCGCCTCCTCCAATTCGTCAACGCTGACCAGGTCGGCCTTGGTGATGCATACCGCCACCCGCGCCGCACTCTCGGCGATTTCTGCGAGCAAATCCGCCTCCGATTGCGACAGTGCGGCATCGATGGTGAGGACGAGCAGTGCCACGTCGACGCGCGGCAGGAACGCCTGCGTCGCGTTGGTGTTGTGCAGATGCACGCTGCCCGTCCCAGGCGTGTCGATCAGAGTGATGCCGCTTCGCAACAAACGCGCTGGATATTCGATGACCGCTTCACGGACTCCCTTCCGGTTCCCCGGATTCTCACGCTCAACAAGGTATGCAGCGAGGTCGCTCATGGCGACCTCCACCTCCACCCCATCCACAAGCTGAAGCCTCGCGCGCGGTCGAGGTCCGAAACGAACCAGGGTCGGAACGGCCGTCACCGGGACAACCCCGGTGGGTAGCAGCAAGTCATCCAGCAGCGCGTTGATCAGTGTCGATTTGCCTCGTTTGAATTCTCCAATCACGGCCACGTAAAGCCCCAAACCGATCAACTTGTTAGAAGCCTCGTGCGCGAGCTCGCGCTGTGCGGCAGGGAGCACGCTTAACGAGGCGAGTACGCGCAGTGCTTCGCTGAGGGGATCACGAACCTCTGGCGCTGTCATCACCATCGCGTTGGCCACGAGATAGTCGAGCCCACATCGTGCCGTTGGCCCAAAGCCTCGCGCTTACCGATGCGAAGCGATCGACCGCAACTCATTGGATCCTCCTACCAGTGGTTGGCTGGTAGGGCCCATCAGGCCGATCGGCCGTTGACGGCGGGACCCATCACCGAGTCCGTTTCTTCGGACGATCCTAGGATACCACCGCGTCCCGGCAGCAGCGACCCAGGGACCGACGATAGACTTGCCGCTTGGCGATGAGGCCCGCCTAAGCCAATTTCGGATGATGGCTTCTACCCATCTCGTGCCATTGGGAGAAGACTGATGCCGGACCAAGTGACGCACGAGGTCATCGTGGCTTGCGTAGACGGCTCGCCTGAAGGATATATGGCCGTGGCTGAGGCTGCGGAGTTAGCCCGAGTCTTCCACGCCCGCCTGATCGCGCTCTCGGTAGCCAAGCGCCTGCCGAAGGGACCGACGACGCTGGCCGAGGTTGACGAGGCGAAGCGTAATCGAGATGAATACCTCGAGAGGATCTACGCGCGGACCGAGGTCATTGCTACTCACCACGACACGACGGTGACTCACGAGGTGCGATTTGGTCGCGCTGCGGACGTTATCGTCAGCTTCGCCCGGGACGTCGATGCGGATCTGGTTGTCCTGGGCCAGAGGAGGCGCTCGCGGATTCTTGGTGCCGTTGGCAGCTCCACCGCCCACAAGGTGAGTGACCATTCGACGGCTTCAGTGCTCATCGTGAAAGGAGCCTCGGTAGATGCCGCTCACCAGCGACTGCTGAAATTGCTCGACCTATCGGACGAAGAGCCCGATCCACGGATTGGATTGTCGTGAGCGCCGGTCTATCGCAGTAGCAACACGATCAGGAACACTACGAAGAGATACAGGACGTAGACGCTGAGACTGCCGCCCTGCACCAGTGCGAACCGCTCCGACGTCCAGCGCGCAACGCGGACCACCGGCTGGTAGAGGTAAGTGTCGACGGGTTCGACAACTCGATGCGTGTAGCGGATGCCGCGGATGAAAAACGGGGCCTGTTGATAATCGGCCTCGACGTCGCGCTGCGATCGGTACACGCCTCCGAAGATCGACCGGAACGGGTTGGTGAATGCTGTCGCCGTGTACTGCATCGTGGGTGTGCGCTGCGTCACAGCTCCCACCCACACCGGTGTTTCGCGCCGGCCGGGCTTGCATAGCACGCGCAATATCAGAGCCGTGAGCAGGATCACGGCAACGAATGTCAGGAAGATATAGGTCGGCGATATGAAGGCGAAGTTGAGGCTGGTTGGGACGATCACCAGACCGTTTGCCGGAATGATCTGACCGAGGAACGATCCGCCAAGCTGTACGACCGGCGCAAATTGGCTCGGGTGCGTGAAGATCGGCGGCAGCACCGCGTCCAGAAGCCCGTGCGCACCGCTGGCGCTCTGCGCCGCCGAAGCCGCTGCACTGATCCCCAGCGGCGGCACCAGCGCCATCGCGACCGCCGCGACGATGGGTATCGCCATCCCCACCACCATGGCTCGTGGCACCTCTCGCGCATCCCTGGCAACGTGGGTCCGCGGCGCTCCGAGGAACGCCCCCCCGACGATGCGGATATACGTGGTGACCGCCAGCGCAAAGGTGAGCGTCAAGAGCGTGCCGGCTGCCGCCAGGTAGACGCGGTCTCCAGGGTTGGCGAGATCGTGAGCCCGGATCAGCGTCTGCAGGCCCAGCCACTCAGTCTGGAAGCCGTTCATCGGAGGGATCCCAGCGAGGCCCATCGCGCCGATGAAAAACAATGGTGTCGTATATCGCATGCGCTTTGCGAGGCCGCCCAGCTGATCCATGTCGCGAGTTCCGGTGGCGACATCGACAGAACCGGCGCCCAGGAACAGCGCCCCTTTCAGCAGCGAGTGATAAAGAGCGTGCAGGCAGACGACGAGCAGTGCCATACCGGCGAGCAGGGTCTGTCCGGCAGCAGCGAAGACGAGCGCAACCCCGAGCATCGCGATCATGAAGCCGAGGTTCTCGATGGTGCTGAATGCGAGCGCGCGCTTGATGTCCGACGCCAGCAATGAGAAGAGGATCCCGTATGCGGCCGTGACCACTCCCGCGGCAATGGCCAGGTATCCCCACCAGGCCGGCGGCGGACCGAGCAGCACCGTCGCCGAGAGCACGAGCCCGTAGATGGCCATCTTCACGACCACCGCTGAGAGCAGTGCTGAGACGTGGGCGGGCGCCGCAGGATGCGCCTCGGGCAGCCAGCCCTGCAGCGGCACGAGCCCCGCCTTCGCCCCGAAGCCGAAAAAGAAGAGGACAAAGGCTGTGCCTGCGGTTGCTGCGGCGAGGTGGTGTGTCGAGAGCGAGGCGAAGTCGGCTCCTGGAGTGAGTGCGCCGATGAGCGCAAAGGCGACTGCCATGAGCACGAACCCCACCTCGCTGAGCGCGAGCATGAGAAAGGCGGCTTGTGGTCGACCAGGGTGATCGAACTCCACCGTCACCAGCACGTACGTGAGGATCGACATCGCCTCCCACGCGAGCAGCAACGTGAGCGCGTTACCGGCAGCCACCACTATCGTCATGGCAGCGAACGTCAGGCTCAGGAGTGCAAGACTCGCGGCTTGCCGCGGGTAACCGCCGAGTCGCGCCGTGTATGCCGCGGCGTACACGAAGATGCCGATGCCTACCAACCCGATCAGGAGAAGAAAGAGACCACCAAGCGTTGTGGAACGGAGCTCGAACGCACCGATCGGCGTGCTCGCCGGCAGCCGTGCGGTGACGCTCGCACTGGTCAGCCACACTCCTGCCGCGGAGGCAAGCACGGCGCACCCGACGGCGCCCGCGGCAGCGGAAACGTAGATGCACCACGGCAGCCGGACGACGGCGAGCGCGCTGACCACGCCGATCCCGAGGCAGCCAAATCCGTACCACAGCAGGCTAAGCGCCATCACGGCCTCCGCCGGCGCGATACCGCTCGGCTCCGCGTCCGACCGCGACCAGGAGCCCGTGGAGCAGCGCGAGCGGCGTTGGGGGACAGCCGGGCACGTAGACGTCAACGGGGATGACGCGATCGACCGGCCCGTTGACCATGAAGCCACCCTCGAAGACTCCACCGCCGACCGCGCAGACTCCTGCAGCCACCACGATCTTCGGATCCGGCATCGCGTCGTACGTGTCCCGCAACGGCTGTTCCATCTGGCGCGTCACCACGCCGGTCACCAGCAACGCGTCGGCGTGCCGCGGCGTCGGTGTGAAGAACAGACCCAACCGGTGCAGGTCGTACTCCGGGCTGCCCAGCAACTGCAGTTCGGACTCGCAGCCGTTGCACGAGCCCGCGTCGACGTGCCGGATGTGCAGCGACCGCCTGAACAATCGTTGGGAGCCCCGCTCCAACTCCGTTGTCAGCCCCGCCGCGTCCTCCGCGAGAGCCGAACCCCCGGCCCAGTGCGCGCCGACCTGCAGTCGCTCGCGCGAGCGCACGGCGACGTCGGGGCTTTGACCGAACGAGAAGGCGGCGGGAAACGCGCGAACGCACCGGCCGCACATCACGCACTGCCCAGCGTCGAACATGATCCCGCCCTGGTTGCGGTCGCCCTCGACAGTGATCGCGGTCGTGGGGCAGAGCCCGGCTGCTTCCGCGGCTTGCGCGGCGGTCAGCGCAGCCAGGTCCGCGATCACCGCGGATGGAGCGACCTCCGCTTCGGGATCGGAGCGCGAGGGGTATCCGGTCGTGCGAACGCCGCTGCGAAGTCCGAGCGCAATCCAGCGGCTCACCGGTCGAACTCCGCGTGAGAAAGTCCGAAACTCGCCTCGATCACGGGGTAGTCCGTGAGGTTGTTGCCGCTCGCACAGGCCTCGGCGTACGGATGCCAGTTGACGAAGGCGGGAGGACGGGCGCGCCAGCGCGCGACCCGCCCGTCGCCGGTCAACTCCACCCAGTGCAGGGTCTCGCCGCCCGCACCTTCAGACCATCCGAGCGCCTCTCCAGTCGCGGGAGAGTCGCTCGGCGCCGCCACGTCGGAGACCGGCCAGGCCTCGAGGACCTGCTCGATGATCCGGATTGATTGTCGGATCTCGAAGAAGCGGACGCTCAGGCGCGCCAGCGCGTCACCCTGAGACTTGACGAGTACGTCGAAGGTGACTTGGTCGTACCACGCGTAGGGATGGTCGCGGCGACAATCACGATCTGCCCCGGTTGAGCGTCCGATCGGACCCACGAGGTTATGTGGTGCCGCGTACTCAGGAGTGAGCACCCCCGTGGTTTCCACGCGATCGATGAAGATCGCCGTCTCCTCCAGGAGTCGCTCCAGCCGCGCGCTCCGCCTGAGCCACTCCGGCAGCCGCTGCCGCAAGGTCTCCAACGCTGCATCCGGGAGCGGCGCCTGGAGGCCGCCCACTCCAAGGATTCCGCGCAGGTACCGGTGCTGCGTCAACTCGGCGCAGCGCCGCAACACGTCCTCCTTGAGGGACACGTACTGAGCACCCGCGACCATGAGCCCAGTGGCGTCGGCAAGACGCGAGATGTCGCCGAAGTGATTGTGGAGGCGCTCCAACTCGTTCATCAGCGTGCGCGCGGCCCGAGACTGCTCCCCCACAGTGATTGCGCTCGCCCGCTCCACCGCCTGAACGAACGCCAGCGCGTTGGAGAACGTTGAGACACCCGCCAGACGCTCCGCCAGCATCAGCGCCTGACCGACGGTGCGTCCCTCCGCCAGGCGCTCCACGACACGGAGCTTGAATCCGAGCAACTGACTGACAGCGACAAGATCCTCGCCGCCGCTGTTGAACAGGAATTCACCTGATTCCTGCGGACCGCTGCGCACCGGCCCCAGCGGGAGTTGGAACACGCCCTGACCATGGACGATCGGTACCGGGCTCGGCACACCAGGCCCGATGTCGAGGCGTCGATCCAGCGCCGCACGCATCGGCGGCTGACCCACCGGCCAGTCGTGCAGGCGCAGTCGCGCCAGAGCCGGGTGCCCGACCGGGTGCACGCCGTGCATCTCGTGGATCTCGCGCTCATACCAACTGGCGACATGGGTGGTGGGTGTCAGCGATGGAAAGGAATCGCCGGTCAGCTGCGTCCGGAGCAGGAGCCACTGATCGTCGCCCGCCAGCTCGAACACGGCCGTCAGCGACGGCAGGCCGCTGCCAGACGTGGCAAAGAGGTCCGCGAGCACAGCTTGGGCCGCGAGCGCCCTTGCGGCACCCTGAAACTCCTCCGGTGCGCACCGGGCCCGCAGCTCTTGCGACGCGCTCCCGTCGATCGCAAGCCCGAGTCGGTCACCTAAGTCTCGCAGCGTGGTCATCTGGTCAGCACCGAAGCGGCGTGGTGGAGCAACTGATTGAGGGGATCCGGGATCCAGACGCCGATGACCAGAACTGCACCGAGCAGCACAAGCGCGGGCACGAGCGTGACCGCGCTCAGCTCAGCCTGTGCCAACTCGCCCCCGGTCTCCGCGTTGCTGAACGTCATCCTGTGAAACGGTGCGACCAGAGGGATGAATCCGAGCAGCAATAGGGAGGCGATAAGAGCGCCAAGCACCCAGAGATGGCCGGCAAACGCGCCCGCGATGATGGAGAACTCAGAGATGAAGACACCGAACGGCGGTGCGCCGGCAATCGCCAGTGCGCCGCCAACCAGGAGCAATGCCGTCCACGGCATCGCCCGGACCACTCCTTGTATCTCTGGGATCGTCGTGGTCCGGAAACGCAGGACCAGATTCCCGGTGGCGAAGAACATCAGGCACTTGGTGAAGCCGTGGGTGACCATCAGGAGCAGAGCACCGATCAGCGCAAGTGGCGTTCCCAAGCCCACGCCAACTGAGATCAGCCCCATCTGTTCGACGGAGGAGTACGCAAGCAAGCGCTTGAAGTTGCGCTGACTGATCAGGAAAACGACGGCGACGATCATGGACAGAAGGCCGAACACGAGCAAGCCGGTGCGGAGCGTTGCAGCGCCCGCAGCCGCCGCGGTGAGCGTGTACACGCGAAAGATGCCGAGCATCGCGCAATTCAACTCGGCACCCGACAGCATCGCGCAGATCGGTGATGGCGCCTGGCTATGGGCGTCTGGAAGCCACGTGTGCATCGGAGCCAGCCCGGCTTTGGTACCGAAGCCGACCAGAACCAGGAGGAAGGCTGTGGACGCGAGCGTCGGTGAGAGACGCGACGCGGTGCCGGCGAGCACGGGGATGGAGAAGTCGTACGAGTTGCCGAGCGGTCCGACGCCCGACTGGTACAACAACAGGAGTCCGAGCAAGGCAATCAGGCTGCCGGCAACGGTGAGCACGATGTATTTCCACGCGGCCTCCAAAGGCTCATGCGACCCGTAGAAGTCGACGAGCGGCGCCGATGCCAACGTCGTGGCGCTGATCGCCGTCCAGAGCAACCCGAGGTTTCCCGAGATGGTAACCAGCAGCATTGCGAAGACGAACAGATGAAACAGGACGAAGTACTTGCGCAACTCGTCGGCCTTGATGACCCGCTCCAGGAGCTCATGGCGCAGATACCCCGCTGAGTAGAACGTTGCGAGAACAGACACGATCGCCACGACCAGCATGACGACGCTCGAGAGACTGTCGAGGTACAGCCAGTGCGCGAGGGCATCGATATGCCCCACCTGCAGGATGCGGGCAATCAGCGTCACGGCCAGGCCGAACGTGGCGACCTCAAACACGAGTGCGAGCGCGATCTGATATCGAGCCGGGCACACGAGGCTGACGATCGCTGCGAGGAGTGGGACTGCCGCCACGGCGACGAGCAGGACGGTGTCGGTCATCCGCGCAGCCTCGAGAGTTCAGAAGTGTCGGTGCTCGCGACTGTCTCGTGCATTCGCGCGATGAGGAATCCCATCACCGCCACGCCGATGACAACGTCGAGGACCAGAGCGAATTCGATGAGCAGCCCCAACTCGGGGCTGACGACCAAGCCGACCAGGAGCAGACCATTCTCCGCCGCGAGGAGTCCTGCGAGTTGCAACACCGCGTCTCGCCGGGCCATCGTTGTCAACAGTCCCAGGAGGATCACGGCGATGGCGAGCCCGAGCACGGGTTCGGACAGCAGATAGGGGTGGAACGGGAGGCGTGACGCGGCTACGAGACCCACGAGAGACAGGCCGGCACCGAGGAGTAAGGCAGTCGGGAAGCCAACGTAGTAAGCAATCTCACGACGCTGGTACGTCGATCCCCGAACCTGGAACCGCACGACCGCCGGTATGGCAAATCCCTTGATACCGATCGTGAGGACGCCCAGCGCAAGAAGGTGTGGCAAACGCGAGCCGGCGAACATCGCAATCGCGAGTCCGCCCAGGAGGATCGACTGCGCGGCGTAGCAGTTGATTGCACCGCGAACTTGCCGCGCAATCAGGAGGCCAAACGTGGCGATCAGGATGAGGGTGGCGAGCACGGCCTCTGCGAGTGCCATCAGCGTCCCAGGCTGTAGAGCGCCACGGCGAGAAACGACAGCACGAAGGTGCCACCGAGGTACTCCGGGACTCTCAGGATGCGGATCTTGGCCAGCGCCGACTCCACACCGACGATGAGCAGCGCCGCGCAGAGCATTTTTACAGCAAGACTCGCGATCGCTATCGCAAACGCTGAGACGGTCAACTGCGTCGCCAGACCGTCCGGTGCAATCAGGACGTTGAGCCAGACGATGAGGAGCACAAAGAGCTTCATCCACCCCCCCCACTCCATCAACGCCTGATCAGGCCCCGAATATTCGAACAGCCGTGAACCTTCGATCATCGACAACTCCTGCGACGTGCTCGGATTGTCGATGGGGAGGCGCCCCGTCTCCGCCAGCACCACCATGAAGAACGCGACCGCGATCAACGCGTGGCTCGGCGAGATCAGTGCAGACGTCGTGTACAGGATGTTGTTCGCGACGAACGGAACCGTCCCACCCGAGATGAACCCGATCGCAAAGAAGATGAGAATGAGCGTGGGTTCGGCGAGCGACGACACGAGCCTGGAACGGCTCGCTCCGAGCCCTCCGTATGGGCTGGCGCTGTCCATGGCAGCGAGGTTGGTGAAGTATCCGCCGACTCCGATCACGAACCCACTGCCGACCATGTCAGCCATGAACGCCCAACTGAGCGGCGCCGCCGTGAGCACCGGGATCAATATCGCGAACGCAATCGGCGCTGTGAATGCAGCGTAAGGCGCGAAACGAAAGACCCATGAAGCATCCGCGCTCGCGGAACGCTGCTTGCGAAAAAGCTTGCGCAGGTCGAAGTACGGCTGAAATGGGGAAGGACCCCGCCGCGACTGGACCTTCGCCTTGAGGTTGTCGATGACCCCCTTGAGAAGCGGCGCGAGCAGCAGGACCGTCGCCACCGCAACGCACTGTCCAAGGGCGGCCGCTAGCATCGTCCTCGTCGTCCGGCAGCCGAAGTGAGTGCCACCCTAACCTCCACGCGAATGGTGGTCAGGGGCTATCAGCTCAGCGCAATTCCGGCACATAAGGTGTCGTGGCGAGCCCCATCGCCAGCCGGGACTCTACCACTGAGCATCCGATCCCGGCGCTCCGGCCCGATGCGCACCGTAGACGGTGGAGCGCTTGCAGCGCGTACTGTTCGGAATCCGTTGTGTCATGGAGGAGCGAGATGGACAGCACGATCACGCGCATCCACGGGCGCGAGATCCTTGATTCTCGCGGGAACCCCACGCTGGAGGTGGAAGTAACTCTCGCCTGCGCGGTTACCTCGCGCGCCGGAGTCCCCTCCGGCGCCTCAACCGGCAGTCGCGAGGCAGTCGAACTGCGTGACGGCGATCCCGACCGCTACGGAGGCAAGGGCGTCCGCAAGACTGTGGTGGGGATCGAGGAAACGATCGCACCCAGCCTGATCGGGGCGAATGCCCGTTGCCAAGCCGAACTCGATGCCACGATGATCGCTCTGGACGGGACTGCCGACAAGGCACGCCTGGGGGCCAACGCCATCCTCGGTGTTTCCATGGCCTGCGCCCGTGCCGCAGCCGACACAAGCGGTCTGCCGCTCTACCAGTACCTCGGTGGTCCTGGCGCGACCCGTTTGCCGGTGCCTTTGATGAACATCCTCAACGGCGGCGTGCACGCTCACGGCCAGGGTGCTGACATCAAGGAGTACATGATCGCCCCCTACGGCGCCCCCACCTTCCGTGAGGCTGTCGCTGGGGGAGCGAGGTCTATCGCGCACTGCAGGGAATCCTTGTTGGGAAGGGACTTTCCGTGGGAGTTGGCGACGAAGGTGGCTTCGCTCCTCACGTCCGGTCCAATCGCGAGCCCTTGGAGCTCATCGTCTTCGCAATCGAGAAGGCGGGGCTCCGACCAGGGGTTGACGTCGGAGTCGCGATGGACCCGGCCTCAAGTGCGTTCTTCAACGCCGGACGTTACGAGTTGAAGAGCGAGGGTCGGCAACTCACGAGCGATGAGATGGTGGCGTACTACGAGTCGATGGTCGCGGACTATCCGATCTGCCTGTTGAAGGACGGTCTTGCCGAAGGCGATTGGGAGAGCTGGAAGCTCCTCAACCGGACGCTCGGCGCATCCATCGAATTGGTCGGTGACGATATCTTCTGCACCAATCCCGCCATCATCGCCCGTGCGATCAAGGAGGACGTCGCCAACTCGACGCTGATCAAGCTCAACCAGATTGGCACCGTGACCGAAACGATCGCAGCCACGCGCTTGGCTCAATTCCACGGGTGGGGAGCCTTCGTGTCGCATCGCTCCGGGGAGACCGTAGACAGCTTCATCGCCGATATGACCGTGGCGCTCGACACCGGTCATCTCAAAACGGGTGCGCCCTGTCGCGGCGAGCGCGTCGAGAAGTACAACCAACTCATGCGCATCGAGGAGGGTCTCGGCTCGAGCGCCGAATTCGCTGGGAAAACAGCCTTCTGCCGCCCGGTCCGCTACTGACAGCCAGGCCCGGCTCCACTTGCACCCCGCAGCCGGCTGCGCTGGCGCCAACAGCGACAGAGACTCACGCCTACTCCCCCGGCCCTCCGGCTTCCCCCGGGCGGATCACGGCTTGGCAAACGTGCCCGCCAAACCGGGAAAGGGCCACCTTGACAACAAGAGAACCCTCACTGGGGTGGGGTGCGCACGCGGGCCTTGGGCCGTCGCTAACCAACCAATCGCACGTCCACGCCAGAAGCCCATCGTCTTTTGCCCCCTTCCCCACCCACCCGCCCGCGCCGATCCGAGCGTCGTTTTGTCGGCTTCCGGGTACCGCGCCCCTCGTCCGGAAGACACAATCTCGCTGACCACCGTCTGATGTCGGAGGCATCGCCGGCTGAGCGCGGCCGATCGTCTTGAACGGCCGAGTGCCGTCACTGCTAGTGATCCGCGCACCCGTGGGCCAATGGCCGTCAACACCATGGGTCGTGCCGCTGAGTCACGCGGCGTCACCGTCGATTCGCGGCGCGATCGGGCCGAGGCCGGCCAGGTCGAGACTATGCACATAATTGATGGGCAGCGCCTCACCGACGGCGTCGCGCTGCCGTGATTGGCAATAACCGCCCGCCGCTGATCAGACGGATACGCTCGACGGGGTAGCGGCGGCCGAACCGCTGACAACCGCAGAGCGATGCGTCAGGGAAGCACTGAAGTCGGCATCGAGCCACTCGATGAATCCAGATGGCGCGACTGGAGCGGCGGCGATTGCTTGACGGGTGACTGCTGGAGTCGGTCAAATTCACTGGCGAGAACAACTGTCCGGTCGCGCCCGGCCTCCTTGGCGCCGTAGAGCGCGGCGTCGACACACGCGATCAGGGCCTGGACGTCTTGGGTGCTCTCCCACTCGGTGACACCAGCCGACGCGGTCAGACCATCCGGCGTCAGCGCGCGAAGCCGGTCAGCCACCACACGAGCGCGCTCAAGGGAGCATGAGGGCATCACCACGACGAACTCGTCGCCGCCAAAGCGAACGATGATGTCGCTGCGGCGGAGCTCGGCCTCCCACGCGCGTGCGACTGCTGCCAGATAGCGGTCGCCTTCCTGATGACCCCGGGCATCGTTGAGTTGCTTGAATCCGTCGAGATCAAGCATGGCCAGCGACAGCGGTTCTCCGGTCCGGGCGGCGCGTCGCTGCTCCCGTTCGATGTGCTCCTCGAGGCGGCCCCGGTTGTAGACCCCGGTCAGCGCATCCCGGTGCGCCAGACGGCGCATCTCAGTGACGAGCTCGCGGATCACGAGGCCACCGATGAGGCACGTGCCGGTGATCATGAGCCAGACCGAGAAGGAACTACTCGGCCAGCCTCGAAGTACCAGTTCGACCGCGACTGCAAACGATATCCAGAGAATCTCGAGCAGCGCGACGCGGGGGCGGAAGAAGTAGAACGCATAGAACGCCGCCCAGACGTACAGCAGGACGTACGCATTGCGCGCTGAGCCATCCGCATAGGCGATGACGGTGACGAGCAGCGTGCCCATAGCGGTGACATATGGAAACACCGAGACGGGGAGAGCGTCGGGCATGGAGAGCAGGAGCAACGTCACCGCGTACGCGACCCCGATCGCCGACAGCGCGAGAGCGAAATGCGTCTTCGGGCTGCGCTCGACGAGCAGCCCGGTGAGCACAAGGGTGGCACCGAATCCGGAGAGCACGCCACCGGCAAGAGCGATCGTGCGCCGCTGCGGTCTCGGGCTTTCGTCCGTCAGCGCCCGGCTCAGCTGGGAGAGGACCACACTGCGGCGACCGATAGGGCGATTTTCCTCCGCTGGTACCCTCCCTGGCAGCGAGCTGGCGCGCTCCTGCTCACACGGTTGGCTCACGTGCGATTTCACGGAGCGCTCGACGAGACAATCGTGGCGATGAGCGGGCTCGTCTGCCGACGTACTGTGACTGGTTTCCGCCTGCGGGAAAGGCTTGCTCATTGCCGAGGGCTTGCTCATTGCCGAGGGCTTGCTCTCACGTGGCGGCCAGGCGACTGCACGCTGTGCATAGCCCTGAGCGCCTCCGACCGGCGCTCGCCGCAAAAGCCGGAGCGGCAGCCATGATCACGATGCCATCTGATCGAGCGAGCTGCGCTCCACGACGAGTCACTTTGGGCTGCCCCCTGGTTTCGGCGACGGTCTTAAGACCACACGAAACGATTCTCCGGAGTCGACTGCGACGTCCTAGCCAGTGAGGCGATCGCGAGTCGTAACGGGTCTGCATCGGATCATCCGGCCACATTGGCTGAGTGGTCGGCCCACGGGACCGTGAGGGCGTTCCAGAGGCGACAACGTGGGATGCGGCGTAACCGGGTGTAGGTAGGAGCGTTTCATCGAGGAACTCGAGATCACAGCCGGCGCGCTCACCCCGCCCGCGAGACAGGAGACCACCCCGCCCGTGCAATCGTCGGTTTCGAAATGAGCGTCGATCGGACTCCTCCGCCACGTCGGTCGCGTGCTGGGCTGTCGTCGAGCTCGCGGCGGGGAACGCGTACCACGGGAACGGTCAACGGCGACGCCGATGCCGCACGCGGCGCCGCCCGGGCGGCGCTTCGCCGCCGCCGAGCCAGCGCGTACCGGCATCTGCGCCAGCCGCGCCGCCGGAGTCGCGTGCTTCGCGTGATTCTCATGATGATCACCGTCTTTGCCGCGCTCGGTGCGGGCACGGTCGGCGCCGTCTTCGCGGGCTACAACGCGTACAAAAGCCAGCTGCCTTCGCCGTCGACGATCACCGGCATGGGCTTTCCGATCGACACCGACGTCTACGACGCGTCGGGAGATCTTCTGCACGTCTTCAATGGCTCGGGGTATCGTCATGTCCACACCGCCCTCGCCGAAATCTCGCCATTGTTCAAGGAGGCGATCGTCGCCGTCGAGGATCGTCACTTCTACACCGAGGGCTCCTTGGATTTCGCGCGCGTGGTGGAATCCGGCATCGCCGACATCACCCACAGAGGCAGCACCCTCCAGGGGGCGTCGACGATCACCGAGCAGCTCGCCAAGCTCAGCCTCTACGGGGGTGCCATCCCGCCCCAGAGCATCAACTACAAGATCAAAGAGATCGTGCTCGGCAACGAGCTCGGCCTGCACTTCACCAAGGACCAGATCCTCGAGATGTACGTCAATCGGATCTTCTACGGGAACGATGCGGTCGGCATCGGGAGCGCCGCCGAGCTGTATTTCCTCAAGCCGGCCCGCCAGCTCGACCTTGCCCAAGCGGCCATGCTCGCCGGGCTGCCCCAGTCGCCCAGCGCCGATGACCCGCTCGTCCATGCCCCCAATCAGACGGTGAATCCTCTGGCGAAAGTCCGTCAGAAGCAGGTCCTCCAAGCGATGGTGGCCAATGGCAATGTCACCCAGACCCAGGCCGCCGCCGCATACGCCGAGAAACTCACCTTCCACTCGTGGACGGAATCGGAACCCAATCTCGATCCCGACTTTGTCAGCTATCTGGAGGGATGGTTGTCGACGAATTTTCCGCAGGCAATCAACTCCGGGGGGTACCTGATTCACACCACGCTGGACCCGGTCAAGCAGAACCTCGCATACACCACGGTCCACACCCAGGTCGCCACAGAACGAGCCGCCGAAAACATGCGCGACGGCGCCCTGGTGAGCCTGGATCCTCGGAATGGTGACATCCTCGCAATGGTCGGCACCTGGAACTACGCGGATCCCTACATCGGTCAGGTCAATATGACCGATGTCCCGCTCAACCTGGGATCGACGACCAAGCTCTTCACCTACACGGCGGCGATCGCCTCGACCAAGTTCACGATGACGACGCCGATACTCGACGATTACTACAAGTTTCCGATCCCCGGCAGCGCCCCGTATTCGCCGTTTGATGACGATCGACGCACCCACGGCGTCTGCGAGCTCAAGCTGTGCCTCGGCAACTCGTTCAACATCCCGGCGGTGAAAACCGAGTACGCGACAGGCACGCAGTACATCGCCAACGTCGAACTCGCGATGGGCGCCAAGTCGATCGACCAGAACTGCACGATCAACGGTCAGACGTACGTGAACTGGCCCACTTCCGACCAATGGGCGGCCACGCTCGGATCGCTCACCTGCGGCGTCGATCTCATCGACTTGGCGGACGGCGCGGCAACCCTCGCCGATCTGGGCGTGCAGCACAACCCCATGCCGGTGACCAGCATCGTCGCCGAGTCGACCGGGCACACGGTGTGGCAGTACAACGCGGCGGCCGCAGGGCGTCAGGTGATCCCGGCAAACGTCGCCTACATCATGGATGAGATCACCAGCAACGACAACAACCGGATCAGGGAATTCGGACGCAACGGCTATCTGACGCTCAACCCGCGCCGGGTGAGCGCGAAGACCGGGACTGCTGACTACTACATGGATAACCTCACCGTCGGCTGGACGCCGACGCTGTTGACCGCGGTGTGGGTGGGGAGTGGGACGCGGAGTTGTCTCCAGCCCAAGGACGCCGCCTACATGGAGAAGCAGATCCAGCGGGGCAACATCATCGAGGCAGGCGAGGTCGACGCCACCTATCCCTTCAGCCCGTCCGATCTCCGCCATTACGGTCTGACACCCATCAACGGTGACTGCGGCCACCTGGACGGCGTCGTGTCCGGATACAGCGGTGCATCACCGATCTGGCACATCTACATGTCCGCAGCACTCAAAGGTGTACCCGACACGTGGTATGCGCGGCCCCCGGATCTGATTGCGACCGGTCCTGGCGATAACGCCGACTTCTACCTCCCGGGCACCCAGCCCGGCGCCTCCACCAATTGCACGTATTACGGTCCGGTGCCGCTGCCGACTCAGGTCTGCACGTACGCAGGGCCGTCGCAGCCAGCTCCGTCGCCGCCCCCGATCAGCCCCACGCCGCCCCCCGCGATCACCCCGTCCCCATCGCCAACATCGAGCCCATGAAGTGACTTCGCGCCTGCGGCTCATGCAACGGTCTGGCACCCCTCAGCACAGGCGTGCGGTCCGGCGATCCTCGACGAAGTGAGCTCGATCTTTGCCGGCATGCGCGGTCTCCGAGCTCGTGGTGGAAGGCGCGTCGTCGTCGCACCGAGGAGTGCCTGCCACGCCGACCCGTCAGAAACGTGTGATGTCTGACCAACCTGATCGGACCCGCGATCACCTTGCCAACGAACGCACCCTGCTGGCGTGGATCCGGACGGGGGTAACGCTGATCGGCCTCGGCTTCGTGGTCGCCCGTTTCAGCTACCTGCTGCGCACGCTCGCCGCCGAGGCGCACAATCCCGCCCCAGCTCAATCGGGCGGTGGCACTGCGCTCGGCATCGTCATGGTGGCCGCGGGGGCTGCCACGATCCTGTTGGCCTTGATGCGTTTCCTGCAAGCTCGCGCACAAATCGACCGCGGGAACTATCGCGCCGGAATAGGAGCGTTGCTCGCGCTCAGCCTGCTCTCGGTCGGTGCGGCGATCACCCTGGCGATCTACATCGGTCTTAGCAGCCAATCCCTTTGAGCACCGGAGTTGGACCGCAGGCGGCCGACGGCTGCACGATCCAGCAAAACTCATGGGCTGGGACGCCGCTCGTCGTGATCAGAACGCCCGAGGGCGAGATGCCTCACACGTCGGTGTTGCTGCACGGTGAGTACCATCACGAGATCGCGATCCGGCTCGCCAAGGCTCGGCCCTCCGAGTCGACCCCGCGATGACGAGGAGATGGCGGCGCTTCACTGGTTGTGAGCCGCGGCGTTCGATGCTGCCTTGGCCTGCCGGGCGCAGACGCTCCCCGGCGCCCAGTGAGGTACCGGCGGGAGCGTGAGCGCGGAGAGCTTGTCTGTTGGGACGAACGCAACGCTCAGGCCGTCCTCATAGACCTTGGTCCAGTCCTCCGCGTGGTCCATCACGTCGGCAAGCGGTGTGTTGACATCGAAGAGGACGATGTCCGTTCCGAGGCGCCGGATGATCGAGTCCCAGCTCGGTGTGACGGTCTCAACAGATGCGTAGGTCTCGAGCATTTGATCGCCCATGAGTGCGGCGTCACCGAAGATGAACACCTTGTCGCCGCGCGAGGAAAGGGTGTACGCGAGATACCCACCCTCGCCGTACTGATTGAAGATGTTCAGGCGCTCCGGCGCCTCGGCGAGCCACTGCGCGGCGCAGACGGGGAATTCCTTCGCGTACGTGAGCGAATATGGCTGCAATTGCATCTTCGGAACCAGCCAGGCAACGTACACGCCGCCGAGTCCTGCGAGCAGCGCCGTGCACGCCGCAAGTCGGAAGAGCAGCGGCGACTGTACCCGATTCCGCGCCGGCACTGCAGCCGGCGCGCGGCGCAGTCGGCGGATCGCTGCGCACATTCGCGGTGTCGCGGTGGCGAGCTGGTCGATGAACACCGGCGTCGACGCAACGACGAAGAGCTCGATGTTCCGCGCGGACTGCAGCGACAGCGCAGTCGTCACCAGCACGAGCGCGACATCGCGGGCACGGATGCGCCGATTGAACACGATCAGCATCGCGAGGCTGAGCATCATCGCGCCGTAGACGAGCACCTCCCAGTCATGGAAGTTCGGTGAGAACCACTCCTCGATGAGCGACTGCTGCGCGGTCGAGGCCTGCGTCCCCGGCGCGTAGAACAGGATGCTCGGGCCGTTGAGGTTGATCATGCTCACCGCGGTGCAGGCGATGAGCAGGTACAGCAACGGGAGGAGGCGTGAGCGCGGTGCCGGGTCCGGCATGTTCAGGCGCCCACCGACAACCTCGGCGAGCAGGATCACCGCCATGAAGCCGAGTCCGATGACGAACTCGCCGTGAAGGTTGCTCCACAACACGAACAGCGGCACGAGCACCCACATGGCTTTTCCACCGCGCACCATGTAGCGTTCGACGAGGAACATCGTCAACGCCGAGAAGGCGAATGTGATCATCTGCACGCGGGGCCCCCAGATGGGGAATCCCGCGACCACCGCGATGAGCATTCCGAGGCCGAGCACTCCGCGACCCGGGTTGCGAAGCCGCGCCTTCTGGATTACCGCGAGCAGACCGAGCCAGGTGACCGCGGAGAGAATCAGGACGATCAGCCCGAGGCCGCCGACGGCGAACTCGACGGCGAAGAGCACCTCGTTGAGCCATTCGTGCATCGTCCAGTGGTGGTTCGCGACCGTGTACGTGAACGGGTCGTTGCCGAGCAGCCCGCCGTGCTGCAGGATCAACTGGCCCGCGCGAAGGTGCCACCAGAAATCCGGGTCCTGGATGGTACGCGTGACCGGAAGCGCAACGATGACCATCACCGCGGCGATGAACAGCCCGCTCGGCGAAGTCCATGAATCCAGGCGCGCGCGGCATCGGCTCTGTTTGTCGTGTGCGGCGTCAGCCTCCACGCTTTTCATGGTGTTTGCCCGCGCACATCTTCGTTAGCGCTGCGATGCTCCCCGGGTCACGCTGGCTACGACTGTATCGCCCGGTTGTTCGAGCCCAACCGACGTCCACGGCATCTTGGGCAGATACGCGAACTCGAACGGATTACCCGTGTATGCGATCCCGCCCCAGATCAAGGATAGCCTGCTTGTATTTCGTCGAAGCAGCGTGCGGAGAGCGATGAGCCCTCCGGTCTAGTGTTTTGGCTCGCGGTCGCCTCTAGGTGCTCAGACCGTGGCTGATGTTCGAGAAGACGTTGTTGACACGGTGTCCGACGGTCGTGAGGATCACGATCACGACGACCGCGATGAGCACGAGGATAAGTGCGTACTCCACCATCCCCTGCCCATTCTCAGGGTGCTCAAAGCATTGCTGCAACTGGGCGAAAGCGAGCTCACGGCAGCGAAGGTATCCCGACCGCATGACTTATCTCCTTGGAACTGGCGAATGGGACCAGGATGGCCCGCTCACCTAAACGGAGCCGGAAAGGGCTGTGACATTCCGGGCACGCCCGACGTTGCGAGGCTGTCACTGTTGGTCCTCGAAAACCCCTGGAGCGCGTGCCCGGTGTCCTGAGTATCCCAACTGGGAAGAGTTCCTCCAAGCCTGGATTGACTGTGCAAGGTCACGGCTTGATGTCGCTCCGAACCTCCCCGCTGGACAACCGTGGGTCAAGTACGACCGACGGGCCACTCTTCGAGTTAAGTTGACCTGCTGCGGTTGATAGGATCTCTCTCGAGCCGGTGCACAGGATTCGGAACAGAGTCGCGGAAGGCGGCGCCATTCAGAGGACTCGCAGCGCTCCACCCGAAGGCTCGCAGTGTCGATGGTCAACTCCCGACGCGAATGGCTCCCCATTGCCCGTGGGCGTCGCCCCTGTTGTCAGGAAATGGATTGCACATCTCCTGAGGGGAGCTCAGGCGACTGTGTCAGGTGATATGCGATGCGGCCATGCGCGGTGTTTTGATTCTCCCAGCTAATCACACCGAGGAGGATTCCCATACTGGTCAAACCGATGGTTCTCACCCCAGAGATGGAGCGGTGTTCGGAGCAGACCCTTCTTCGTCAACCGGGAACGTGGCCTTGCGGAACGTGGGTGCACTGCATCTCGGGTTATCCAGCTGCTATCGCCGCATCGCTTCGGGAACGCGCATGCCGCACCGTGCTGGCGGTGAGCAACGACTGGAAGGCCTCGGCCGCGGCCGGCCTGCCGACTACCTCGGGAAACTGATGGAAGCGCATGCCTGCCTGGCCTGAGGTCGCTGCTTCGGGTCTCGTCGTCGGGATCCTCTTCGGCCTCTTCGGCGTTGGCGGGTCCAGCTTCGCCACCCCGGCGCTCGGGCTGCTCGGCGTCCCTGGCCTCATCGCCATCGCCGCTCCGCTTCCCGCCACCATTCCGGCTGCGCTGGTGGGGATGGTCACCTACGTCCGACGCCGCCAGGTGGAATGGCCGGTGGCGCGATGGTGCATCTATGGCGGGGTTCCCGCCACCATCGTGGGAGCACTGCTCTCCGACGATGCCGGCGGCCGGGCGCTGCTCATCGCTTCGGGTGTTGTCCTCGCCGCCGTGGGCGTGCGCATCCTCATGCCACTCCCAGAAGGAGCCATCGCCGGGACCGCCCGGCGCCGCCCAGGCCTCGTGATTCCGGCTGCGGCGGCCATCGGGTTCTGCACCGGCCTGCTCGCCAACGGCGGAGGCTTCCTTCTCGTGCCGCTCTTTGTCCTCGTGCTCGGCCTCACCATGCCCGAGTCCGCCGGCACCAGCCTGGTCGTCATCGCCGTGCTCTCCATCCCGACGCTGGCGACACACTGGGCGCTCGGGCACATCGACTGGAGCATCGCGGCGGCCTTCGCGGTGGGATCAATCCCCGGCGCCGGTATCGGATCACGACTCGCGCAACACGTTCCGGCGCAGGCGATGAAGCGCACTTTCGGCGTTCTCCTCATCGCGTTCGCCATCTACTTCGTCAGTCGCCAGGTCATGCACCCTTGAGTGTGGATTCGACGGATCTACACGCGGGAGGCGTGCCGGATACGGCCTGGATCACCCTCGACCCCACCGGCCACCAGGGCTCCGACGCTGCCGCTACCTCGGTGGGACCGATCCTCCCGCCGGCCGAATCGATTCCGGTCGCGCATGCCTGTGTCGGGACGCAGCCTGCCACAATTGTCACCCCTCATCTCGCTAGGGAGATTGCATGTCTACACACGGGAGCCGGAACAGCAACCGCCCGATCGCCGTAGGCCTGGTCGTTGCCAGCGTCGCGTGCATCGGGCTCGCCATCTTCTATCTGACGGTGAAGTCCAACTTCCTGGCGACGCACTATGGGACCCAGCCAAAGCATGCGGTGATCTTCGCTGGCCTGGCAGTGCTCGCCCTGGTCGGCGCCAGCATCGCCTGGCGCAGCCGCACCTGACCATCCAGAATCGGATCTGAGGTCGGATCCGACGTTTGCGGGCGCACCGAGCGGAGCGCGGCTCGCTCGCGCCGGCCGCCCTCGACGGCTTCGAGGCTGGTCGCATCGTTTTTGAGGGACACCCAAGACGCGGAGATCGTCTGCTGTCTTCTCGGACCTGGTAACGAAACTCTCTCCGCTGATGCGAGTTCGTTCGAGACGAGCTGCAGTGGCTGCTTCAGCGCCCCGAGAGCTGGCAGCGGATGGTGGAGGTCGCCATCGTCGTAATCGTGATCCTCACGACGCTTGGCAAGCAGGTGAACAACGTGCTCTGCAACATCAGCCGGATCCTCTCTGGTGTCTGTGGCCTCGGCCGGGTGCCGCACCAATAGCGATACCGGACTCCGGCATGTCCTGACCGCGACCGCCGACGCACTCTCGTGATTACTTCTTAACGTGCTTCACATGCTTCGCAGCGGCCGTGCTCAGGCTGCCCAGATCAGTGCTGACGTTCGAGAAGACATTGCCGACGCGCTTTCCAGTCACGGACATGACGACGATGACGACAACTGCAATCAGCGCCAGAACCAGCGAGTATTCGACCATACCCTGGCCGCGTTGGGAGCGGTCCAGGACTCGGTGCAACGCGCCGAACAAGAGTTCTCGACAACGGAGATATCCATAGTCCATTTTCGGCTCCTCGGGATTTGGCTCTAACCCCACGATGGAGGTGCGACGTAAACTCCGCCGGAACTCTGGGCAACAGCCCCTCTCACCCCTTGACACGCCTCAATGACAGAGTCGTCACCAAGAGGGTGGAGCAGGCGAGGTACTCAATCAGGGAATGAGGACTAGTCCCTGCAAAGTGGCTGATCCCCACAAGTTGGAATCGGCTGCAACTGAGTGAACACAGCTTCCGCGGGGCCCAGACACCGGTGCCGCCAACGTCAAGGGGGCGGGATATCTCTGCGATCGCCGGAGTCGACGGGCGCGCGAGCGCATCTGACTCCTCAGGTGTCGGATCGGGTTGTCGGTAGAGGCCTGGGCGTAGGATCCGACAGTGCACCCGCCAGGCGGTGATCCAACCGTCGGAAGCGATCCTGCGGTCAGAGACATCGAAGACCGTGTCGCTGACTTTCGGGACGCGAGCCTGGAGTGGAGACGTCTTTCGTCTGAACTCTTCGGCACCTTCCTGCTGGTGTTGGCGGCGGCGGGAGGCGGGGTTGTTGCCGCGCTCAGCCATGGCGCGGTGACCCGCTCGGCCGAGGTTGTCGCTCCGGGGCTCACCGTAATGGCGGTCATCCTCTTCATGGGGAAGGTCTCAGGGGCCCACCTCAATCCCGTGGTCAGCCTCGCCTTCGCGATGCGCCGGGATTTCCCCTGGCGTCGCGTCCCTGCATACGTGGTGGCGCAGCTCGTCGGCGCAGCGCTCGCGTGTCTCTTCCTATGGGCGGTCCTGGGCGACAACGGAGGCCTTGGAGCCACGGAGCCCGGTCACGGTGTCACCGGAATGCAGGCCACATTGATCGAGGCGGTCCTGACGCTGGGACTGGTGAGCACAATTCTGGGCACCGCCTCCGGCGCCCAGAACGTCGGGGCGCTGTCAGCGCTGGCCGTCGGCGGCTACATCGGCCTCGCCGGGCTGTGGGCAAGCCCGATCAGCGGTGCGTCGATGAACCCGGCGCGCTCGTTCGGACCAGATCTCATCACCCTCGCCTTTGCCAACTTCTGGATCTACGTTGTCGGTCCGACGTTGGGAGCCATCGTCGCTGTCGGCATCGCATACGTCCTTCGTGGCCCAGGCGGGATGGACCCGACTGCGGCAGCGGCTGCCACGGGCACGCCTCCCGGTGACCGCTAGGACCCCCGCCTCCCGCCGGTCCTCCGGCCTCCAGCCCGCTCCGGGGCCGCAGCCCGACGCGACGCCGCTGGGTGACGATTGGACTGGGCCGGATGGCCTCCAGCCCCGACGCCGCAAGAGGTCACCAGGGTTCGACCGGGACGCTTTGAGCGGGCATCCTGTCTGCTAGGGCCACTTTGCCTTCGCCCTCGAGGTCCGCGAGCGCGGCGCCGCGGCCGGCCAGAGCCATCACGATGGCCTCTCCCGGTCCGAAGACCTCTGGTCCATCGCCGTGCGTCCACGCGAGATCGAGAGCCCGCAGGTGCAGTCCACTGGCACGCGACAGCGAGCCGATCGAGACGCTTCCCTTCCAGGTCACGAGGGCATCGAGCACGGCGAGTAGGCGATCGGGTGGTACGACCCGCTCGATGTGCAGCGGCCGACGCATGTCCTGGTGATGGATCACAAGCGCACGAAGGGCGACTGCGGGGCCGAGAAGGTGTCCTATCACCCCCACCGCCCGGTCGCTATCCTCCCGAAACGATTCGACAATGCTCGCCGATGCGCTGTACCGGTTCCTAGCGATCCAGGCCGCATTCACTCGGCCGACTGAGAATCGTTGTCTTGCCAGCAGGGGTACGACGCGCAGGGCCATGCCGGACTGAACCGGCTCGTCGACCAGGAGGTGGGCGGCAACGTCCTTGATACGCCACCCCGCGCAGAGAGATGGCGTTTCCCACTGGTTGGATGTGAGGCTTCGGAGGAAGTCGAGGATGTCACGCCGCTCCTCGAGCACCATCCGCCACCCAGGAGACTTCACATCGTTCAACTTACAATCCTTTTCGAGGGGGAAACGGATTTGACTCCTGAGGCGGGGCTTCTCTTGTATCTCTCGACGCCGTCACTGGAATTCCTGGTGCGCTCTTGGAGTGTCACGTGGTCAGACGGTCCAGCACTATCCGATCGCTTGTCGGCGCCGGCGCTCTAGGATGGACCCCGGACATGCAGCCGTTGCAAGAGACCGACCGATCCTCAGCCGAGCGGCCCGATGCCGATTCCACGCTCGCCGAGTCGGCCCCCGGCCGCGCCTTGGGTCTCGCCCTCGGCCTCCGCGCCGAGGAATGCTGCGATCTCTGCTATGCACGGGCCGCCGCTTATACCTGGGCAGGTCGTCCCCCTGACCCCACATACACCGAGCGGTCGCGTGGCGTCAACTGGCTGGCCACCGCGCTGATTGCGCGCTGGATCGCCTACCGGGTTCCGGTTGCCGCTGAAGAGATGCGCTACATCGCCGAACGCGGGGACCTGGCCGCCTCGCTGCAGCAATCGACGCTCAACATCACGCGTGCCTATTTGATTTGGCGAGATACCATCAGTGAAGTCTTGCGCGATGAGGCGGTACGGCTGCACACGCCGCGCGACGTGCTCAGCGATGGGCTTCGCGCAGTACGGACGAGCTGCGACGCGAGCCTCATCCAGGTGGCGCGCTCGTTCGACAGCCGGATGGCGGAACTCAGCCAAGAGCTCGCAGCTGAGCGCCAGACGCTCTTGCACCAGGCTCTGCACGATCCGCTGACGGGGTTACCGAACCGTGTGTTGCTCTATGACCGGATCAATCAAGCCGTGTTGGCGTCCAAGCGAAGCACGGGAACTTTTGCGATCCTGGCGATCGATCTCGACGGATTCAAAGCGGTCAACGATAGCCTCGGCCACGACGGCGGCGACATCGTCTTGCAGCAGGTGGCTGATCGCCTGGTGAATTCCGTGCGCGAGGCCGACACGGTGGCGCGTCAGGGCGGTGATGAATTCAGCGTCCTTCTCGCCGGAACGGACGCCGAGGGGGCGTCCGACATCGCTCGAAAGCTGAAGGCGCGGATTAGCCGAGTGCTCACATTTGGTGGCGAGTCGGTATCGGTCGGCGCAACCATTGGCGTCGCAGCCTATCCGGCCGACGGCGACGACGTACACAGCCTGCTCCGCGCTGCGGACCATGCGATGTACCGCTGCAAGCGTGAGCGAAGAAGCCAAGCAGAGTAGCCGTCATATCGCCTGGTTCCCGCTTCAACACGCCGGCATCGTGTCACTCCGTGAACACCGTGTTTGTTCGCAATGTGACCTTGACCAGCGATGTGGGACGGGTGATCCGCCACGGCGATGGCCTGAGGGACCTTCTTGGCCTCCGAGCTGAATATGAACGCACGATTCTCTTCAGCCATGATGTTGCGAAGGTGCGACCGCAACAATGCGGACGGGGTCCCCGAGCCGTGTCATTGAGCAAGAGTTGCCCACCGTTTAGGACGCGGAACGTGGCTGGCGTGATTTGCGCGAACCCGAACTATCAAACCGCCGTTCCAGAAGCCGTATCCGCCGTGACGACACGGAATCGACGATTGATGACCGTCTCAGGCGCGGTGTGAACGTGTCATGGACGTCTAATGGACTGGGTGGCTGAGACGGGGGTCCCTCGCGAACCTCTCTCCATTCCGCAGCCAACGCCGCCTCGCCCGCCAGACCGACACCAACCCGAGCAGAGTCAGCGTTCCGCCGGCGAGGCGTTGTCCCAGGTTCACGTCGCCCTGGACTCCGGTCGCAGGCACCACAACAGCTGCGTCGACCACCTCGGTTAGGGCGAGCACACCGCTTGTCGCCGCGCGGCTGGCCGCATAGTCGGCATTGCCGGCGGTGGTGTGAAGACCAGGGTGGTGTCACAACAAGGTTCAAAGCGCCGACACCCGGCTGAAGCGGCTGCGCGCCGGACGCTGATCAACCTCCGGCGCATTTGCCTAGGGGCTCAGAGGCTCCACTCCTCTGGCCCTTCTCTCTTCAACAGCCCGGCGGCGGCAGCGGCAGCCGATGGGTTTCAGTTCGGGCAACAGGCGTTCGTGGACGTGCTCTGAGGTCCGTTGTCGTATTCCGAGCGGCCCTTGAAGAAAGTGGAACCCCGAACCCGGACTGGCGCGTCCTCGAGCGCAATCGTGACCATTTTGTCGTCCTCCACGGGGCGCCCTGACCCAGCCTGTCATCAAGCGTCAGTGAACGGAGCACACCACACAGGAGCGGCGTGGGAAACTCGGCCGACAAGCCTTCGTCGCCGGTGACCGTGGGTGAGTGGCGACGACGACCCCTCTTGAGCTGGGGTCTTCGAGCGCTCATCTTCGCCGTACCCATCGGGTTCTCGTTCGGCGTGGCCCTGTTGTTGAGCCGAACGCTGCCGCGCTCCCACGATCCCTGGGCTGCCGCGTTGTGGATCGGCGTCGCCGCGATCGGATCGCTCCTCACTCTGGTGGTGTTCGAACGGGCTGCTCGACGGCTACTGCCGCTGGCGGCGCTCCTGAACGTGTCCTTGCTCTTTCCCGACAAGGTGCCAGCTCGGTTCGCGGTCGCACGGCGAGCGGGCACCCCCCGTGAGCTGCGCGACCGTATGGAAGCGGCCCGCTCATCCGGCCAGGTCGATCGTGCGCAGGATCTGGCTACGGTCATCGAACTCGTGCTGGCGCTCAATGTTCACGACCGGGCCAGCCGTGGACATTCCGAACGGGTCCGGGTGTTCACCGATCTCCTCACGACCGAACTCAAGCTGCCGGAGGAGGATCGTGCTCGTCTCCGGTGGGCTGCCCTCCTCCACGACGTCGGCAAGCTCGAGGTGCCCGCGACCCTGCTCAACAAGCCGTCGGCGCCCAGCGAGGAGGAGTGGATCGTCCTGCGTCGTCACCCTGAGGACGGGGCGCGAATGGTCGCGCCGCTGCTCCCATGGCTGGGTCAGTGGGGTGCCGCCGTTGTGCAGCACCACGAGCGGTATGACGGCACCGGCTATCCCCGCGGGTTGAAGGGGCATGAGATCTCGCTCGCGGCACGGATCGTGTCCGTGGCGGACGTGTACGAGGTGATGACCGCTCCGCGACCGTACAAGCGACCGATGAGCGTCGTGGCATCGCGGCAGGAGCTCATCCGAGTTGCGGGCACCCAATTGGATCCAGCAATCGTCCGTGCCTTCCTCAACATCTCCTCGGGAAACCTGTGGCGAACCATTGGCATCGGCGCGTGGATTGCTCAGATCCCGACGTTTGGAGGGCTCTGGTCCGGTCTGGGCAGTTGGCTCGGGACGGGTGTGGCGACCATCGGCGCCATCGGTGTCATCGCCGCTGGCGGGATCCTTAGCGGGCTCAGCCCAGGATTGCCCCACGGAGGATTCGGGATTGTGCCGCCCACGCACGTCATTGTTGGTGGGCAGCAGAACACGATACCCCCGGCGCCGGCTGCGTCCGGGTCACCTGGACAGAGCGCGACGACCGCCGCCACAGCGAGCGGTCCGCCTGTCATACCTGGTGCGACTTCGCCGCCGACCACCCGTCCGACGCCTACGGCTCTACCAACCGCGACCCCAACCCCCACAGATCCGTGTCCCCTCTGCACTAACACCTCGACCACCTGCAAGACGTATTGCCGCAACGCGATTCTGGCCGTCTGCCGCAACTACTGCGAGGGCAACGACAATCAGATCTGCTACTCGCATTGCTACGGCAACAACAATCCTGTCTGCAACAGCTATTGCGTCGGACCCAACAATCCCGAGTGCGTGTCGAACTGTCGAGCGAGCATCGCGCTCGCCTCGATGTCGACGACGTCTGGTGCATCGTCGCAATTCACCCTGGCGTCGCGCGTCGTTGTCGGTTTCTCCGCCCGTACTTCGCGAGTCCATTGACGCCCGAGTGCGTGCTATCGGCAAATCGAAGCGTTGTGATGGCGGCAACGACACTCAGGATGTCGAGGAGACGGCGCGGGCATGGGTCACAATCGCGAGTGGACATCGAGATCGATCGTCTAGTGGCCGGCTCGACTGCATACCCGCGTTCAGGCTTTGATTCTGCACCAGAACCAGTGACATGACGCCCGCATGAACCCGCAGCAATAGATCCATCGGAATCACTCCCGCCCTCCCGATCAAACGGCGCTCTCAACCTCACCCTTGGTGGGACGACGTCGCGCCGGTCGACCCATACGTCATGTCCATCCGCAGCGACGTTCACTACCCCACGCGCCTTGTCAATGGCCATCCAGAAGTCCGCAGTTGTGGCCAAGCAGATCCGCACCCCTGGCCATGAAGGTGCCGTCGTCAGGTCTTTGGTGCGCGACCACCTCCTCGTGACTTCGCCTCTTTCATTCGGAACGACTCGCCGTCGGTGACCACCACAACAGCGAGGTGCAGGAGGCGGTCGAGCATGGAGACGGCGGTGGTGTGCTCGGGCAGGACCGTGCCCCATTGATCGAACGGCCGGTGGCTGGCAACGCCCAGGCTGCGTCGCTCGTAGGCGGCGGCGATGAAGCGGAACAACAGCTGAAGTTGCTAGATGAGCTAGAGCAACCCATGCCGCCAAAACTGTTTGTGTCCCGCGTCTCCACTGGAGCGTGGTTAGCAATCACTTCCCCCGTGTACTGGGTTCGTGACGACCTTCCGGGTACAATGCAGCTAGGTAATCGTTTGCCGAGAAGGGAATCAAACCCTCCTAAGCTTCCTCAAAACGATCGTCGCTCCACGCACATGGAGGTCTGTAAAGAAGGAACTCTTCCAACCGCGAAGTGTCGACGCGCGTCAATAAGGCTGGACCGATCGTGGGCTTGACCCGATAAGACGGACCGGGCTGACCATTGATCGTGCGCTCTACGACCGCTTCGCGTCGCTGTCTATACAGAACGACGTATGGCGAATCCCCGACGTAACCGTTCAATTCGGCCATCTGCCACGATCAATACCAGCGGACCTCGGACGGCTGGAAGTCGCGGTACGTCACTATCGTCCTTAAGCCAGGGGAGCTTCGCTGGCATGAGTATCGGTAAGAACAGCAATTGCGTCGACTTCAACCAACACGCCACGGAGCTGCGACCCCACGGTTGTGCGTGTCGGAAACGGCTGGACAAAGAATTCTGAGTAGGTCCGGTCGAACTCGTCGAACATTGTCAGATCGGCAAGATGCGCGGTTACCCTCACCACATCCTTGAGTGATGCGCCAGCCGCCTCCAGGAGAGCGTTGAGATTTCTCAGCACCAGTCGTGTCTGGGCTTCAATGCCATCCGGCACGATCCCGGTCGATGGCTCACGAGGAACCTGCCCGGACACGAAAACGAAGCCGCCCGCGACCATTGCCTGCGAGTAGGCGCCAGCGGGACGTGGCGCGTTCGTTGACGTCACCGGCCGGATCTCAACGTTCAAAAGCTCACCCCAAAGTCATGAACGACTCGGAAACGCCCAGCGTGGGACGCCTGACTTGCCTTTGCGACCCGGGCCTCTTCGCGTCAACTCACCGCGCCCAGCCCACCGGTTGGCAAGGTACTCAAGCCTCTGGACCCCGAACGAAAAGATCAGCGACAAAACGAAGTAGATCAGCAACGTGAGCCCGTACACCTCTCCACCTTCGGTCAGAACACTGCGGATGGCGTCCGCCCGATAGGCCAACTCGTTGATCGTGATCAACGAGAGGAGGGCGGTGAACTTGAGCATGTCGATCAACGCGTTCCCGAACGCGGGCACCATCAGGGGGAGCGCCTGCGGCAGGACCACACGCGTGAGTCGAAACCACGCGGAAAGATCCAACGCCGCAGCAGCCTCCGTCTGACCCTTTGGGACCGAGGCGAAACTGGCACGAACCACCTCCGAGAAGTAGGCGCCACCGTTGAGGCCCAACACCAGGACTCCTGCGACGTACGGGGGCAGCTCGATGCCGAAAAACGGCAACACATAGAACGCCCAGAACAACTGAACGATGGCCGAGCTCCCACGAAAGAACTCAACCACGAATGCGGAGGGCCACCGGATCCCTCGGACCTTCGACGATCTTCCCAGGCCTAAGACGAAGCCTGAAATCACCACCAAGATGATCGACGAGAATGTGAGTTCCAGCGTTATCGGAATGCCCTGCAGCAAGAGCGGCAGATAATCCTTGAGTGTCGCCGCGTCGCCTAGCGGCATTGCAGCACCGAGCGCTTCACGGACTCAGCGTTCAAGGATTGCTCGCAGAAACTGCTGCGTTCTGGGTGAACGAGGCTCGCGAAGGACAATGGATGGTGGACCCTCCTCGACGATCTTGCCGTGATCGAGGACGATGACTCGATCCGCAATGTCTGCGGCGAATGAGATCTCGTGTGTCACCAGGATCATGGCCATCGATGTCGTGTGAGCGAGCTCTCGAATGACCTGCAGGACTTCACCGACCAACTCCGGATCGAGTGCCGATGTGACCTCGTCGAACAACATCAGTTTCGGCCGCAGAGCGAGCGAACGCGCTATTGCGACTCGTTGTTGTTGCCCGCCGGACATTTGCGCCGGGCGATGGTCGAGGTGCGTTGCCAAGCCAACGCGTGAGAGCAGGTCGGTGGCGCGGTGATTCGCTTCCTCCTTCCCGAGGCTCAGCACATGGATCAACGGTTCGGTCAGGTTCTGGCGCGCGGTCATGTGCGGAAAAAGGTTGAACTGCTGGAACACCATCCCCACCGGCCGGCGGGCACGACGCGCCTGCCGCTCCCCGGCTGGAACGAGGACCCCTGCACGCTCGATGTGCCACATGTACCGGCCGTCGATCAGGATCGACCCAGCGCTCGGCCTTTCCAGGCCGATCGCAAGACGCAGGACGGTGGTCTTGCCGGAGCCGCTCGGACCGATGATCGCGACCTTCTCGGCCGGCTTGACTGCAAGGTTCAACGAGTCAACGACGACCCGTTCACCATATGCAATGGTGACGTCGTGCATCGTGAGCACGGTGTCAACGGTGCTTGGTGGATTCGCAGCCAGCTCGGCTACTTCGCTATCACCCACTGAGGCGCGCCTCCACCAGTCTGATCACGCGAGATGCGGGGTAGCTGATGGCCAGGAAGATGAGGCCGGCCAGTGTGAACGGCTCAATGTATCGAGCGGTTGCCGCGCCGATGATATTGGCTTGCCCAATCACCTCCAGCACCGTGATTGTCGAAAGGATGGCAGATTCCTTGAACATGCTGATGACGAAATTCCCCAGCACGGGGGTCGCGAAGCGCATAGCCTGGGGAACCACGACTCGACCCCACATTCGACGCAACGGAAGACCGAGGACCAGCGAAGCCTCCCACTGACCCCGAGGTACGCCTTCAATGCCCGCACGGTACACCTCGCTCGCGTACGCGCTGTAGTACAGCCCCAAACCAATAATCCCGGTTTGCAGCGCCGGAATCGTAATGCCATAGTTCGGAAAGACGTAGAAGAGGAAGTAGAGTTGGAGGAGGAGCGGGGTTCCGCGCAGGAACTCGACCACCAATCGGATCGCTTGAGAAAATATTGGGACTTCTGCCAGCCGTATCACAGCCCAGACCAACCCCAGAACGAAGGCGAGCAGCGACCCGAAGAATGTTGCCTCGAGCGTGAACTGGAGGCCCTGCAACAGTTGCGGCAGGATCTGCAGGGCGAACTGCCAGTCCCAGCTGAACCCGGTCACGTGACCAAGGCCAGAGCAACGTCGACGGGTTCACCGTTCGAGTGCATCTGCTCCACTACGCATCGTTGGTGCTTTGGTGCGCCTGGCTGCCACCGCCGCGGCGGAGGTGGCAGCCAATGTCGCGAACCTACGTTACCTTCGCGCAAACTTCCGCTGGGGTGAGGTTCGCGTACTGCGCCGGAATGGGCGGGAACTGGAACTCCGCAGCGATCTTGTCGAATTCACCGGATGCCTTCATCGCTCGGAAGGCTTTCTGAAATGCGTTGTACAGCGTGATGTCCGTTTTCCGGAACGCAAGCGCTCCTGCGATGAACGGGCCGTCCGGCGGGTAGTCAAGGTGCTGGAACGGGTATTTCTGCACCTGAGCCGGCGTCAGGGTCAGCGAACCCGTGTCCGAGATGATCACCTGGATTCTCTTGGACTGCAACGCGTCCAGGAGCGATGCCGTATCCGGGAACTGCAGCACCTTGTCCTGGGCGACACCGAGGCCTTCGGCGAGTGCGATGTAGGAAGAGCCGGAGTTGAAGCCTACGGTGAGACCCCGCTTTCCCACGTCGCCAATACTGGTCGGGGCCTGTGGAACCGCGCTCGGGAACCAGGCAATCTCGATGCCATTGAACTGGAATGGATCGGTGTACTGAACTACGGCGCACCGCGCTTTCGTGACTGAGATAACGCCGCCGATCATGTCCCAGCGTCCTGCCAGGAGCCCTGGGACCAGCTCGCCAAAGGTTCCGACGATTCCGTGTACTTGATTGATGCCGAGCTGCTTCATGATCATCTGGACCACAACCGGGCCCTCGCCGCTGACACTGCCGTCTGGATTGATGATGCTCGCCGGTGGGTCGTTGGCCAGGCCGATGTTGATGACACCTGCCGCTTTGAGCTTCGACAGCAGATCTGTGCCCGCAGAGCTGGAGGTCGCCTGGCTCGCGCTGCCGCACGCGACCATCAGCAGGCCGAGCGCGGCAAGCGCCACGCGTCTGCGGAGTCGTTGATGCAATTTTGGATCACCCCGGGCAACCCGGCCCCTCAAGAGTTCAAACGACATCGCGCGTCCTCCGTTCTGTTTGTTGACAGCTACCCCACTGCTTGCTGACGGTACTTCCGGGCGCGAGCCCGGGCGCTGTGCCTTGGCCCATTTGTTTGTCGTGCGTCTCGCTCATGTGGTCAGGCTTGAGCGAGGCTGTGCCCCCATCGCCCACGTCCTGATGAGGTCGTCCAACCCGATGACGTCTCCATACCATTGCTCGATGCCGCTGAGCGCGTCTCGCGCACTCTCAGGGTCGAGTGAGGCCGTGGACTCGCGCGGCACGACAGCAAAAAATCCCTTCTCAAACGCGGAGAACGCCGTCGCCCGCACACATAGTTCGGTGACCACACCCGTGACAACCACCGTCCGCACGCCCCACCGACGGAGGGTCGCTTCGAGATCCGAGATCTGAAATGCGTCGTAGCCATGCTTGACCAGTTGGGGTTCGCCCTGCTCCGGCGGCAGCACGCCGGCATAGCGTTGCGCACCCCATGTTCCCTGGTGACAGATAGTGTCCTCAGGCGTCATGCCTCGCCGTGCGTACCGGGCCTGGTAGGGCGGCAGATCAAGTCTGCCACCGTGCTCGACGACGACGTACACGACGCGTGCACCGTTTTCGCGAGCGGCCGCGATCAGACGGTTGATCTCACCCACCGCTTTCTGCAGCGGACGCATATCCGACCCCGAGAGTCCGACGCGACCGCGATCATCCACAAAGTCGTTCTGGACGTCCACAACGAGCACCGCGGTTGCCGACGGCGGCACGAGCAGAGCAGGCACGTTTGTTGCATCTGCCACCGGACCCAAGCCTGTGTCAGTGGACGGTTTCAAGCTCACACCTCCGTAGCTGAATGTCACTCCCGACGAGGTCGATCCGCAACGAGCATTTCCACCTCTCGTCGTCCTGCTCCGGAAAATCCTGGCGGTAGTGCGCGCCGCGGCTCTCTTCGCGCATCAGTCCAGACCGCAAGCAGCTGCGAGCCACGAGCAGGGAGTTCGACATCTGTGCGTGCAGCATCAACGCGCGGACACCAGCGGGTGCTGCCGTCTCCAACATCCGTTCGATGGCTTCGACTTCAATCAGCCCTCGTTCCATCTGTGTCCGGCTGCGGACAATGCCGAACGCCCGCCCCATGGTTGCCTGCAGATCCGTTCGTAGCTCCGCGTATTCCTCGACTGAAGTCACAGGTGCTGCATCGGCCTGCAGCAGCCGGTCGGTCCATGTGCGGTCAGGCGCGATTGACGGTGCCGAACGTCCGGGCGCTCTTGACCGCGCGGCTGCCGCCTTGCCCGCCCGAGCGCCAAAGACTTGTGTTTCGGGAATCGCATTCGAGTCCAGACGGTTCGCGCCGTGGACGCCTCCTGCAGCTTCACCCACAACGAAGAGACCACGCACCTGCGACTCGCCCCACTCGTCCACCACCACCCCTCCCATGAAGAAGTGGGCTTCTGGCGCCAGGATCATTTCCTCTCGTTTGAAATCGAGATGACGCTCGAGAAAATGTCGCGCAGGCTTGGGGTTGCTGAGCGTCCACTCATCCAGCGACAGTGCCGACACGTCGAGCTGAACGCCACCCCTGACAGCCTTTCCGCTGTGTATCTGGTCGTAGATCCCGCGCGCGGCGACATCCCTCGTCGTCGCCTCTCCGCGTACCGGGTCGTAACGCAACATGAAACGCTCGCCATCCGAGTTGAGCAGAGTTGCGCCAAGCACAAATGTGGACGGCTGGATCGGCATGCGGCTGCGGTCGAACGGGATGATGCAGCGCCACGGGTAGAACTGAATGAACTCCATGTCACGCAGCGACGCCCCGGCATTGAGCGCGAGGGCGTAGCCGTCTCCGGTGGCGTCGTTCGGATTCGAGGTAACACTGAAGAGCCTTCCGGCTCCTCCTGTGCCGAGAATCACAGCCGGCGCCTTGATGGTGATCAGCTCAGATCGCGCGTAGTCAATGAGGATCGCACCGATCACCTCGCCCGCGGCTGTCAGCACCTCGACAGCCGCAGTCATCTCGAGCACCTGTGCGCCAAGACGAATGACGGCTTCAGTGAGAGGGTCCGTGAAGTCGCGTCCGATGTGGTTCGCCGCAGACACGGTGCGCGGCACGCTGTGATCGCCGCTCGGGATGATCCGCCAGTCGCCCGTCTCAGTCACTCCGAGTGGCGCTCCCAGAGCGACCAGCTCGGCGAGCCGCTGCGGCCCCTCCTCGGCGAGGATGCGCACCAGCTTCGCGTCATTGATCCCATGACCGCCCTTGATGGTGTCCTCGAAGTACGTTTCGGGCGAATCGGCCGCAGAGAGGGCGGTTGAGTATCCGGCGGACGTCATCGCGGACGATCCACTGCGACCGGCCTTTCCCTTGACGGCGAGGACCACTCGCGCGCCAGTCAGCAGCCCGTCGTAGGCAGCGCGCAGCGCCGCCAGGCCGCCACCCACCACCAGAACATCGGTCTCGATTTCGATCATGCGCCCGACACAGCCTTGAGCTCCGGCATGATCCGACTGACAAACTGCTCGAGAATCTCGATCTCGCCGCCATCGCGAAGTGGGATGGGTGCAAGCAGCGGATGCTGGATTCCTGCGTCAAGCAAACCCTGCAGCTGGATCGCGCAGTCCTCGACGGTGCCGGCAATGGCCAGCTTGTCGACGAAACTGTCGGGAATCAACTCGATGATTCGAGGCGCATCGTATCCCCCGGAATCCAGGTACGCAGAGAGATCGGATGGAATCTCGAGGCCATTTGCCCTCAGAAAGTCATATGTGGGATGGCTCCCGACCACGGTGCCGACCAGCGCCTTCTTGACTGTCTGGCGTGCGACGCGCGGATCTTCATCGATCGATATGTAGGTCATGTGCATGAGATCGGTCTGACCCTGCGGTCTGCCGGCTCGCATCTCTCCCTTGGCGATCAGTTGCCTGGCCCAACCGACACCTCCCGGCGAGACGCCGGAAGCCACGATTGCTGCGTCGGCGACCTCCCCCGCGAGTTCCAGAAGAAAGGGACCTCGTGCCGCGATGACCACAGGAATATCCGGGCGGCACTTGAATTCCAATGCTCCTCGCTTCCAGTTGATGATCCGGCCCTCGAACTCAAACTCCTCGCCACTCCACAGCCGGCGGATGACCTCGATCGACTCGCGTACCGCCACAGCCGGTTTGGTACGTGCGAGACCGAGTTGTCGAAACCCGGATCCGCCGGCACCGATGCCGAGGATGGCGCGACCGCCGGAAGCCTCATCAAGGGTCGCGATGGCCACCGCGGTGAGCGCTGGATGCCTGATGTACGGGTCGGTCACTCGTGTTCCCAACAACAACGAGTCCGTGCGAGCCGCAATGTCGGTGAGGCTCACGTAGACATCGCGCTGCCAGCGCTGGTCGGCCACCCAGAAGCTGGCCAAACCTCCGTCCTGACAAATGCGAGCTGCGCGCCGAAGATGCTCAACGTCATTCACCGATGAGATCGCACCCAGAAACCCGGCGCCGATACGGATGTCGGTCACGAGCTGGCCACCGAGCGCGCAGAGTCCGTCGAGGCTCCTTCGCGCAGGGAGCCGAGCGTCGACACCATTCGCTCCAATGCCTGGTCCCAAATGGTCTCGTCCTGAGCGAAGCAGATCCGGAAATGCCGTGCCCCGCGCGGGCCGAATTGATAGCCCGGGTTGACCAGCAGGCCGGCGTCGGACTTGAGTGCTTTGGCGACCGTCTGCTCATCGCGGCCGACCGCGGATGCGTCAGGAAAGAGGTACGCCGTACCACCGGCAGGTCGCACGCGCACAAGGCCCGATGCGTTGAGCGTCTCGACGGTGTGATCGCGCAGCTTCTGGTAGTCGCGTACTCGGGACGCGACGAAGGGATGGTCGTCCGACAACCAGTGGGTCAGAACGTGCTGCGCATAGGCCGGTGCCCGAAGCACGGTCACTCCAAGCACGTCCTCCATCCGATCGATCAACTCGCTGGGCCCCACCGCAACGCCAACGCGGTACCCGCTCATGGATTCGGTCTTCGAGGGCCCAAGCAACGTTATGCATCGTTCGGCCATGCCCTCTTCGGCGATGAGATGAGCGAAGGAGGTCTCGTCGTAGACGAGCCTGGAGTAGAGCTCATCGACAATGACCGTCGCATCAAAAGATCGGACAAGCTCTGCGATCTTGCGGACGACGTCTGGCGGCAACACCATGCCGGTCGGGTTGTTGGGATTCGAGAACACGAGCGTGGACGCGCCCTCTCTGAAGGCGGCTTCAAGCATCTCGAGATCAATGGACGGAGGCCGGCTGAAGTCCCCCCACAGCAACGAAACGTGGTGGATCCGGGCACCGAGGAAGCGAAGGAGCTTCTCATCTGACATGTAATCCGGATCCACCAGGGCGACCGCGTCGCCAACCGTCGCCGACATCGCGACGAACAAGGCTGCCTGGGAGCCGGGCGTGAGAATCAGTTCACTGTTGGGATCGATGTCAATTCCGAGAAACCCCGACAGCGACTCAGCGACCGCCGAGCGGACGCGTTCGTCCCCTCGATACGGCGTGTAGGTCATGCCGCCCCCGCTTGCCGCCGCCACGAAATCAGGCAGTACCCACGGCGGCGGCGGGAAGCGGTGCGTGTTCGCGTATGTGAGGTCCAGCAATTCGCCGCCGTACTGCACACGCTCAAGCTCGCGCTCCGCGTCCCGCAGCGACTGGCCGAGAGCGGGCTGCCATTCAGGGAGCGCAATGTTTCGAATCCGGTTTGGGATCGGACGCTGGTTCATGATTCAGTCCCGCGCCTTGGGATCGGATTCAGTTCGCGCCACAGGTGCGTTGAGCTCACCAGCCGCATGACGCAGCGTCTCCATCCCGTGGACAATGTGGCGCTCGACCTCATCGCGAACGCCCTGGACGTCGCGGCCGACACAGAGTTGCAGGATTCGTCGATGGTCTCCGAGCGAGTCCGCAGCTCCGCCTTTGTAGACGGTGTAGAAACGGACGTATCGCTCACTGGCGTCCCGCAGCGTCTGCGTGATGTCGAAGGCACGCGCATAGCCGGCCGCTCGATACAGAACGAAATGGAACTCTCGATCGAGATCTGCGAACCGGTCAGGGTTGCCCGACTTTACCGCCGTCTCCTGCATATCAAGGACCCGCCTCAGCTGGTTCAGCCCTCGCTCCGAGATGCGTTCGGTGCCGACTCCCGCAAGCATTGACTCGAGCACACGACGGGATTCGTAGAGGTCTTCGATCTCGATCAACGACAGTGGCGCGACAATCGCACTTCGGTGCGGTTCGGTTTCGATCAACCGTTCCGCAGCCAGTCTGAGCAGCGCTTGGCGCAGCGGCGTGCGACTCACCCGCATCTGGGTCGCCAGCAACGACTGATCGAGCTTCTCGCCGGGCTTCAGGCGGCCGCTCAGGATCCGGCCACGCAGCAGTTCATAGGTCGCGTCGACCTTGGTCCGATACTCGAGCGCATCACGATTCATCGGCTCCGCGGTCACGAGGCGGAGCCTCTTGCGGCTATCGAACGACTTCGGAAGTTCAAAATCTTGGATCCAGAATTTAGTATGCTCCGCAGTCGGAAGTCAAGGATCCGCTCACCGGAGGCGCTAGGTGCACAACGACGGGCGTTCAACTGCCGGCAGCCCTCAACCGAATCCGTCCGACTCGGCCTGGAGGGATCTGGCCTTCCCCCAAGCGGAGTACGACCGTCGAGTCGCCGAAGTCCGGCAAGCGATGGTCTACCGGCAGATCGACGTCCTCCTCATCCAGACACCGGAGAACATAAACTACCTCACCGGCTACGACACCATCGGCTATTCGTCCTACCTCTGCCTTGCGCTTCCAGTCGACGCAGACCCAGTGCTCGTGATTCGTGAGATGGAGCGCGGCGTCGCGATGTCAACCACCTGGTTGACCAGCATCGCCATCTCAGGCGACACCGACGACCCCGTCGAGCGGACGGTGGACGCGCTGACGACCCGCAATCTCCTGTTACGTCGGATCGCGATGGAGGGCACCGCTCCCTTCGTCACTCCAAGCACGTGGCTCCGTCTCCGGGCCGCGCTCGGCGATGTCAGTGTCGCGGACGCCGGACTTGTCGAACGCTCCCGCGCGATCAAATCGACGTACGAGATCGCGAAGATCCGGCAGGCATGCGGTCTCGTGGACCTGGGGATGACCGCGGCATTGAACGCTGTGCACGAGGGCGCGTCCGAGAACGAAGTCGCGGTGGCTGCCTACGCCGCGATGGTCGGCAACGGCTCGGATCCGCTGGTCTCCAATCCGATCGTTACCTCAGGACCGCGCTCCGGAGTCGCGCACTCGAGCTTCAAGAATCGTCGACTCGAGAGCGGCGATACGGTGCTCATCGAGCTCGGCGCATGCGTCAGCCGGTACGGAGGCGCCTTGATGCGCACCGCAGTGCTCGGCGAGCCCTCGAGCGAGATTCAGTCAATGTGCGATGTGGTGCTGCAAGCACTCAATGCCGCCATTGCCGCAATTCGCCCGGGCGTCACGGCCGGTTCGGTGGATCAAGCATGCAGAGGTGTGATCGAAGACGCCGGCATGGAAGCAATGTTTCGCAAGCGAACCGGCTACTCGATGGGCGTCGCGTTCGCTCCGGACTGGGGAGAGGGCCATATCGTCAGCCTTCGCAAGGATGACGGAACCGAACTCGTGCCCGGCATGGTTTTCCACATGCCCCCCGCGCTGCGCGCATTCCAGCGTCTCTGCGTGGGCCTGAGCGAAAGTGTGCTGGTCACCGAAGCCGGATGTGAGGTGTTGACCCAACTTCCTCGCGAGCTGCACGTTACGAAGAACTAGCGTGTTCGTGACCAGCCTCGTGAGCGTTCTCAGCTAGCGCGCCTCCACGGACGCTGAGGCGACGGTGGAGTCCTCACAACGCCGGTGAGCTGCGCTCCGAGCCGGATACCTGTCCAGACGGAGCGGGGAGCGCCTCAGCAACACCCGCCGACAGGGGGACCTCATCTGGCCGCATGCCGACGGCGGCACGGTCTGCCGGCTGACTCCATGTCGCATCGCCACCTCGGTGACGGGAAGGCCATCCTCGAGCACCTCCAGGACGATCCGGTAGCGCTGTTTCCACCACGTTCAACTCCACAAGCTCGAACCTGGTCCCTCCGATGTCGCTCAATCCTTGCGGACGAGCGGACTGGGGGGAGGCGGGCCGTGTCAAGCATCAGGCGGACGCGCCGCACACCGCCAAGCGTCTCTTGGACCTGCGGTGTCAAGCATCTCCCGGACTTCTACACGGACGAGCTCGGTGAAAACTGATCGCGGTAGGGACCGCTCTCGACGAGCGGCCCCCCGCACAGATCCCAGCGAGCGCTGCTAACGCACTGGGCTCCTGCCTCAGGTTCTGGCGTCGAAGCGCACTTGCGGAGAGGGATGCAGGATGCGAGCCGGCG
>DATLRX010000019.1:0-12817 GCA_035534435.1 Candidatus Acidiferrales bacterium
GACGCCCGCCAACCTCGTCGGCACCGGCGCGTACAAGCTCACCGCGTACACCCCCAAGCAGTCGATGACGTTCAGCCAGGTGCCGAACTGGTGGGGTTCACCGAAGCCGACGTTGAAGACGATCAACATCGACATCAAGGATCCCTCGACTGCACCGACAACGGTGGACGCCTTCTTCCAGAAGGGCTATGACATCATCGGCTACGGCGGGAACAGCGCGAACATCCCGCTCGCCAACGTGCTCGCGATCCAGGCAAACGCTCGCGAGAAGAGTGATCTCCTCGTGCAGCCGAAAGGGCGCACGACGTGGCTGAGCTTCAACATCGGGTACCCCTCCACGGGTGGACCCTTCCTCGGTGAAAGCGCCGCCGCCAAGGGTCTCCGCCTCGCCTTCGACCTCGCGGTCGACAAGCAGGGCCTTGCCACGACGGTGTGCCACAACCTGATCTGCTCGCCGGCAACGGGCGGTCTCATCACCACGGGCCTCGTCGGCAACGGGGGACCGAACAGCGACCCGCTCGCGAAGTTCGACCCGACGCGGGCCAGGTCGCTGCTCAAGCAGTACGACCCGACCGGTGCCCTGACCAAGAACCTCACGTACTCGTACAACGCGGGCAGCCTCAACGAGAGCGTCGCCGAGTACCTGCAGAACGAATGGCAGACCAACCTCGGCGTCAAGGTCAGCCTGAACTCGGTCTCGGACGCGTCGATCTTCATCAGCAACCGGCTCTCGGGCAAGTACGTCATGTCGCGTGACGGCTGGCAGTTCGACTACAACCATCCGCAGGACTGGTACGACAACCTCTGGGGCGCGATTCCGACCTCGGAAGGCGCCAACACCAGCGGGTTCGACGATCCCCAGTACGACTCCATCCTCAAGCAGGCTGATGCGGAGCCGCTGACGACTGCGCTTCCGCTGTACATGCAGCTCGCGCAGATCCTCCAGAACGATGTCGTCTACATCCCGCTGTACTACTCGGTCGGCAACTTCCTCATCCAGCCCTACGTCAAGGGCGCCGGTTCGAACACCGCGTTCGATCACTACTGGGACGAGATCTCGATCCTGGCCCACTGACCTCGTCAACTCCCTCCCGGAAAGGCGCCCGGCATCGAGCCGGGCGTCTTTCTTGTCTCTCCCGTCACCGCGCGCAACTCCGGTGACATCGCAGAATAGGACGGCCATGGGATTCGTTGATGTGAAAGGGCTCCGCCACGTCCTGCCGGACGGGAGAGTGCTGTTCGACGACGTATCCTTCCGCGTCGGCGAAGGGAGCAAGACAGCGCTGCTCGGCGCCAACGGCGCCGGCAAGACGACGGTGCTGCGCATGATCGCCGGCGATCTCAAGCCGCAGGTTGGCACGATCTCGAGCGCAGGCGGCATCGGTGTCATGCGTCAATTCATGGGCAGCACGGCCGACGTGAGGACGGTGCGCGACCTGCTCATCTCGGTCGCGCCGGCATCGCTCCGTCGCGCGGCGCAAGCGCTCGACACCACCGAGGAGCTGCTCCACGCAGTCGGCGGGGACAGCGCGGGAGCGGCATACGCGCAGGCTGTCGCGGATTACGCTGATGCCGGCGGCTACGACGCCGAGTCGGTGTGGACGCTCTGCACGAACGCGGCGCTCGGTGATGACTACTCGTTCGCGGCGGCACGGTCAGTCGATGAGCTCAGCGGCGGTGAGCAGAAACGTCTCATGCTGGACGCGTTGCTGCGCGGTACCAGCACGGTGCTGCTGCTCGACGAGCCGGACAACTACCTCGACGTTCCGAGCAAGGAGTGGCTCGAAGCGGCGCTCGTCGCGAGCACGAAGACCGTGCTCTTCATCACGCACGACCGCGAGTTGCTCTCGCGCACGGCGCAACGCATCGTCACGCTCGAGGGTCACGGCGCATGGATCCACGGTGGTGGATACGGCACGTACGTCGAGGCGCGGCGAGGTCGCACCGAGCGCCTGGAGGAGCTGCACCGTCGCTGGACGGAGGAGCACGAACGCATCATCGACTACGTGCGAACGCTGCAACAGCAAGCAGCGCGGAGTCCGGCGATGGCGGCGCGCTACAAGGCCGCGCAGACGCGGCTCCGCCATTTCGAGGAGAAGGGCCGTCCGGCGGAACGCCCGAGCGAACAGCAGGTGCGCATGCGCCTGAAGGGCGGCCGTACCGGTGTGCAGGCGATCATCTGCAAGAAGCTCGAGCTCACCGGCCTGTTGGAACCATTCGACCTCGACGTCGTGTTCGGAGAACGCGTGGCGGTCGTCGGACCCAACGGGTCGGGGAAGTCGCACTTCCTCAGCCTGCTCGCCGGCGAGGAGGTTGCCCACACGGGAGACGTTCGCCTCGGCGCGCGCGTCGTCCCGGGCGTGTTCTCGCAACTCCACCGCCGTCCGGACCTCGCCGGGCGCACCCCGGTGGAGATCCTTGCCAACGCGCAGCTCGAGCGTGGCCGCGCGATCGGCATGCTGCGCCGGTATGGACTCGATCAACAGTCGGACCAGGTGTTCGAGACGCTCAGCGGCGGTCAGCAGGCGCGCCTGCAGATCCTGCTCCTCGAAGTGGACGGCGCGACCCTGCTGCTCCTTGACGAGCCGACCGACAACCTCGACGTCGACAGTGCGCAGGCGCTGGAGGATGGGCTCGACGCGTACCAGGGGACCGTGCTCGTGGTGACGCACGACCGCTGGTTCGCGCGCAGTTTCGACCGCTTCCTCGTCTTCGGCGAGGATGGGCGCGTGTGGGAGTCGAACGATCCCGTCTGGACGCAGCCGCCGCTCACACGGGTGGCGTCGTAGCAAGGCCTCAGCGCGTCAAGGGGCGTTCCACGACGAACAGAGCGCAACTGGAGCGTGCGCTCGACAAGTAGGATCGGGCCATGTATGTCGGGTCCGTCGTCATCGACTGCAACGACTTCGCGAGGATGTATGGCTTCTGGCGTGATGCGCTCGGCTACGTCCCGCGCGAGCCTCCCGAAGACGGATGGGGCGTGCTGCAGGACCCAACGCACCGCCACGTGAACATCTCGCTGCAGCAGGTGCCTGAGCCCCGTGCCGGTAAGAACCGTCTCCATTTCGATCTCTACACCGACGACCAGGCAGGTGAGGTGAGTCGGTTGCTGGCATTGGGCGCCACGCTCGTGCCGCGCACCCGTGACGACGGCGAGGACTTCGTTTCGCTGCTGGATCCCGAGGGAAATGTCTTCGACGTGATCGACCACCGCACCCCCGGGTAGCGCCGGCTGAACCGCGGCTTGAACAGCCGCTGCTAGTGTCACGTCGATGTCGGACCCGGCGATCGTTCCCGTCGCGACCGCGCGTGGTCCGCGGGCGTGGTTGTCCCGCCGTGGTGGTGGACTCCCGCGCACGTTCTGGGCCGTCTGGATCGGCACGGTCATCAACAGGCTCGGCTACGTTGTCGAACCCTTCCTGGCGTTGTATCTCGTCCACGGCCGCGGCATCGCCATCGGGACCGCCGGACTGCTGATCGCGTGCTTCGGCGCAGGGTCGTTCGTGTCGCAACCGCTTGGCGGCATGCTCGCCGATCGCATCGGCCGGCGCTTCACGATCATCCTGGGCATGACGGGTTCGGCGGCCGGGTTCATCCTGCTCGGGCTGGCGCCGACCATCGCCATCATCGGGAGTGCCGCGGCGATCTGCGGGCTCGCGATCGACCTGTACCGTCCCGCGGTGGCGGCGCTGGTCGCCGACGTCGTGCCGACGGAGGATCGTCCGCGCGCGTACGGGCTGCTGTACTGGGGTCTCAACATCGGAGTCGGCGTCGCCGCGGTCGCCGGTGGGTTCCTTGCCCAGCACTCGTACTGGCTCCTCTTTGCGCTCGACGCCATCACGTGCATCGGCTTCGCGGTCGTGGTCGCCGTCAGCGTGCCGGAGACGCGTCCGGAACGCCACGCTGCGGAAGGTGGCGGCTACGCCCAGGCGCTCTCCGATCGTCTGCTCATCGCACTGGCCGCATCCGCGTTCGTCGGCGGGATCGTGTACATGCAGTCGTTCGTGACCCTGCCCCTGGTGATGAGCATCCACGGCCTGGGCCCGGCCGCATATGGCCTCGCGTACGTCGTCAACCCCGTGGCGGTCATCGTCCTGCAACCGCTGACGATCCGCTGGCTCGCGAAGCAGCGTCTCGTCCATGTGTACGTCGGCGGTTCGGTGATGCTCGGCCTCGGATTCTTCGTGACTCTCTTCGCGCGTTCGACACTTGCGTACTCGGCGACGGTGCTGATCTGGACCCTGGGCGAGATTGCGTTCAGCGCCATCGGCCCGGCGCTGGTGGCCGATCTTGCGCCACCGCACCTCCGCGGCCGCTACAACGGCGTCTTCGGGACGGCGTTCGGGGCCGCCGCCTTCGTCGGACCGATCGTCGGCACCGTCACCCTCCAGCATCTCGGCGAGGGTTGGCTGTGGGTCGGGTGTCTCCTGGTTTCCGCGGCCTCGGGGAGCGCGATCATGCTTCTCAGCGACCGCATCGACGCACGCCGCGCGTTGCTGCACACCTCAGCGGCTCCCGGCCTGCGATAGCAACGCCGGCGTGTGCTGGAGCGGTCCGAATTCGTTCGTGGCGCTGACATTTACCGGTGCGTGTAGCGCGATTGCAACTCTTGGTACAGGCTGCTACTCTGGGCGACGCTCGAGAGCGCGGGAGTGGGCGTTCCCGGAGGGGGACTGGCATCCGGTTCCTGAAAAGACCGCTCCATGGAGGAAGCGATGCGGCATCCGCGATGGCGTGTTTTTGCGCCGCTCACCGTAGCGGCGCTTGCGATTCCCGCGGCTCTCGCCGGTGGGGGAATCTCGTCGTCGGCATCCTCGGCGCGGACGGTGCCGACCCACATCGACTGCAGCAACAGCGCCCGGTTCCTGTGCACGGAGGTGAACCAATCCGACGAGGTCTTCGGCCACTACGTCGGCCATGACGAGCCGAGCGTGCTCTTCTATTCCAGCAAGGCGGGTTCCGGGAACCAGATGCAGTACAGCGGCATCCTGCCCACAGAGCCGAGTGCCACGAACGTGCCCGGCAAGCACGTCTACACCTTCCAGTACGCCGCGGCCTTCTGGTTCGGCATGGCGATGTGCGACTCGCAGTCGTACCCCGAGCTCGTGAACTCGTGCGTGCCTGACAGCAACGCCAACATCGTCAATCCTGCCAAGAGCCCCTACCACCCCGGCACCGCGTACATGGAGCTCCAGTTCTATCCGCCCGGCTACGTCCAGCAGTGGAACGGCTTCAGCTGCTCGGCAACGCAGTGGTGCGTCGCGCTGACCATCGACAGCCTCGCGCTGAACTCGCTCACCGGTCAGCAGTTGAACTCGACCTGCGAGAGTGTCGTCGGCGAGGAGTACGTGAACTTCGCGTACCTGACGCACAGCGGCAAGCCGCAGGGCCCCCCGAACCCTGTGCAGTTCACCCCAGCAGCGTCGGGTAACCCGAACCCTGCCAAGGTGGAGTACCTGAACCAGGGCGACACATTCACCGTGAACCTGCAGGACACGCGGCACGGATTGCAGGCCGTCGTCAAGGACACGACCAACGGAACGTCCGGGTCGATGACGGCCAGCGCCGCCAACGGCTTCGGGCAGGTCAAGTTCGCACCGAGCCCGTCGACGCAGTGCAAGAACATCCCGTACGACTTCCATCCGATGTACTCCACGTCCACCCCGCAGACCACCGTGCCGTGGGCGGCCGCGACCTACAACGTCGCGATGGACACCGAGGTCGGGCACTTCGACTACTGCAACAACGTCGATTCCACCACCGGCTCGTGCCTTGGCAATGAGGGCGTGGGCAAGAACTCCGAGCCGGCCGACGGCGATGACTTCGGCTGCTGGGCACCGTCCGCGTCGAGCCTCATCAAGATCGGAGGATGCGAGGGATCGAACATCGGCTATGACGGGACCTCGTACCTTGCGGATTGGCCGAACGGGAGCTCGAACCGGCCGACCAACTTCATCTTCACGAGCCCGCTCACAGGAGCCCACTTCGACACCAACTATTCCTCGGTTGGGTTCAACACGGACCTCCCGGCGATCGAGGACAACATCGGCACCTGCGACACGAGCACGGGCGCCGGTTGCACGATCATTCCGCCGACTGACGACGGGTCGCCGGCGCAGTTCTATCCCTTCTACTCCACGGGTCATGCGCTCGGCGGTTGCGCCTGGACCGTCGGGACGAATTACCCGGGATTCAGCACCAACAACTACGGCGCACACCACCAGTACGGTCACCTGCTGAAGGTCGCGTACTCCGGCGCGAACGGCAGCGTGTCGTACCAGTTCAACGACTATCAGAACAACCTGCCCAACAACCCCTGTCCAGCCTGATCAACGCTGATGGACCGAGTGAGGGGCCGCCTCCGGGCGGCCCCTCTTCTCTGCCCGGGGCATCGGTGGCGTCGGCGTTAGGTAACCTAATTTGGTAACCTAATGATATGCAGCGCAGACCGAGAGCGGTCGTCGATCAGCTGCGCGCTGAAGACCTCGACTCGGACTTCTCCACCGCGGTCACCCGGCTGTACCGGCGGCTCCGCGCCGAGAAGGCCGACGATCAGATCGGCGACTCGCACCGCGCGGTGCTCGCACTCCTCGTCAAGCAAGGTCCACGCACGCTGCGCGAGCTGAGTGACCACGAACACGTCACGCCGCCGTCGATGAACCAGACGGTGAACGCCCTTGCGCAATGGGGCTACGTGGAGCGCCGCGGTGATCCCGACGACGGCCGCAAGGTCATCATCGCCGCGACACCCACCGGTGCCGCACTGATCGCGGAGACGCGGCGCCGGCGGTACGCATGGCTCAATGCGCGGCTCGAAACGCTCACGGTCAGCGAGCGCCGTGTCCTCTCAGCCGCAACCGGCATCATCAACAAGATCGCCAACTCGTGAGCACGCCCGCCACCCTCACCTCCAACCAACCTGCGACTTCTCCCGGCTACAAGTGGGTGGTGCTGTCGAACACGACGATCGGTGTGATGCTCGCCACCATCGACTCGTCGATCATGCTGATAGCGATGCCGGACATCTTCCGCGGCATCAAGCTGAATCCCCTGGCCCCCGGCAACAGCTTCTACCTGCTCTGGATGATTCTCGGCTATCTGATCGTCAGCAGCGTGCTGGTCGTGAGCCTCGGTCGGCTTGGCGACATGTTCGGCAGAGTCCGCATGTACAGCCTGGGATTCGTCATCTATACCGCGGCATCGCTCGTGCTGACGGTCGACCCGCTCACTGCGCAGGCAGGCGCGCTCTGGTTGATCGTCGGCCGTCTCCTCCAGGGTGTCGGCGCCGCGTTCCTCATCGCCAACTCCGCAGCGATCATCACCGATGCCTTCCCCACGAACCAACGCGGCCTGGCGCTCGGCATCAACAATATCGCGGCGATCAGCGGGCAGTTCATCGGGCTGATCCTCGGTGGCGTGCTCGGTGCCATCGACTGGCGGCTCGTGTTCCTGGTGTCGGTCCCACTTGGGCTGTTCGGCACGGTGTGGTCGTATCGCAACCTCAAGGAGCTCGGGCAGCGTCACCGGGCGACGATCGACTGGAGCGGCAACATCACGTTCGCCGTCGGCCTCGTCCTCATCATGATCGGCATCACGTACGGCATCGAGCCGGCCGACGGGAAGAGCATGGGCTGGACCAGCGGACCGGTGCTGGCGCTGCTGAGCGTCGGCATCGCCTCACTGGTTGCGTTCGGCGTCATCGAGTCGAACGTGTCAGAGCCGATGTTCCGGCTTGCGCTCTTCAGGATCAAGGCGTTCACCTTCGGAACGCTCGCGACGCTCCTGTCCGCGATCGGCCGTGGCGGCCTCATGTTCATGCTCATCATCTGGCTGCAGGGGATCTGGCTCCCGGAGCACGGCTACAGCTTCGCGCAGACACCGCTCTACGCGGGCATCCTGATGCTGCCGCTGACCGCAGGATTCCTCCTCGCGGGACCGGTGTCCGGGTATCTCTCGGATATGCTCGGCGCGCGCTATCTTGCGACCGGCGGGATGACTGGCGCGGCAACGAGTTTCCTGCTCCTGCTGTTCCTTCCTGTCGACTTCGACTACTGGGCTTTTGCGGCGATCCTGCTGCTCTGCGGACTCTCGATGGGTGCGTTCGCCGCGCCGAATCGAGCGGCCATCATGAACAGCCTCCCCGCGCGCCATCGTGGCGCCGGCGGCGGCATGAATGCCACATTTCAGAGTTCGGCGCAGGTGCTCTCCATCGGCATCTTCTTCACGTTGATGATCGTTGGGCTGTCGGCGACTCTGCCAACGACCTTGACGCAAGGGTTGACGGCACACGGCGTCTCACCGTCGGTTGCGGCGCACGTCGGGAACCTGCCGCCGGTCTCAATACTCTTCGCCGCCTTCCTCGGGTACAACCCGGTCCAGACGCTCGTGGGATCGAACGTGCTTGCGCACCTTTCACCGGCCAACCGCGGTGCACTCACGGGACACTCGTTCTTCTCGGATCTGATCTCGGGGCCGTTTCACTCCGGCCTCGCCACCGCGTTCATCTTCGCCGCGGTGACGGCGCTGATCGCGGCTGCAGCGTCGTGGTCGCGGGGTTCGCGGTACGTGAACGCCGAGAGCTGAGGCGCCGGCGATCGGATTCTCTCAGCGAGCTCTGAGCGCTCGCTGACGGTTCTCAGAAGTGCCGCTGTCAACGTCGGGAGCGTCGATATCAACCCCACACCGACGGAGACAGGACATGACAACGGCAACCATTCTGATGAACGCGGGCCTCGCGGCCGGTACCGCCGCACTGCTCACCGCTGCGATGACGATCGTGCCGAACCTCGACCGCATCCGCCTCGCTCGCCGGTACCACGTCCCGCGCGAGCGGCGCAGGACACGCGAGCGTTTCGAGGCCGACCTGCAGGCCGGCGTCTGACGTCTGCCGCATGCGCCGGCCACGACGCGAGCCGCCCCCGCGCCATCCCGGGGGCGGCGACGATCTCAGCGATGGTCCCGGGGACGCCTCCACGCTACGCTCCCACCGTCAGCAATGGGATCCCCAACGAGCGACGAACCACGTAAACCGCCGACGAGCGGTGGTACCCGCGCCTCGGCGCTGACGGTGGATCGGCTGTCGAAGCGGTTCGGCGATCGCGTCGCGTTCGAGGATGTCTCCTTCGAGGTGGGGCGTGGTGAGGTCTTCGGATTCCTCGGCCCCAACGGCGCGGGCAAGACGACGACAGTGCGCACGCTCGGGACGCTCATCACACCGACATCGGGGACGGCCACCGTCCTCGGCATTCCGCTCGTTCCCGAGAACGGTGTCGACATCCGGCGGAAGATCGCGATCATGCCGGAAACGCCGGGTCTCTATCTGCGTCTGACTGTGCGCGAGAACCTCGAGTGTTTTGCCGACCTCTACGAGGCAACCAACCCGAAGGATCGAATCGAGTTCGCGCTCCGCGCGGTCAGCCTCGCCGAACGAGCCAACGATGCCTGCGGCACGCTGTCCAAGGGGCTCCGGCAGCGCGTCGCACTCGCGCGGGCGCTGCTCGGTGACCCCGATCTGCTGTTTCTCGACGAACCGACGGCGGGTCTGGACCCGGTCGCCGCGCGTGACGTCCACGAGTTGATCGACGGGCTGCGCAAGCGAGGTGTGACGATCTTCCTCACCACGCACCGGCTCGAGGAGGCTGAGCGCCTCTGCGACCGCGTCGCGATTCTCAACAGGACATTGCGCATGATCGGCCGTCCGGACGAGCTTCGCGAGCAACTGTTCTCCAAGACGCTCACCGTGCGAACGCTGGTTCCGCTCGCCGACGCCGGCAGCGTGCTTGCGCGCCTCCCGGCGATAGACGGCTGGCGCGAGGACGTCCCCGCCACGTATGTGCTCAGCGTCACGGATGCGACGGTCGCGGCTCCCGCGGTGGCGCGGGCGCTCGTTGCCGCCGGCGCCGACGTGTTGTCGATCAGCGAGTCACGGCACTCACTCGAGGATGTGTACCTTCAGCTCATCGACGAGGATCGGGAGGCGGGCAGGACGTGAGCATGAGTGCGCAACGCGTCCGCGCGATCTTCCGCAAGGAGCTTCGCGAGTTCCGCCACAACGGGTCCATCGTCGCCACCATGGCGGTGCTCCCCGTCATCTTCACCATTCCCCCGCTCATCGCAGTCCTCGAGCTCGCATCGTCGCAGGCTGGCGGCCTGCTCAACGGCGATCCGCTCGCGTACCTGCTCGGCATCCCCGCGTTGGTGCCTGCGACGATCGCCGCATATGCGGTGGTCGGAGAGCGCCAGCAGGGCACGCTCGAGCCTGTGCTCACGACGCCGATTCGCCGCGAGGAGTTCCTGCTCGGGAAAGCGCTCGCTGCGTTGATCCCGACGCTGCTCATCTCGTATGTGGTGTTCGGCCTGTTCCTTGCGGTCGTTGCGCTGTTCGCGCATCCCGCAGTCGCGTCAGCGGCGTTCCAGGGAAGGGATCTGATCGCGCAGGTGCTGTTCACCCCGCTCATCGCGGGCTGGGCGATCTGGCTTGGCATGGCGATCTCAACCCGGGTGAGCGAGATCCGCGTTGCTCAGCAGCTCGGTGTCGTCGCGAGCGTCCCGTCGGCGATCGTGACGGCCCTCATCGCCTACGACGTCATCAAGATCACGCCCGCGCTCGTCATCTTCTTCGCGGCGCTCCTGCTGGTCCTCGATGTCGCCGGATATCGCTTCGTCTCTGCCTTGTTCGATCGCGAGCGTCTGATGTCGGGGAGCCGGTCGTAGCGGTCAGGGCGTCCGCTCCGTCGCGAGCGGCGAGCCTGGTCTGATCGATCCTTCGCGACGCCGTCCGTCCATTCCGATAAGGAACACCGGTCGCATCGAGCCGGATGCATGCCGCCGGCACACCACGACACCCTCGGCGCGCAGGTGTCGAGTCTGCGTTCGATCGTTGACACCGGGGAGCTCACCGGTCGCACGAACGACGCGCCACCAGGGCACATCGGCCGGGCAGGATACGAGCGCCCAGCCGACGGTACGAGCGGCGCGGCGGCTCCCGATGGCGAGCTCTGCCACGTCGGCGTATGAGGCGGTATGTCCGGGCGGAATGGCGCGCACCTCGTCGAGAATGCGTTGAAACGTTCGCGGGGCTCTCATCGACCGCGAGGCTGGTGCCATGCGCTGCATGATGCCCAACCTGGTGTGACGCCGGTCAGCTTGGAGCGGGTCGACGAGGCCAGCGCTCCCGCGGCGGAAGTGTGCTGGGACCGACGTGCTCCTCGAGCCAGCTCGTCAGCGCCGTCGCAGCACGCCATGTGCCTGCCACATGGTCGAGAGCCTCGTCACGACCGATACCGGACTGACTGATTCTCAGCCGTCCCACCAGGATTGATCGAAACCTCAGCAGCTCGCCTCGCGGATGATCGCGCGGGTATCCACGGGGTACCGAGGCCGTGCTGTCGCAGATGAGCTCGAGGCCGGCCTCGCGCGTTGTGCGGAGCGTCTCCGCCAGGTGCGCACCGAGCTGCTCGTCGACGACGGCGTCGCGGTACCGCTGGAGCTGGTCCGATGCGAGGCGGTGGAATCCGGTGCCCGCATACAGGCCGCGCGCCGAGAGGTCGGCGTACAGCCGCGGTCTCGCGGGGGCGTCGAAGTCGAGGCCGCCATACGTTCTCGTCTTGTAGGGAGCCGCCGGTGCGAAGCGCATGTCGTTCTGCTGCCGGAACACGTGCACCGTGCCTCCGAACATGCCGCTCAGCTCCTGCAGCATCAGCGTGAACGGAACCCGCACGTCGGCATCAAATCGTTCGCGTGTAGCCTTGAAGTAGTCACGCGAGTTGTCCTGCTCGAGGCCCGCGAACCACTGTGCGTGGCCAACGTAAAGTCCGCGGCTGTGGCCAACAGAACTCCGCGCCCCCTCGACTGATCTAAGCGCTGGGGGACGTCCCCGAGGAAAGCTTGGTGGAAGCATCACCAACCACCAGCCAGCCTCGGAGGACGCACCTCACATTGAAGAGCACGAGGGCACAGTTGGACATCATCACCGCGTACCAGGAGCTGGGCAGCTACCGGGCTGCGGCCAAGCTCTGTGGGACCACCGACAAGACGGTCAAGCAGATCGTCGAGCGTCAGCAGCTCGGCCAGCTCGCGTATCGGACCCCGCCGCGGCCGGCGCACAACACCGACTCGGTGCGGGATCTGATTCATCAGCGCGTGGCAGGCACCGACGGACGGATCACCGCCAAGCGGCTGTTGCCGCGTGCTCGAGCCGCGGGGTACACCGGCTCGGCACGCAACTTCCGGCGCGCCGTGGCCATGATCAAAGCCCAATGGCGTCAGCGCCGCCGGGTGTATCGGCCCTGGGTGCCGAGCCCCGGTGAGCACCTGGTCATCGACTGGGGCCAGGAGGGGAAGCTGCAGATCTTCTGCGCGGTGCTGGCCTGGAGTCGGTACCGCTTCGTGCGCTTCGCCGGCGACCAACGGCGCGCGACCACCTTGCGCATGCTGGCCGAGTGCTTCGAGGAGTTGGGTGGCGTGCCCGCGGTGGTGCTCGCCGACCGGATGGGATGCATCAAGGCAGGCACCGTCGCCAACGTGGTGGTGCCGCATCCGGAGTACGTGCGCTTCGCCGCGCACTATGGGTTTCGTGCCGACTTCTGCGAGGCCGCGGACCCGGAGTCGAAGGGCGTGGTCGAGAACCTGGTGGGCTACGCGAAGCGTGATCTCGTCGTCCCCGCCGAGGGCTGGGCGTCGCCGGAAGCCGGCAACCGTGACGCGCTGCCGTGGTGTGTCGAGGTGAACGAGCGTCTCCACTCCGAGATCCAAGCCGTGCCGGCGACGCGGCTCATCGCCGAGAAGGAGTTGCTCCGGCCGCTACCCTCACTGCGTC
>DATLRX010000020.1:0-31088 GCA_035534435.1 Candidatus Acidiferrales bacterium
GATGCCGCGTGCTGCTAGTGGGACGTCGGCGCTCCGGGTACTGGATTCGAACCAGTGGCCTTGCGGTTAACAGCCGCCTGCTCTACCGCTGAGCTAACCCGGATCATGACTCAAGTCTACCTGCCGTGACGCACCGTGAACTCCTTCACGAATTCGTCGCGGACGGCGACTCTGCGCGTTCGCGCTACTCGAGGTAGTCCTTGAGCTTCTTCGAGCGCGACGGATGGCGCAACTTTCGCAGTGCTTTCGCCTCGATCTGGCGAATGCGCTCGCGAGTCACACCGAATCGCTTGCCCACTTCCTCGAGCGTCCGCTGATGCCCGTCGATGAGGCCGAATCGGAGTTGCAGGACACGGCGTTCGCGCGGCGTCAGGGTGTCGAGAATGTCCTCGACCTCCGTGCGCAACATCGTCAGGGATGCCGCGTCCGACGGGGCCGTCGCCTCCTTGTCCTCGACAAAGTCGCCGAGGTGCGAATCCTCCTCCTCGCCGATCGGTGTCTCGAGCGACACGGGATCCTGCGAGACCTTCGTGATCTCGCGAACCTTCTCAGGCGTGATCCCCATCTCCTCGGCGATCTCCTCGTCGTTGGGCTCACGACCCAGCTCCTGGAGCAGCCGGCGAGAGACACGGACGAGCTTGTTGATGGTCTCGACCATGTGCACCGGGATGCGGATCGTGCGTGCCTGGTCCGCAATCGCGCGCGTGATCGCCTGACGGATCCACCACGTGGCGTACGTCGAGAACTTGTAGCCCTTGTGGTAGTCGAACTTCTCGACGGCGCGGATCAGGCCCATGTTGCCTTCCTGGATCAGGTCCAGGAATGACATGCCGCGCCCGATGTACTTCTTGGCGATGCTGACCACCAGGCGAAGGTTCGCCTCGGTCAGCTGGTTCTTCGCCTCCTCGTCGCCCTGCTCGATGAGCTTGGCGTAATGGACCTCCTGCTCGGCCTTGAGGAGCGCGACACGGCCGATCTCCTTGAGGTACATCCGGACGGGGTCGTCCAGGGAGACCGAGTCGATCGCCTCGGCTTTGGCGATGAGCTCCTCGTCAATCTCGTCGACGGTCTCGAAGTCCTTGTCGCCGTCGCTGACCTCGATCCCCATCTCGCGGAAGACATGGAAGATCCGCTCCAGATGGTCGGGCTCGACGTCGATCTCGGGAAAGGCGGCCAGGATGTCGTCGGGCGTGAGGTATCCGTGATCCTTGCCCTTGATGATCAGCGCCTCTGCGGCAGAGACCAGGAGGTCCGCGCCGGAAGGCGGCGGCAGGGAGGCTGCGCGGGATCGGGTGGTGGTTGCTGCTGTCGTCACTTCAACTCGGTCGGTGGGCTCGCAGGCCGGCGCGGAGACTGAGCCGCACGACTCGCGATGGAATCAACGCCGGCCACAATAATTGCCGAAGTCGCCTCACTGTGCCAATTCGTGCGATCGAGAACGCGATCGGATGGAAGAATCCACTCAGGCACCAGACGATGGTGGCTCGCAGGCGCGCGAATCAAACATCCGAGCGCGCGTCAGCGCACCGCGAGGGTCCTGCGGAGGTGGGGCGCATCCGCCGCGAGGCGGCTGAGCTCGGCGGCCAGCGCGTCCGCATCCTCCGTCCGTCCCTCGTCCCGTGCCCGGTGCATCTCGCTCGAGATGCTGACGAGCGCCCGGCGGACCGCCTCCTCATGCATGAGGCGGACGCAGTCTGAGAGCAGCCGTTTGAGTGCGTCGGGATCGGCCTCGTCCGCGAACTCAGGAACCTCGCGCACCAGGAGCCCGGCCGCACGCGGCTGATCCCATCGGTTGAGCTGCCGGATCGTGAATCCGGCCGGATCCGTGCTTGCGGCGTCGAAGATCCGCCGCGCGGTTGGATTGGTGAACTCGTCGGGCGAGAGACCTCCAGCGCCGCGGAGCTCAGCGGCGAGGTCCGGCCGGATGAGCATCACCCGGGCGAGCTGCGCCTCCCACGCAGGCATCGGCTCGTCTGCGTCGGGTGGTTCACCCGTCTCCTCGGCGACGCCGGTCGGCTGCTCCACGGGCGCCGCGACCACGATCCGCGCCGGCCGCCTGGTCCCGTCGCGAACGGCGTGAAGGAGGTCCGTCGTCAGCGATCGGGCGCCGATGTCGAGCCGGCGCGCGGCCTGCTGCAGGTACAGCTCCCGGGTCGTGGCCTCCGGGATCCGCGCGAGCACCGCGACGGCGCGTTCCGCTGCCGCACGACGGGCGTCGACACTCCCGCCCTCGCCGACGGCAAGAGCGGCGTCGAGGAGCACCTGCCACGCCGGCGGGGCCTCGGCGACGGCCTTGAGGAACGCCGCCGGATCGCGGCGAACGAGCTCGTCCGGGTCCTTCGCACCCAGCGGCATGCGGCAGATGCGCGCCTGCAGACCCTCGGCGGCGATCACGTCCACCGCGCGAGTCGTCGCCGCCCTGCCGGCGTCGTCACCGTCGAAGCAGAGGATGAGGGTCTCCGCGATGCGCCCGAGGCTGTGCACCTGCTCGCGGGTCAGCGCCGTGCCACTGCTTGCGACCGTGGACACGATGCCCGCCGCGTGCGCGGCGATGACGTCGAAATACCCCTCGACGATGAGCGCCGTCGTGTCACGCGCGATCGCGTTGCGGGCGAGGTCGATCCCGAAGAGCGCCACCGACTTGTGGTACGCGCTGCTGTCCGGGCTGTTCAGGTACTTCGGTTTCGCCTCGCCGAGCGCGCGGCCGCCGAAGCCGAGCACCTCGCCGCGCTCGTCGCGGATCGGGAAGACGAGCCGATCCCGGAAGCGGTCCCGCGTACGCCCGCGCTGGGGAGGGTGGGCAAGCCCCGCGTCGACGAGCTCGCCGACCTCGGCGCCCTTACCGGTGAGATACCGCGCGAGCGCGTCCTCGCCGGCGCCGCCGGCGGGGGCGAACCCGATGCCGAACTTCCGGGCCATCGCATCGTCGACGCCCCGCTCCTCGAGCAATGCACGCCCCGGGGCGCCCGCCGGCGACGACCAGAGCACGTGCTGGTAGTACGCCTGCGCCTTGGTGTTCAGCTCGATCGAGCGCCGCCGCTTCCGGCCGGCGCCCCGGCCGGCGTGCGGGCCCGACTCGAGCTCGACCCCGGCGCGATCAGCAAGCAGCTCCAGCGCCTGGCGGAAGTCGATGCGCTCGATCTGCTCGATGAACTTGAAGAGGTCCCCTCCCTCGTGGCAGCCGTGGCAGTACCAGACCTGACGCTCCGGGCTCACGGTGAACGACGGCGTCTTCTCCGCGTGGAACGGACAGAGACCGGAGAGCTCCCGACCGGCGCGGTGGAGGGTGACGTACCCCCCGATGACCTCGACCAGGTCGAGGCGTGCCTTGACCTCCGCGACCGCGTCACCTGCCATGGCCCGCCCGCCCCGACGGCCGCCTAACGGCCGAAGAACCAGCGGCGTCGCCTGGAGGCGACGTCCTGAGTGTCGGGGAACCTCACCTCGAGGTCGCTGATCCGCCGGTCGCGATCGGCGAGACGGCGGTCCTTCTCGGCCTGCGCTGCCGCGTGCTCGGCGCGCGCGGTCTGGAGCTCGAGCTGGAGCTGCTTGACGAGGTTCTGGCGGGCGTTCAACTCGGCCTCGAAGCGCTGACGCTGCTCTGAGTAGATCCGTTGCTCCAGCGTGCGCTCCCAGCGGTCGAGCAGCCCGGCGACGAGCTCTCGTGGATCGAGCGATGTCATCGCCGCGACGTCGCGGCGTGGCTCGTTGGATCCGACGTCGATCAACGAACCGGCGCGGCCGTGGCTGCTCTGCGCCTCTGCGGCGAGCTCCTCTTCGGGTGGAGGGACGACCTTGTCGGGCCACGAGGTGGGGGCTTGCGCCGCGGGCGGCGCCACCGGTGCCGGCTGCTGTGCGGTGCCGAGGACATCCACGCTCGGAGTCTGGTCGGCCGCCGGGTGGTCGACGACCTGGTCGTGCTGCGTCGCGGGCGGGGGTGGCGGTGCGACCGCGACGTCCACCGGGCTCTCGATGCCGAGGTCACCGAGACGCACCATGAAGTGCACACCGTCCGGTCCATCCTCGCGCCGGGACGGAACATCACCCGCTTCGACGCGCCGAAGGAGGATACCGAGCGGGAGATCCAACCTACGGGCGACCTCTTCAACGGGGAGGTACGCCTCACCACCCGGCGAGGTTGTGGTCGCGGGCATGGGTGTCTGCGGCCAGGACATCTTGCAAAGAGTAGGCCAAACGCATCACCAAATGGGCGACCGCAAGAGTCCTGTCACCGTGGATCTAGTGTCCGATGACCTCGATCGCATACCGCGAGTTGTCGGTGAGCAGAATCACGCCTCCCTGCTGCTCCGTGATGACCGCGCGCACGGGCGATGTCGCGAACACCTCAGGTGCGTCCTCATGCTCGATCACGGTCCGGCGCACCGCATACGGGACACCCGGAGTCGGTGGCAACAGCTCGTCACCCTCCACCACATGCCCGTCGTCGAGCATCTCGGGACGGCCGCTACGGGTCCCGATCTTGCGAATCCTGACGTGCTCGCTCATCGGAGGATCACTTCCATATCAGTGGAGGGTAGCGATCCGGACTGCGTGCAGGTCATCGTGGCGCCGACGTGTACCCGTAGAAGACGAGTTCCTCGTCGCCCAACATGAATGTCTTCTCGAGCTTCCCACCCAGCTTCTCGGCCACCCGTCGTGATCCGACGTTGTCCGGGTGGATGAGGCTCGACGCATGGTCGACGCCGAGATTGGCGAACACCTGGTGCAGGGCCTCAGCACCCGCCTCGGTCGCGTACCCGCGGCCCCAGAGCTCGCGCGCAATCAACCAGCCGACTTCCACCTCCGGGTACCAGATCGGGTACCAGGCGCCGACACGGCCGATCAACTGCCCCGTTTCCTTCAGTTCGACCGCCCAGTATCCGTACCCCCGGATCGCCCAGACGCCGGCAAGCATTGCCATGCCCCGCCATGTCTCGTCGCGGCTCGGCGTGTCCGTGCGATGGAACGAGCGGCGGACATCCGGATGTGATGCGATCCGGAAGTACGGCTCGAAGTCCTGCTCCCGGAACTGACGCAGCAGCAGCCGTTCGGTCTCGACCTCGCGCGGATACGCGCCCGGTGTCTCCGTCAGCGGTCGCGCTCCACCCGTGCAAGACGTGCGTGGGCAGCCGCAAGGCGCGCGGCGGGCACGCGAAACGGCGAGCACGACACGTAGTCGAGACCGAGCTCCTCGCACAGCGCGATCGAGTCCGGGTCACCACCGTGCTCACCACAGATGCCGACGGACAGCGACGGGCGCACCGCTCTCCCCTCCTCGACCGCGAATCGCATCAGGCGTCCAACACCGTCACGGTCGAGAGTCTCGAACGGGTTCCGTGGGAGCACCTTGTCCTCCACGTAGCGCAGGAGGAACTTGCCTTCAGCGTCGTCACGCGACACACCGAAGGTCATCTGCGTCAGGTCGTTGGTCCCGAACGAGAAGAAGTCGGCCGACTGCGCGATCTGCCCTGCCGTGAGCGCCGCGCGCGGAACCTCAATCATCGTGCCGACGAGGTACGCGACCTTCGACTTGGTCTCCTTGAACACCTCCTGCGCGGTCCGGTCGATGACGTCGCGCGTCCTGCGCAACTCCTCGAGTGTTCCGACAAGCGGGACCATGATCTCGGGGCGCACGTCGACCTTCTGCTTCTTCAGCGCCACCGCAGCCTCGATGATCGCCCGCGTCTGCATCTCGATGATCTCCGGGAACAGGAGACCGAGGCGGCATCCGCGGAGACCCAGCATGGGGTTCTGCTCGTGCAGGTTCTGCACCTCCGCGAGCAGGGTCTTCTGGGCACGGTACGACTTCTCGGGCTTGCCGAGGGCCTCCGCGCGCGTGACCTCGACGAGCAACTCCTCGAGCGACGGCAGGAACTCGTGCAGCGGCGGGTCGATGAGCCGGATGATCACCGGCAACCCGTGCATCGCCTCGAGGATGCCGTGGAAGTCGGAGCGCTGCATCGGCAGCAGCTTCTTCAGCTCGGCGCGGCGCTCCTTCTCATCCGGCGCAAGGATCATCTTCTGCACGATGGGAAGGCGTTCCTGCTGCATGAACATGTGCTCGGTGCGGCAGAGGCCGATGCCCTGCGCGCCGAAGTCGCGCGCTCGAACGGCGTCGTGCGGGTAGTCACCGTTGGCCCACACCTGAAGGCGGCGGAACGAGTCGGCCCAACGGAGCACCTCCTCCAACTCCCCGGAGATCTCCGCATCGAGCATCGCGACCTGGCCGGCGATGACGTTTCCCGTCGAGCCGTCGATCGTGAAGGGCTCGCCCTCCTTGATCGTCGTTCCCCCGGCGGTGAACTGCCGCCTGGTCAAGTCGACACTGACCGATTCCGCGCCGGCGACGCACGGCTTCCCCATGCCGCGCGCGACGACAGCCGCGTGCGACGTGCGCCCACCGCGCGACGTGAGCACCCCCTCGGCGGCGATCATGCCGTGCACATCGTCGGGGTTCGTCTCGATGCGAACCAGGATCACCTGCTCGCCCTTCTTGGCGAGCGCTTCTGCGCGATCCGCGTCGAACACGGCCTTGCCGTACGCGGCACCCGGTGACGCAGCGAGCCCCGTGGCGAGGATCTTGATCTTCGCCTTCGGATCGATGCGGCGGTGGAGCAGCTGATCCACCTGCACGGGCTCAACACGCAGCACCGCCTCACGCTTGGTGATGAGGCGCTCGCGCACCATGTCGACGGCGATCTTCACGGCCGCTTCCGCGGTCCGCTTGCCGCTCCGTGTCTGCAGCATGTACAGCGTGCCGCGCTCGATGGTGAACTCCATGTCCTGCACATCGCGGTAGTGCTTCTCAAGCTTGCGGGCGATCTGCTCGAACTGGCGGTATGCCTTCGGCAGATCCGTCGCCATCGCGGCGATCGGCTTGGGCGTGCGGATCCCCGCGACGACGTCCTCGCCCTGCGCGTTCGTCAGGTACTCGCCGTACAACGTGCGTTCACCGGTCGACGGGTCACGCGTGAACGCGACACCGGTGCCGGAGTCATCGCCCATGTTGCCGAACACCATCGACTGCACGTTGACCGCCGTGCCGAGGTCATGCGGGATGCGGTTGTAGTTGCGGTAATCGGTGGCCCGCTTGTTGTTCCACGACTCGAACACCGCGCCGATCGCGGCTCGCAACTGATCCATCGGATTCTCAGGGAACCCGGCGCGTGAGTGCCGCTTGACGATGGCGCGGTACTCGGTGATCAGCTCCTCGAGCGCGGGAGCGGTGAGGTCGGCGTCGGTCTTCGCCTTCTTCCGGGTCTTGATCTTGTCGAGCGCTTCCTCGAACAGCTGCCCGTCGATGCCGAGCACGATCTTGCTGAAGAGCTGGATGAACCGGCGATGCGCATCCAGCGCGAAACGGCGGTCCTTCGTCAGCGCCGCGAGCCCCTCGAGCGTCTGGGCGTTGAGGCCGAGGTTGAGGACCGTGTCCATCATTCCCGGCATCGAGAACTTGGCCCCGCTGCGCACGCTCACCAGGAGCGGGTTACGAGGGTCGCCGAATCCTTTCCCCGTCGCCTTCTCGACACCGCGGAGCGCCTTCTCGACCTGCTCCCAGAGCCCTTCGGGAAACTTCGCACCGCCCGCGTAGAAGGCGTTGCACGCTTCGGTCGTGATGGTGAAGCCGGGCGGTACCGGCAGCCCGGCGCGGGTCATCTCTGCAACACCCGCGCCCTTGCCGCCGAGCAGGTCGCGCATCGCCGCACTGCCCTCGTCGAAGCGATACACCCATTTGTGCGCGCGCGGCTTGGCGGCCACTTTTCTGGATCCGGCACCGCCGCGTGCCGCGGCGCCGCGCGACCGCGTTGCCGACGACTTCTTACCCCGGGTGCTTATCGCCATTGGCCAGCCCTCACCGTGATGGTTCGTTGGGTGCGCGAACATACCTCGCAGGGCGTGAGCGTAGCATCGGGCCGCGGGTCGGCAGAACTGCGGCGCGCCACTTGGCCGCGGGATTGGCAAGCGCCGGGCTATTTGCCCTTGGCGGATGCCTTCTTCGGGGAGTGATGGGCGCGCGGCTTGGTCCATTCAGCGCGCTTCGGCGGTGCGGTCACCCCGGCCTTGTGGAGCGCGCCGCCGAGCCGGCTCTGCATGAAAGCCTCCTGGTCTTCCTGCGACTCCCAGACCTCGACCACGATCCAGCCGCCACCTTCGGTGGGTCCAGCCATATGGGTGTGCAGACCCGCCGGCCAGTCGCCTTCTCCGGAGTCCATGTCGATGCCGAGCTCCGCGTTGACCTGGTCGTATGCGGCCTGATCGAAGCCCTCGAACTCGAGGATCAGTACTTCTGCCATCTCTCTCTCTCCAGCGTGTGCATCTGAGCCCAGCCCATGGGCTCGCGGATCATGCCAGAACCGAGCAGCAGCTCACAGGATGAGCATCGCGTCGCCGAACTCGTGCCACAGGTACCCACGCTCCCGAACCTCGGCATATGCGCGCTCCAGCAGCGATTCGTCCAGCAGGGCGCCGAGCATGTCGAGGTGCGTCGCGGGGGGCTCGTGCAGGCCCGTGAGCAGCGCGTCGACGACGCGCAGCCGGGTCCGCGGCGTGATGACGAGCGGGGTCCATCCACGCATCGCATGAACGGTGCCCTCGGCGTCCGTCGCGGTCTCGAGAGTGCGAATGACGCTCGTCCCGACCGCGATGACGCGACGCGCGCGGTTGATCCGCTCCGCGGTCTCCGGCCGGACGGCGAACCATTCCTCGATCAGCGGCTTGTGGAGATCGACGTCGTCGTCCTGGAACGAGCTCAGCCCGCAGTGCAACACGATGTCGGTGACATCGACTCCCGCGGCGCGCAGCCCGCCGAGCAGCTCCCACGTCAGGTGGCGTCCCGCAGACGGGATCTCGACCGACCCGGGGGCACCCGCGTACACGGTCTGGTAGTGCTCGGGCGCCACCGGCTCCGGCACGTAGGAGTAGCGAATCGGGTCGCCGTCGCGGAGCAGCGTCGACACCGGGTCGCCCCACTCGACGGTCATGCGCCAGAGCAGCGGGGCGTCGGGTCGCTCGCCGCGGACACGCAACTCGAGTCCGCTGCGCGCTCGAAGCAGCTCACCGGTGCGGAGCCCGACGTTGCGATGGGGCGGATCCGTCTCGACCGCGAGCGCATCCCATTCACCGTCGCGCAGCGCGCCCGGCCGGAGCTGGACCTGCCGGCCGTCCTCGCGGGTGACGCGCAGCGCGGCCGGCAGCGTGCGGCTCGAGTTGACCACGAGGAGATCACCGGGGTCGAGGTGCTCACTGAGGTGCGCGACGGTCGTGTGCGTGATCCGTCCGGTCGCACGCTCCACGACGCAGAGGCGCGCGCCGTCACGTCGCAATCCGCGCAGTTCCGCCGGGAGCGAGGCTCGCAGCTCGCGAGGCGCGGCGATCACCGCAGTGACGACATCTCGACGCGATCGGCGGCGGGGCGATTCCCGGCAAGCAGCGGCATCATGCGTTGGGCGACGTCGTCGGGGTCGAGCAGGCCCGCCGGATCCGCTTCGGGGTCCGCGGCGAAGTGCATCACCGTGTTCATGTCACCCGGATCGACGCTGATGACACGCACGTTGCTCTGCTGCAGCTCCGCGGCCCAGCTGCGCGTGAGCGCGTCGAGCGCCGCCTTCGAGGCGCTGTACAAGCCCAGTCCCGCAAAGCCGATGATCGCCGCGTCCGACGTCATGTTGATGACGAGTCCACGGTTGCGCAGCAGCATGCCGCCGATGACGGCCTGCGTCAGCCGCAGCGGACCGAGCACGTTGGCGCGGAGCACGTCCTCGAGCGCGCTCGACGGCGCGTCGGTGAGCTGCGGCGTCGGTGTCGGTCCCAGGCCGGCGGCGTTGTTGATGAGGACGTCGATGCCGCCGAATCGTTCCAGCGCTGTTGCGGCGAAACGCTCGACATCCCGTGCGTCGGAGACATCCGCAATCACGGCGATCACCTCGGCGTTCTGCCTGCGACATTCGTCGGCAACAGCCTCGAGCGCCTCGCCACCCCGCGCACAGATCGCGAGCGACGCGCCTTCGCGTGCCGCCGCGAGCGCCAGCGCACGGCCGAGTCCCCGCGACGCGCCGGTGATCATGACCGCCTGACCGGTGAGGTTTCCCATGGGCTCAATCCTGCACGTGTTTCCGGGCGTGCGCATCAGCCCCCGGACCCACCCGGCCATCCGCCATTTGGCGGATGCGTCAGTCCACGAGCCCTTCGCGAATCGCCAGCACCGCTGCCTGGGTTCGATCCTCGACGCCGAGCTTGGCGAGCACGCGGCTCACGTGCGTCTTCACCGTCTTCTCCCCGATGCCGAGGCGCTGGGCGATCTGCTTGTTGGCAAGCCCTTCCACCATCAGCCGCAGGACGTCGTGCTCACGCGCCGTGATCCCGAGTCGCACTGCCGTCGTCACATCGCCGCGCCGCATCAGGCGCGCCGCCACCGACGGGTGCAGGGCGGGACGTCCCGCGTGGACGTCGCGGATGCCGTCGGCAAGGGCCTGCGGGTCGACGTCCTTGAGCAGGTACCCGGCCGCTCCCGCCGCCATCGCGGCGAAGATCTGGGCGTCGTCGGCGAAGCTCGTCAGCACCAGCACGCGCACCCCGGGCGTCGCCTCGATCAGACCGCGGATCGCCCCGACACCGTCGCCGCCGGGCATGACGAGGTCAAGGAGGACGACGTCGGGTGACGACGCACGCGCGACACGCAGGGCGTCTGTGGCGCCCGCCGCCTCGCCGACGACCTCGATGCCTTCCTGGAGTCGGAGAAAGGCGCGCAGCCCTTCGCGAACGACGGAGTGGTCGTCCACGATGACGAGCCGGATCGGCGAGCTCATGACCGCGGGACCGTCACCATCACCGCGGTGCCGCCACCGGCGCGTGCGCCGATCTCCAGAATTGCGCCGATCTCGTGGGCTCGCTCGCGCATGGTGGCAAGGCCCATACCGCGTCGCGTGCGCGGGAGGGATGCGGGATCGAATCCGGGCCCGTCATCGCTGACGCGCAAGGTCACGGTCCGCGCGCCGGCGCGCAGCGTGAGCCGGACCGATGCGCCCGGCGCGTGCCGCATGGCGTTGTGCAGCGCCTCCTGTGCGATGCGGAGCAACGCGTGTTCCGTCTCGAGCGGCATCGCTATGCCGGCCGCGGCGTCCACGACAACACGCAGACCGCTCGTACGGAGTGCGTCGGCGTGATCGGTCAGCGTTGCCGCGAGTCCATCGCGCTCGAGGCTCTTGGGGCGGAGCGCGTGCACCAGCCCGCGCAATTCCTGGAGCGCCGACGTCGTCCGCTGCTCGAAGTCCCCCAGCGCCGCCTTCGCCGCGGCATCGTTCGACGTCAGCGCGGCCGCGCGCGCCGCGAGCACGAGGCTGAAGAGCGTCTGCGTCGCCGCATCATGGAGCTCGCGAGCAACCCGGTTGCGCTCCTCGACGACGGCAAGCTGCTGCGAACGCGAGTAGAGGTCGGCGTTCGCGATCGCGACACCGGCGTACGCCGCGAGCGTTTCGAGACGCCGCGCGTCAACCCTGGTGAACGCGCCGGCACGATGGCCGCTCACGAACAGGTTGCCGACGACGATGCTGCGATGCGTGATCGGAACGCCGAGGAAGTCGGTGAGGGTCGGGTGGTTCGCTGGGTAGTAGGAGAACCGCGGGTGCTTGCGGATGTCGTCGAGACGGATGGCTCCTTCCTCGAGCAGCGCACCCAGCACACCATGCGTCCGGGGCAGCTCGCCGATTGCCGCGGCACGCTTGTCGCTGATACCCGAGGTGACGAACCGCGCGAACCCGCCGCGACCGTCCGGGACTCCGATCGCCGCGTAGCGCGCAGCCACCTGCCTGCGTGCCGCGCGCACGATGCGATCCAGGACCGCGTTGAGGTCCGGCGTGTGGCCGAGCGCCAGCAGCTCGAGGACCTCGGCGGCGACGGCATCCGTGTCGATGCGTGCTGTCACCGTTCTGGATGCTAGCGCTGCGATCAGGCGTTCGCCCGCGTGCGCGCTCGTTCCCGTGATGTGGCGAGCTGATCGTCCAACGCCGCGCGCAGGCCGTCGATCGGGACACGGACCTGCGTCATGCCGTCGCGTTCCCGGATGGTCACCGCGTGGTCGTTCAACGAGTCGAAGTCGAACGTGACGGCGAGCGGCGTTCCGATCTCGTCCTGGCGCCGATAGCGGCGGCCGATCGCCTGAGTCTCGTCGTACAGCGTCGCGAAGTGCGGCCGCAGCTCATGCTCGATGCGTCGCGCGGGCTCGGTGAGCTCCGCCTTCTTCGACAGTGGCAGCACAGCCACCTGCACGGGCGCGACATCGGGATGCAGGTGGAGCACCACGCGCTTCTCACCGCGCACCTCCTCCTCGTCATACGCGTCGACGAGCAGCGTGATGAAGATGCGGTCCGTGCTGACGGCCGGCTCGATGACGTACGGCACGTAGCGCTCGTTGGTCTCGGTGTCGAAGTAGGAGAGGTCGCGACCGCTGTGTTCCATGTGGGTCTTGAGGTCGAAATCGGTGCGATCCGCAATGCCTTCGAGCTCACCCCAGCCGAACGGATAGCTGTACTCGATGTCGCTCGTCGCGGTGCTGTAGTGCGACAGCTCGGCCTTCTCGTGAGCGCGCAGCCGGAGGTTCGCGCGGCGCACTCCCATGGTGTCGATGTGCCAGCGCATCCGCTCCGCACACCAGTACTCGTGCAGCTCGCGATCGGTTCCGGGCTTGCAGAAGTACTCCATCTCCATCAGCTCGAACTCGCGAAGGCGGAAGACGAAGTTCCCCGGCGAGATCTCGTTGCGAAAGCCCTTGCCCTGCTGCGCGATACCGAACGGGAGCCGCCGGCGCGTCGAGCTCACCACGTTGGCGAAGTTGACGAACATGCCCTGCGCGGTCTCCGGACGGAGCCAGATCTGAGCGGCGTCCTCCTCGACGGGACCGATGAATGTCTTGAACATGAGGTTGAACTGGCGCGCCGCAGTGAGCACACCACCGCATTCGGGACATCCCGGTGCGTCCGCGGGCTTGCCTCGGGCGACCCGCTCAGCGGCGAGATGGTCCTCGCGCCACCGTTTCCGGCACGTCCCCGTGCAGTCGACAAGCGGATCCGTGAACCCCGCGACGTGTCCACTCGCGACCCACACCTCCGGGTTCATCAGGATCGAGGACTCGATCCCCTCGACATCGTCGCGGAGGTCGACCATCGACTGCCACCAGCGCTCGCGGATGTTGCGACGCAGCCGCACACCGAGCGGTCCGAAGTCGTAGACGGCGTTGAGACCACCGTAGATCTCGCTCGACGGATAGACGAAACCACGCTGTTTGCACAGCGAGACGAGCCTCTCGATCACATCGGATCGCGCCGGGGCGTCGGGCATGGCGCGTCAGTCTACCGGCAGTCCGGCACCGCTCCGGCCCTCGATGGCGCGGAGCACGTCGATCGATCGCAGCCGGCGGTCGAGATGGTAGGCGAGCTCGGACTCGACGATGCGCTCGAGGGTCTGGAGCGTCGGGGGGTCGAGCCGGAGACGCAGCCAGAGCGCCTCGTCCCCGTCAGCAGCCGCGCGCAGGACCTTGATCACGCGAACGGAGCATTCCGTCGCCTCGGGATCCCCCGGTGCGCAACGCGCGCAGAGGAGTCCGCCACCCGGCGCGCTGAACCATGCGGTGCTCTCCGGAAGGCGGCGCTCGCACGACGCGCAGTCGACGAGCTGCGGCGCATACCCCAGGCGGTCGACCATGCGCCGCGCGAACCAGACGACGGCGGCGCGCGGGTCCCGCTCCGGATCGGCACAGGCCGTGAGCGCGGCGACGACGAGCGCGTAGATCTCGGGTTCCGCATGGTGGCTCTCGAGCACCCGGTCACTCAACTCGGCGCAGAGCGAGGCGTAGGCGGCACGACGCGCATCGCTGCGCACCGGTGACGCCGTGATCGAGTCAGCCTGCGTCAGCACATCGAGCTCACCACGCCCGCGCGCGAGCTGCATGCGGCTGCGCGTGAAGAGATCCGTCCGCGATGCGAGCCGGCTCTGGCTGCGACGCACGCCCCGAGCGATGACCCCGATCTTCCCGTGCTCGAGCGTCAGGACCGTGAGGATGCGGTCGCTCTCACCGTAGTCGACGCGGCGCAGCACGATCCCCTCATCGCTGTATGTGGGCATCCGCCCATCATGCGCACTACTGACCGTGGGCGTGCGCCGGTTCCTCTTCATGGGTGTCGCCGCTCTCCGACTGCTGATCGTGGTCGAAGGCGTGCGGGCCACGCTCGCGGATCAGCGGGACGGGGCTGGTGATGCGCACGGTCTGAATGCTCTGGCGCCGGATCGCCTCGACGGTGAGGGTCGCCGCGCCGAGCTGGATCGTCGCTCCCACCTTGGGGATCTCCCCGAGCTCCTCGTATACCAGACCGCCGACTGTGTCCGCCTCGACGTTTGGGACCTCGATGGAGAGCGCCTCCTTGAGGTCGTCCACCGGGTAACGGGCGCTGACCACCACCTCGTGGTCGGACACGATCTGCAGCTCCTCGACCTCGCGCATGTCGTATTCGTCACGGATTGGACCAACGATCTCCTCGATGAGATCCTCGAAGGTCACGATCCCAGCGGTGCCGCCGTGCTCGTCGACGACCACGGCGATGTGCACCTTGCGCTCCTTCATCTCGCGCAGGAGCTCGCCGACGTGCTTGGCCTCGGGCGTGAAGTAGGGGTGACGCGCGACCTCCGCGAGCGGGCGCTGATCATCGCCGACAACACCGTGACGGAGGAGGTCCTTCGCGTAGACGACACCGACGATGTTGTCGATGCTCGCCTCGTAGATCGGGATGCGCGAGTAGCCGTGCTCGATGACCAGGCGGATGACGTCGGCGATCGAGTCCGTGCTCTCGGCGGCGACCACGTCGACGCGCGGGACCATGACCTCGCGCACCGACTTGTCGGTCATCTCGAGGATGCCGTGGATCATCTCGCGTTCCTCCTGCTCGACGATCCCCTCCTGCTCACCGACGTACAGCAGGAGCTTGAGCTCCTCCTCGGTCACGAACGGCCCGCGCACGGAATGCCCTTTGGTGGCAACGCGGACGATGAGTCGCGAGAACGCGCTCAGGCCTCCGACGAGCGGTCTGAGCAGGCCGGTGAGGATCCGGACGGGTCCCGCGAGCATGAGCGCGAAACGCTCGTTGAAACGGAGCGCCAGTGACTTCGGGGCGATCTCACAGAAGATCAGGACGACGATCGAGAGCACGATCGCGCCGATCACCTGCGGCACCCTGTGGAGGTATGTGTCGATGAGCAGCGCCGTCGCCGTCGAGACCACGATGACCGCGACCGTGTTCAGGGTGAGAATCGTCGAGAGGTAGGCGTTCGGATCGGCGTGCAGACGCGTGACCGTGCGTGCCCGGCGGTTGCCGTCGTCGGCGAGGCTGCGCATGCGGATGCGGCTCACGCTCGTGAGCGATGTCTCCGCCGCGGCGGCAAATGCGGCGATGATGAGACCCGCCACGATGACGACGACGAGGGGAATCATCGGCGCCGGGTCGCGCTAGCGTCTGACCCGCTCACCGGAACAGTTCGCTGACACTTCGACCCTCGTGGACCCGCACGATCGCCTCGGCGATCAGCGGTGCGACCGAAAGGATGCGAAGCTTGGGCGCGTCGTCGAAGCTGTGGCTTCCGTTGTGGTACGGGATCGTGTCGGTGATGCAGATCTCGTCGATCGGCGCTGCGTGCAACCGTGCCAGCGCGCCGTCGCTGAGGACGCCATGCGTCGCCACGACGTCGACGGACTTCGCGCCGTTCGCGAGCAGGGCGGCGGCCGCGCTCGCGAGCGTTCCTCCGGTCGAGATGAGGTCGTCGACGATGACGCAGGTCGCGCCCTGCACATCACCGATGACGTTGACGACCTCGACGGTGTCGTCGCGCGGACGGCGCTTGTCGATGACCGCGATCGGCGCGTCGAGGATGCGCGCGAGGTTGCGCGCCCGGTGCACGCCACCGGTGTCCGGCGACACCACCACGACATCGTGCCCGTGACGCTCGCGCACGCGGCGCGCGAGGATCTTCGTGCAGATGAGCGCGTCGACCGGGATGTCGAAGAACCCCTGGATCGCCTCGGCGTGAAGGTCGACGCAGATCACGCGGTTGGCGCCGGCGAGCTCGATGATGTTCGCCATCAGCTTGGCGCTGATCGGATCACGTGCCTGGGTCTTCTTCTCCTTCCGCTGGTAGCCGTAGTACGGGATCACCGCGGTGATGCGTGAGGCCGAGGCACGCCGCAACGCGTCGAGGATGATGAAGAGCTCGATCAGGTTGTCACTGACGGGATGACAGGTCGGCTGCACGAGAAAGACGTCGTGCCCGCGAACCGACTCCGCGATCTTCACGTCGAACTCTCCGTCGGCGAACCGCGTGATCTCGACATCGGCCAGCTTGACCCCGATCTCGCGCGCGATGCGCTCGCTCAGCTCCGGGTTGCCGCTGCCGGAGAGCAGGAGAAGCTCGCCGTACGGGTTCGAGTCGTTCATGCCCGGGCTGGCCGGCGAGCCGCCCATCCCTCGATGTTCTGCTGGCGGGAACGTCCAACCGCGAGCGCGCCGGGCGGCACGTCGTGATCGACGAATGAGCCGGCGCCGACGTAGGCGCCGTCGCCGATGGTCAGCGGCGCGACCAGGGTCGCGTTGGTCCCGACGAAGACCCGGTCGCCGATCGTGGTGCGGTACTTGGCCTCACCGTCGTAGTTGCAGGTCACGGTTCCGGCTCCAATGTTCACCGCTGTTCCGACGTCGCTGTCCAGGACGGACGAGAAATGGCTGATTCGAGTGCCGGCGCCGATCGTGCTGTTCTTGACCTCGGCATGGGTCCCCAACTCTACCCCGGTCGCCAGCACGCTATTCGGACGAACGCGGCAATAGGGCCCGATGCGCACGCCATCGCCGAGTTCGCAGTCGTCGAGCACCGCCTCCGCGACAGTGACGCGATCGCCGGCGCGGACGTCGTGCAGCACCGCCATCGGCCCGATCTCGCATCCGGAGCCCAGGGTGGTCCCGCCCCGCAGGGTCGTCATCGGGTGGATGACGCTGTCCGGACCCACCACGACCTGTGAATCGACGTACGTCGTCGCGGGGTCGTCGATGGTCACACCTGACAGCATGAGGGCGTCGAGCGTCCTTCGCCGCAGCGCCGCCTCGGCGGCGGCCAGCTGGCGGCGATCGTTCACGAAGATGAACTCGTCAGGATCCGGTGCGACCACCGCCTCGACCGGACCGGCCAGCCGCTCGACGACGTCCGTCAGGTAGTACTCGCCCTGCGCGTTCGAGGTGGTCAGGCGATCGAGCGTGGGCCAGAGCTGGGCGCCGTCGAACACGTAGATCCCGCCGTTGCACTCGAGGGGGAGTGCCTCGCCGGGCGCGAAGTCTCCCTCTTCGACGATCCGCGCGACGTGACCGTCTTCATCGCGGATCACCCGACCGAGACCGGAGGGATCGGCCGGCACACCCGTGAGCAGGGTGCACGCACGCGCCGAGGATGTATGTGCGAGGAGGAGCCGCTCGAGCGTTTCCGGCCTGATCAGCGGGGCGTCGCCGACGAGGATGAGGACGGGCCCGGACGATCTGAGGGCCGCGGGGACGCTCCGCACCGCGTCGCCGGTGCCGAGCGGCGTTGCCTGCTCGACGCAGGTCGCGCCTTCGCCGAGCAGGTCGCGAACCTCGGTCTCGCCCGGGGCGATGACGACCACGGGCGCGCTCCCGGTGGCGACGCGGACGGCATCGACCGCATAGAGAATGAGTGGGCGCCCGCCGAGAAGGTGGAGCACCTTCGGGACGGCGCTGCGCATTCGCTTGCCCTGCCCCGCGGCGAGGATCACCGCCTGGGGACCGTCTCCCATGTACCAGCGAGTATAGGGTTTGGCCGGAACCGGCCCGGGGACATGCTCCATACGATGGCATCAATGGACTCGCTCACCCTCGATGTCGACGGACCGATCAACGTCGCTGTCTTCGGCGGCGATGGTCCCGTGCTCCTGCTCGTCCACGGGCTGGGCGGGTCGCACCTCAACTGGCTCTCGGTGGCGCCGAAGCTGGCGCAGCATCACCGCGTCTACGCGCTCGACCTTCCGGGGTTCGGACGGTCGCCGCTCGCCGGCCGGCGTTCGTCGATCGCCGCCAACGTGGACCTGCTGACCAGGGTGATGGCGCGGTTGTCTGACGAGCCTCTCACCCTGATGGGCAATTCGATGGGAGGCCTGCTCTCGCTCGGCGTGGCCGCGGTCGATCCGAACCTCGTGAAGCAGCTTGTCCTGGTCGACCCCGCGGTGCCCGCGCCGGGTGGTCTGCGCCCGCGCCTCGATCGCGTTGGTCGCACCTTCCTTGCCGCAGCGTTCATGCCCCGGTGGGGAGCGCGTCGGCTGAGCCGCGCGGTGTCGGCGCTCGGGCCGGAGAGCCTCGTCTACGAGACGCTGCGACTGTGCAGCGCCGACCCGAGCCGCATCGAGCAGGCGGTCGTGGACGCGCACATCGCGCTCGAGGCAGAGCGCCTCGCTCAGCCCGGGTGGCAGGAGTCCTTCTATGCGGCCACGCGGTCGCTGGTCCGGGTCCTGGCGTTGAAGCGGCAGGTGACGCGATGGGTGCAGGCGGTGGTCGCGCCGACCCTGCTGGTGCAGGGGGATCACGATCGCCTGGTCAGTGTCGAGTCCGCCCGGTTGGTGGCGTCACTGCGGCCGGACTGGGAGTACCACGAGTTCGCCGGGGTCGGGCATGTACCGATGCTCGAGGTGCCGGGCGAGTTTCTCGAGGTGACCGGCGATTGGTTCCAGCGGCACGAGGCGGTGCCGGCGGTGAAGCTGGCTGCCGCCGTCCCGGTCTGAGCGAGGCTGGGCAGAGTCAGTCGCGGCGCGCAACCGCGGTTAGGATCGTGGTGCCGCTGGGGAGTCGCCAAGTGGTAAGGCAGCGGACTTTGTCCAGAGCGGCTTCCAGGGGGCCTACTGAATACGAAATCGGGGTCAAGAGAGGTCGTCACAGACCATTTCCGGCGACGCAATGAGGGTACGTTTGAGGGTACGTGGCAGCCGCGACGCTCACGACAAAGCCCGAACCCGGCTGGGCCGACCGCCGCTGGCAGCGAGCGCCGAGAATCAGGACGGGACGTGCGTGAGCGAGCATTTCGACCCGAGCCGTGCTACGTTCGCAAGCGCAATGACGTACGACGGCTCCACCGATCCGCCGCCCGGGCGCGTCTGGCAAGGACAACTCGTGAGCCAAGGAGCGCCAGTGCGTGCCTATGACGCCTACGCGTCTGCTCCGCCTTCTGACCGGTGCGGCATCTGCGATCCGCAATGGCAGGCCGAACACGGTGCTGATCTCGCCCAGGTCGTCGTCCAAAACGTCGACTCCAAGCGTCCTGGGCGCACGTTGCTGGTGATCGGCGGCGCGGGCCTCTACATCGCTGGCCTTGTCTACCTGATCGGCCGCGTCTGCGGACCCCGGCCGCAGACGGCATAGGAAACGCCGTCCCTGCGGGTCCAGAGGTGAGCCGCCCGACGTAGAAGCGTCACACGGTCAGCCTTGGCGCGCCGCCACCGGACGTCCTCGTGCCCCACGTCTAGGAGAAGAAGCGCATCAGGCCCGACGTAGCCAAGCAACGCCGGTAGCCGCCGCACAGCGGGCTAGTCGTCGGCATTCACGGACATCGTTGCCGAGGCGGGTCTTAAGGAAACAGCGGCCGTAGCGGGGAGTGCAGATTCGTATTCGGCAAGAGCCGCTTAATAGTACGCACGGCCGCCTCACCAGCGTTCTCATCTGAAGCCCTACCGCTTGCCAGCCGGAGTCCGTCGTGTGCGATGCGCTGGCGAGCCGCTGGCCTTTCGGCTACCACCTTGTCTATACACATAGACCACGATCGCGCTGGCCACGGCGCACGTCAACAGCGCCGCCAGCGTTCTCACTCCCAGGGGCAGGCTTGTGTCGCTGGCGAGCTTCAGGATCGAACCGATCGCGGTCACGAGGAGGGCAGGCCGACCCAGGCTCTTCACGACCGCCGCCACTTGGGGGTCAAGCGTTCGCTCATGCCCAGCTATACTGCCCAAATGGGACATTGGACGGAGCAGCTCGTGGATGAAGTGGCCGCGAGGCTAGGTCCCGATACCGATCGCGAGAGGCTATTGGCGATCCTGCGGACCGTTGGCGCCGAGATGGAGATGCTGGCGGGGCAAAGCTTTGGCGAGGCCAGGCGGAGCTCTGTGTCCATCGCTACCTTTGGCCTACCCTTCGTAGAACTTCCCGGGCTTCTAATCGGGAGCGAAGAGAGCACCGACAAAATCTGGGCAATCCCGAACCCGGTGGATCGGCAGAGAGCAACGGTTGTCCAGGTCCGGGAGGTGAGACCGCCGAACAGCCATGCGATGCCCATCGTGGGCGCCCTGCGGTTCGCCGGTGGCCTCGTGCATAGAGTCGCTCAGTCCGAGCTGCTGTCGCGTGACTACCTCTTGCGGTGGCTGCAGCATTCGTTCCAACACAAAGACCGAGTGGAGTTCATGCGTGGCCTGGTCGATGCGTCAAACCACGTTCATGTTCCGATCGCGGGGGGAGGGTATGACGGCTGGTGGTTTCAGATAACTCGCCGCCTCCTTTGGGTCACCAAGGCCACGGAGGAGCAGCGCCTCGTCGAGCCGTTGATATCGGATGACGATGACGCATTGAAGGCATTGGTCGCGGTTGAGCCGCTGCTGATCGCTGCTCGCGTCACGAACCATCCCGCAGATTGGGTCATGGCTGTTCGCATCTGGCCGTCGGTCGAACGCGCGGCGCGCAGGCCATGGAGGATCCTTGCCAGTGCGATCCATGCGCACGGCATCCCAATCCTGACACTCGATCCAGACTCGACCTCAGAAGAGATTCAGTGTCAGCTCCTCCTACACGCCTACTGGCATCGCTACATCGACGGTGACGAACCGGAAATGGCGGACGTCGTCGCGTCTGCTTACCCGAGGGCCGTGGAGCGGATCGCACGCGCTACAGGATCGCCAGATCGTCGGTCGGCGGCAGCCGTTCTCCTCGAGGGTCTCTTGCACCCCGGATTCGACCCTGCCGTCGGTGCAGCAGCCGGTCGTCGGTACGTGAGCCGCAAGGCAACGATCGCAATCCTCAACCACCGGAAGACATCCGCAGGCGGGCTCCGCCCCTGGGAGGTTCTTGGAGTCACCGAGCGTAGGTATTACAAGCTACTCAAGCGATTCGCCCGCAAGACCGGTGCACGGTATGACATCGATGCGAGCATGTTCGATCGAATCCGCGATCATCTGACCAGTCGCGATCAGAGAACGGAGCAGCACACGGCCGCTCTAGAGCTGCTGCAAGGGCGAGGGTTCAGCTACGCGGCCGCGCGAAAGTGGCTTCAGCGCCACGCCTACAGCGATGCGCTCAAGGCATGGCCTCGACATAGTCGATCATCTGGAGCCGACTCCGAGCAAGTCGCACGATGAAGCAGAACATGCCTAGCGATCAGCCGGAGGATCTCCAACGACGTCCGGCTGATCTTGGGACTGCCCCGTGAGAGTCCGCGCGAATCCACCTCTGTCCGCACACGAAGGTATCAGCGAAGGTGTCAGCGAAGTCCGGATTTGCGGCGGCAACGGTCGCACGGTGGGCAGGTCCCTGCCGATGTACCAGGCCGCCTCCCGTCCCGTCCTCGCGTCGTCCAGGGCGCGGCCGAGCGGCGATCGCTGCCTGCCCCGCCAAGGCGCGGCGGTGGGATCGTCGCCCTGTGCGAGACCCTCGGGGCGCTGGCTCCCATCACCGCTCCCCTCCTTGAAAAGGCTGACAGTGTCTCAGCCCCCTTTTCGTGGCAGCACGACAGTATTGTCCTAGTGAAATGTCTCGGCGGCGGCGTTGGTCGGCACTTCTCGAGGCAGCTCGCCTCGAGGCGCTCACAGCAATCGAGTTGTACAACCGCCCGCGGACGACTCGCCGCGTCGAGAACTTCCTCGTCCACATGCACATCGCCTGGATGTGCCTGCTACAAGCAGAATTCTTGCAAGCTGGGATCAACTTCCACTATCGCGACGCCCACAACCGCTACATACGGGTTGATGGCGAGCCCAAGGCCTGGGATCTCCTAACCTCTGTCGTGCGGCGGTGGCCGGATGCCGACGACCCTGTCCGCCGCAATCTGGAGCTGACGATCCAACTGCGCAACAAGGTCGAGCACCGAGGTAGCACCGGAGTCGAAGTCCTGGGCATGGGCTTCTTCCTAGCGCTCGTAATCAACTTCGATGAAGAGTTGACAAACTGCTTTGGGGCCGGCATGACCATCGCCCATGACGTCCACCTTCCCCTTGCTCTGAACCTTTTTTCGCGAGAAGGCATGGCCAGCCTGGCACGCATTCAGCAATCGGTTGAGGATCCCTTACGCGACTTCTTCGTGCAAGCACGAGCGGACGTGCCAGACGAGGTTGCTTCCGATCACCGGTTCGAACTACGCATCGATATCGTTCATAAGCGAGCGCCGAAGGACCTCGCCGATCTGGCCGTGACGTTCGTGCGCGAGGACCAGCTTGCTCCGGCTGAGCGAGCGGCGTACGAACAACTAGCAAGAACAGGTCGGGTAATCATCCGCGAAAAGCATCGGGAGGTTAGTAACCTCGGCAACCTCAAGCCGAAGGCTGCGAGCAAGGCCGTTCAGGCGGCGATACCTTTTCACTTCGGACACTCGTTGCACTTTCCGAGAGCCTGTCAACACTTCAAAGTACGTCCACCCTCGAGCGCCGCCGAGCCGGCCGCGACGATGGAGAAGTACTGTGTCTTCGACCTGGCCCACGGCGATTACACCTACACGCCTGCCTTCGTGGACTTGCTCATCAGGCACTGTTCCTCCGCTGAGGGCTTCCGGGAGGTCACGAGAGCCGAACCCCGAGCAAAGGACGATGCGTAGCAACCCGCGCAGGTCAGCCCAAAGGTACGGCGACCTATTCGAACCACGGCTTGCGCAAGTCCCTGACCGTCCGCCGCACGCCACGCGGACGCTTCACGTGCTCGTAACGGTCAAAGCCGCTCCTAACCCATCCTCGCAGTATGGAGAGACCGTCTGCGTCGCTGGTGTGTCCGAGGATATCGAGCGACCGGGTTGGATTCGGCTCTACCCGATCAACTTCAGATATCTCGAACAAGAACTCAGGTTCAAGAAGTACGACGTCATAACGGTCGACGCGGTGCCGGCGACAAGAGATACACGGGCCGAGAGTTGGCGGCCACGTATGGACACCCTGCGTGTTGAGCGATTCCTGAGGCCCTGGAAGCCAAGGCGGCCCTGGATCGATCCATATGTCGAGGACTCGATGTGCCGACTGAACGAAGCTGCGGCCGCCAACCCGCGAGCACGCTCACTTGGCTTGGTCAGAGTAACCGAGGTCGTTGCATTCGACATCGAGCCGCATCCCGGTTGGTCTCCGGAAGAGCAGCGTAAGATCGATGCATACGTCAGTCAACTTGAACTCTTTGGCGGGGAGGATCGTACTGCGCTCGAGGCGCCGAGGTTCAAGGGGTTCTACCGTTGGCGCTGCGCCGATTCAGGCTGCGAAGGACATCGCCAAGGCGTCATTGACTGGGAGTTCATAGCCCTCCAGCGGCGCCTACAGATGCGCAGCGACGAAGACGCCACTACAGCGCTCCGGCACCGGTTTCTCGATGAGCTGTGCGGTCCACAACGGGCCCTCGCCTTCTACGTTGGCAACCAGGCCAAGCGACCGCAGGTCTTCAGTGTTCTCGGCGTGTATTACCCGCCGCTATAGGGCAACCGCTCGAAGGCCGGTTGCGGCCGCCACCGCCGTCCGGTGACATCGGTCTGCTTCTCTTTCGAAGCACAGGAGCGCGACGCGACTCGCCTTCGCTCGTTCCGTTACGCGGTCAATTGCGCCCTGCCCGTGCTTCCTCACCCGGCTCCTGTAACGCTCATGCGCTTGACGTGAGCCATTCCTATAGGCGGCTCTGTTATCAACCGGATTCCCGAGCTCACGCTCATGAATGTACTCGATCCCCGCCTCCTGCAATACGGTGATCAACGCGTTCTTCGAGTATCCGCGTCGGCGACTCACCGCATTGAGCCGCACATCCACCAAGGTTTGCACACCGTGCGTTCGAAGAAGCATCACCAACTCGGTTACCGGTCGTCCTTCGTAACCGACGGTGAACAGCCGCTGACGCGGTGAGGGTTTGGAGGGGTGCGGCTCGGCCATGAACTCATCTCCTCAACTCAGTTGTCTGTCGATCGCGCCGGTGCAAGTGTGCCATGGCGAAGCGTGGCGTGACACGTGCGTGATCCTTGAGCGATGAGTCAGGCCGCTAGCCCGAATACATTGCTGCATCAGTGCCGTATGCGGTTCGACGCTCCGGAAAGCTCGCACCACGCAGGTACCTGTGGCACCTGGAGCACAACGCCCACCCGGATGCGCTGCTCGTCGTGCTGGCCGATAAGGTCCACAACCTCCACGCCATGCTCGCCGACCGCAGAGCGCGCGGGCCAGAGGTCTGGGCTCGTTCAACGCCCATGGAGGATCAACTCCGCTACTACGGAAGTCTCGTCGACGTCTTTCGCCGACGGCTTCCGGGCCGGCTGAGCGAGGAGCTCGCCGAGTCGTTCGCCCATTTGGTGCGGTCGGAGGGGTCGCCGGCGTTGGGCCGCCTGGCAACGCTCGATCCCGGCACGCCAGTGGCCGTCGCGTAGCATCCTGCAGGCGACAGACAACTGTCGTCGGCCTCTGCCATCCTTCGCTCGTGGACCGTGACGCACACCAGGGATGGTTGACCTCGTGGGAACCCCGACCCACCGGCGAGCACACCTACGCACCGGGCTCGGTAGCCCCATGGACGTGCCCCGAGTGCGGTGCTCCGGCAAGCGTCGGATTGCGTGTCGGGGACCTCGTCAACGTGCGCTGCGAGACCCACGGCACGTGGTACGCGGTGGCTCCGTTCTCGTTCACCCAGCAGGAGCTGCTGAGCGCCCCTCCGCGCGCCCCGCGCATGAATCCTGAGGCCCGCTTGTGGTTCCTCCACGCGGCGGCGAAGGTCATGCTCAACGCGCCCGCGCGGGCGTTCCTCGTCATCGAGGTGCAGGGCCATCCCTGCGAGTACGAGATCATCGACCGCGAGCCCGGTCACGAACTGGGCCTCCAGGTCGGCTGTCGCGAGTGGGATTGCCCGCACTGCGGTAACCAGCCGCTGCCCGACGAAGCCATCGCGAAGCTGCGCACGCTCGGCTTTGCACCGGCCGCACCCCATCTCAACGCGTGGCGCCAGCACCTCCCGTACGTCTCGCGTGACCTTGCCATCCTCTTCGAGCAGGCGTTCCTGGCTGCGTACGAGCCGCCGCTCGACTTCGAGATCGCGCTCTACGCCAGCACGCCGCAGGACTACGCGCGGCTCGTCAACGAGCTGTCGTAGGGGCGTCGCGATCAAGCAGGGATAACGGCATGTCGCTCGAGGTCGTTCGCGTCCGTCCCGGTCCGTCATCAACCGCCTGGCTGTTCAGCCGCATTCGCGACTTCCAGGCGGGTCACCCACTCGCGCCCCTCACGGTCGCCACGCCGACGCACCACGCGGGCCTTTACCTGCGCCGACGGCTCGCCCGGGAGACCTACGCCAATGTCCGCTTCAGCGTGCTCTCCCGGCTGGCCGAATCCATCGGCATGAGCCGGCTGGCCGCCAGCGGATGGGAACCGCTCGCGACGGTCAGCCGTGCGGCCCTCATCCGATCTGCGCTTGTCGCCAGACCGGGTCCGTTCGCCGCGATCGCCGAGCAGGGTGGGCTCGTCGACCTCGTCGCCGCACTCGCCACCGAGCTGCGGCGCCGGCCCGACGTGAGCGCGGAGACGGAGCGTCTTCGCCGCGGAGCCACCACCACCGCCAAGGCGGCGCTCGATGCGGCCGGCGATTACGAAGAGCTCCGCGGCGCAGCCAAGCTGTACGACGAGATCGACCTCCTCGGCGCCGCCACCCGCGCCCTTGAGGCCGCTGCCGGTGACGCCGCCTGGCGTGAGCTGGGCGCGGTGATCGTGCATCTCCCTGCCGGGCTCGACCCGCCCGACGCGTCCCTGGTGCGCGCGCTCGCCACCAGGATTCCGGTGGTCGTTGCGCTCGCCGACCTCGGGGATGACGTCGACCCGGCGACGAGCGCGATCAAACTGCTCGGCGAGGTCGCGATCACGGCCATCCCAGCCGCGTCGGCTCCCGCATCCGCCTCGGTCGTCATTGCCCCCGACGCGGTGGAGGAGGTGCGCTTCGCGGTTCGCGCCGTGCTCGCCGCGCTTGAGCAGCCGGACCCGATCCCCCTCTACCAGCAGGCGATCGTTTACCGGGACGAGGAAGCCTATGGCCAGCTGCTCCGCGACACCCTGCGCGAGTCCGATGTTCCCTATTCGGCACTCGGCGGGCGGCCTTTGCTTGATTCGGTTGCGGCTCGCGGGCTGCTCGGCGTCATGCGACTGCGCGAGCAGGAATTCTCGCGTTCATCGGTGCTCAGCTGGCTGTCCGCGCTCCCCGACCGCAAGGGCGTGTTGCGCAGCCAATCACGCTGGGACCAGCTGTCACGGGACGCCGGCGTCGTCAAGGGCGCAAGCCAATGGGGCGGTCTGCTCACCGCATTCGCGGACGCCAAGGCGCGCACGCTGGAACTGCTCAAGAACACCGAGCCCGAGGACGTCGCCGTCGAGGCGCGACGCGCCGCGATCGCCCGCGACATTGAGGACGCTCGGCGCATTGTCGAGCAGATCCAGGCCATCGACGAAACAACGCAACCGCCGGAGGTGGCGACGTGGGACGCACTCATCTTCTGGACGCTGCGCCTGCGCGACGAGTTCGTTGCCCCCGATTCGGCATGGTCCCCCGAGGAATTAGAGGCGTCTCAGTCGGTCGAGGAAGCTATTCGCAGTCTGGGCGCCGCCCAGCGGTTCGAGCCTGCGGCGTCGATCAGCCTCTTCGTGCGCACGCTCGAGGATGCGCTGCGGCGGCGTTTCCGCCCCGAGGGACGTCTCGGCCACGGGGTCCTGATCGGGCCGCATCGTCTGCTCGCCGGCATGGACATGCGCCGAGTCCATGTCCTCGGCGTGCTCGAGTCGAGCTTCCCGGCCGCGATGCCCGTCGATCCTTTGCTGGGCGCGGACCTGCTCGGCCGGCGCGCCACGCACGAGGCCACCGAGCGTCGCGACTGGCGCATCGCGCTCGCGACCGCCGACAGCGGCGAGCTGATGGTGAGCGCGCCATCCGTCGATGTCGACGGCCGTTCTGTCTATCCCTCGCCCTGGCTTCTCGAGCTCCTGGGTGTCAACGGTTCGCAACCCCGCGCCTCCGATGTCCGCGCGGGTGCCGTCGATCATGAGCTGCTACGCCGCATCCGCAGCGCGGAACGCGCGGTGGCCGAGGGCACTCCACTGTCCATCGCGGAGCGCCGCGAGGCGGAGGCGATGCGCTCCTACGACGCGGGTGGCAACCTCGCCCGCACCGCGCTGGCGCTGCGCGACGATCTGCCCCTCGGCCGCGTGCTGGAGGTAACCCGAGCACGTCACTCGTCGTCGCTGACCGAGTTCGACGGCATCGTCGCCGACGCGGCCGAGGTCGCGCTCATCTCTGCCGGGCTCACGCGCACGCCGCATTCGGCCACCGGCATCCAGACCTGGGCCACCTGCCCGTTTAGCTTTCTCCTCGGCCGCTTGTTCCAAATTCCGGCGACGGCTGACCTCGACGAGGACAAGTGGTGGCAGATCAGCGCCCTTGAGCGTGGCTCCATGGTCCATCGCATTCTCGAGCGCTTCTTTGGCGAAGTCGTGACCAGCGGCAAGCCTGCGCCCGGGGACGACTACTCATCGGCCGACCTTCTGCGCATGGGGCGAATCGCCGCGGAGACCTTCCGCGAGTGGGAGGTGCGCGGTGCCGTCGGACACCCGCTAGTCTGGGCCAACGAGCGCACCGCCATTCTCGCCGACCTGCGCACGCTCCTCGAACAGGATGCCGAGCTCCGCTCGGAAGGAGGATGGCGACCCGCACACCTCGAGCAAGCCTTCGGCATGGATCGTGACCCGGCGTCGTGGCCCGCCGTGACCATCACCGTGGGCGACGACCGCAGGGTGCAGCTGCGGGGGTACATCGACCGAGTCGATGTCGACGCGAGCGGACGCTCGCGTGTCCTTGACTACAAGACGGGCAGGTGCCTAGACAAGACCATCACGGTCGACGACCTCTTCGACGCAGGGCGCCGGCTTCAGCTCGCCGTCTACGGACGTGCAGTCCGTGAGCATGCGCTCGCCACCGGGAAGGTGCCGACCGATGACATCGCGCTCTACTGGTACATCAGCGTGAAGGGCGGGTTCGAGCGTGTGCAGCTCACCGTCGACGACCACGCGCAGGACGCGTTGGTCGAGGTAGTGATGCGCATCGACGAGGGCGTTCGCGCCGGGTGCTTCCCCCAGGTGCCGGGAGAGCTCAACTTCTTCGGCGACTACGACAACTGCGGTTACTGCGCGTACAACTCCCTCTGCCCCTCGAGCCGCGACGTGGTCGCCGCGTCGAAGGCGGGAAGTCCGGGACTGGCGCGGTATATCGCACTGCGTCCGGTGTCTGAGGAAGCAAACGAATGACGCCGCCGCTGGTCGCTGATCAGGGAGAACGCGACCGGCTCCGCCGGGATCTCGATCGCACGCTCTTCGTGGAGGCCGGAGCCGGGACCGGCAAGACCACGGCGGTTGTCGCCCGCATCGTGGCCATGGTCGCGGTGGGCCGCCTGCGCATGGAGCGATTGGTGGCGATCACCTTCACCATGGCCGCCGCTGGAGAGCTCCGCGTCCGAGTCCGCGAAGGCCTGGAGGAGGCGGCGCGCGCCGCGGATGATCCCGATGAACGGGGTCGTCTGATCGGCGCTGCCGGCGAGGTTGACCGTGCTCGGATCGAGACGATCCACGCGTTCTGCTCGGCCCTGCTGCGGATGCACCCGTTCGAGGCGGGACTGCCCCCGCACATCGAGACCCTCGCTGATCTGGCCGCGGAGATCGACGTCCGGGAGCGCTTCCGGCGATGGTTCGACACCCTTGAGGCCTCCTCCCCGGGTGGCGACGCGGTGCGCCGCGGCTTGCTGCTGGGCGCACGTCCGGACAAGCTGCGCGAGCTGTTCATCGCGCTCAACGACAACTGGGATCTGCTCCCCGACGCGACATGGCCCACCCACGCGGTGGCCGTGACCGCAACTGCGCGCGGGCTGGGCGAAGACCTCGATGCCTGCATCGCGCTGCTCCCCTGCTGTCACACCCACGACGAGCTCTACCGCCGCATCGACGGAATGCGCCTCATCGCCGACCGCCTCAGAAGCGCGCGTACCGAGGACGAGGCGACGGTGGCGCTGGTCAGCCTCGCCTGCGCTCCATCGACACACGGCGGGAAACAGGGCAACTGGAGTCCCAATGATGGCGTCAACGCCTGCAAAACCATCAAGGACACGATGGTCGACGTGCGCGAGCGAACGTCGAGCGCGCTGCAGGACCTGCGCTCCCAGGTGCTGGCGGCAATCGCGAGGGAGCTGCGGACCGTCGTCCGGTACTACGCGGATGAGCGCCGCGTCCGGGGTGTGGTCACCTATCAGGACCTGTTGGTGCGCGCTCGGGATCTGATTCGAGATCACCCCGACGTGCGCACCCTGCTCCACGCGCAGTGGGACTTCATCGCCGTCGATGAGTTCCAGGACACCGACCCGCTCCAGGCGGAGCTCGCCTTTCGGCTCGGTGCAGCGGTCGACGACGAAAACGTGCCCTGGACGTCGTTGCCGATCACGCCCGGCCGGCTCTGCGTCGTCGGCGACCCTAAGCAGTCGATCTACCGCTTCCGTCGCGCCGACATCGCCCTGTACACCGCCGTGGAGGACGCGCTGGTGGGTGCCGACCCGCAAGCACGGGTGCGACTGTCGGTGAACTTCCGCTCGGGGTGGCGCATCATCGACGCCGTCAATGCGGTGTTCGGTAGCGCCGACGGCCTCATGGCGAGGCCCGAGCAGCACGGCGTGCAGGCACCCTACGTTGACCTGGTGGCGCACGCGCCCGACGTCGACGGTGGCGTGCACATCTTCGGTGGTGTTGTGGAGGACACCGCCGCGGAGATGTGGCGCCAGGAGGCGGCGGCTATCACCACCGTCATCCAGCGGATGCTCGAGGAGCGGTGGGTCGTCGGCGAGGGAACTCCTGCCGGCGCGCGACCGTGCCAGCCCGACGACATCTGCATCCTGATGCCGAGCCGCACCAACCTGCGCAACATGGAGCGCGCTCTGGAGGGGTCGCGCATCCGCTATCAGCTGGAGAGCGGGTCGCTGATCGTCGCGACCCAGGAGGTGCGTGACCTGCTCAACATCCTGCGCTCGATCGACGATCCGACCGACCAGGTCGCCCTCGTGGCCGCACTGCGCACCCCCGCCTTCGGCTGCAGCGACGTCGAACTGGTGCACTGGAAAGCGGGCGGCGGCCGCTGGTCATATGAGCGGCCCGGGAGAGCTGAAGTACCTCGTGTGGTCGCGGCCCTCGCGGCATTGCTCGATCTCCACCAGCGTCGCCAAGAGTTCTCCGTACCGCACCTGATTGAGGAGATCCTGGCGAGCCGCCTGCTCCGCGCCGCTGCCTTCGACGACTGGCGTCCTCGCGAGACGAGGCGGCGCTACCGGTTCGTCGCTGATCAGGCACGTGAATTGGCGCGAAGCGGCAGGCCGACGCTCCACGATGCAGTTGAGTACCTCGAGCGCATCGCGAGTGACCCTGTTTATGACGCCGTCGCCAGGGACGGTGCCGGCGACGAATCGTGCGTGCGCGTCATGACCATTCACGCGGCGAAGGGCTTGGAATTCCCCATCGTGGTGGTGACGGGCCTGGGCCGCAAACCCAGGGATCGAGCGCAGCTGATCGTCTCGGACCGAGCCACCGGCGCGGTCGAGCTGCGCCTGAGCAGCAACTTCGAGACCGCCGACTGGAAGGCGCTTAACGACCACGAGAAGACAATGCAGGAGGCGGAGCGTGTGCGCATGCTCTACGTCGCTCTGACCCGCGCACGTGATCATCTTGTTGTGGGGTTGTTCCGGGCAGCAAAGGGCGAGACGACGGACGCGGCCGCCCTCGATGAACGGTTGCGCGG